>NZVB01000079.1 GCA_002701375.1 Cyanobium sp. NAT70 | reverse complement strand
AGGAGTTTTTCAAAAGATACATTATTATCTTCTTAATTCATTAGGCTCTAGGTACTTGTTTGCATATTTCATGCGCTGAATAAGTATCACCCCTGAAAAAAATTATTGCTTATATTGATTGCAGACGTCAATACTAGTTGCTTGGTGGCTTGCAAGTTGCTTCGTGATATATTGAGTTGGTCGTAGAGCTTTGCTAGAAAAGATTTGGGTTTCACCCGATACTTCACCTGTTAGTTGTGGACAATGCACACATCACATTTATTGAGTTTCCTCGCGTCAGGTTAAATAGTCTTTCAACAGTCGATCACAATGAACGATCTTTCAAGTTCCATTATTCAATGAAATCAAATAGTATTCTTCGGATAGACGACGTAACTCAGATATTGTCATCAATATAGTGGGGTTGTCGTTCCAGAGGCAAAGATTCCGAACACTTGATCGAGTATTCCACGATCTGTCAGTGCCTTAGTGATCAAGCCAATGGCTAAGCCAAGTATTGCTAAACGACCGCTTAGCTTTCCATTGAAGGTTTTTGTTGCGTCGGGAACGGTTGAGGCCATGATAATTAGAGCTTTCAGCAAACATAACCAAGCGTTAAGGTTTGTTGTTGTTTCATTGGCTGCCTGTATTCCGATCTTTTTACGAAAACGCGCTTGGCCTGCTTGGCGCTTTTGAAATTTCTTCGGTTACGCTTGAATTATCAGGTCACTTGTAACTCATTGTCTTTTCTGCAGATATAAGCCCTCCGTCTTCACTGTGTGTTCTTATGATTTGTTTCTTGTCTTGAGCTGATCGTTCCCAGGAAAGTGCTACAGAGTTTTTGTTCCTACTGTTTCTTTTTTGCATCACTGTACAATTCAATTGATTCTCAAAGCTCCAGGTTGCTTGCCCGGCTAACATCCCTTCCAGTCGAATCAGTTGAATTTGATTAGGAAGGATTGGTTCTAAATCTGGTCTTGAAGTACGCCATTCCCATATCAGGGTGATTGCCTCAATCCCTTCAGAGTGATGCTGTAGAACAGCTCGTCGTCTCTCATTTGTATCGCATAGGCAAAGTTCAGTCACCCAATTCGATAATGAGATATTCTTAGGCCCGGAACTCCAGTGTCCTCCTTCAGCAATTTGCATCTCCTCTGGCGGCTCGTAGAAAGAGACTGCTTTCGTCTTTCCACTTTCAAGATAAGTTAGTTTTGCTGTAATTAAATCAAATTCTTCCTGCACTGATAAGGTACACATAAATCGATCGCATTCCAACCCATGCGGATTGAACCTAGCAAATAGGCAAGACCACTCACCTTGGTTGTAATTGATCAGCATTTTCTTTCTCGTGGATCGACTGATCACAGCAATTTGAGTGTGAGATGCACCAGCAGCATGCTAGGGCTCTTTCTACTTTGAATCTCTGAAATACTTCTTTTCATCGCTTTGATTCGTGAGTGCAGTGTCATTGCTATAAGCCAGGAACTAGTTCAATCCCCAATCAATAGCGAATCAATGTGATGACTGGTTATATAGGTTCTTTTCACCAGCCAACCCCCACCCAATGTGTTCGGTTTGCGTTGGCCCCTTTGTTGCACTTCATCAAAAGAGCTGGCACAGAGGCCAGCCAGGTGATGTGTGCATGAACAATACAAGACTCTTGATTGCCAGCCAAACAGCGTGGCTAAGGTGTTTTGTACTGGATTGACCGGTTTTTTTCTACATACGGGTGGCAAAATCTTGTGATGGATGCATCGATCTCGGCAAGATTGCCTTGTGTTGCATCGCTTTGGTTCCGTCAGCTCCTTTTGGATTGGATCGTCCGGCCGATAAAGACCTTGCCTGGTGTTCGTGAAAGTTAATAATTGTTAGCACTGGCTCAGCTTTTGCCTTTCAGCCAGCCTTTTGCTGTGGATGCCTGTGCAGAATTGCGTCGACCATTGCCACTGTTTTGACATGCTGCTTTGACGTGTTTCTCGTGTTTGGTTTTTCACTTGATCAGATCTGACCTTGCTGATCAACTTCATCTTCTGCTCTTTTTGGGGGACCAATGTTGGTCTGTCTGATTCGCTTGCGATTTGCTCCTCCTCCTCGATTTCGATTTTCCATCTTTACTGTTGCGCCATGAACGATACGCTATTGATTTTTTTAATATTTTGCTAGCACAAGTAAATCTTCTGAGTGCGACGCTTTGTAGAAATTAACTTTCGAATATGTATCTCTACAGGTTGCTTTCTTGGAAGGCTGTTAGATTGAAAAAAGAGAAGTTTGAGTATTGAAGACCGCCGAACGGCCAGAGAATGAGTCTGAGCGTCTTCGAGCTCTCCATGAATACCGGATACTGGGCACGAGCCCGGAACAGTCTTATGACGATATAACAAAGATCGCTTCGGAAATCTGCCAAACCCCGATAGCGCTGATCAGTCTCGTTGATGCTGATCGGCAGTGGTTTAAGTCCCGTGTTGGCCTTGAGGCGGAGCAAACGTCTAGGGATTGGTCGTTTTGTGCTCATGCCATTTTGAGTCCAGAGCCTTTGATTGTGAGAGACGCTCTCTCAGATGAACGCTTTAGAGACAATCCTCTCGTGACGGGTGAGCCAGAGATTCGTCTTTACGCTGGATTCCCATTGCAAAATCACCAGGATCATCGTATAGGTACATTGTGCGTTATTGATCGAAAGCCTAAGGATTTAACGCCTTCTCAATGTACCGTGATGGAGGCTCTTGCTAGACAAGCAGTTTCTTTTTTAGAGTTAAGAAAAAGATCCATCAAGTTATTGGAATCTGTTTGTACGATCCAAGGCAATTCAGGCATGATTTCTACATGTTCTTATTGTCGAAAGGTTAAAGATGACCGGGGCCATTGGTTGTACCTCGACCAATATTTGTCTCAGCGGAGCAATCTTAGTTTTAGCCACGGTATATGTGATTCTTGTATGCGCGATCATTTCCCAGAAGTTGTGGAGGTTTGGGAAAGTGAAAAAGAGAATGAAGATTGTGATGAATAGCCTGTTCCGTGTGATCTTGCTTGGGCTCTTTTGGTGTTATTTCTTGAAGCGCATCTTGCATCATATTGACTGATTCAGTGGTTGTGGTTTGATCTGTTGTGAAGGCTGCCTCTCCATATATACGTTTCAAGTCTGCTGTATTGGTTGTGCCTTATGGCCAGGAATGATGTCTGTTCTGTCGTTTAGTAGCTCAATATTTTCGCCTGTTTTCTGAGACTTAGGTCTGGTCAACCCCTTGCTTGTGCATTGCTATGTGTTGTAGAAACTTCTCGGCTGTAGTGGTCTGGATGCTTGGCCATGCTGACTCGGAATGGTTGCCAGCTTGATATGTCGTTCTGTTTTTTGGCTTGAACGCAATGCATCATTCCGCCAAGATTTGTTCTCTAGAGCGGTATAGCTCCTAGTTACTCGCTCTCCTTCTCCAGATCCCGTCTGATGAGTGCCAGCAAGTAGGAGGGCGACTTGTAGCGGGTCGGTAGACAGCGATTGAGGGTTTCCAGGTGTCCCCAGCACACGGTGCGTTCGATGTCTTGAGGGGATTTTCCCTGTTGCAGCAACCTGCGAAGCGCTTTGCAGTACAGGGGATAACCCGCTTCCAGTTCCCCGATGGTTAGCTTCGCCTGCGGCATTAGATCTTGGTCACCACCTACTTAACCTATGCAATCGCCTGCTCCTCGCTTTGGCGCTTGAGCGCTCCAATGGTTGTATTACGAGACGTGGCAAGTGTTTTTGGGACATTGCCACACGTCTTTCTGTGTCCGGAGGACGCCTCAGCAGTAGGACCACTGTCTGGTTGGAACGGGGTCCAAGCCTTGTGATTTGATCGGCCTACAGCGATCTGGCTCGCTGTAGTTCCACTCCGGGATGAGTGAAGATCTATCCCATCGGATGCGTCCGTAGGTCATCTGCGTGGTCTTTGAGCCTGAGGGGATCTCCCATCGCTCGCTCATCTGGCATCGCTCAGCCTGTGGACTGCATTCTTTGGAGTTGTTTGCTTGGTGTCATTCCATTCAAGATCCTGATGTTGAGGCTGAATCCTCTCCGAGCCAGGCGATGCAATCAATTTCGACTCGAGAGTTCTTGGGAAGTGCTGCCACTTGAACGCAGGCTCGAGCCGGGCTGACCCCTCCTCCGAAGACTTCCGCATACACCCCATTAACTGTTTGGAAATCAGCAAGATCGGCAAGATAAACCGTGCATCTGACGACATTTGATGGCGTCGCACCTGCTTCTTGAAGCACTGCAGTGAGATTTTTTAAAACCTGGCGTGTTTCTTCTGCTACATCGCCATGTCCAACCATCAAGCCTGTGCTGGGATCGATCGGAATTTGACCGGAGCAATAGAGCCATCCTCCAGCCAGAACGGCCTGGTTGTAAGGGCCGACGGGCTTGGGAGCCAGCGTTGTCGTCACGGCTTGAGTCGTCATGCCAGAAACGGGAGAATGATTTTTAAATCATGGTCCCCCCTTGGTGTCCACTTCATCTCCTCCTGTTGAACTACGCGATATTTGGCATCGCTTCGAAGGAGATGGTGAAGCTTGGACACTTCGTGGGATTGACCTTCAACTCGAGGCGGGTGAACTGGTTGGACTTCTGGGACCTTCTGGTTGTGGCAAGACAACACTGTTGCGCCTGATTGCAGGGTTTGAGCGTCCTTCGCGGGGCAGTGTGCACCTTCAGCAATCACCGGTGGCAGGAGAGGGGCGTTGGTTGCCTCCGGAGCGTCGCGGTGTTGGCATGGTTTTTCAGGACTATGCCCTGTTCCCCCACCTCAATGCTTGGCAAAATGCCTGTTTTGGCTTAAAGCCTGGGCAGGACAATAGTCGTGCCAGATGGTTGCTTGAACTGCTCGAACTGGACGGATTAGATCAGCGCTACCCACATCAGCTGTCCGGCGGCCAGCGTCAGCGTTTAGCGCTTGCGAGGGCTTTGGCTCCCGCTCCAGACGTGGTTCTCCTGGATGAGCCCTTTTCTAACCTCGACGTTGAAGTTCGTTTGCGACTGCGAAGCGAGCTCGCTTCCGTGCTCAATCTTTGTGGCGCGAGCGGGCTGATTGTGACGCATGATCCAGGTGAGGCTCTCGCCATCTGCGATCGGGTTGCTGTGATGAAGGATGGTCTTCTTCATCAATGCGAGAAGCCCCAAAATCTGGTTCGGGAACCGGCTACCCCGTTTGTCGGGCGCTTTGTCTTACAGGGCAATCTCATCTCTGTGACGGCCAGTCAGGGCAATTGCCTCAGTTGCATCCTTGGAACGCTTGTCACAGAGTCTGGTGAGCAACTCCCGCAACTCACCTCAGAAGCGTGTCTCCTCGTTGATCCCTCCGATCTGATCATCCGTCCGGAACCTGACGGAACTGCTTGCGTCATGGGCAGGGAGTTTCTTGGCCAGTCCTGGCAATACCGCATTCAGGTTGATGGTCAAACGCTTCGGATCAATCTCCCTTTGCAAGCGGATCTCAACCGTGGCATTCGCGGCCAGCTTGGTTTAGCCGAAGGTGCCGCTGTGACCTTATTTCCGCATCGGCTCAAGTTGCACGCCAGTGGTCCTTGTGCTGGCGCAGCTGTCCCAACTCCTCCGCGGAATTCGCCTGCATGAAGAGGTTGGTTCGTTGCTCCACCTCAATGCTGCTGGGCAGGGTCAGTTCTCCTTTGGCCCGTCGCTCACCGACCTCTTGATATCGCGTTTTAATCGCGACATCGTCGGGGCGAATCTCCACGGCCCAGCGCAGATTGCCCTCGGTGTACTCGTGGGCGCAGCACACTTTGGTCGAGCTCGGAAGGGATGAAAAACGCTGAAGAGCACGGTGCATGTCCTTGGGGGTGCCTTCAAACAGTCGTCCGCAGCCGCCCGCGAACAATGTGTCACCACAAAAAAGAAGCGGACCCACTGAAGAGTCAGATGCTTCTGGCAGAAAAAAAGCGATATGCGCCGAAGTGTGTGCTGCTACATCCATGACGAGCAGTTCTCGTCCCATCACGCTCACCTTGGAGTTGTCGGTAACCGACACCGTCTGAAATGGAATCCTGGAGCGGTCTCTGGCAGCGGCGATGACTGAGGTTCCTGGCCAGATCTTCATCAACTCAGGCGTGCCGCCGATGTGGTCTGCGTGGTGATGCGTCTGGAGAACAGTCGTCAGGGTTAAGTGCCGTTCTTGTAGCCAGTTGCGCACTGGATCGGCCACGGCTGGATCCACGACAACAGCTTCGTTGCCGCATGTCCAGATCCAGATCACGTTGTCCTGAAGCACTGGCAGCGCGTGGAGCGTGGATTGCATCGTTAAAGTCCAGCCTGGTTTTCAGATCGACGTTGAACCCATGATCACCGTCGCACTGGCCAAAGGCGCGTTGCTGAAGCAGTCCGTGGCGCGATTTGCCGCGGCCGGCCTCGATTTTTCAGCGGTCCTTGATCCAGATAATCGTCAGCTCATGCTGCCGACACCCTGTGGGCGTGCGCGCGCTCTGCTGGTGCGGAATGGCGATGTTCCGACCTATGTCTCCTACGGGCAGGCCCAGCTCGGTGTCGTTGGTTATGACGTGCTGAAGGAACATCAGCTTCCCGTTGCGCAGCTTGTGGATCTTGGCTTTGGCGGTTGTCGCATGGCTGTTGCCGTGAAGGACAGCAGTGGATACACGCGAGCGGCAGAGCTGCCTCCCCATTGCCGTGTGGCGAGCAAATTCACGCATTGCGCTCGGGAATTTTTTGATGCACTGGATTTACCTGTGGAGTTGGTCCATCTGAATGGATCGGTGGAACTCGGTCCGATCACCGGGATGTCGGAAGCGATTGTTGATCTGGTCGCGACGGGCCGAACGCTTCGAGACAATGGTCTTGTCGCCATCGAAGACCTGTTTCAGTCCACAGCACGGCTTGTTGGTCACCCTCTTTCAATGCGCTTGGACAATGGCGATCTGAGCAGCATTGTTGAAGCTGTGCGTCTAGCGACGACCACCGTCGGAGTTGCAACTTGATGGCTGTCGTGAGTGATTGGCAGCGGGTGCGACGACTGGGTCGCTATTTGGCTCATGATCGCCGCCGGCTTCTGCTGACTTTGTGTTTGCTTGTTCCAGTGGCATTGGCTGGGGCGATCCAGCCGCTGTTGGTCGGGCAGGCGATCAGTGTGCTTCGAGGCGAAACCAGCCTTCCATGGCTTGCCGATCGATCTGTTGCCTCAGCGATCCGCCTGTTGGTGGGGATGTTGTTGATCTCCGTGTTGCTGCGCTTGGCTTTACAGGGAGTTCAGACTTTCAATATTCAGGCGATTGGTCAACGGTTGACGGGACGCATTCGCGACGATTTGTTTGAACATTCCCTGTCATTATCTCTGCGCTTTCACGACGGGATGCCGGTGGGTAAGTTGCTCACCCGGTTGACCAGTGATGTTGATGCCCTCGCTGAGGTGTTTGGTAGTGGGGCCGTTGGAGTGCTTGGAGATTTGGTGAGCCTCACGGTCATTGCCGGCTCGATGTTGTTGTTTGAGTGGAAGTTGGGTTTGTTATTGCTGTGTAGTCAAGTTCCAGTGATATGTGTTGTGCTTTGGTTGCAGCGGCGTTATCGCAAAGCAAATTACCGCGTTCGTGAAGAGCTCTCTCAGCTGAATGCTGATTTTCAAGAAAACCTCCAGGGACTTGAGGTTGTTCAAATGTTCAGACGCGAATCTGTGAATGCTGGCCGATTTTCCCGTACTGGCATGGTGTATCGCCGTGCTGTCAATAAGACGATTTTTTTTGATAGCAGTATTTCAGCCTTTTTGGAGTGGGTTGCATTATGTGCAGTCGCTTTGGTGCTTGCATTTGGCGGCTGGCTTGTCACCAATGGTGCGATGGGGCTTGGCATCCTCACCACCTTCATTCTTTATGCCCAACGGCTGTTCGACCCTCTGCGTCAGTTGGCAGAGCGTTTTACGCAAATTCAAGGAGGCCTAACGGCGATTGAGCGAATCGGTGAACTCTTGGAGCAACCACTGGAGATTGTTGACTCGCCAGATGCAATCCCTTTATCAGCGGCTGGCTTGGGTGAGGTTGTCTTTGAAAATGTCAGTTTCTGCTATAGGCCTGATGAACCAATTTTGAACGATCTTTCGTTTCGTATTGCTCCTGGAGAACATGTCGCTCTTGTTGGGCCCACAGGTTCTGGCAAAACAACAGTCATTCGTCTCCTCTGTCGTTTATATGAGCCTCAACAAGGACGAATTTTGCTGGATGGCATTGATATCCGCTCAATTCCAATTGCCGATTTACGCCGGCAACTTGGTGTTGTTTTGCAAGATACATTTCTCTTCAGTGGAAATGTTTCAGATAATCTTCGGCTTAATAACGGGGTCTCTGAAGGCCAGGTCGAGCAGGTTTGTCATGAGCTCGGGCTCGATCCTCTGCTTGGCAGGCTTCCGCAAGGCCTGCGCACAGAATTACGTGAACGTGGCGGCAATCTATCTTCAGGAGAACGTCAGCTTTTGGCGGTCGCCAGGGTGGCAATCCGCAATCCAACGGTGTTGGTGATGGATGAAGCGACGGCCTTCATGGATCCTGCGACAGAGGCGACTCTGCAACGGGATCTTGAGCGATTGCTGCAGAAACGTACCGCTGTTGTGATCGCTCATCGCTTAGCCACGGTTGAATCATCTGATCGAATTTTGGTGCTGAGGCAAGGGTCTTTGATTGAGCAGGGCACCCATCTCCAGCTCAGAGCGCGGGGGGGGCTTTACGCTCAGTTGGCTGATCTGCAGGAAAGGGGGCTGGCACGTCTGTGATGATCCAGCAGCTACCGAAAATTGCTGAGTCATTGCAGGCGGTCTATGGAGCAGAAGCACGGTTATGCCCCTGTGCTAACGATCAACTCACCTTGGTCTTCAGTGAAACCCATCCTTTTGATCTGGTGGAGCTGGAGCAGCTGCTGGAGTCGGTTGGTTGGAGTCGCAGGCCAGTGCGGCGGGTTCGAAAGGCCCTTGCAAATAGCCTTTTGACGGTTGGCCTTTGGAGGCATGATCCAAGAGTTCCCCGTCTGGTTGGGTTTGCTCGCTGTACCGGGGACGGTGTTTTAGAAGCGACCATTTGGGATGTCGCTGTTCACCCCCTCTATCAGGGCAGTGGTCTAGGTCGTCAGATGATGGTTTATGTGCTGGATGCTCTTCGCAGGATGGGAACAGAACGGGTGAGTTTGTTTGCCGATCCAGGGGTGATCAATTTTTATCAGCGACAGGGTTGGCAACTGGAACCTCAAGATCATCGCTGTGCGTTTTGGTATGCGAGCTGATTGATTCAACCCGCTTTGATTGATTCATGTAATCGCGTTCTAGAACAGCGGGATCCTCGCCTCGAACCCATCGCCGTTTCAGTTGTGCATTCTGAATGGCGAGTCGTATGACACCGTTGCGTCTCCAACGACGGCCGCTGGTGGTGAGAGGAACCCCAAGGCGGCATAAATGGCTGTTGCGAATAATTCGTTCGATGAGATCAAGGTCTTCCATTAACGGCAGCGGCCGATATCCACCAACAGCAGCGAGTTGTTGTCGATGAATCAGTAATCCTTGATCTCCATAGGGGCGTTGCCTCAAGCAGCTACGCAAGTGAACGGCCCATTCGAGCAAGCGCAACATTGGACGCCGATCGTCGACCCGAAAGTCGAAATGCCAGACCCGCTGGGCACCATTCAAAGCGTGCATGGCCGCAAACACTTTTTGTGGCCATCTCGGATCGAGACGGCTATCCGCATGAAGCACGAGTAGCCAAGTGCCGCGAGCTTGTTGGGTTCCAAAACGCAATTGTTGCCCGCGTCCGCGTTCGGGACTGTTCAAAACGTCAGCCCCGGCTTGTTGGGCCACCATCGCCGTGGCGTCACAGCTGCCAGCATCGACGACGAGGACATCGAGTGGATGCGGCCAAAGGGCCAGGTCTGCCAGCAGTAGAGGCAGTGTTGTGGCTTCATTCAGAGTTGGAATCACCACCGTCAGCGTGGTGGATGTGTTCAATCCAGCCACGGGTTGAGGTCTGTTATTCGATCCAGGTCATTGTGTGTGCTGAGCAATGCTGTGCGGAGTCCGTGATCAGACGCCAGCTGCAAGGTTTGATCAAGAACATTCGATTCACCCCAAACAATGCCGCTGAGGGGCCAGCGTTGGGGTTGGCGCCGTACAGCAGCTGCCAACCCGATTAACCAATAGCCACCATCGTTGGCTGGTCCAAGCACAAGGTCGTGATCCTGCAATTGTTCGATTGCTGTGAGGAGTTCAAGTCGATTGAGTTCTGGTAAATCTGTGCCAATCAACAGCGCTGCGCACCGGTTTCTTGAACCTTGCTGCATCAACAGCAAGTGCCGCATGCGGCATCCGAGTGTCCCTTGGCTCTGTCGTCGGGTTTGATCGGCAAGGAGTGAACTCCCCCAGCGAGCTGATGCCCGTGGCCCAAGACCACTCACGGCCAAAACAAGCTTGAGATACCCCTCTCGACTAAGCCCTGCTGCAACAGACATCGTGTGTTCCGTGAGCTGTCGCTGCAGTCGTGCAGCCCGTTCTCCGCAGCGGGTTAAACCAAGCTCCGATAGATCTGTCGCGAGACGCGTTTTGCAACGACCTGCTGCCGGCCAGCGAGCCATCACCGTGAGGACAGGCAGCTGGTTCACGTCATTGTTTTCGAGGGAGCTCTTTGGGGAGCACTTCAACGCTGATCTGCTCGCCGTCGCGTTCGATCATCAGCTCCATGGGCTGGCCAACCTGCCCTTGATCAACGGCGATCTGCACATCTGATGGATTCTTGACGACGGTTCCGTTGACTTCTCGAATCAAATCGCATTGCTGGATGTCAGCTTCCGCTGCTGGGGTGTCATCCACCACTTCAACGACCAAAACACCATTGACTTCAGGCACCTGGCACTGATTGGCGGTGGCATTGATTTCTCGTGCCAGTTGTGGGGTGAGACTGCGCAGTTGAACTCCAATGAACGGATGCGAGGCCTGGCCGGTGCTCACAATTTGCTGGGCGATGCGTTTGGCCAGATTGATCGGCACGGCGAAGCTCAATCCAGCACCAGGGGCCTGGCGAATTGCAGTGTTCATGCCCACCACCTGACCAGCCGCATTGATCAAGGGACCACCGCTATTGCCTGGATTGACGGCTGCATCGGTCTGGATGTAGGGGACTCTCTGGCCTGCACCGATGGCATTGGTCCGGCCGACCGCACTGATGATCCCTGCGGTGACGGTGTTGTTGAGACCAAATGGATTGCCGATGGCAATGGCCCATTCACCGGGTCGCAGCTTGTTGGAATCTCCAAGNGTGGCTACCGGAAGATTCTCAGCCACCACTTTGACCACGGCGACGTCCGTTAGGGGGTCGCCTCCGAGCACCTTGCCATTGAGACTGCGTCCATCCGGCAGCGTGACCGCCACCTTGTCTGCACCGCGTACGACATGTTCGTTGGTGAAGATCAGCCCATTGGAGCGCGTGATAAAACCCGATCCCTGGCCCTGCTGTTTGCGGGTCGAAGGTCCGATTCCGAACATGTTGCCGAGAGGACTGTCGATNTCCTTCACCACGTCAATNCNNACNACCGCNGGNCCNACGCGATCCACNGCTTTGACAATGACGTTCTCGCCCGGCTGCAGAGGTGCTGAGCGTGGCTTNTCACTGACGACGGGTGGAGCCTTCATGGGCCGCTCTTGCTCNANNCNCAGCTGGNTNCGCAGNANTCGNCAGGAGGTAAGGGTGCTGCCGATCAGGACGATCCCGATCCATCCCAGCAAACGCTGCATCGCGGCTTGTTGTTTCCTGACTTATTAAAGACGGATTCCGTGGGGCAGGATGCGTAGATTCAGCGCTCAGGCTCTGGGCAGTTGGGATGCAGATGGGCGATGAGCTCTGGCAAAAAGTTCAGCAGGCCCTGCAGAGCAAGCTCAGCAAGCCCACTTTTGAAACGTTTATTCGACCGACTGGCTGTGGCGGTTTCGTTGATGGTGAATTGAAGCTGCTGGCACCAAACCCTTTTGCNAGCGTGCGCTTGCGCGAGCAGCTGCTTCCCACCATCACAGAATTGGCCAGTGATGTTTGCGGCAGACCGGTGCAGGTGACGGTGCTGGCGGATCCCGCTCAGCATCAAGACGCTGAGCGGCAGACGGAGCTGGATCGTCATGCAGAACCCGACCGTCCCCCTGAGCCAGCCAAACCTGCATCGGTGAAACCTCGCCGCTACTTACCTGGACTGAACCCGAGGTATGTGTTCAATCGTTTCGTGGTCGGCCCGAACAGCCGTATGGCTCACGCGGCTGCCTTGGCCGTGGCGGAGGCCCCTGGTCGCGAGTTCAACCCCTTGTTTATTTGTGGTGGTGTAGGGCTGGGCAAGACTCATTTGATGCAGGCCATCGGTCATTACCGATTGGAGATTGATCCTGATGCTCACGTGGCTTATGTCTCGACAGAGACATTTACGAATGACTTAATTCAGGCAATCCGCAAGGATGGAATGCAGGCGTTTCGGGATCGTTATCGCGCCGCCGATGTCATTCTGGTTGATGATATTCAGTTTATTGAAGGCAAGGAATATACCCAAGAGGAGTTCTTTCATACCTTCAATGCTTTGCATGAGGCGGGGCGTCAAGTGGTGATCGCAAGTGATCGGCCACCGAGTCAGATCCCTCGTTTGCAGCAGAGATTGATTTCTCGGTTTCAGATGGGCTTGATCGCCGATATTCAATCCCCAGATTTAGAAACTCGCATGGCCATTTTGCAGAAAAAAGCCGAATTGGAGCGCATGACGCTTCCCAGAGATCTGATTCACTACATCGCCGGTCGCTTTACCTCCAATATTCGTGAACTGGAAGGTGCTCTGACGCGTGCTGTTGCGTTTGCATCGATCACTGGTTTGCCAATGACGGTGGAATCGGTGGCGCCGATGTTGGATCCCACAGGCCAGGGTGTTGAGGTCACCCCTCAACAGGTGATCGACAAAGTGTCGGAAGTGTTTGATGTGACGGCCGAGGAGATGTGTAGCAGTACCAGACGTCGCGCGGTGAGTCAGGCACGTCAAGTGGGGATGTACTTGATGCGTCAGGGAACTGATCTCAGCCTCCCTCGTATTGGAGACACATTTGGTGGTAAGGATCACACGACTGTGATGTACGCGATTGATCAGGTGGAGAAAAAGCTTGCTTCCGATCCACATCTTGCTGGTCAAGTGCAAAAGGTGAGAGATCTTTTGCAGATCGATTCACGACGACGGCGGTGACGCAGCCGAAGGTTATTGAATGATGTTTTTGCAGATTCCCATTTTGAGCTGGAAAAATGAATTAGAACACTATATATGCTGCCAATCTTTATTTTTTTAATTGCCTTTGAATGAATAGATTTGACTGATCGAATCGAAAGGCGTTCAGTTAAGAGGATTGGATATGTGGAAGATAGAAGCCGGTTTTTTTTCTCTGGCAGCGAGATAAAGAATCAGAACAGAAGATCCATTTGGAAAATATTAAGATTTTCTCGAGATGGTCATACGACATTTTAAAATATTAATCTTTTGAAGTTTTAGAATGTCCAGAATTCTTGATCTTGATGACTTCGCGGCCTATGGTTTGATGATGAGCGTCTTTGAAAATGTTGTCAATAATTCAGGCGGTGATTCAGATACAATTTACAAGGCTTCAAGCCCAGGCGATGTTGTTCCAGGAATAGATTCGGTCAATAGTTTGTATCCATTTGGGTTTACATTACAGGCCGATATGGTTTATGTTCAATATACCAATGGTAGTAAAGGCACAACTTGGTATGGAACTAAATTTGCTGAAGATGCTGTACTCGGTAGATATCAAGCTCCAGGATTTTTCGATGAGGATAATTCATCACTATTGATTTCTGGTGATGATGAAGCAATAAGTAAAAGTGATATTAATAATGCCGACTATGAATCTTTAACGAAATTGTATAGTTGGCTGGTTACGGCTGCTGGTAGTGACGCCGAAACCAGTGATCGTCAAGCTGTTTATATTAAGTATCCATTGGTGGTTCCCTACTTCAGCATTACTAATAATAATGTTTTCCCAAACGCTGATTACGGAGTTGATTATAGCAATTCTTATGCGGCTACCTACAACGGGAAAGAGATTTACTGTTCTTCAGTGAAAAATAGTTCGCCCTGTAGCCGTGATGATAATGTAGGTGATGGCACAGGTGAATATTGTCAAACAGATGAACTTTCTACTGATCACCCAGACATTAATAATCCGGTAGATGGAGATGGTGGTTGGATGTATTCAGAAGATCAATCTCAGGCTGTTGCTCATGAGCCAGCAGTGATTTATAAAGAATACATTAGAGATTCGGACGATATAACTTTTATGGGATATGAGGATGGGGAGCCAACATTTGAAGCTCCAGAGCTCACTAATCCAGTCACTCTTATCACGAATGTCAATCCAAATACTGCATTGAGTGCTGATGGGTTGCTAAAAACTTCTGAGGTATGTATGTCATATATCTCGGGAGAGAATATATCGGAGACAATATCAGGAAATTATGAAGCTACAACAACATCAACAACAACAAGTGGTGTCAAGAAAACGGAAACTGATGGCTCCTCAATAGGCTTCGATACATCAGTTTATCTTGGTGAAGCGGAAAAAACTTATCTCTATTCCAATACCGATGGAGTAGGGTACGAAGGTGCTTGGAATTATGCGACAGAAACAACAACCACGACAGATGTTTCTACTTCGACTTCAACAAAAACAACCGATTCGATTGATGCATCTATTGCAATTGATGTTAACGGTAAGGGTGATGTTTCAACCCGGTTTTTCATTGATGACAATGATGCGTTGTTGACTGAACTGGCAAGTGTTCATGATCTGTATTTTGATAATGTCTTGGAAGCGGGTGATTCGTTGAAGGCAAAGTTGTACGCTTCATCGTCTACAACGCAAAATTATAATTTCAATGGTGATGCAATGATTCAGGGTTTTATCGGAGGTCTTGAAATGTATAGTGGTTATGAGACTGAATCTGGCAATTCCGACAGCTTTGAAACCACCTACTCGTACACGCTTTATGACAACCTAGGACAAATTGCCGATATTAATGACACGTACGACTTCGAAGATGTTGTTATGGGTGCATATTCATCCCGCTGGAGTGACTTTACGGGCATTCAGCCTTACTATGTTGATGAGGAATATTCAAATTCAATTATCACTCCCTTGTCGGTTAATTTGTCGTCTAATTTTGCCTATAATCCTTATCTCAAGGTGTTGATCAACCCACTTGGATGTAGCGGCTCAATTGCGGACATGCTTGAGGATTTGGGTAGTGATTTTGCTTCAAAAGTAACGGCTAGATCATTTAATGATCTATTTAAAACTGGGATTCGTAAAAGGATCCTTAGTAAACTACAGGATCTGGTCACTGATCGAAGTGGTGTGCTCATTGATTTTTTGAATGAACGTGATCGTAGACTTGATCTTTCTGAGAAAGCGTTTAGTGACTCTAGATCAAAGGATTCATCACGCTTAAGTCGTAGTGCTGAAGTGGAACGTAATCTTGGACTTGGCTTTACATTAGATGCATTTAATTTAAGCTCTATCAGTACAGATGAA
>NZVB01000078.1 GCA_002701375.1 Cyanobium sp. NAT70 | reverse complement strand
CAGCGCCAGTGCCAGTGCCAGTGCCAGTGCCAGTGCCAGTGCCAGTGCCAGTGCCAGTGCCAGTGCCAGTGCCAGTATTATCTGAGTAAGTTGTGTAGCTGATACGTTCACTATTATCAGAATTGGTCAAAATATCAACAATTACAAAATTATTGATGTCGTCATAAGCAAGAATTTCATCTCTAGACAGCACATCGCCATCATCATCTTTCACAAGACTAAAAATCTTGCCTTCATGAGTATCTGACGATAGTTTTGACACCTCAAAAAAGTAATTTTTACCTTCTGGCTCATTTTTAATATAGCGAGCAAAGCCATCAATCAAAAGTTCATTGGTACCAGCCCCTGCATTAACCGTAGATTTTTGAATAGCATTAGGAGGAAGATTAGAGTCAAACAAATCAACATAGATGACATCGTTATGGTTTGAACCAGTGAAAGAACTTCCAGCACGTGTCGCAACCAAATAGGCAGCTTGACCTTCAAGCTGAGAACTGTTTGCCGACGATGCTTCACTCTCTGAGGATGCAGACGCATCACTCACTGAGACGTTCGATCTATCACGAACTGACGACATGATTGCCGTTGGGGCTTTGGCATTGCTTAAATCAATTGAACTCCCACCTGGAACGCGAAGGGATTCGACATCGGAAAGAGAAGAAGCAAGAGATAGCTGACTATCAACACCCGCAACCATCCATACGTCGCTATTGCTTTCAGCAGTAATAGTCACTGGTTGATCTGGACCAATAATATAATCAACCGTGTCAAAGCCAGGGCCGCCATCAACAGTGTCCGTGCCAAGATTTGGCGCAATATAATCACTACCACTGCCTGCAAAAACTATATTTTTTCCGCTATCGCCAAGGATACGGTCATCCCCTCGAAAAGTACTAATAGAGAGTGGATCCGTATCTATAAGGCCAGAACCACCTTTACTTCGGTCAATAACAACTCGATCGTTGGCGAAACCTGTGACTGGCTTATGCTGCTCAATATTTGTCCACAAGTATTTCCAATCTGTATCCTTTGAGAGCACATAACGCTGTTCTCTAGCTTCACCCTCGCCAAACTCAATAAGATGCAACAGTGAATTAAAATATTTCTCATTGCTATTTCCAGTACTTTTGATCAGCAAATTATCAGCATCAGGCAAATTTATTTGAGCAATTGCTTTGGAACTATTGTCAACAACTCCGCTACCCTTATCGCTTGCCTTGATGTAAACAGAACCATCAGTCGAATAGTCAGCAAACACAGGCCTTATGCCTTGATCAAAAACAATTTGATCCCTACCAAATTTAAAATCATGCAATATATCAATTGTTTGCTCATCAATCAGCTTGAATGGTTTGATGTTAATTTTATCCGGAATCAGATCTTTCACAATACCTTTTTCTTCATCTATTGCCCTTTTTGCTGCAAGCTCTCGCTCAATGCGTTGATCCTCTTCTAATCGAGTAAATATAAATTCTCCTATAAATCCAGCAACTCCGCTAACCGGCCCCAAGTAGCCAAGGGCTGTTATTCCCTTCTTTGGGAGAATCTTACTTAAAAAACCATCCTCTGTTGCCAACCCACCCGCAGTAAATCCAAAGTCCTTTGCATAGGATGAAAGAACTCCCATGGTCAGACTACCCGTGTTCTCAGCGCCGCGATAAAGAGTTTGCGACGCACCCCTCGTGCCCCTGATCTCTGCCTCGGTTGGAGTTTTATAGACATAATTTGTGATCCGATTGACGGCTTTAAGCAGATTTTCTGAACCAATAATTTCGCCATCGTGGGTGTATAACTTATCATGATAAACATTTAAGTTAACAATTGTATCCTCATCTGGGTTGATGAAATATTCTTTTAGTGCAACAACTCCACCGACAGACTTGGTATAAGACCCAGACCAGATCAATTTAGGGGCATATTGAGAAGTTTCTAATTTCTTAACACGCCCGGAGACATCGTAAATCTGAGTCTTATCTGTTTGAGTGTGGTCAACATTAATGCTAACCGGCGTTGCAGATTCAACAGTGGTTGATTCTGGCAACTGTCCGCCAGACGATAGAGTTACATCGTGGTTCTCAACAACTATTTTCCTAGAAAAAATATCGCGAAATCGGCCGACATTCGGACCACCATCTGCTTGGTTCTTGATGAAATCAATATTATTTAATTTCAAGGATGCACGATCATTCCTCGCAAAACTTGTGAAAGTGCCAAGAGCGGCTCCATCTCCCCCTCTACCTCCACTGCCAGCATTTTGGCGAGAGGGTTTTGACCCACTGGTACCATCCGTCGCCCAAGTGCCACCTTTACCACCAGCTCCTGGCTCCGCAGGTGACCAACTCGGTGTTTTGGAGGTTGACCAACCAAAAAAACCCGAAGCACTGTTTGTCCCAGCGTTTCCACCAGCACCTCCCCCTGCACCACCACCTGCTCCATAACTGCCATTCCCACCCCTTCCACCCCTTCCACCACGTCCCCAAACATCTTTATATATTTCTCCTTTAGGGCTCCCAAAAATAGTGTAAGACTGATTTTTATCTTCCACACCTCCACCTCCACCTCCACCACCTCCGGCTCCGGCTTGACCCATAAAACTCCCATCCGGTACCTCCACCATCCCCACCACCTGCTCCAGCCCACTTAGGCCCGGCCGACCATTCTCGCCATCTAAAATATTTCCCGAATACTCATAGCCCCCCCCAAATCCACCTGCACTTCCAGGTGCGGAAGTTGGCATTTTATTTATAGCAAATGCCCCTGGTGCATCAGAACCGGTAAACCCTTTGTTCCAGCACCGGCTGCCTTGATGGGCCCCACTTTTTATTTCCTCCCACGTGGGGGTTTTATCGCAGTGCACATGGTCGCGATATCTTTTAATCGTTGAATTCTTGAAGCCATGACGATACCAACCATCTCCACCATCTGCACCCTTTTCTCCAATACCACCACTCACTTTATTTGATTGAATTACACTATCTTTCCATGATAAATGCCCACCCCAATGTAGAACTGCCGCTCCAGCCGCGAGACTCCCACCACTACCTTTGGTCGCTCCTCCTTTGACTTCATTGTTGACAAGATTGATTCGAGTTATATCTACACGCGTAGGCTCCTCTTCGGGGAACGAATTCCATTCATAAATATTACCTAAATTTCGTTTATTTTCAGGACTATCAACCCCAAACAATGATCTCACATAGTCAAGACTTTCTTGGCTTGATCCGTCTATAGTGATATTTTTAGTGTTTCTGTTATTAATCAACCAATCACCACCCATAATAGTGTATTGATGAAGTTTTGCCTCTACCGCCGGCTTGATGACAAAATTTCTTGTAAAGGCGATCTCTATCGCCTTACCCTGCTGCGCTAATCTATGGCCTTGATCTATAACTGCTCTTAGCGATCCGGCTCCGGTATCGTTGTTGTTTGTAACCCACAGCAGAGTGCGCTCAATTTGACTAGAATTGGACATAATTTGAGCAGAATTATTTACATCAATTCTAAATCTTGCTGACACCTGTTTCAAGAAAAACACTAACATGACGCAAAACACAACTGCTTGCTTAAAAAAAGCTGAACTTTGCAAGCCTCAAATCTCCGTTTGTTTAAAGTATTTTTTTACATAAGTAAAGAGCGCGAAGATTGTGATTAAAAATTACTGCTGAAGATCACNAAAGANCCGAGCANAACANNCTGATCTCNCTTCAATCAATNAGTCATCCATCGATGGTTTGTTGCTGCGTTGNCGNTTGAGATNACNACGTTGTTTNTTGCTGGCAAGCCTCCGCNTCACCGCACCCCGCCCNGGACGGGTGGCTTTNCGNNCNCGCGGCGGTGGCNGCAANCCCTCCCGCANCAGCTCCCCCATGCGATGCAGCGCCTTCTGACGGTTCTGCCATTGGGAGCGTTCTTCAGCGACCACCACCCGAAGACAACCCTCCACCAGCCGCGTCTCGAAATGCTCCAGGAGTCGGGCGCGGCGAAATGGACCCAGACAGGAGCAGTTCGCCACATCCAACACCAGCTCCACCCGCGAATCGGTGGTGTTGACCCCCTGCCCGCCTGGACCGGAGGCCCGTGAAAAACGCCACTTCAGATCCTTAGCTGGAATCACGAGGCGATCATGAATCTGAAGATCTTGAACCATCAACGTATCGTCGCAGCAAACAAGGGCTCAAAGCAAAATGAATGATTAACATTAGTCCAAAGAAACAAATCGAAATTCCAGAAAATCTAGATCTCAATTTAAGGCGTACTCCCAACTTTTACCCAACAAAAACAATGCAAAAGCAGCCCGGAGGCCTTAACACCATCCCCTCAATAAAAATGGCATAACAGGTCTGAAGTACCAATAAAACTGTATCCAGCAACACAAGCATCAAAATTCCCGCCCACACTCTAAATTATTTCGGCTATTGCCCAAAAAACAATGAGTCCGGGGACTCGAAGCCTCGTCTTGAGTTGCCTGGCGTTCAGCCTGATGACCGTCTGCGTCAAACAACTCTCATTGATGGGTGTTCCGACCCAGCAGACCATTCTGATCAGAGCACTCATCAGTCTTGGGCTCTGCTGCATCACTTTACGCCGAGACAACATTTCTCCTTGGGGACAACAAAAAGGGTTGCTCATTCTGAGAGGAGTCGCTGGAATCCTTGCCCTACTCTGCTTCTTCGAAAGCATTGCAAAGCTACCTCTAGCTTCCGCTGTAGTCCTGCGGTACACCTACCCAACCTTCACAGCGATCACCGCTTGGGTCTGGCTGAGGGAACCTCTGCGACGAAGCATTGTCGGCGCCATTGTGCTGGGATGGCTCGGCATCACCCTGGTGGCACGACCCGACTGGCTCGCAACAGGCGTGTCCAGCCTGACTCCAATTCCCGTCCTCGTTGGCGTTGTTGGCGCTCTCCTTGCGGCCATATCATTCGTGACAGTACGCAAAGTATCGAAGAAAGATCACAAAATAGTGATCATTTTTTATTTCCAACTTGTGAGCGTTCTTTTTATGTTGCCATTTACCATTGGCACCGGAGTCTGGCCTAGTCCAATGCAATGGCTCCTCCTATTTGGGGTAGGAGGCTTAACACAACTAGGCCAAATCTGGTTAACAGAAGGGCTGAGTTTTATCCCTGCAGCGAGAGCAACGTCCATCAACTATGTGCAAGTTGTCTTTAGCGCAATCTGGGGCTACATGATCTTCGCGGAGCAATTAAATGCCGGAATGATTATCGGCGGAGTGTTAGTGCTACTGGCAACATTGATCAGCATGTCATCAGTGGGCCCCAGCTCGGCAAAACAATAAAAACATAACAAAGTAAGATCACATCGCCATATGTTCAACTATTCCGTCTCACAAGAAGGAGGCTTACCGTAGTCAGTCATCAACTGATTGATTCGCTCATTCACTGGACCTGGAAAATCGGCATTTGGCAGCTCAAAGCCCTGGGCCCCTTTACTCAGACCATTCAGCACTTTCTCTTGATACTCATCTTCAGGGCTGAGATTGATAATTGCTTGACGCAATAATTGCACCACTTCAGCACCATCTCTCTCAACCAATTCCCTTGAAACAATAAAGTAATTATTACGCTTAACTTCAGGGCTCTTCCAGGCCACATAAATGCTGGGCAAATATTCTTTACTAACACGACTCAACAACGATGTTGTATTCCCCTTAATAAACGCATAATCCAAATGACCAACAGCCACCATCACAGGCAAATCCAATTGATTAGAAACATGCACACATTCACTCGTTTGAGCAAGGGAGACCCCTTGACTGCGCATATCTAAAAGGGGCCACATAAAAGTCGAACCAGAATACAAACTTCCAAAGCCAACGCGTTCCGCCTCAATGACCCTGAGATCCTTAGATGTCGAATCATTCGCGGATTCCGACTTAGCTCGCAGCTTTTTGTTGCCAATGAGGACGGAAATATAAGATGGTTTTTGAATGGCAAGGGTCTGTGCACCTACATTCTTCTCGAGGACTTTATAGCCGCCATAAATGCCAACACGGATCATGTCGACCTGGCCAGTCCGAAATAATTCATACGCATGCTGATAACTAATTGCAGGCTTATAACCAACAGGCAAGCCAACCTCCTTTGTCAAATATTGCGCAAAAGCATTCATGCCCTTGTCCAACGTTTTTTGTTTACGGCCAGGCTCAGTCGTAAAATAAATTCTCTTTCCATCCAACTCGGAGTCAGGCGATTGTTCCGTACCAGATGTCATTACATCAGGATTTGTTGACGTGCATCCTTGAATCAGACCAGCACATACCAACAAAACAACTCCTCCGGAGGCGATAGGAAACAAGAATTTCTTAAAACATTGCACAACTGAAAGGAGTATTTTAAAGAGCTTAAATTATCACTAATTGAATGTCAAGCCTTAAGGGGCCAAAATAACATTACGCATCTAACTCTTGCGTGCTTAGAATTCAATTATGCCATCAAAAAGTAACTGCTTAATCAAGCAAGAGAAAGAATGACAACCGCGAATACATTACATCGATTTTCAGTATATCGACCAACGCAACACCAACCGCACCGAGATCAATTCCCAAAAACTTTACGCAGGAGCGAAGGAACACATGGTCTCCCTCAGCGCGAATTGTCGCACTAAGAAGAAGGAAGACCCGGTGATGTTGCTGTCGCGAGGAGAAACAACAGCAATCCCTATCCTATTAGACCACTACATCTGGTGGCTGTCAATCAACTTGACACTACCGACAGTGTTTTAGTCAACAAACTTCCTGCGCAGCTCTGCGACGGTCTTAGCTAGGGCAACACTTCAACGCGCATGGGCTGGATCGATGAAGAGCACCAGGGGGTGCGGTATGGCTTATCGGGAGATGTGCTCGTGGAGGAGCGCAGCCCGTTTCAGCGCATCTCAGTCATCTGCAGTGAGCGCTACGGCAAGGGACTGTTGCTCGATGGCTGCTGGATGACTGCGGAGCATCAAGAACGGCATTACCACGAACCTCTCGTCCACCCAGCTCTCTGCACCGCACAGTCCATTGAGCGAGTCCTGATCATTGGCGGCGGCGATGGCGGAACAGCGCGCGAATGCCTCCGCCATACCGATGTGACACACCTCGACATGGTGGAAATCGATGGACGTGTCGTGGAGCTCAGCCGCACCCATCTTCCGATGATCGGAGGCAGCGCCTGGTCAGACCCACGCTTTCATCTCACGATCGGCGATGGCATTGCCTGGGTGTCCGACTCAGCCGAACAGAGCTACGACGTTGTCCTCGTGGACGGGTCTGATCCAGCTGGCCCCGCCGTTGGGCTGTTCAACCGAACCTTCTTTGAACAATGTCGCCGCATCTTGCGACCTGGAGGTGTTTTTGCCACCCAAAGCGAATCACCAGAAGCGTTTCGTGCTGTCCACGTTGCCATCGTGCGACTTTTAAGAGAGGTTTTTGGTCATGCTGACCCCCTCTACGGATGGGTGCCGATGTACCCCAGTGGTTGGTGGAGCTGGACGTTCGCAGCTGTCGATGGTCCCCGATATAAATCCCCCATCTCGCCCCGAGCAGCCTTAATCCAACACGATTGTCAAATCTGGAGCCCTCGATGGCAAAGGGGAGGCTTTGATGCGATCCCCTATTCAATCGAATTAGAATTACAAAATGAATAACACATCCCACACCATTGCCTCAAACCAATCAGGCTTATTGAACTAAATCCAAAACCACACAATTTGCGACAAATGATTTAGAAGCAAATCATTGCAATCACTACCGCAAGACAGAAAATCTACGACCGCAACATATAGACAGACAAGCAAGATCGCACCATTTAGTCCCTATCAACAGCCAAAACCCCAAACCCCACGCAACCAGTTCAATATTGAACAGCAGAGCATACTGAGCATCAGAGGATTCACCGTTTGCATGATGATGATTTGCTTGAGTTCACTTCAATGGGTAAGAACGTCGTGAGCCACCTGTTCGATCCTTTACTGCAGGGCTTCGACACCGATTCAGCACTGTTTATGGGAGCCCGTCGTGATCCCTCCGATTGTCAAATTGGGCTGTTTGGAGTCCCCTACGACGGCACAACCTCCTTCCGACCAGGCGCCCGTTTTGGCCCAGCTGCGATTCGAGAGGTGAGTCCAGGCCTAGAAACCTACTGTCCACAACTGGATCAAGATCTTGATGATCTGGCCTTTGCCGATCTCGGAACCCTCGAGATTCCCTTCGGCGGGCCCGATCCGGTGATCGCAATGGTCAAACACGCCACCGAAAAGATCCTGAACCACAACCTCAAACCTTTGATGCTGGGTGGTGAACATTCGATCAGCGCCGGGGCTGTTGCCGCCGTTGCATGCCATCACCCCGATCTGGTGCTGATCCAGCTCGATGCCCATGCAGATCTACGAGAGACATGGCTCGGCTCCCGCCACAGCCACGCTTGCGCCATGCGTCGTTGTCTCGACGTGCTTCCCAGCGACCAACTGCTCCAGCTTTCGATCCGCAGCGGTACCCGCGAGGAGTTTGAGGAACTGCACAACAGCGGACGGCTGATTAAGGATGCAGCTGGCCTCCAAAAGGCTTTGGCCCCACGACAGGGAAAACCGATTTATTTGACCGTCGATCTGGACTGGTTTGACCCAGCCGTTCTGCCCGGCACCGGAACACCTGAACCGGGAGGGTTTCATTGGAATGATTTCGCCAAGGTTGTCGATGTGCTGCGTCCACATCGCCTCGTTGGTGCCGACGTGGTGGAGCTAGCTCCACAATTAGACATCAGTGGTGTCAGTTCTGTTCTGGCAGCAAAAGTGACTCGAAGCATTCTGCTGCTCCTTGCAAACAATCAAGATCAGCAAGGCAACAATGACCTTCACTAGCTAGAACCCGATTGAAGCACTGACTNACTGTGCTTCAACCATGCACGAAAACTCGTTCAATCAGATCCGTTTTCATGCAAGCAGATTGATGATCTGTAGGACAGCCTTGCAATCAACCAAAAGATCTATTGACAACACCATGGTGATGGATCGTTCATCAATAAAAGTGACGCGCATCAATGCGCTGCTGGCGCAAACGCGCATGTTGCAGCTCTAGAAGATCAAGAACAAGAGTGGGATGACGAAGAATTAAGGTCAAAAAACTAGCCCGATCCAGCCTGATCAATGACAACGGCGTCAAGGCTCTGGCATCACGACTATGGAAATCATTCCCTTCTACGAGATCTTCGTAAAAGAAAAGCTCCCCTGAGCCGTAGCGAATCCGATTACGAGGGCCTCGACTTAATTCAATCAAGCCATGTTCAACCGCATAAATTGCCTGGACAGCTTCTCCACGGCGAAACACTAGTGTTCCGGTTGGAACGGCAAGGCGATCACCTTCTGGGTGAAGTCCAAACAACTGAATAGGCGTAGGTTTTCTTGCTGAAACCTCCAATCAAATGCAATTTAGGCAGCGGCATTATGCCCTAAAAATTCAAATTATTAACAACNAAAGGACAGCCCGTAAAGAATCACAAGGAAGGTCAAACTAGCTTTACGCAAAGGCGCGATCCAGTTCCAGCTGACGATCTAGATGAGGCCCTGATTGATCTGGAAGAGAAGGCAATTGAGGGGATCTTGCAGTCCAATGATGGCAAACCACAACATCAGCCACTTCAGCGTGCACGTCCAATTGACGTAATCGACACCAGCGTGACAACGCCGTACTTCCAGTGCAATGTTGACAGGTTCGGCAGCAAAGCTTGCTGGCCACTGAAAAGCCCCTGATGACAACCCAGGGTAAGGACAGTTCATGAAATGAACGAGATCCGCACCAAGATCTCCGGTTTCACTTCCACTTGCTGAAACACTCCATAAGATTGCNCGACGCCACCTTTGGCCTATGGCATTGCAGCGCACACCGCTCCACGAACTCTGCCGGCAAGCGAATGGCCGCATGGTTCCCTTTGCCGGTTGGGAAATGCCCGTGCAATTTTCCGGCCTGATCCAAGAGCACAAGGCTGTTCGTGAACAGGTCGGCATGTTCGATATTTCCCACATGGGAGTGCTGCGCCTCGAGGGTCCAACTCCCAAAGACGCCCTGCAAAAGCTTCTGCCCAGCGATTTGCACCGCATTGGCCCCGGCGAAGCCTGCTACACGGTGATGCTGAATGAACAAGGCGGCATCCTTGATGACCTGATTGTTTATGACCTTGGCGCCCTCGACGCGCAGCGCGGTGTTTTGGTCTTGGTCATCAATGCCGCCTGTGCCGAGAGCGATACGGCCTGGATCCGCGACCATCTGGAGCCCGCTGGTTTAACGGTCACTGACCTCAAAGCCGATGGAGTGCTTTTAGCCCTCCAAGGTCCTCAAGCCATCCCCCTGCTGGAATCACTCAGTGGGTCCGACCTCAGCGGACTGCCCCGGTTCGGTCACCGGGAACTCCACTTCAACGGCCTCAACAATTCAGTGTTCACAGCACGCACGGGCTACACCGGAGAAGACGGTGCCGAACTGCTTCTGAGTGGCGAAGATGGCTGCCGACTCTGGAGCCGACTACTGGAGCTCGGGGTGACTCCCTGCGGTCTCGGTGCACGCGACACACTGCGTTTGGAAGCGGCGATGCATCTCTATGGCCAAGACATGGATGCCGAGACCAATCCCTTCGAGGCAGGACTGGGCTGGCTTGTCCATTTGGAAATACCCAGCGATTTCACAGGGCGCCAGGCCCTGGAACGGGTGGCTGAATCCGGTCCTGCCAAGCGGTTGGTCGGCCTCAAGCTGCAGGGTCGCGCTATCGCGCGCCACGACTATCCAGTTCTCCATCACGATGAACCCATTGGCGTGATCACAAGCGGCAGCTGGTCACCCACGTTGGAAGAAGCCATTGCCCTGGCCTTCGTTCCCCCCTCGCTCGCCAAAGTTGGGACGGAGCTCAGCGTCGAGATCCGTGGCAAGACTCAACCAGCCACGGTCGTCAGGCGTCCCTTCTACAAGCGCCCATAGGCGCCCATAACAGGAGCCTGGGCTATGGGAAACTCGCCTCTCAACAGCTGAGACTTCCATGCGCAGCAACGGTTGCGGCGACCTGCGCGAACAGCACATCGATGCGATAGTTCAGCTGTGCGGTTGGGTGGATCGACGCCGCGATCATGGCGGTGTGATTTTCATCGACCTGCGCGATCGCAGCGGCACCGTCCANATCACNGTNGATCCAGATTTNGGCGCCGAAGCCTTTGCAGTCGCAGAACATCTGCGCAGCGAAACCGTNCTGCNGGTCAGCGGCAAAGTGAGAGCAAGACCAGCCGAATCTCTTAACGACAAACTGGCTACCGGTGCTGTGGAAGTGCTGGCCAGCGGCATCACAGTGCTGAACAGCGTGAAAGGGAATCTGCCCTTCCCGGTTTCGGTACACGACGAGGAGAACACGCGCGAGGAGCTGCGGCTGCGTCACCGCTATCTGGATTTGCGCCGCAAGCGCATGAACGACAACTTGCGGCTGCGAGCCCAGACCATCCAGGCCGCCCGCCGCTTCCTTGAGGCCGCGGGCTTCATCGAGGTAGAGACACCAGTGCTCACCCGCTCAACCCCGGAAGGAGCTCGTGACTATGTCCTCCCCAGCCGCGTTTGCGGCGGAGAGTGGTTCGCGTTGCCCCAGTCTCCCCAACTGTTCAAACAGTTACTGATGGTGGGGGGAATCGAGCGGTACTACCAAGTGGCCCGCTGCTTCCGCGACGAGGACCTGCGCGCCGATCGTCAGCCGGAGTTCACCCAGCTGGACATCGAGATGAGCTTTATGGATCAGGAGGAGATCCTTGAGCTGAANGAAGCACTGATTTGCGCCATTTGGAAAGCGGTCAAGGGCATTGAGCTCCCCCGACCCTTCCCNCGCATGACCTGGCATGACGCCATGGAGCGCTACGGCACCGACCGACCCGACACTCGCTACGGCATGGAGCTCANNAACGTGAGCGATGTCGTCAAGGACATGGGCTTCAAGGTGTTCAGCGGCGCGGTGAAGTCCGGTGGTTCCGTGAAGTGCATTGCCGTTCCAGGCGGCAACGATGCCCTCTCCAATGTGCGGATCAAACCCGGCGGCGATGTGTTCAGTGAAGCTCAGGCAGCCGGTGCAGGTGGTCTCGCGTTTATCCGCGTGCGCGACGGCGGCGAGATCGACACGATCGGTGCCATCAAGGACAACCTCAGCGAGGAGCAGAAACAGGAGCTGCTCAACCGCACCGGCGCAGAACCCGGCACTCTGCTGCTGTTTGGAGCTGGCGACACAAGCACTGTGAACAAAGCCCTCGATCGGGTCAGGCAGTACCTAGCCCGTGAGCTCGGGATGGTGAAGCCGGATCGGGAGAACGACCTCTGGAATTTTCTCTGGGTCATTGATTTCCCAATGTTCGANTTCAACAGCGACGAAAACCGCTACGAAGCCCTGCACCATCCCTTCTGCGCTCCGAACATCGATGACCTCGGCACCGATTCACAGCAATGGGCTCAAACCCTGCCCACCGCGCGCGCCCAGGCCTACGATCTCGTCCTCAACGGGTTAGAACTCGGCGGCGGATCTCTGCGCATCCATGACTCCGCACTGCAGCGACAGGTGCTGCAAACGGTGGGGCTGCCTCTCAAAGAAGCCCAAGAACAATTCGGGTTCCTCATGGATGCCCTCGACGTCGGCGCACCTCCCCATGGCGGTCTTGCCTTTGGCATTGACCGCATGGTGATGCTCTTGGCCGGAGAAGAATCAATCCGCGACACCATCGCCTTTCCCAAAACCCAGCAAGCCCGTTGTTTAATGACCAACGCTCCAGGAAGCGTTGAGAGCAAGCAGTTAGAGGAACTTCACGTTGCCAGCACTTGGGAAGAACCTGAAGAGGACTAAATCGTTGTGAGAACAATTCCGTGCAGATTGGTCCTGATCAGGCAGAGCAGCAACTGCAAAGCGGCAGGTTTGGCAGACAGCCCATTCGATGGAATCCGACACAAGACAACGACTGCGATTGAGTCGTTCCCTCCAGGGTCCTGACCAGAGGGTTTGATCTGAATGCTTGATCGCCATACAGGACGGCAAGAAAAGAATCGCCAGACAACATCGCCGTCCCCTCTCAGGCAAAAACCCATCCAGCCATCGACCAACCCTCAGCTCCGCCATCCAAGATCAAGCCCCATGAGGATCTTGAGACCAATCGAGGACAAAAGTCACCACATCTCAATGGNGCACTGGGCTTTCTTGGAAAAGCTTCTGGCATCAATGACCCGATTGGACCACAAATGCCAAACAGATCCCGAAAGGATTCCGAGCTTTTTGAGCACTCCTTGACGCGGGAGGGAACCCTGAAGAGTGAACCCTTCGCAGACCTCCTTTGTCCCGCCAACCCCGACGAACCGGGGAGACCCGTGAACGACGCAGCAGCACCACAGATTTGCTGCGGATGTATCTGCAGGACATCGGCAGGGTAGATCTGCTGACCAATGAAGAGGAAGTGACTCTGGCTCGCCTCGTCCAACGACGCGAGAAGCTACTTCAACAACAGAGAGATCTTGCTGACGGCAATGCAGCGATCGGTGAATTGCATCGTCTGGAAGAGCTGCAACGACGAGAGGCGAACCAACACAGCCACTGGCCAACCAGACAGGAATGGGCACGCGCCGCAGAACTGACCCTGCAAGAGCTGCAAACCCGAATTGAAGCCGGTTACAGCGCCTGGGCCACCCAAGCGGAGCTCGAACCCAAAGAGCTGAAAATTGCCTTGCGCAATGGCCGNCGCGCCAAAGACCACATGATTCAGGCCAATCTGCGCTTGGTCGTAGCGGTGGCCAAGAANTACCAACAGCGCGGCATGGAACTGCTCGACCTCGTGCAGGAAGGCACCCTCGGNCTGGAACGCGCTGTGGAGAAATTCGACCCCACCCGCGGATTCCGCTTCAGCACCTATGCCTACTGGTGGATCCGCCAAGGCATCACCCGAGCCATCGCAACCCAAAGCCGCACCATCCGTCTACCGGTGCATGTCACCGAAAAACTCAATCGGATCAAACGGGTCCAACAGGAGATCGCCAGCAATGAAGGTCGTATCGCCTCCATTTCTGATCTCGCGCGAGAACTCAATCTCAGTGAAGAAACCGTGCGCCAGACCCTGGCCCGAGTCCCCCGCTCCGTTTCGCTAGACACTCGCGTTGGCAAAGATCAAGACACCCAATTGGGGGATTTGATTGAAGACGGCAAAGCCACGCCTGAACAGACACTCACCCACGACGAACTGCATAACGATCTCGAGCATCTGCTCGATGAACTGACCAACCGTGAAGCAGCCGTGCTCAGGCGCCGCTTCGGTTTAGAAGACGACACGCCTCAAACATTGGCGCAAATCGGCGAAGAATTAAAACTATCGCGAGAGCGAGTCCGCCAAATCGAAACCAGAGCCCTACTGAAACTGCGCCAACCACAACGGCGCAGCAAAGTTCGCGATTACATCCAGGGACTTGATTCCTGAGTCACATTCCGACAGTTCCGTTCCGCCTCATGACAACATCCATCGACATCGGCATCAGCGAACAACAGCGTCAACAAATCGCTGACGGCTTGGGCCGAGTGCTAGCGGACACCTATGTGCTGTATGGCAAAACCCACGGCTTCCACTGGAATGTCACTGGCCCGATGTTCAACACCCTCCATTTGATGTTTATGGAGCAATACACCGAACTATGGAATGCCCTCGATGAGATCGCCGAGCGCATTCGGGCTTTGGGCATGCCTGCCCCCTTTGGTGGCAGCACCCTGGCCAAGCTGAGCACGATTAACGAGGCCGAGCAACATCCACCTGCCATGGATATGGCAAGGGAGTTGGTCGCTGACCATGAAGCCGTCGCACGGACCGCAAGAAGTGTGTTTGCAATGGCTGACGAAGCCAACGATCAACCCACAGCGGATTTGTTGACCCAGCGACTACAAATTCACGAAAAAACGGCCTGGATGCTGCGTAGCCTTTTAGAAAATTGATCGACAATCCGCTCGGGGTAGGACCCAGAGCGGAAGAAACACTCATTACGTTGAAGGATCGCCAGGGAACTCATGGCCAAGTTCGTCTTCATCACCGGTGGAGTGGTCTCCAGCATCGGCAAGGGAATTGTGGCCGCAAGCCTGGGGAGATTACTGAAGTCCCGCGGGTACAACGTCTCAATCCTGAAATTAGATCCTTATTTAAATGTCGATCCGGGCACGATGAGCCCAATCCAACACGGCGAAGTCTTCGTCACCGAGGATGGTGCTGAAACAGACCTAGATCTAGGCCACTACGAACGCTTCACCGACACAGCGATGTCACGCCTGAATAGCGTGACCACCGGATCGATCTATCAGGCCGTTATTAATAAAGAACGACGGGGCGATTACAACGGTGGCACCGTTCAAGTGATTCCTCACATCACTGGAGAAATCCGTGAGCGGATTCATCGTGTCGCAGCAAACAGCAATGCCGATGTCGTCATCACCGAGATTGGTGGCACGGTGGGCGACATCGAATCGCTTCCTTTTCTGGAGGCCATCCGAGAATTCCGCGGCGATGTCGGCCGAAGAGATCTCGCCTACATCCACGTCACGCTGCTTCCCTACATCGGTACTTCGGGAGAACTCAAGACCAAGCCAACTCAGCACTCCGTGAAGGAGTTGCGTTCGATCGGGATTCAGCCAGATGTCCTGGTCTGCCGCAGCGACAGAACACTTAGTGAAGAGATGAAGCGAAAAATCGGCGGATTTTGCGGAGTTCCCACCCGAGCCGTGATCCCCTCCTTAGATGCTGACAGCATTTATGCCGTTCCATTGACGTTGGAACAGGAAGGACTCTGTCGCGAAGTGCTCGATGTTCTCGACCTGACCAATCACGACAGTGACATGACCAATTGGGCTCAGTTGGTGCACAAGCTGCGCCATCCCGGCCCAGAGGTCAAAGTGGCATTGGTTGGCAAATACATCCAACTCAACGACGCATACCTCTCCGTTGTGGAAGCGTTGAGGCATGCCTGTATCGCCCAGGACGCCTCATTAGACCTGCACTGGGTTTGCGCTGAACAGATCGAAACCGAAGGTGCCGATGCGCTTCTGCGGGGAATGGATGCGGTGGTCGTGCCAGGCGGCTTCGGCAACCGTGGTGTAGATGGCAAAATCGCCACGATCCGTTGGGCCCGTGAACAGCAAGTGCCGTTCTTAGGTCTATGCCTCGGCATGCAGACAGCCGTGATCGAATGGGCTCGCAATCTGGCCGGGCTTACAGAGGCAACCAGCGCTGAGCTAGATGCAGGCACCCCCCATCCGGTGATCCACCTACTGCCAGAACAACAGGATGTCGTTGATCTCGGTGGAACCATGCGTCTTGGTGTCTATCCATGCCGCATTACCCCCAACACACTGGCTCAAAGATTGTATGGGGATGAAGTGGTTTACGAGCGCCACCGTCATCGTTATGAATTCAATAACGCCTACCGCAATCTATTTATTGAATCGGGATACGTGGTGAGCGGCACATCTCCGGATGGACGTTTAGTCGAATTGATTGAGTTGAGCAATCATCCCTTTTTCACTGCTTGCCAATATCACCCCGAATTTCAATCGCGGCCAGGGCAACCACACCCGCTCTTCCGAGGCTTAATTGAAGCAGCGCAGCAACGCCTCATCACACCTCTCGCCGAGCTAACCAGTGCACAATGATACGGGAGTGGTCAACAGACACATCTCTAAACATCTCACGAATCAAGCTTCGACACAACAACAATTACAGGCAAGGCATGCCAACTCAGAGATACCTTCACAACTAAAAACAGCTATCAATCAGCTTTGGGTCTTTGGAGACAGTTATAGCGACTTCGGAACAGTATCTTCTTATCTTTGGAAGAATTTGGTCTGGCAGGAAGACAGCGAAGCCTGGAGCGGCACAACATATAGCGATCAATCGCTGAATTGGCAAACAATCCTGCGACAAAGATATGGCCTCATTAGTGGTGACAAAAGCCAAAGCATTGGACTACTTGATACGAAAGAATTACAGTCTGGGATTACCAATAGTTTTTCAGGCTATTCCAACGGAGATCCCAACCATGTACCATCCAATCCATCGAATCCCTCCTTCGCCTATGGAGGAGCCTTATCAAACACTAAAACCCTTGTTCAGATTACAAATCCACTAGAAGCTGGGCCTGAAGCAAACAAAGGAGTTCAAGCCCAGATTGACCATGCAATTCAAAGCAAAGCTCCATTCCAATCCGATGATCTTGTCGTGGCTTGGAGCGGCGCCAATGATCTTCTCGCTGGTCGAGCGAAAGGCAGCCAAGTAGGCTTTACAAAGGAACTTTTAAAAAACACACTTCAACGCATTCTCCAGCGCAGCAAAAGAAACATCACAGCCTTAATCCGCAGCGGTGGTGCTCGATCACTATTCGCCGCGACGCTTGTGCCGACCCAAGGGATCGTGCAAGGCAAAAAATATCAAATGCCTTTTATTGAAACAATTAATCCAACATGGAAAGAACTTTTCTCAGATGGAATCATCAAAGATCATCAAGAAAAATTCGCAACCATGCTGACATCAATCCGCTCAGCATATCCACACGTTTCAATCATTTACTTCAATCCAGAGTTTGAGGTCAATTGGCAAAAATTCGATGAAAACCTGGGAGATTTTTCCTCTTACGGAATCACCAATACAACAAAATCATCGATATTGAACTGGATACCGGCCGAAGAATCTCTCTACCTAGGCCCGGTACACCCAACCGCTCAAGGGCACAAAATGCTCGCCAAAGCGATAGAACTAACAATCGCAGATTCTGCGACAGAACTCGAAGCCGTTGCTATTACTAATACTCAGACAGCCGAAGACAACACCAGCCAGGCATCAGCAAAGGGAGTCTATCGACGATCTCCATCAACAAAACTCAAGGGAGGAGCCAAAAACGACCTCCTCATCGGAACCGCTAAAGACAATCGACTCGTCGGGCGCAAGGGAAATGATATTTTAAAAACATCCTTCGGCAAAGATGTGCTCAAAGGAGGTCAGGGCAGAGATTTTTTGGAGGCGGGTTTTGGCAAAGACATCCTCGCCGGCGGACCTGGAGCAGATTTTTTCAATTTCAAGCTTTATCATTCCGATGGCAAAGTGAATCGCATTCGCGATTTCAAACCAGAACAAGAAGGCGACAGACTTGGCCTCTCATCAGCCTATGCAGAGTCAGTCAATAACCTATTCCTAATGCCGACCCNAAAAGACTGGCAAAAAATAATTCAAATCGAACCCCACAACAAGCAAAGTACAATGTTAATGGTTAACTTCCAGAATCATGGAGAAAAGCCGATGAAAATTTTACTTGATAATATCGATCCAGAAACTTTCAATCTGGATTGGATCAGTTGATTGGCCAATCATTCTGACATCAACGAGTTTGCGGTTGTAGAGACCTTTCACTCCCTGCAAGGTGAGGGGTTTCATAGCGGCCGTAGCGCTTTTTTCATCCGCCTGGCTGGCTGCTCAGTCGGCTGCTCTTGGTGCGACACAAAACAATCTTGGCCCGAAGCTGCACATCCCCAACGCAGCTCAGGATCGCTGGCTTTGGAGGCAAGCCAAGCCATCCAAAACGGAGCCGCGTTCACAGTGATCACCGGTGGAGAGCCGTTGCATCACGATTTGAAACCGCTGACGACCGCACTCAAACATGCGACACACAGCCCGATCCACCTAGAAACAAGCGGGGTTGATCCCCTCAGCGGATGTCTCGACTGGATCACCCTCTCGCCCAAGCCACACCATCCACCACGCAGGGACGTGCTTCTGCGTTGTGATGAACTGAAAGTGATCGTCCATACCGCCACAGACCTTCAATTTGCCGAGGCCATGACAGCAAACATCAGCGAGCGAACGGTTCTGCTGCTGCAACCTGGCTGGAACAGTAACTCTGGTCAAGCACTCGTCGTTGATTACGTGAAACACCATCCCCAATGGAGACTTAGTTTGCAAACGCATAAATGGTTGGGAGTTCGCTGATCCAAAGCCCAATCAAAACCACGTCAAATGATGGATAACTAGATCAAAACACGTCAGATGGTGGATGTGGACTGGATACAAACAAGCGAGAGTTGTTGGAGTTAACTCTCCCAAAAATCACGATGACTTCACTTGAAGGTCTACTCAGGGATGGAACAAGGCAGACGAGTTTAAGCCTTGATCAAGATAACAATGGGATTGTTGATGGATCCGAATCGAGCGCATATCAACTCTTTAATGATGGCAATCCAATAACAATTATGAACCGGCGTGGACGTACTTTTTCCCATGCAACCTCCCGACGATGGGATGTGATTGCAGGTGCTACTCACGAACCTGGTTTCCTCGTGGTGCGCGAAAAGCAACGCCGTCGTCGTGATCCTGTGTACAAACTCTGGTCCACGAACGATTCCGGCATCATCAACGGACGAACCAGGCGCTGGGCAAGTGGTACGGCCATGAGTGCTGAAGGATATGAAGACATCTTCCGCATCGATTTTGACCGTGACGGGGTGATCGGTTCCCCCGATCCTGTTGAGCCCAATCCTCCAAGTGATGACGGAGACGCCTCCTTCGCCATTACTGGCAACCCTGAAGTTGATCAGCTTCTCTCCATCAGCCAAACCGCCAGTGACCCCGACGGTGATGGTGAAACCACCATCACGTGGCAGGCCTCAAGCGACAACGGAGCAAGCTGGTTACCAATCAGCTCAAACGCCGAATTAACCGTCTCCGCAGATCTTGAAGGGCAGCAAATTCGTGCCGTTGTTGAGTACATCGATGGGGAAGGCTTCCAAGAATCGATCATTACCTCCGCCGTTGACATTCCAATTGTGGCAACCGATGACGGCGACGCCTCCTTCGCCATTACTGGCAACCCTGAAGTTGATCAGCTTCTCTCCATCAGCCAAACCGCCAGTGACCCCGACGGTGATGGTGAAACCA
>NZVB01000077.1 GCA_002701375.1 Cyanobium sp. NAT70 | reverse complement strand
AACCAGCAGCTGTTGTTGCCGAAGACATCTCCGGCTGACCCTTTCATCGAGCGATCCGTGACGATCCAGAGATTGCCCTTCGCGTCGACGGCCACATTGTCGGGATTGGTGAACCCCAGACCACCGGCCCAAGGGGTCCCTCCCGTGACCGCCATGCGCCAGCGAAAGCCGTTCTCACCCTGATCGCTGAGACGCATCACCCAGCCGTTGGGCCAGGTGGCCTGCCCCTCAGGCCCTTGAAACACCTCAGGATCAGCACCACCGCTGCTCCCCGGCGAACCGGAGGTGAAGGCAATCAACAGATCACCACTGATCGGATCGATCTTGGTGTCTTCCGGGCGGGCGGTCGGCGTCCCGCCAGCGGCGCTGGCCGCGAGGTGGGCATCCACCAGAATCGCCCCCTGCATGGCAGCCCCATCACCGCGATAGAGGCTGGCCAGGGTTGGATAGCGCTCGCGGTAAGCCTGAACAGACGCATCGTCGCGGAACAGCTCGGCAACAGCCTGCTCGCGATCGCTGTTGGGAAGCTCCACAGGACAAGCGAGGTCCGCTTGATCAAACCGGCTGGGCAGGAATGGATCCACCGCGGTGTCGGGGCGCAGCGGCAGCCAATCACCCGTACCGTCCGGCTTGAATCGCGCCACCTGCAGCTCGCCCTCCTCCAGCAGACGGGAATTGGCCTTGTCCTTCAGATCCGCGACCGTCTTGCTGCTGACAAAGCGATAGAGGTGGCCGCCGCGTCGGTCGCAACCGGAATACACCACCAGGGGTTGGCCCGCTTCCGCGCGCACCGCCACCGCCTCATGGCGAAACCGTCCCAGCGCCGTGTGTTTCACCGCCTGCTGAGCAGGGGCATCAGGATCCACCTCCACCATCCAGCCGTACTTGTTGCCCGCCAGTCCGTAGACGTTGCCAAGCCCATACAACTTGCGCTCAAGGCAGAGAAACGGTCGCTGGGACGGCGCCAGGGAACTGCCGTCGGCAAATACCGGCTCCGGAACCTGGGACTGGAAGTTCTCCTCGGCGCTGAGCACCGTGCCCCAGGGGGTGGTGCCGCCGCCGCAGTTGGCGAAGGTGCCGATCACCGCGCTGCCCAGTCCGTCGTCGTAGCCCTGACGGCTGGCCGCCTCGAACACCTTGGTGGCCGGACCCGAGCAGCGCAGCCGTTCTGCGGAATTCTCAAGGCCGGCGATGCCATCAATGCGCCGGTCCTGGGGACCCTTGGCACGCACCCAATGCCCCTGGCTGTCCCGTTTCAAGGTCATCACACCAACGCCGAGATCGGTCATCGCCTGATCGGCGACGGCACGGATCGGCGCCAGGCGAGGGTCCCCTGCTGCCAGCGCTGTGCAATCGATCACGCCATCCACGGGCGCCAACGCCCGCACCACGGCGGCGTAGGGGAGAGGTTGGCCCACCACCTCTTCGAAGCCATCCACCCAGGGCTTCGGGCTGATGTACTCAAAGTTCACCGTCATCGAGGCCCGATTCGCATCGTGCTGTACGAAACCGAGGTGATCGTTGTTGAACCCGAAGCGACTGCTTCCCAGGGCATCCCCCCATGCCGCGAGGAGATCGGAACGGAACCCCTCGGGCACGACGAGTCTGTCTTCAACAGCGATCTCGCGGTAGGTGGTCTGCTGTTCCGCGGCCGTCAGGCCATCGCTGTTCACTGGTAGGGGAGCGCGCACCGGCTGAAAAGGGAAGGCGCTGCTGCTTGGCGAAGCAGCGGAGGCTCGGGCGGAAGAGCCACCCCCACCCTTGGCCGTGAGCAGGCCCATGCTCCCGAGGCCAAGCATGGAGAGAACAGAGCGGCGGCGCATTGTCATCGCATCAGTCGGGACAGGCTTCGGTGCGGTGAGGAGCCATCACCGCGAGCCAGCTTGACTGGAGAGGGTTGAAGTTGTCGTCACTCCCCAATACCAACGTGGTGCGTCCATCGCGCAGTCGTGGGCCGACGGCCAGGGCTTCCCAGTTGTCCGGCGGCAGGCCAGCTGTGAGCAGATCCCAGCCGTGCAAAGGCTGAAGCGGCGGGGCAGCGGTGCCGGTGGGATAGGGATAAAGCAGCAGCCGGGCTGTCCAAGTCATGGGTGGGTGAAATCCGCGGACNAGGGCCAGCAGACGTNGNTGCCGGGGNAGAGCCAGCAGNTCGGTGAGACCAGCGGTCTTGGCCAGGGGGCGGATCTGCAACGCNCCCTCNNCCCGCACCGNCGCTCCCTTGCTGACGCGNGCCATNGGNACCAGNGANGGATCATCGCTTTGCAACANAGGTCGCTCAGCGGCGANCAGCAGCTCGGANGGNGCCAANNCCGTCAGGGATTCCGGCCCCTNATTCGNTAGNCAGACCNCGACCCGGCAGCGCCCTCCANGACNGCGGCAGCGGCAGCNCCTCCTGCTGCCGGCCTGTGTTNATNTCNATNCNGATCAGCCGGGCNGTGCGATCCGGCGTGCGGCGTCCCTCGCTGNTGATCCAGGCACNGCTGCCCTCNAGCACCAGGCCCTCGCCATCAAAACCATCGGGCAAGGGTTGNCCAGCCGNCGTGCGNAGCAGCAGCCTTGGCCCGGGCGCNAGNGTNGTGGCCATGCCGTTGAGCAGCTGGGCCAANCCACCCCACGGCACGAGATGACCACGGGGCGCATCACTGAGCAGCCAGAGCCGGTCCAACTCCGGCTGGTAAGCGGCTGCGGAGAACCCTCCCAGGGGGCGACCATCCGCCCCCTGCCGCGGCAAGGCCACCGTGCGGATCAACTCCCATCCGGACTCCAGAGGACAGGGAAGTGAGAGCTCCATGCATCTCAGCGACTGGCGCTGAACCGTTGCATCAGACGCTGATCAGCGGCAAGAACACCGCTGGCGAGAAGATCACCCACGGTCGAGATCACCCTGTAGCAGAGCACCACAGCCAACAAGGGCGCCTCAGCGACCGAACCACCAAGGCGCAATAGCAGGGTGGCTTCAAACACCCCCAGGCCACCCGGTGCCCCTGGAACCACCAGGCCAACGGCGTAGGCCAGCGCAAAGCCAGCCAACCAAACCAGCAGGTCAGGCTGCTGCAGGCCAAAGGCCAGAACACTGCAGTAAAACCCCAGAAACCGACAGATCACGAAAGCCAGCTGCCACACCAGAGGCAGCCAGGGATANCCACCGCGNCCGNTNCCCCCGGCGACNTCNNNGANNNCNCCGGCACCGGCCGCCTCGAGCTGGTCCGCCTTGCCCCGTTCCAATCGCTGCAGGATCGGCTCCCGCCAACGGGGCAGCATCAGCAGTGCCGGCAGCGGTGCCAACAGGATCAGACCGTTCTGCCAGCCGCCCACCAACACCAGCAGCACGGCGGCGGCGGCGATCAGCAGCGGATCGAGCAGGACAGCCGCCAGGGCAGGNCCNCCGCCGATNACGGGCCGCANCACGCGCAGCCGCTCCACNAGGTGCCAGATGCCACCCGGCAGGTACTTGAGCAGATTGGTGCGCACAAACAGGGGCACCACATCCACCTGTCCCGGTAGGTGGCCAAGCCAAACCAGCAGCACGCGCCAGGCCAACCCATTGACCAAGATGCTTCCCCAGCTCATGCCCAGGCCAAGGAGCAGCCAGCAGAAGCCACGGGCATCGAGGTTCTGCTGACGCAACTGCCCGCCCTGCTGAATCAGGGCAACAGCGATGAAGGCGAGGCTCGCGAGGGNGATCCACAGCTTCGGTTGTTTCAACCAGCGGATCACCATCCCCAGGGCTCATCGCTCACGAAAGGCGTCGCGGACGCCGCTGCGCGCAGGGCATCGATGGCACAGCCGGTCTCAGCGCTGAGACGCTGCAGATCATCTGCTTCGGGCTTCAGGCTGCAGTGACCATCTGGCCGCAGCACCTGCTTGGCACGAAGAACACCCCAGGGGGTCGTCAGCGTGCCGGCACGACGGGGCAACAACCAGCGTCCCTGCTGACGCTCGCGCAATCCAATGCTAGGTCCTGCCGAAAACCAGACCTGTCGAAGATGCTCAGCCTTCTCTGGCGACACCAAAACGGTGATCGAATGAGCGGGGCGTCCCTTTTTCATTTGCAATGCTGACACTGCAACATCGAGGGCACCGGCCTCACGCAGGTGCTTCAGCAGGATGGCCAAATCCTCCGGACTGGCATCATCAATCCAGGCCTCCTGAACCATCACGGCCTGCCAGCGAGGGGCAAGCTCAAAATCCGCATCAGCCTGCAGGCAACAGATCCGTAGCAAATTGGGGCGATCCAAGTCCCGATGACCAAGACCAACCCCAATCGCCGTCGGGAGCATCGATTGGGGCGGAGCAAAGCGCTCGGCCAAAACGGCCATCAGAGCCAGACCAGTCGGAGTTGTGAGCTCTCCCCTGGGCAGATCCGCGGCTTGGTGCAAAGGAATGCTGTGGCGACGCGCCAGTTCCAACACGGCTGGCACTGGAACTGGAAGCACACCATGGGCCGTGGTCACCGAACCCCAACCAGCTGGGGGCGGGTTGCAGCTGATTGTGACTGGATCGAGATGTTCCACAGCAGCACAAACCCCAACCACATCAACGAGGGCATCGACAGCCCCAACTTCATGGAAATGAACTCCATCCGGATCGATGCCATGCACGGCAGCCTCAGCCTCAGCCAAGGCCTGGAACACCGCCAAAACAGACCGCTGAAGTGGAACAGACAAGGCCGCCGATTCAATTTGCTGCCGGATGTCGACCCAGTGCCGATGGGGTGGCGAGTTCTGTAAACCCGTCACGCTGAGCCGCTTACCGCGCAGGGCACCGCTGTGACTCTCCTGCACCTCCAACCGATAGAGACCAGCCAACCCCAACAGGTCCAAAGGCTCCTCGATAACCCGCCGAGGCACCTCCAAATCGAATAAAGCTGCCAAGAGCATGTCCCCAGCCAGTCCGGTAGGGCAATCGATATGGAGGCTTGTGGTCACAACAAAACAGTCATCGGCCCAGGCGCGGTGCCTGTTCAAGCAAGGCATCGCCGCGCTGCTCCAAGGACGGCCTCTCCTGCCTGAGCTGTTGCTCGATCTCACGCCTAGCCCGGCGTTGCTCGCGCTGCGCCGTGTCCACGTCATGTCCCGACAGCCCCCAAAGTCGACCGAGCAGTGCTCTGTCATCAGCTCCACCCCGGGCGGCGCCGTAAACAACGGTTTCGGCCGCAATACCAGCCTGCAGAACTCGGCTCCAGCGGCGCAGATCCTCAAGCGACATGCGCACACTGTCTGGGATGGTGAATTCGGTCGCGCCACTACTGCGTAGTCCTGCCTTCAGGCAGGCCAGGGTGCCCACCATCACGCGCTGCACCTGCAACTGCTCCGCTTCAGCAATCAAGAGATGACCGGCCTCGTGCACTGCAATGCGACGAAGGCGCGCCTTGCCTCCAGGCAACGTCTCGGCCAGCACATGACCTCCCATCCCTTGCCAACCAGCTGCATCAACACTTAAGGCCACCAATCCAACCAGCACGAACACGGTGATCCAGGCCGGTGAAATGCCGACCAGTGGACCAAAGAGTCCAAGGACCGTGGCAGCTGCAACCGTTAAACCAGCTCGTAACAGGCTGGTCGACCCATCTCCATCAAGCATCAGGGACGAGCGCGACTGCCACTACCTCGGCGAGCAGCCTGGCTTCTGCCGCCCTTCGCTTTACCTCCCCGTGTTGGCATTGGAGCGATCACGTCAAAGCGTTCTAAGGCGAGCACCTGCCCCTGGCGTCGCACGTCAAGGCTGACGAAATGACGAAGATGCTCGAGGGCAATCTCACCTTTTATCTGAAGTTTGAACGGCAATGGTCGAGATCCATCAGCCCTCGGTTGTTGACGCACTTTGACCACGAGCTCATTGGCCTCTGGCTTGGTGTAAATCAACTCACCTCGGATTGAGAAATAATCACTCCCTTCAGGAAGTTCATCCGTCACGTCGGCTTGCTCAGGCGCCAATGTGCTGGGTTCCCAAATGCCAGCAATCTGCAGATGAAGGTGATCGCTCTCGCGACAGCGGGGATAAACCACCCAAAGATGGGGCTGATCCATGGCGAGATGCCGACGCATCAAGGTGAGCACTCGCCCTAAAACAACAGCCTCAACTTCGGCTCCCTCCGCGTCGACCAAAACACCACGGGTCAATTGGTCCTCGTCTTTAGGCTTGTAAATGGCTTTCACAACACCGATGGCCCGGTATTGCAACGGCTCTGTAACCGGAGGGATCGGGTGGTCTCGCATTCAGGAAGAGGGCGTTAACGAAACCCCGCTTATTCAATGTAGCCAGGACCTTACGACCAACGCAGACTGACGCCGTTTCGCTATCGCACCCTTGCCCTTACGCCGGCTGGTCGTGATCGGCCTCATTGTTGGAGGGGGCAGCTTTCTGAGCTGGTGGACGCTGATGACCACGTCCTATCGACCGCCCGTCCAAGCCAATCGCCAAGCAGCAATCGATCGGCATGTCAGCACGTTGATCGACAAAATCAAGCTGGGCGAAGCGACTGGATTGGAGCGGAGGGAGTTGCTCGAGCGCCTTCTAGTGCAGGGAGAGTGGCAAGCCGCACAACGACTGCTGGAACAGACGGCAGCAGAGGAGCGACTACCACTGAACCTCACTCTGCTGATGGCTGATCTCAAAAGACGCAACGGAGATCTAGTCGGAGCAGATCAAACACTTGTACAGGTGCTCCAGTTGCACCCAAAACAAAAAGATGCTTTGCGGCTGCAAATCGCCATTCATCAACAACAAGGCAAAGAAAAGGATGCCTTAAATGACCTTGAGAACCGAATGAAAGAAGCTCCTCAAAGCCAAAAAATCGACCTTGGCCTGTTATTGGCAGATCTGCAACATCTGGTTGGAGATTCTGATGGGGCCGCGCAAGTTTATTTGAAGCTTGCCTCAGAATTTCCACAAGATGCCAGACCACTGATGGCTTTAGCCCTCCTGCGTCAACAGGAAGGCAAACCAAATGATGTCCAAATCCTGCTCAACAAAGCGCGTGTTAGACGGGCTGGCGAAGGGCAAAAAGATGAGGTCATCGATGCGCTAGCAGCGCGATGGGGCCTAGCTGCAGCGAGGATTAAGGCGCTGTCTTCTGCGGGGGTGAGACCGGATCGTTCTGATAAGCCTTAAGCGCTGCATCAATGGCATCAGAGGGTGTTGTTGCATCGTTCATCGCACCTGATTGACGGATGCGATTCAGCAAATCCATTGGATTGGTGGCATCCAAGATGGTTCCACTGTCTGCGGCCCCTGGAGACGTGTTGTACAGCTCCCGCTCCTCACGATTTTGATAAGGCGCGGCAACTTGAGCCCTGACATCCGAGATGAAACCCATGGCGAGAGCTGTTGCTGCAAGGCTGGTCAAAGCAACACGGCTCAGCATCGTCGACATCGTTAGTGGCACGAATGCTAAGGGTCTTCAACAGCGTTGAAACATCCGTGCAGATCGCCTCGTGGAATGTCAACTCGGTGCGCACCAGGCTGGATCAAGTGCTGGAGTGGCTCGAACAAGAGCAACCAGATCTCCTCTGCCTCCAAGAGACCAAGGTGGACGATCCCTTATTTCCTGTTGAAGCCTTCACAAAAGCTGGCTGGCACGCAAACGTCCACGGACAGAAGTCATACAACGGCGTTGCACTAATCAGTCGAACACCCTTGAACGATGTCCGATGTGGGTTGATCGGTGAATTACCTGATGACGCTGATGCGAAACGACTCGGGGAACAGAAACGTGTGATCAGCGGCCTATTGGATGGCGTCCGAGTGCTGAACCTCTATGTACCGAATGGTTCTAATTTGAAGTCAGATAAATACACCTACAAACTCAATTGGCTCGCCTGCTTGAAGCGTTACTTGGAAGCACCAAGGCAACGTGATGAGCCTCTTTGCATGGTGGGAGATTTCAACATTGCTCCTGAAGCCCGCGACATTCACGATCCGGAGCGATTAACCGGTGGCATCATGGCCACTGATGCAGAACGCGCTGCTCTCAAAGACGTGCTTGGGGAGCAGCTCCAAGATATTTTCCGATTATTTGAACCAGATGCAGGACATTGGACCTGGTGGGACTATCGAACTGGAGCTTGGGCGCGAGACCGTGGTTGGCGCATTGATCACATTTATCTTTCTGAGGAGCTCTCAGGCCTTGCTCGAAGTTGCAGGATCCACAAACAAATCCGCGGCAATGAACAGCCCAGCGACCATGCACCAATCAGTGTTGATCTGAACTGGCCACCGGATGATGACGACGGCTGGGATGATCCTGATCCATTGGATTTAGGATAGGGCAGTTCAGTGAACCTGCATCTCTTCAGACCATTCCCATTGTAGACACTGGAGTTTCATTCAGCATATCTACTGCCTCAAAAACATAAGTGATTAGACCTCAAATATCAGAACAGGGAAACACTTGAACTTAAATTTTCATTTTCTTGCTTGAGCAACAACTTCCGGCGTACAGATTCGCCACATGTGCGCGGTGTTGGAAACACTTTCTCGGGATTAGCCCTGCCCTGAGGATCGAAGGCACGCCTCAACAACGACATTGTGGCGAGATCATCTGGCGTGAACATCCAATCCAGATAGCAGCGCTTATCAGCACCAATCCCATGCTCTCCACTGATACTGCCACCGACCGATAAACATTCTTTCAAGATCGCAGCACCCAGATCTTTGACCTTCTTCTCTGCATCGGGATCGCTGGCCGAATAGAGAATTAAAGGGTGCAAATTGCCATCTCCAGCATGAAACACGTTGGCAACAGGCAAGCCATGGTCTTGACTCAAGCGCTCAATAGCCGAAAGCACCTTCGGGAGGCTGCTCCGGGGAACAACGCCATCTTGGACGTAGTACGTCGGTGTGATCTTGCCGACAGCGGAAAAAGCGGACTTTCGGCCTTTCCAGAGCAGGGCACATTCGGCCGGATCCTCTGCCCGCCGAAGCCCACGGGCACCCGCTTCCCGACACAACGTCTCTGCCCTCTCCGCAGAAGCCTGAACCTCGGCGGCCTGACCATCTAGCTCAATCAGCAGCACCGCCGCCGCATCCCGTGGATATTCGTCGTAACCAAAGAAGTCATCGACAGCATTGATCGTGACGTTGTCCATGATTTCCATGCCCGCTGGCAGCAGACCAGCCGCTGTGACGGAGCGCACTGCCTCTCCAGCGGCAGCCATCGTGACGAAGTCAGCCAGAACCACATTCACGCACTCCGGAGCCCGCAGCAGCCGCAGCGTGATCGCCGTAGCGATTCCCAGAGTGCCTTCACTACCGATGAATGCTCCCCGCAAATCCAGCTCAGCAGCCTCGGCTAAACCATTGCCAAGTCTTGTCACAGTGCCGTCTGGCAAAACCACTTCCAAGCCGAGAACGTGATTGCTGGTAACGCCGTACTTCAGGCAATGAACACCGCCAGAATTTTCTGCAACATTGCCGCCAATGCTGCAGATCACCTGACTTGAGGGATCAGGGGCGTAATAAAACCCTTCACCGGCCACCGCTCTGGTTACCCAGCTATTGATCACGCCGGGTTGGACGGTCACACGATGATTCTCTAGATCGATCTCCAGCACCTTGCGCATCCGGCTGGTGACCACAAGCAGAGCCGCTTGATCCACCAACGCGCCACCAGACAGTCCGGTACCACTGCCGCGAGCAACGAACGGCACGCCGCGTTTGTGACACACCCGCAACACCGAAGCCACCTGATCCGTCGTTTCTGGGAGGACAGCCAGAGGGGGACAATGACGCTCAAGCGTCAGCCCGTCACAGTCGTAACTCAAGAGCTCCTGACGTTTCGCCACCACGGATCTTTTGGGCAAATATTTCCTCAGATCCCTCTCCAGAGCTGACCAGTCGTGGGTCACACCAACCGTGCATAGACCATCAAGCTAAGCAGCGACTTGTGCCTTGTAGACACACTCCATACGCATTGGGGCGTTCTTGGGTCAAGATGTTGCACGGTTTGCAACTGCCTTTTGGCGTCGGTCACCGTGACAAGTCCCGCGTTGAACACCAGCCGATCACAGGCCATTTTCACTGCCGCCCAGGACCTCATGCCTGGTGGCGTGAGTTCGCCAGTGCGGGCGTTCAAGTCCGTTGGCGGTCAACCGATTGTGTTTGATCGGGTCAAAGGTCCCTACGCATGGGACGTGGACGGCAACAAATACATCGACTACATCGGCAGCTGGGGGCCAGCCATCTGCGGCCATGCCCACCCCGAGGTGGTCAGCGCCCTTCAGGAAGCCATCGAAAAGGGAACAAGCTTCGGAGCCCCCTGCGCGCTGGAAAACACGCTCGCTGAGATGGTGATCGACGCTGTTCCCAGCGTTGAGATGGTCCGCTTTGTCAATAGCGGCACTGAGGCTTGTATGGCCGTACTGCGGTTGATCCGAGCCTTCACCGGACGAGACAAGGTGATCAAGTTCGAGGGCTGCTACCACGGCCACGCGGACATGTTCTTGGTCAAAGCTGGCTCCGGGGTGGCAACCCTCGGATTGCCCGATTCCCCTGGGGTTCCTCGTAGCACCACCGCCAACACGCTCACCGCTCCTTACAACGATCTGGAGGCGGTGAAGCAGCTGTTTGCAGAGAACCCAGACGCCATCTCTGGTGTCATCCTCGAACCGATCGTTGGGAATGCTGGTTTTATTCAACCCGAACCCGGTTTTCTTGAGGGGCTACGCGAACTCACCAAGGAGAATGGGGCGCTGTTGGTCTTCGATGAAGTCATGACAGGCTTCCGCATTAGTTACGGCGGAGCCCAAGCCCATTTCGGTGTCACTCCCGATCTCACCACAATGGGGAAAGTGATTGGTGGAGGTCTCCCCGTGGGTGCCTACGGAGGCCGTGCCGACATCATGGCGATGGTGTCTCCAGCAGGTCCGATGTATCAGGCCGGAACCCTGAGCGGAAATCCACTCGCGATGACCGCCGGAATCAAAACCCTGGAGCTTCTCAAGCAACCGGGGTCCTATGAAAAACTCACCACCACGACTGAGACCTTAATCAAAGGGATCCTTGCAGCAGCAAAGGACGCTGGCTTGCCAGTGACAGGCGGAAGTGTTGGAGCGATGTTTGGTTTCTTCCTCTGTGAGGGGCCCGTTCGCAACTTCGAAGAAGCGAAAGCCACGGATGCTGAACGATTTGGCAAGCTTCACCGCGCCATGCTCGAACGTGGCGTCTACCTCGCGCCCAGCGCCTTTGAAGCAGGCTTTACATCCTTAGCGCATTCAGACTCTGACATCGAATCCACCCTGAATGCCTTCCGTGAAAGTCTTGCCCTCGTAGCTTGAGGTCTAAGGGGCCTGTCGACAATGCCATTGCTGGCTCTTTCGCCACCGCCTCCCCCAACGTTGCTCTGCACAATCAACACCGTGCAGAGCGAATGGAGCCCACAACCGATTGCATCGGTTCGGATCCTTAAAGGGATGCAATTCAACATCCATCCAGGACCGCCATTCAAAGTCGACCCCACTTACGTGATCGACAGCAGGCTCACCCTGATCGCCCGAGAACAAGAGCCAGCCAAGTTCATACAAATCGGAAAAGATTGGGTTTACAGATGGAGTTTTCAAGCATCACTTGGACCAGTCGCTAGTGAGCCCTTGCATCTCGTGCCAACACGAGATGCAAGGGCTGAAGTGAAAGGGGAACTGACCTTGATCACACCCAATCGATTCAGATTGAGCAACATCACAATGGTTGTTCCGGTCGAAGGGGGTGCCCCGCTCACGCGTCTGAACGAAAAAGCGACGGGGGATTGTCATGAACAACATTGAGCAGTTGCAGCAACGAGCACGAGCGGCTGCCCTTCACGCCCATGCCCCTTACTCCCAGTTCAGAGTCGGCGCTGCCGTGCTTTGCAGGGATGGCACAGTAGTGGAAGGCTGCAACATCGAAAACGCCAGTTTCGGACTAACGATTTGTGCTGAACGTGTCGCCCTTTTCTCCGCAGTGTCAAAGGGACTCCAGCCAGAGGCGCTTGCCTTAAGTTGTATCGATGCTGATGTTGAAGGTCCAAAAGCATTACACATGCCTTGTGGAGCCTGTCGTCAAGTGATGCAGGAGCTCATGCCGAGCCACGCCAAAATTTATATTGACTCAGTCGGTTGTCTCAGCCTCGAAGAACTGCTCCCTCAAGGTTTTTGTTTGCAACGACACCCACCTAAGCGTCAATCACCTACTGAGCCTGAATCACACCAAACACAATGACGACGCAACAAATGAGCTAAAATACTCTTCTTGAAAAGACAGGCGTTCAGGAATGAGCGATCAACAGTCACCTTATGCTGATCTTCCTACTCAAGCTTTCTGGAGACTGGCCGTTACCCAGGGAACGCCAAGCAAGCTCAATAACATTTACCAAAAAAAATTCAAAATAAGACGCAAAGATCGGATCGCAACAGCTGGATCTTGCTTCGCTCAGCACATCACCAGGAACCTAAGGGAAAGAGGATTTAACGTCATTGACTCAGAGCCCGCGCCTCATTCACTCAAACCAGAAGAAAGAGTTCGATATAGCTATGGGATTTACAGCGCAAGATTTGGCAATATTTACACAACAAGGCAACTTCTTCAACTCCTTAAAGAAGCCAACGGTCAGATCAAGCCGCCAGAGAATATATATATCTGGAAAAAACAAGGTCGTTTCATTGATGGCTTTAGGCCAGCCGTTGAACCCAATGGTTTCGAGCAAGCCAAGGAGGTTGCACTTCACAGAAAAAGTCATCTGAACAATGTCAAGGAAATGATCCTCGACATGGATTTGTTCATCTTTACCCTTGGGCTTACAGAGGGCTGGATCCATCGAAAAACAGGCTTAATCTTTCCAAGTGCACCAGGCGTGATTGCCGGAGAATTTGACAAGAAGCAATATGAATTTATTAATTTATCATTTCAGGATTGTGTACACGACTTACATGAATGCATGGATCTGGTTACTCAAATGAGAAAGGGTCGACCTTGCAATTATCTTTTCACCGTATCCCCCGTTCCACTTACAGCAACTGCATCAAACCAGCATGTTTTGGTTGCCACAACACAATCCAAAGCAACCTTGCGATGCGTAGCCAATGAAATGTCTCAATATCCCAATATCGATTACTTCCCGTCTTATGAACTGGTCACCAATCCCGCCAGAAGATCTGAAGGATATGACGACAACTTAAGAACAATCAAAGATGAAACGGTCAATCAAGTGATGAATCACTTTTTCGAAGTCCACCAGCCCAACAAAAAAACTTCCGCCGACATCACCGAAAGCCAGAACACCACTTCCTCTAAAACCAAGAAGGTCAAAGCACGAAAAGCCAAACCCAAAACAAAAAGCGCTCATCAAATTCAATGCGAAGAAGAATTCAACGATGCATTTGGCCAATGAAAAATATACTAATTCTCGGAGATTCACACCTGAACGCCTTTAAACGAGGTCATGACTCTCTTGCGATCAAGGACAAACATTTATTCGAAAAGCGGCGTATCGACTTTTCAGGGAATGCCTCACATCGTTTAAAATTTTTCAGCCTCAATGAAAGCGAGGAAAAAATTTATTTGCGAAAAAACAAGAAAGTTTCACAAACATCAAAATGGGATCGTGCACGCCAAAGTTCAGAGCCTTTATCTCTTCAACAGTACGACACCTTCCTGATCACGGCTTCGTCATGCAGGCTTGACCCTAATTTTCTGTACGGCAAAACACCGAAACAATTTCCTCTTTACTCGATGGACTTACTCAAACAAGTGATTTACAGCCCAAGGCCAGGATCATGCAAGGATCCAAAAATTGTACGCTCTATACTCGAGCATTATCCTCAAAAAACAATTTTAATCGGCCAACCTTTGCCCGACGAAAAAAGCAAGAAAGCAGCTTTTATTACTACACTTAACGATCGTTGTCGCGAAAACATTAGCACTAATGTCAAGACGATTAGGAGCATTTGCGCCCAAGAGCAGCCCTCATCCAACCCAACAATCTACCTGCCACCAGAGCACTTACTTGGCCCATTAGGCATAACAACAAAAACGGAATACATGATGCCACCCGACGACAACAATCACGCCAATGAAGCTTATGGAACAAAAATCTTACTCGACTTGATCACGCGAAAGCTTATTTGAATTTTGATTCAAATTTTCGTTCAATATATTCACGGCAGAAGCAATGCCATCCCGGAATTCAGATCACTCCCTGCCCTATAAGACAAGGCAGCTTTGGCAAAGCGGGCATATTCCGCACGACCAACTTTTACTCTGCTTCTCGAGCGGGTTAAACTCCATCCAAATGAAGAATGAGCCATAAGATGGTGAAATGGATTCAAGAAGCATTGCAATCGTGGTAGAGCGATCGCTTGCCGATCTGGTGAATATTTCAGCACCTGTTGTTGCAAGGCAAGGCCAAACGTCGTCAACACATGGAGATCGCCAAGAATCGCAGATCCAATCAAACCAAGGAAAAAAGCCATTTCAAGAATATTGCCAATCACACCAAGAGACTGACCAAACTGATAAACAACAGACATCGACTCTCCATCGCCAAGGCTGACCATATAGGCAGCCAGATTGTTCAGTGCATGCAAAACAATCGCAAGAGCAAAGCCCAACACTGAGCCAAGCCAGCGCAGCACACCCCGACCGCTCACCAAACACCAGATCGCAAATCCGCTCCATGCCGTGAACATGGCATGAACACCAGCGGAAGCCATCGTTCGCGCATTGAACTCCATTAACCAGGCGGTGAGACCCCCACCATCTTCCGCATTAAGATGGAACCAAAGATAAAGTGTGTTTTCGCAGAATTCAAAAGCGACCGCAACAACGCACGCATAAACAATAAAGTCCGTCAAAGAATCCATCTCACGACGGAAAATCAACAGCAGAAATACCACCGCTAGAGCTTTGATCGTCTCTTCGATCAGTGGCGCATCGACAACCAACTGCAAGAACACCAGCGGAGCGGTTTCGCCAAACAGAATTGACCAGATCAATTGAATCCAACTCGCCACCACGATGGTGGGGACCACAGTGGCAAGACCCAATACGAAGCCAATTGCGATCACCCACCAGGGCTCTGGCTCCACAACATCGAGAAACCGGATCACACTGATGACCAAAAACGAGGCCAACAGAGCCACAACTGGGCTGATCACAAACAGAAAGGCATGCATTCAAGCGGAGCTGCACAACCTGTATTCAAGGTGACGGGCAACCGAACCCCGCGGCTTAAGCCAAATCCCCGCAGAGCCAGCGAGCCAAAGCTTTGTCAGGATTCTGGATCGATGTGATGTTGTCGAACACAAAATCCTGCCAACCATGCTGAGGCAAGCCTGCAAACAGCATCAGGTTGAGCGGATACTGCTCCGAATCACTACAACGTCGAAAATCATCGCGAAACAAAAATATTGGTTTACCGAGTGCAATGGCCACTCCCAGCTCCACCATGACACCCTCATCAGGCGGAGTTCCATTCACAACAGCAAACAGGGCATCGGCGTCACGCACATCCTGCAAATCCTTCTGAGCCACGCCATAGGCCCAATCTGGTGAAGCAAAATCAACTTGGCCATTCCGGGCAAACGGTTCCCAAACCTCGAGGCCTAAGGACTCCAGAGCGACGACAAACTCAGGCAGCAATTGCCGTTTCCACTGATCGGAAAAACCGTAGGGAGAAGCAAGATAAATCGTTGGCTTCCTCATCAATCAACGTGGTGAGACAACCGGTAAGCCTGTTCATCAAGATGCGCCCGTTCCCGATTCTCCCAAGGGAACACGAGCCATTCATCACGAGTCACGATCACTGCCGCATCCCACCAATCCAATGGCTGCTTACTCATCCATACAACAAAGCATGCGTCAGGGAATTGAGCATGAAACGCATTCAACGTGCGGCCAGATTCATAGACATCATCAACAATCAGACAACCGGGATCAGGGGAATCAAGCAGTGGGCGATCTAAGGCGTGGCTTAAGGCAACCGCGAGGCATAAGCCACCGCGAGGCACGCCATAGAGGCCAGTGAAGGAACGATCACGCCAACGCTGAGCCAGTGTGGCAACGCAAGCGTCGAACTGGTCCCAAGTGAGCTGCTGCATTGAGCGAGAATGCCATCACGATTAAAAACCAGTCTGATGGCTAGCGAGATCCCTCCGCAAGAACAGATGCGTAAATGGTTTAAAAGCCATTTGCTCGCTCGCGAGATTGAGTTGCAGGATCTCTACGAGTTACCACAAGGTGAACTTGATCTTGTCATGGCAGAAACGGCTGAAATTCGCTCTGATCCTGAGAATCGGTCTCGAAGTCATGGTCGTTGGTGCACCGCTGGTTACGTGCTAGAACTCGCCAAAATCATTGATACGCGTCGAGCTGCTGAATGATTTCGACAGACCAGAGTGATGACAAAAACCAGCTGACTCCCAATCGTGCCCAGACACTTGAGCTAGAAACAACAGAAAGAAATCAAACCTGCCTGAGCACAAATCTATAGCAAAAACATTATTTCGATTGACGCTCATTAAAATCGCGCCGCAGAATTTTTAGAACTCTTTTTTGAAAGCTTACTTTCCTTGGCTGATCAGAAAGCGACTTCTTTAATTTTTGAACTTGATTTTCAATTGAATCCTGAGTAAAAACATTTTGAATTGACTCCACACTCTCTCTCAGCGCAACTTTCGTCTCTTCGGGGTCTGACTCACAACATTCCCGCAAGCGCGATAGCATGTCAGTATCTACTTGCAATTGATACCGATCTTTTACCTTTGGGTATTGATCCAACATTTTCAGCACAAAAGCTACTTTCGCATGTCGACTAGGAAAATCCGTGACGTCCGACTTTGAATCTCCACCAAGCGATACGGGCTTACGTCCCATACTTCGAGCACGTGTCAAAGGAACAACACCGCCATCTTTTAGCAAGAGATCATCAAGGCCTCGTAAATAATAATGTTGAACAGGGAAGCTAAGACCTTCCTTGATACCAAGACGCAACCCATCACCCCGCGTGCGCGACTGGTGCAAGCCAAGACCAGCTAAATTACGGGTTCTCATGATTGATTTGATTTGAGGGAATACAAAGAATTTTTTCTTATCATGTAAGAAGCCATGGTCGTCAAGAGTTGCGGTCAATCTCCAAGGCATAGCAAGTGTTTGGAAATCTTCCTTGGAAGCAAACTTTATTAAGTCAGGATGAAGATACTCATCCGCATCTAAAACAGCGACGTAATCTTCTTGGATAGAACGCCACACCCCTCCAACACGTTGCCCTTCAACCTCATAAGGTTCAATTTTATTTTGAGCTAGAATTTGCCGACACAATGGAGACGCTCCCGGAGCTAAAACAACATAAAATTTCTCAACGCCAATTGATCGATGATGATTAATGAATGATTGAAAATATGGAGCCTCGCCATCAAATGCACGAACTACAACAGCGAAGCTTTTGGGCATCATAAACTACAATAATTCTAATTCTATCACATAGGAGCATGACGAGCTGACAGACTGCATACTTGCGCCTGATAGCAAAAAACGAGCAAACCTTATCGAGCAACACAATCACTCGAGTTCAAGAGTAAACATACAAATTCAAAATTAATTGCTGCATAGACAAACCCAAAAACGATTCTTGAATCTTCGTTCACTCAGATCAAGCCAAGCGAGAGAGGCTTAAAACACACCCTTGGACAGACACGACAACCTCAAAAGCCAGCGATAAACCAGCCAAGAGGTGGAGCGAACCTCAATCAAGAGCGCGCATGGCCAGCCAACTTGATCCCAGGCCAAAGCCCACAGCTCAAATGAGTCAAAATCGCTACAGCTCCTACTGTGAACATTCGTTACAATGCATGGAGTCAGGGGTTCATTTGTATGGAACTTTCTCTGCATCAGCAATTTGAAAAGCAAAGGCTCCATGGAGTTGTCATGGATGCCACTGACCTCGAAGAGCTCAAATCCCTAACCCAGCAACTGATCGACCTGTATTTTCAACAGAAAGCAGCAACGGCCTGGGCCATCGCTGAAAAATCCTGATCCTGCACAAGTCGAGCGTTTTATGTCTGTCTCAAAGCCTGTAGCCTCAATCGAATTTGACCACAACGGTCTTCGTCTCGCCTACAAAACCACGAGTGATGCGTTGGACAGGTGGGGAGGTGGAGACCCGGTTGAGCAAGAATTCCTGATGCATATGAAAGATCAATTGTTTCGCTGTCTTATGGAAAGCACGCTGTCCATTGATGCTGCTTGACAGGCTCAAAACCAACTCCTGGCTTTCTAGGCAGGCTGGCTGAAGCAAAGTGAATCTCTTCCATCAAAGCCAAACAAGCGTTCAAAACCAAATGTCAACGCTGCTCGCCTGCCCTAGAAGTATTTATACTCAAAAACTTGAGTCAACCTCGAAGAATCGTTAAGAGAGATTGATTCGGCAAGTCAGACTATGATTATGCGATTAATGTTTTTCCATAAATTAAATCTACTATGAAGACTTATCAGCAAGCCAAGCGAAGCAATGAAATTGTGATGGGACTTTCCTTTGTCTTTGTTGCCACATCTGTTCTTGCATGTATGGCAATCTTTGCTGCTACGGCATAACAATCTCAAAAAGCTTGTCCACAGTTGCATCCTATCAAGCCAAAAAGGAATGGCCAACAAAAGGCCAGTCAAAGAATCATAATTATCTTTTTTAAACGCAATCATTTCATCTCTTTTTGAGATATAATTTTTATTTGGCGGTTTCAAGAGGCAGAACGTCGTTGACACCAAGCGACCTTCACGGCTAGTTTAATTAAATCAATTTATCTCCCGAATTGCAGAACCAACGGCAACGACCATAAAGATCACCAAGGGACTGCAAGTTAAACTATATTTGATTTAAAGATAAAAACGAGATCAAAAATGCAAGTCAGAATCTAGTCACGAACAAACAGTCATCCTGTTTAAAAATGACTGTGACTCTGCCGACGCTGTTGACATCATTAATTTTCATTCATTTTCACCCTGCAAGAGCACGGTCTAAAAGGATTCACAAAAGCAGGGAGGTTAAAAGCTTTCGTGCGCTTAAGCAATACCAGCAGGCCAACAATGACATCAAATCACGCCTGGATGTCAGGTTAAAAGCACGAAACAAGAGCGACTAAGGCTGGAGTCGCGGAATTATCACGTTTGTCTTCACAACAGGCCTCTTCTTCTCTTTCAATATCTTTAGTGTGACCAGCTCAAAAAGCCAATCACACCTAGGCCAGGATGGCAGGATCAATGGGACTCTTCTAAGAACATATGCACTCAAATTAACTGATCATGATTGCAATAAGGGTTACAGAAACATTTTTGAAATTTGCTTTTGATTGGTTGAAAACAATGCTTGGAACAGGCAAGGCAGACCTTCTCGAAAAATTCCAAAAAACTTACGTCATCTTTTGGCCAAAATGCAATCATTCACCCTTGTAAGCTTACAACTCTCTCTACATAAATACCCTTTCCAAAAACAAAAACTGCTGACCTTTAATATTGCAACAATGGCTGAAAGGCTAATGAATGAGCGGCCTGGTTCTAGCGATAGTTTTCAAACTGAAGCGGCACGTCAAGATCATCTTCTTTGCTTTTAACCAGTTGAATAGCAGCCTGCAAATCATCTTTACTCTTTCCCGTAATTCGAAGACTTTCACCTTGAATCGCTACCGTCACTTTCTTCAACTCATCACGTATAGTCTTGCTCAACTTCTTGGCAATGTCCTGGCTTAAGCCCTTACGTAACTTCACCACTTGCTTGACCCGATTGCCTCCTACAGTTTCCGGAGTCTGAAAATCAAAAATCTTTAAAGACAACTGTCGTTTAGTCGCCTTTGTTCTCAGAATATCCTCAACAGCTTGCAGTGTCATATCGCTAGCACTCGTGATAACAAGTTCAGTGTCGTCTAAATCAATCTCAGTTTTCGAATCCTTGAGATCATAGCGGTTCCCCACATCCCGTCGCACCTGATCGAGGGTATTGACCAATTCCTGACGATCGAAATCAGAAACAACATCAAAGGAGTAGGTCGCCATCGGAAACAAAGCAAGCAGTTGCTTGCCCCATTATCTCAATCGATGGGCACGCACCCACATACAGACTGATTTACGGCCGTCAATCAGCAGGGGCACTCATTTCACCTAAGCATTCCGTGAGAAAACTTATTAGACATGCACGTCAACATCGCCGACTAACAACCAAAATCTTGTCCAACTGCAAGGTGCAATAGGCAATCATTGTGCAGACTCAATCGCTTTGCATCAGGCGTCTTGATCACCAAGTCCTTTAACGTGACGCCTGCTTCAACAGCTTGGTGCATCCTTCATTTGCCTGGTCACTCTGCCTGATGGCAGGTGTTGTGATGATCTCGATTGTCTTGACGGGTGCTGGCCGGGCGAAAGCTGACTTCACATTGGACGATCTCAAAGCTCCGCGCGCCATGTTTAACCGGTTACCAGCCTTTGGTCAGCGAGCGGTTTGGGCACAAGAGAACAGCTGGGAGGCGATCACGCTGGGAGCGCCGGCGATGTTGTTATGCCTGATCAGCGGTGTCAATTCACCAGTCGCCAGCGTTGCAGCTCTGGTTTGGCCTGGGGTCCGGTTGATCTACCTTGCTGCTTACATCGGCAACATCCCCCCTCTTCGAGGATTGTGTTGGGCTTCGGGAGTCACAGCGGTAGGCATTTGCTATGTCGAAGGCCTCAAGGCAGTGATTGCCGCATCCCATTAATTCAGCAGCTGGTTCCCTTATAGAGACAACATGGATTGGATGCGACAAAAAGCCTCTCAGATGTCAATCAAACCTTCAATATTTGCCATTACAACAAAGCAGATTTCGTGGTAAAAAGATTGTTCAAACCATAATCGACAACCGACAATCGATGTCGTGATATAACGCTTTATCGTCTTTCAAGTTTGTGATCCCGCTTCCCCCTCCAGGAAGAATGTCTCCAAGTATCAATAACTTGATTGCGCATCTCATCCCACACCCCCTTACACCATTTCGGCGAGACAAGCGCCCTTGACAACCAGTCAAATTCGATCAAATCGTTGGACGACAAGATCGATTCAGGCCCTGTCGTCATTCATCTTTCTTGGCTTTCCGTCCGTTCTTACGAACAGGACATTGATCGCGATTGAATTACCCCTGGCCTTGTTGGAACTGCTTTAAAGCGGCAAGTAAGGACGCCGGGGACTGAGGATCAACCATCAACACGCTGCCTGCTTGGGCACTCGACATTTTCTCCCCCATCAACATCCAGTCTTTAGCAAGCAGCAACCGCATCGCTTCCTGCGACTTTGGGTTGGCCTCCAGAGCACGGGCAATCTCCAAGGCAGCTTCTGCCTTGGCTTGAGCCAACAATTCCTGCTGTTTGGCTTGCGCTTCAGCATCGAGAAGCACAGCCTCTTGCTGCGCTTTTGCGTCAAGCACTAACGCTTCCGCCTTGCCACGAGCTTCATTGAGTTGTGATTCCTTCTCACCTTCTGAACGCAAAATTGCGGCACGTTTTTCCCGCTCCGCTGTCATCTGTGCTTCCATCGCCTGCTTCACGCCTG
>NZVB01000076.1 GCA_002701375.1 Cyanobium sp. NAT70 | reverse complement strand
GCCCGATCATTTAAAACATTTGCCACTGATTATGCCAATCAATTCATTGAATAAATATAAGATTATACAAAGAGTAAAGGCCCATTAGCTCTCATGAAGAGTGATTTACATTAATCCATGCGGCTATCTGAAAACAACCATCCAGCCCAATTATTTGACAAAACAATGTTGAAATGACGATTGACCGCTACGCATTTCTTTGATCCAATTCACTTGAACGTGACGATCAATCATTCATGTTGCACACACGACAGCAACACAGGAAGACATCAGGCTCATACGTAGACGGGCCGTGACTAGCGCTCGCACGATTAAACCGATCGGGACGAAGCAACTCCTCTCTGGGGCAAGAGAGAACCAAAATAAAAAATCGATAACTGATCGAAACGCACAAACGCCAAAGCCACTCGGTTAACGCGACGCAGCAGAGCCATACACATCAAACACTGAAGCGGTACCGTCATGGGCAACGGCCAGAACGACAAAGTCCTCCTGTTCGTCGCCCTCAACCTCCATCCCAGGCGAACCCAGTGGCATTCCTGGTGCTGTAAGCCCTCTGATATCTGGACGATCCTTCATCAAACGATGAATCGAATCTGAGGGAACATGCCCTTCCACAACATAACGATCAATGCTCGCCGTGTGACAAGACGCTAGCTCTGGCATGACACCGAGTTCTTGTTTCACAGCATCGAGCGCCTCTGTGACGTGATCATGAACGCGGAATCCTGCAGCTACGAGATGGCCTTCCCATTGCCTGCAGCATTCACAATTTGCAGAACGATGAACGACAATCTCCGGCGCATCAGAGCTTGAGCTGACCAAAAACCTAGATGTACCGTTTGTATCGCCAAAGGCATACTCAGGCCCTGCACAACAAGCCAATGCGAGCGTCAAAACGATTCTGATTCCGCCGATCAAGCAATGATGAACAAACGAAACAATTTGAACACGCTTAATCATGAATTTGCGAGGAACAAAATCAATGTACTAATGGCATGAACAAATGCAAGCCATCAATATCCTAATAGAAACACATTGTTGTCTCTCTGCATCAACAAGACAGAGAGCAGGAAAACGACATCACACTATTGCAGTACAGCTTACATAAGCTTTGAAATATATAAGTCACTCCATGACGGTCAATCGAGACATCAGAGAGCAAGAGATCAGCACCAACCTATTGAACCGTAAAGAACAATAATATCCCTGCCACCAAGACCATTAAAACCCAGCATTAATACCCAAATAAACTCATAGCAAAAGAGCTCAATGTCTGTCTAAATCAATAGAAACAGACGCGGATGAGTCATCAACTGCGACATAATCTATCTGATTGCGACTGTTGAAGAGGATCAAGTCTCAAGGCATCCATTAGATGATCGATCGGAGAACTCAAATCGACAGATCAGTGATTTTGAAAACGCTCAACACAGAGGATCTCTCTTCCCAATGAGTAACACACCATGATTCCTCAAAAAAATGGATACTGATGGCTACCGGTGAAGTGATAGAAATCTAAGCGAAAACAGAAGAAGAGTTGATATGTCACAAAATAAAATTAGATCGCCTTCAAGAGCAAATCCTGATGAAAATGATGATGGCATTATAATTATTAAAAGTAGTTCTTGATCACTCCCTCAACAGTCAGCCCCTGCACAATCACTGAAAACAACACTACGCAATAGGTCACCAGCAACAAGAGTCCGCGCTCTGGACTGTCCGGAAGAGAAAGAGCCAATGCGACTGAGACACCTCCACGGATACCGGCCCAAGTAAGGATTGGAACAGTGCCACGAACAATTTCTGAACCAAGTAAAGTTTTAAGTTGTAAAGGGAAGAAAATTGCCAAAAATCGGGAGCCAGCTGATAGTACGATTGTAGAAAGCACGAGAATAAATGTTATCCATAGAGGAGGTCCTCCTCCTGCATTATTAACAATAAGCACGATTTCCAAACCTATTAATAAAAAGAGCAAAGAATTAAGAATTTCGTCAATCAAGTCCCAGAACTTTTCAACATGGTCTCGCGTGGTTTCAGACATAGCAAGAGCAGTTCCTTGATTGCCGATCAGCAATCCTGCAATCACCATGGCAATTGGTCCAGAAAGATCAAGGTGCAAGGCAATCGAGTAGGCACCAGTCACCAATGCAAGCGTGATCAACACTTCCAGAACGTAATCATCAATCTGGCGCATGGCCCAGAAAGCAGCAAAACCACCGGCAAGACCGAGAAGTGCACCACCAAAGGCCTCTTTAATGAACAGCAAAAACACGGAATTTAGGCTGAATGAGGAACCAGCATGGCCAGAATCTCCACTACTGAATGCAAGAGAAACCAGGATACTGAACAGAACAAGAGCTACTCCATCATTAAAAAGGCTTTCGCCAGCAATCTCAGCCTTCAAATGATCAGGGACTTTCAGGGTTTTAAGGAGACCCAACACGGCAACAGGGTCGGTCGGCGAAACGATCACCCCCAACACCATACAAGGCAGCAAAGGCAAACTCAGCCCTAATGCAATTGCTGTCAACCAAAATCCACCACCAATGATGATGGACGAAATTAAAACTCCAAAGCTAGCGAGAATAAGAATGGTCCACTTCCGGGACAGCAGTTGGCCCAAATCAACATGCAAGGCACCGGCAAAAAGAAGGAACGACAACATTCCCTGCGTGAGGGTAACGTTGAAGTCAAAACCAGCAAGAAAGTCATTCACACTGGCACTCAAACCAAGAGCGGGATAGATAAAATCCAGACCAACTAGACCCAGACTTGTGACGAGTGCAATCACCATGAGGCCGATGGTTCGGGGAAGGTTGATGAACCAGTAATTCAGCGACCCAAACAGAGCGGCAAGGAAAAGCAGGATCGCAGGAATATCGAGAAGATTGTTCATAATTGTGTGCTAGAAGTCAGAAAGATTTGCAAAATAAAGATGGCTCATCATTAAAATTTTGAGCACAATAACGGATGACTAACCAAAATAACTCGTTCCAATTCTGCTGACAATCCCTCTCCCGGGAGACTGACTGCTTACATATAGTAATACTAAAATGCTTAATTGAACAAAGTCCTACCAGATGTATTTAGCGATACAGCCGCGAGCACAATCACTCTAATCAAGTGTGACGGACATCGGACTCACCATGGACTCCGTACGCCTTGGTTTGATCGGATCTATACACACTAACAATTCCATCAAATGTGAACAGCTTGAAGCAAGTCAAAACGATCGCTCTCGCCTTAATACAATGGGCAGGATTGGAGTAGACAAAGCCTTGAAAGACAGAGTAAGCAAAATGTAGACTTGACTGCAAGGTTTCGCAAAGTAATCGCGAAAAAAGGATTCGAAATTCATAAGATGTTAAGATGATGCATATTGATCAAGTTCAATGCTGGACATCCCTGACCCGACAGATCCCCCTGACCATTGGCAAGGACAGAACATCGAACTGGATGCTGGTACTTACACAGCAGAGTGGAAACTGGACCGCACGGAGAAAGGCAAACACAAAGGATGCAAGATAAAAACCTATGCCTTTCAGTTAAGAACACAAGATCAGGCCAAGGAAGATGAGCTGAAGGGTGAATTTACGATTCATTCAAGAAAGTCTGGACAAAGCATTCGCACCGAAGTTATTTTTTTATTAGACATGAATAGCGATGGTAAATTCAAAGATAACGAGACAATGATTTCCGATACAAAAGGAGGGTACCGAATCAAAGATGCCTTAACTAATTACACATCAGAGGATTATAATGATGCCATGACGTTAAGAAAGATCAGAGGAAAAGGAATTTTTAGCTTCGAGATAGAGGACTATCAATTCAGGGCACCATCGATCCAGTTTGAGCCGATCAAAGAGAATCAATGGAAAGAATTTGCAATTGATTTTGGAGCATCATTCAATTACGAACATTTAGCCGTCTGCTAAATTACACCCCCTCTTCGTTCTACAGAAGAGAATCAAATCAAAGAAAATAAATTTTGAAACTCCCTACATGTAGCGACCATTCTTTTCGTTTTGCCATAAAGTTTCGCTCTCATACAAGTTCAACTTGATGATTTGTTTTTTAGTATCACAACAAAAAAGCTGACAGCTTCAGAAAGAAAGCCAAACGAGGCTCAAGGCTAAATTCGTTCATAACAAAGCTAATATCATGACTGGAATCATAAATGCAGAATCCATTCCGACTAAGTCGTCATAGTAGTCAACACAAAGACATCAGCATTATCCATGTAAACATTCTGAAAGGAAATAAAGCAGTGACATAGGCTATGTGGGAAGATTAAGGTACTCGATCCGGAACAGCTAGGATAGCTTCAGTTATCACTCTCACTGATTCATTGAGAGAGAAGGATCTAAATAGACAATTCACGAACCACGTCATCAACCCTGACAACGTCTATGGTCGGTGCCCACCGATGTACGCATCAATCCAATCTAGGCAAAGCATGACTAAGACAGCCAACGTGTGATAATCGTGCCGTCATAAACATGGCCGGAGGCTTCCACAATGGGTTTGGTCTCTGGATTGATAAAGATGTTGTAGAGCACATTTTCTGGTCCTTGAAACATGACCGTTGCACGTTTTGGATCGTCTTTGCAGACTCCGATGTAAAAGGTCTTCACCCCCATCTCAGCGAACATCGCTTGCTGTTCCGGGGCATTCATATGGCTTTGATACTGCTCAAACGTATTGCTCAGCTTGAAGTCCAGAACAGTGGTTTCAGTCATGGGTGAAGTCGTAACATCACAAGTAGACCATAAGATGGACTGGGATGCTGCCTAGAAGCACACATTCGGCGTACAGCGAGATCAGCAGAGATGCTGCAGAAGCATCAAAATAGTCTAAAATAAATCAAGAACTAATCTGAAAGTGGCAAAGCTCGGTGAGATAAAGCTGAAGCAGATTCAACAGCTCAATACTGCTGAAAGCTCTCTTATTATTCGCAAGCACAAAGAGGTTCTCAATCTAATGATGAGGAACCTGCAACTTGACACCTATGCATTAACTTGGGTTCAGTTTTTTAAAGGCTTCGCTCTTGGCGGTCTTATTGTTTGGGCCTTAATGCGCTAAATTTATCTACTCAATCACCACAATCGAAACCGCAACAAGTTATTCCACCTCCTATCTTCTCAGGAGTGGACAAATCTCAACATAAATCACTTTCTCAACCGTATATGCCGCACGAATATTTTTGGGATATAATGCTGAATCTACTTAATTGCCGAAGGGAAAACTTAAGGGCAGAAACAATCTCTAAATTTGCGTAGACATAATCTTGCTTAAAACTTAAATATAAAGCGATAAGACCAATCCAAGCAAGTCAACTCATGATCTCGCATTGTTGTATCAGCATAACTGCAATCTCGTAAAGAGCATTTGCCTTGATGAGTTATTGACCAGAAAAAGCCTTACATAGTGCTTCCCAGCGATAATAAATGGAACCATCCACAGTAGCAGTTCGTTTTTGACCTGATCCGCTATAGACAGACCTGATCGTTGCATCCGACATATCGCTTGCTTTGCCAAAGCCAATAAGGCCATCCTTACATTCAGCAAACTTCCAGGATTTGCCACCAACACAGCGGCCTTGATCAATCAGATCAATGCCATTAAACTTTTGAACAATGCACGAAGATTGGAAGAGAACCTTCGCCCATTCTCCGTTGAATTTTGATGGCTTGAACAGCGATGGAACACTAAGTTGTTTCACCTCAATCCGACAATTTGTACCACAACCATACACATCGACAATGGCACGCTGAGCGATAGCGGAGCTTGGGACGAGGATGGTTGCGGCTACAGCCACCAAAGTTAAATTTGTCATATAAACATGTTAGCAGAAGCGATTGACTGGCTTATTTAATTGACCTCATACCATCTTCTGGCCATGTATGAGAGTTGCAAAGGGGTCTACAGAGGGTAAGACAGAATGCATCTTTTAACCCTTGGCCAAAAAACCAAAAGACGGATTTTTGGTGAACAAAACGAAATCTTATCAAAACAATCACACTCACTCTTTGCATGTCTTTGGACTGCAAAATGCAAACAGAGTAACGTGGGTCGTTGGCAGAACTTATGTTCGACCATAGAAATTCAAGTCACGGTACTCTTTCACTTGGTTCGGTCAAATCCACAGCAAAATTCAACAAACCAATAAACATGAACGTGTTAACCTTAAACAGCTTAGGATTTGACCTCGAAGTGGTATGCATACATATCGCAAAGCTTAGTTTAGCCTGGCGTCATGAAGAAGTTACATCACTGAATAATGAAAACTGTACCTAGAATAAGCGGAGTGTCATTGGGGAGAAGCGCTCACTTCAACGAACAGCAAAACACCTCACTGCACTGCTGAACAAATCATTCGCATTGAGTTGCCCGAAACCAATGATCGACACATGAACAGCACAAGACGTGCGATTGAGCACAGATCAACACAGATAACCAATTCACTGTCATAGTGAACAGATCGCCCCTTCTTGCAGATGAGCGACCGCGAGCCATGTCGTGATCAATCGGACATCACCTCACGGGAGGAAGGAGAAGCTCTGGATTCAGAGGACAACAATCTGTTAGCAGAAGGCAGCTTGATTGGCTTTGTCGATCACATCACCACGGTTTTACCCATTGATGAACTTCGCTCCGTCAGCCAAGCACTTTTCGACACTGGTTTAACTCAGGGTTGGCCCCTCTCAGAACAACCGGGTTTCGCGACTGCCGGAATCAGATTTGGCAATTTGAACCTGGAGATTTGTACCGTCGATCGTCGCGACAATACCCTTGACGACTGGTTGACCTTCGAGCCTGCGAATCTCGACAGCCTTGCTAACGATCTTAAGCAGCGCGACATCAAACACGATCCGTTTGATGCTGTCGTCATTCACGACCATCCCATCTACACCAGAGTTGGCATTCCTGCTTTAGAGAATAGAAGCACCGCACTGCAGTTGTGTCGTACGTTCTACCCCACTCGCACAACTGGTCCGGTCGCGCCTGAGAATAGCGCTGGGATTAAGCAGGTCAGCTCTGTCAACATTGGCATGAACGCAGTTGAACGTGCGGTATTCAGCCAATTATTGGAACCAAGAGATTGGCAGAATCCCATCAATTTTGAGCAAGGCCCGTGTTTATCGGTATCGGAGGCAGCGCAGTTGAAGATTGGAGGAATGACAGTGTCAGCAGAAAATCCGATCCAAGCCGTCCAAACACTCGTTGCGGCAGGACTGCCACAAGTGGATGACCAGACTGTTCGAGTGGGCTCACTGACCATTGCAGTCAGCAACAAGATCGAATCTATAAACGATTGAATTGATGCATAGATCATTAGCATCATCTGCAAAAAACAAAGGAAATAGCAATTATTTCTTTTTGACCGGCCTTCTAAAACAATTTTAGAACGAGTCGATACCAAGTCAAGTGTCACGAGCTCAAATGCAAATGAAACGAATCAAAAAACAATACCAATAAGCCATAACAAATAACGACCGTGGATTCCTTCAGATCACAGACCCACGCGGGTCAGGCACACGTGGAAAGGGCCTGAACCATTCTCATAGAAGAGAGACAAAAAAAGAGAAAATTATTCTGCTTGCAAGCTTGATTGCAAAGAGCATTACATTAAAAACTGATGACCTTCTAAATATTCGGACTGATAGAACTTCTCGGATGCAGTCAATAGAGACAAAAGAATGGATGTACCGTAAAACAAATCATTGCACAATCCACTCGAAACATCAAGCAAGTATTCATATCGGCTCATCATGGATCAAAGAACTAAACACCGCAAAAGAATCTCTTATGAAATTTGATGCAATGCGTCAAATCTGACACCAGCCGCTAATCACCGGAGCGCTACAACACGACTAAAGCTAGGATATGTCCAAAATAAACATTTACAGATCATCACCAGAGTAAATAGGTATTTTCACCAAGATAAACAAGACAGAGAAACCTACACGGCTTTTTAAATTGGTTAGCATTCGAAAAGGTATGACACCACTTTTCACCTTGAAGTATCTCATCATTGCCTGCCTCGGGAGCCTCTTACTGGGCTCTTCAGCCCATGGGCACGGAAATCATCATGACTCAACCCCAAAATTAAATACAAATAGTAATAACAAGGGACCCGTAATTCACCTCTACAGAGAGGCGAGCTGCAGCTGTTGTACAAAATGGGGCCAAGAAATGTCAAGCAATGGCTTCCGAGTTGTAGATCATATTGAAAACAACATGCAAGCTCTGAAAGAGCTTGAAGGTGTGCCTAATAGTTTGAGATCTTGCCATACAGCTTTCGTTGGTGGCTACTTTATTGAGGGACACGTTCCGGTGGAGTCCATCAATAAACTGTTGAGCGACATGCCCAACATCGATGGTCTTGCTGTTCCTGGAATGCCCATGGGATCCCCAGGAATGGAATCAGCAAATCAGAAAAGCGATCTTTATTCTGTTATCGCAGTATACGACCAAGGAGAGAAAGCAATCTATGACACTTATCTCGGCTCTATTAGACAATGAAACACGTTCTTTCCTTCCTTGTTTTCGGAATCCCTAGTCGCGAGAGAAGTAACATATGCATTACAACAATATTCCAACCTTTGGCTACAAAATTACTATCAACGCTAGCATTGTTAATCATATTAAATACCTTACAAACTAATAAGGTGGCGGCGCACGGTAAAGGGATATATCCAACCCAAGCAGCAGCAGCAGAACGAGCCAGACAACTCAAATGTAAAGGAACGCATGAAAACAATGGAAAATGGATGCCGTGCAAGGATGAAGCTGATCTACACCGTGCTCTGAGGAAACAATGAAGGCGCGACGCTTACACCGGTTACTCGTACCGATCACAGCGGCACCGCTTTTGCTTACGGCACTCACAGGTGTAATCTATAACGTCCTTTTGGAATTAGGTATTGATGCATTTTGGCTGCTTAAGATCCACACGGGCCGATTTGGTTTGATCAACCTACAGCCGTACTATTCGATTATTCTTGGAATATTCTCCTTTGCACTGATCGGATCAGGTCTAATTTTGTGGATGCCAAGGCGAAGAAGGTCCTCGACCGCATAACGTTTTCCTATCCTACGGTTTAAAAAATAACCAAATGCATTGAACAGTATTGGTCCATCCATGATATTTATTCTGATTTTTTAGGTCTACGCCCCCTACTGTCGAAGATTAAAATCTCAGTTCAACAATCACAAAACCTACAGATAGCGAGTAAAATATCGGCTTTGGCCTCTACTTTGCATAACAAAACTATCGGGAAACCAAGTCATTGATTACATCAAAAACACAAAGAAAGCCAGATATTCTCCGAATCACCCTCGTTCAAATTGCTTCTAATCGATCTCAGTGAACGGAAGAATAATAGCAGAAAAGCAACACACGCGGCGGTATCCTTTGGGCGCACAAGTTACTCTGTTAGGCGATGCAATCGAAATTACAAGCCATTGCCTCAATCAATGATTCTAAATCGCGATTGATCATCTAAAATCATCAACATTTTACGATACCTTTGATTAAGCATCAGCGAATAGTTCATAAAAACAGTTCAAGCCAATATTCAACTTTACAGGCAAATTTAGAACAATTTAAATAAATCAGGAAGTCTAACAATATCAATCTTGTTTAACAAGACTATTTTGATCGTCGATTTTGTTTGGTGGAAAAACATAATTACCAAACCCAAGCACATCATTGAGCCTCATAACAGGAATTTCCCTGATCAGCCACCGACTCACATGGCTATTTTGAACACATCCACAAAATAGGAAGTGCACCCGAAGTAGTTTTTTGCCTTGAGGTAATGGCCATGCGGATTGGCTCGCTTGAGATCAGCTAGCACATGTACAGCCGCAGGATCCGGTGCTGTGACATGGCTCTCCATTGGGATGACCTGTTGCGCAGGCATCGGAGCAGTAACTCTGTCCATTGCGAATCACAGCTGTGGATTCTTGCACCTCGCAAGTACAAGGAGGGCAGGCACAATTTCCAAGGGAAGTAGACATGAAGCGCATAAAGCTGCTTTTATCTTAACCCATCACCAAACAATTTGCAAGGAAACAATGACAAATAAGAATGAAAATCATTCAAGCAGCGAGAATGATTTTCATTCCCAAAAAAGAGCGGAAATGGGCTACCAATTGATAGATAAAAGGACATTTTAAACCGAAGAAGAGACAGAGACAACAGCTCTAGCCAATATCAAGAGAAACAATACTATTACAATCGCTTAGTTTTTACTTTCGCGCGGACTAAAAGCCATTGATCAACAAACCCAATCAACCATCAGGGCCTAAGCCAGCACCAAGTGATGACAACAACGGTGGTGGCAGCGGTGGTGGTGGTGGTGGTGGCGGGCCTCGTGGTCGGCGCATCGAGCCCGATCCTCAACACATCGAACGCCGCTGGCTCTTTGGTCAGCAACACTCCGCCCTTGATCCCTTCAACGACAACACGAACAATCCCTTCCTCCTCGCCAAAGATCTCTTCTCAACGCACTCCGATTTGATTTAACACGCATTCAGATCGCTCAATCAATCCCTCGCCGGTGCCATCCCACGTCACTTGTCTCACACAGAGAACCAATGCTTGCTTGAGACAAGTGACACCTCCAACTCGGAACAAACATAGGCACACCCATGAAGAAAGCCAGGCAAAGTCAAGCCGACTCGCAAAGGGGAAAACCAACAAAAAGCAATCAAGAGACGCTATAAATTTGAACTATTTCAACCAAAATATTGCACAAAAAGTTCAAGACTGTCCATTCATCTTAGGCTGAGGTGAGCCAAAAATAGCAGGGCAAACCATTCAGGATCTACAACTGACAAGTCTGCAGCAAAGTAGAAAAAACCTCGTCAACCATGAGGAGGGTTGCCAAGTCAAGTGCTTAAACAACAATATATTGATTTAAACGAAGTATTTTTAGAACATATTTGCCAATGCCAAACCCAATCCTGACCAATGGGGCAATTAACAACAACATAGGATTCAATCCAGCGTTCACATTATCAAGCTCCTCCTCTGTCAGCTCCGCGAGTGCCTTGCCATCATAAACTTGATTTGAGTAGTCATTGGTTAAACGAAATAAATGTGTTTACCGTCTCAGTCTTACTGACCTCTACATACAAACAATCACAGCCGAATTGGCAAACAGAACTGATGCATTCGTGTGGGAGTCGAGCAGATCAGTGATGAAACATTGGTCATTGCAGTGGATGCCAATACAATTAAACATATAAACGCGTGAAGTGAGATTTATATCTTGCGGCTCAAAGAACTGAACAATAGTCAAGAATAAAAACAGCCAGAAAAAAACATCATAAATATGTAAATTCAACACAAGTTCAACATGTAAAAACGCAAACACAATGCCAGAACTCATCAACGAAAATCGCGGAAGCAAAACAACAGATACCGAAATAAATCATATTCTGACGGCAAATATTGTGACCAAGCAATAAAGATTCTCAAGAATCAAATAAACAAAAAAGGGGCAAGGCGACACAGTGAAAACGTTTCATTAATGCTTCATCTCTGACGAGTAGAGGTTAAACAAACCCATAACACCAAAAGCTGACGGATGATACTCGTTGAGCAACGTCAATACATGTCCAATAAACATAGTAATAACAACTAAAACTTGTTGGTCAGCAAGGGGCTCATCCTCTCCCATAGTCTTAAGCTTTTCGAGGATAGAATCACAACGATGCTTTGCCTCACGCAAAGCATCAGAGGAAATGGACAAATTGACCGTAAATTTTGATGCAAGTTCGGAAATAAAGGCAGACCTAGCAGGATCGAGATCTTTTAGACAGCCAAGAAGTTCACTTATAGTGAAAAATAAATCATTTTTGTCAAGGCCTTGAACAGCCTCATTAGCAAGAGCTTGTATAGATTTAACATCCAACATGCAGACAATGAATGTAGTGATTGAAATGTGATCTCTAAATCATAAGAAGAAAGAGCATTAAGTCAACCCTTGGCCATGATTGTCCGACAACGAAAAAACCTTCAAAGCAGATATCACAAGAGTTATGAGTAGACAGTGATAGGTCAGAGCCAAAAAGGGAATAGGCCCTAGCAAGCGGTGGCCACTCTTAGATCGATCCAAACAAAACAAAAAGTGACGAATCAATTGCATCGAAAAATAATCAGTCGCACAATAGTTATAATCAATAAATAGGTATTCATACCACCTCATCTATATAGATTCTCACGGATAAATGATTGATCAGCATAAACGTGAAAGGTTTACCATCAAAAGGAAAAACTATAAGATTAATTGCAGCGAGTCATAATTGATCACAACCGAGAGAATATGTCTCTATGTATCTAATTCAAAATTTGACGTGTCGTTCTAATAAAGTATTTACATGTCAAGCCCTTCGATTCAAAGTCGGGGAGGAGGTTTGCAATGCATCTAAATGAAAATCTGAAACAACGGTTACAGGAACTGATGCGACGAAAATGGGACCAACATCCACAACTGAATTGTTTACACGTGCAAGCTCGTCACCCTCATTTGTATCCCTGCTCTACACAACACCCGCATCCACTTCTCTAAAAATATTCAAAAAACAATTCATTAAAAAAGTCAAATTTGATTTCCATCAATTAGTATGGGATAAAGATTATTATTCAAAGAAATCGTTGGTTAAACCAATGATCGGTTGAGAAATAGGGCGGAGTACATTGGTCGAAGTCTTGTAATAGCATTTACTGTGAATCGCCCATGTTTCAAATCTGGCAAAGGAAGGAAGAACCTTTGATCGTTCAAAAGAGTGTTGATTGATCACCTTAAAACATCAAGACAAGGCTGTGTTGACATGACATCTGGTGCATATCATTGATAGAATTTGAGATGATTAGCCCTCATACGAGACCATCATGAGGTGGAGTAAAGCAACACGATTAAACCATTCAACTTGGCAAGCCGCAATGAGGTGACTCCAGTGTTTGAAAATAGGTCTGGCCAAAAAGCAAACAAGAAATAAATCAAACAATAGAAGTCGTACTCAAAGGGAAACGTTATTGAGAAGAGTAGAGATACAATGTGTGCAGGTACATTTAATTAATGAGGCATAGGTGATCTTACGAATTTCAGCTAAACGGATGCAACCATTGATGACTGGATAAACACTTCAATTGCGCTCTCGACACAAAGCGTCTGGTAAAAATGATCAAAAGCAAACAAAGATAGACCTGAGAAGGTAAGGATTGTAGGGGGAGATGCACACAAAGACAATAATTAATTAGCTAAGATCCATGCCACGCTCACATCGGATTGAGATCTTAGTGCTTGTATTTTCTTGAGTTCCGGTGGTGTACTTTGTTCGATCAGACCATTAATCGTCGATGTGTCACCGTGCAGCAAACCGGATGGAAAATAGAAAGCCCTCCACCAAGCCGAATCAACTGTCTCGCAATTATTAGAGCCATAGGAATTTCTGAGCAACTCACACGCACCAATCTCAAAACCTTTAATCGTAACGAATAAACCTATAGAGATCCAAAATAACATAACCAAAAAAACATATATTCGCATCCGCATTCTATTTCTATGTTCGGGCCTAGCCTTCATAATTACGCGTAAAATATAGGCAGGCAAGATAGATGCCAACATCAAGGTCGGAGCAGTATAAACTATAGAAATAAATATCCAGACAGGAAGCAAAACAAGACTCAAGCCAAGTGCATGTGTCAAAGGGAAGAATTAAAGCCTAACGTTAGTATATCATAATCAGGAATACATCTACTGGCAAATCAAAAAGATAGATGGCGCTAAATTATCATTCTTCAAACGTACATTCGACAACGCTTCACCTGCTCTCAACATCCTCACAAGCCGGCAAAAAATGAACTGATCGAAAGACATTGAAGACTGCCAAAAAGAATCAATAATCTACCCTCACCACAAAGCATTACGCTTAAACCTATTACATACAAAAAACAGGACGTTAGCATTGAAGCTAGCAGCAAGCCAAGGAGAAACCTAATCAAGCCAACCAAGCTTAAATAGATCGCAAAGGTTTCTGATTCGTGCTGCGGACGAATACATAAAAAGCAAAAAGAAACACCATTAAAGGGATAGGAATGAATAAATAACCTGACACACTTAGTATTCATCGAACACAATCATAAGCCACTGTGATGCCTAAATGATGATTAGCAAGCCAGATGAAATCCCGATGCAGTTGATCGGACAATACAATCAACGTTGAACCATGCATGAGACCTCATAGCTTGTTGTTCCTATCACATTGCCAACCTTGGAGATCATCACTGTGGTTGCTTCAGCGCAATGCCAAGGGTTCAATCTGACCATCATTGTCGACACCGAGTTGAATCGGTCTCGGAGCTCCAGAACCAGGCAATGTCACCTCAACCCAAAGGGTGCTGCCATCTGGTCGGATTGAAGGGTCCTTGACATCGGGTGGAATAAAAAAGGCCAACTCTGGATCAAGATGAACCACCAACGACCCCTGACTGAGCCGAATCGTTCCGCCAAAATCACCTGCACCAGATGGAGACTTCTGCACAGCCAGAAGCCGATCCGCATCAACATGAAGCTGCACAGATTGCCAGGTTCCGACGAGGTCAGAAGTCTCCGTCTCTGACTTGGTCGAAATCAATGGCACAACCATCATCAAGGTGATGTATCTCCCTCGAATCGGCAGGTTGGGATCAACGGGTGCCGTTGGCACCCAGGCGCGAGGACTCGTCTGCCGATCAAACCAAAACAGCAGTGCAGTGGAGAGCATCAGCGCGGCTTGAACACCAGCAAGCAGAAGTCCTGATCTCCTGCGAACAAAACCATTCATGAGTTCTGTGATGGTCATGAGCGAGGAAGCTTGGGCAGTAGAACTTGTCGCAATCGGTTCAACCCCCAGCCACCGACCAAAAAGAACAAGCCAAGGCCCAAAAGGCTGAGAGATCGATCAAAACGGCCAATCACCTCGGAGAAATAGAAGCCAATCAATGTCATGGCGAGCAAAACAGTCCCAAAGTTGACCCGCTCTGCTCGGGCCTCAGCACTCCCCCAAACCATCAAGCCCACAGAGCCGACCCCCCACCACAGAAAACTCAGCACGTTGAATCCTTGAACCTGAATCACCAGATCAAGGACCATCCAGAGTGCTGCTACGGCTAAAGGCCAGAAGCGATGAGGTCGCAGCCACCAGCCAAAGACCATCGGTCCGCCCAGCACCACAACCCAGACCAGAAGCGACAACCAAAGCGGCTGTCCCAAAGCTGGCAAATCCAAACCCGTTGCCACCACAGCCCAGGTCACCGCTGCCGGCAGCAGGCTGAGACCACCCATCCACATCAACACCGACCAAGCAGGCTTCAATGGCGTGCGAACAGGCGCTGTGAAATACGTCAAGGCGGTCAGAAACACTCCTGCGGTAATTGGCACAACAGTCCAATCGCTGTCATTCGAAGTTGAAAATCGGTCCACCGTGAACAGGATCATGGCGCTGATCCATCCGGGCAGAAGCAGTGAGAGCAAGGCCAATTGGGGCCACTGCCGCAACAACATCCACCCGGCTGCCGCGCCAATCGACCAAAGCAACAGCCCCCAGCGAAACGACCAGAGGACATCAAGGTGAAAAATCTGAGCGCAGAGAAACACTCCAGCACCAAAAGCCACCGTTCCAACAGAGTGCAATCCAATCGCCATCAGCTGAAAACGCTCTGCAAACCAAGCACCACCAGCATGCAAAGCGATCACGATGAACAAGAGCAAAGTCACCCGCCACAGCGGTGGCATCAGATCCCAATGTGCTGAGACGAAAAGCAGTAAGCCAGCAGCCAACAGCAGAGAACCCAGCAGGATCGACAAACGGATGGGTAAGCCAAGATGCCGCGCCGAAAAATGCTTTGAATCATTGGATTGGGAGTCTTCCCAACGCTGAATCGCCTCGGCCACGTCGGCATCAATCAACCCAGCATGCAACCAACGGCGCAGCTGATCACTTAACAATTGGGAACGATCCATTCACTCATGCTGCCGATTTCTATTGTGAGCCTCCGCAAGGGCTGGCTGGACCAATTCAAATGAAATGTGATGGCCATGCATCTTCATCAGCAGGAAAAATTATGCCGTGAGCGGCGAAACCACTCCAACAGAGCATCAAACGTCTCCACAATAGGCACAAATCAGTGCATCACTAGCAAGCATCAAAAAATTCTTATGATAAAGTTGTTCGAAATATTCTTTACTGATGTCTCAAGAAAATCTCAAAGCTTTTTTAAAGAAGGTTGATTCGGACAAAAGTATTCAGAAAAAGATACTAGGTGTCGCCGATGTCGATACAATTATTTTGATTGCTAAAGAGGCTGGCTTTGCTCTTTCCGTTGATGAAGTCACGGAAGGACTCTTGACCCTGAACGACGATCAGCTCGAGCAGGTTGCCGCTGGCCTCTCAGGCAACAGAATGGAATTCAATTATGATCAATTAGAGAATTAATACGGAGAAACCACAGGATCAATTCAACGATGACCTCAATACCTATGCATTCTGGCCATATCTAGATCATCAGGAGAGATGGTGTTTACTTCGTTCATCAGCCATAAGATTATCCCTTCATCAAATGATGACCAAGCAGCTCAGCTTTTCTGTCACACTGCAGCAAACCCTCTGGAATCCTGTAGTCAATCGCATCCCAAATCGGGACTCCCAGATAACGACCCAATTGATCAGCGTCTTCACGAATCGCTCGTAATGAGCCGTGGTCTGTCAGGTTGAAACGACGGCCATCCCGATGAACCAAATTCAGTTCATAGCTGTAATACGAATGNTTTCCAGAGATATATTCNCGAATCAACTGCAANGCATGCACATCCCGAAGACTNATCCGATGGGGGCCTTTCGTGAACTGNCCAGTAGAGCGATCAAACNGAGATTCCTGACCACGCAACCTCGAGANGGACCAAATCCCNAGTACCAAAAAAGCAATCGGAATGAGAGACGCGCCACCGTCCAAGCCCTCGCCGGACAACAGATTCGGAATCGTGTGNAAAGCCAGCGATGCCAGAGCGATCGAAATGAAGGCACCCCAAAACAAATAGACACTGAACGTGGTCTTGAATTCAAGGCCTGACCTTGANAGCCCACTCGTGCTTTGCAGCCGGTGAGTACAAAAATTTGAGCCCCCACCAACGAGCGGTGCCCACGACACCTTCAAGGCAACCTCGTCATCGAAACGACTGGGATCGAGTAATTCCCTCTTATCTNTAAANGCAAAGATGNCNANAAGGTTCTGAACNAATGTCATAGACANCCCAACAAGCTTCCATATTGAAACNNTATTTGAGTCGAAAGGAAGGTCTGACCGTTCTTAGANGCTGAAGTCACAAAGNGATGNAGTCAAAATCANATGAAGCCAGTNTGTATGCATCACGGCGTCTNAGATCAAACAGCTCCTGTGGTGATCGGAGGCAATCGCAAGCTGCTCAACCAGGACAACACCAACAATAGACAGGAACTCCACAGACAGGCCTGCATGCCACTGGCGTTCGTTCCACCCAACATGAACACCGCTCCCGAGAGCAAGGTCCCCACCAAACGGCCCGCTGCTATTCAAAATGCAAGTAACTGTCGCAGTACTCGCACTCCTTCTCATAAGAACTGCAGACATACTTACTGAACCCCTCTTCACTGATGCTGACAGGCAAATTGTCAGGATACGAATCCTCCATGAAGCCTTTAGCTAGTAGTCGGTTCTAGATATGTCTAACAACCTCATCATCCAAAACAAGGCCAGCTTATTTCTAATAGTCATACATACCAGAAAATCACAAGTGACCTACAATATCTTCATGCTTGATAAGCACATACCGGTCGCACCTATGGGGCAACCTTTACAAGGTTATGCAAAGATTTATACGCTGTTTCGTGACTCGCCTTTCTACATGAATTGTCCTTCTAATGCTGTCAGATTTACGACTTCTGTATCACATCTACTTTAAGCAGGGAGTCCATCGCCTTTTGGCAAAACAGTTCTAGGGAAGCGACTAGCATCTGTCATCACAAGGCAACTACTACCAGTGATCAGTCGTAACTTTCTTTACAGTTCGCCTCGGGTTAAAACTTTTTATCAGTGTGTATACAATCAAAATACCGATCACTCAAATGAACATGTCAAGTGCAAATTCGCTGGGGTTGACATTCGACTCCAAAAGCTCGTACCAATATTCCTTAGATTTTTCCGAGCCTAATTTTGCCATTGACTGATGCACTATTTTTGCTCGTTTTCTATTGCTAATGGAAGCCCAAATTCTAGGTGTTACGAATTTATTTGCCGTGATACCATTTTCAATGGAGTCGGATAGTGCTTCAAAAGCGGTTTTGGATTGACCTTGGTTTTGGTCATAATATTTGGGATTCATGAATACCAGCTCGTCGTAAGTAGTTGAATTCAAAAGCTTTTTAAAATGTTTTGACTCATGCAAAAAGTGCGCCGTACCAATAACTTGATCGTCATATTTGAATTGGATCATTGCGGAGCCAAGCGTCTTAACTCCGTCCCAGTTAACCAATTCTCCTGTTAACAGATCTGGATCAAGACCCTTGCCAGCAACCACTTTGTCCGAAAAAATATTGTAATCGGTAATATTAAATTGAGCTCTTTTGCTTGCAACAATCAATTTGTCTCTACCTTCTCCTGTAGATATTTGGTGCTCTGATCCTTTGCGCGCATCTGATAAGATTTTATAGGTATCATTTCCGACCCCAAGATTAACAGTTTGCGAGGATGCGGTCTTAACATAATCATCGCCCGCGAAGGCATGTATGTGGTTGTTTGAGGCATTCTTGTTGAATACAAAAGTGTCTTTTTTTGAATTACCATGAAGGAAAGAATCCTTAAAAGACGAGAATGAATGGGTTCCTTTTTTAGATGCGTATACAATGTCAGACTGCCCGCTACCAAATATACTTTTTTTACCATCACTCTGAGTATCAAAGCGATGATGTATTCCTGTTTTTTTGAGGGTTATTTTCGAATAATCCTTAAGATTAACATGATTTGGATTGTTTGCTTGCGACCTTCTTCTGCTCTTTGCTACTGATTGAATGTCCCTAGAAGCTTTTCCAGCAACGCTTCCTCCAGGCAATGGGCTATATCTGGAAGAATCTAGAGAATAATGTGGCTCGCTACCTTGATTAATGTTAGCTACACCTTTAATACTTCCCTCAAACAAGATTGTATTTGCGTTTAAATTAAAATTATCCAAACCATCCGCCGTAGCACCCTCCACATTGCTGTAATTAAAATTTTTTGCTGTATTAAGGGCCTCTGCTGTATTGGTACTTATATCTGCACTTGGTATAAAATCGCTTTGAATGCTTTGGTCAAAATCACTTATCAGGGTAAATTTATCTTTAGACTGATACCAATGATCTACACGCTTCCAAATATTTACTGTGCAAGTAGGCAGTTGTGATTCATTGAAAACAGGTTTCAATCGAGTCCTTAAAACCTTTTGTTCATTCCCTGTGATTTTAAAACTGTTTTGAAATGTATTATTATAAACATCTTTGGTTTCCAATATTGTCAACTTGTACCATGCACGATCTTTAAGAGTTGATATAGAACCCGGGACTTGAGTCGTTTTTCGTTGTATTGTTTTAGTCTGTCCATCGTACTTATTTTTTGAAAAGTTGATTTCTTTTGTTTCTCCCCAAGCGGATTCCCAGGCATTCTGTTCAGTTTCTGTTAGGCCAGCTCCACTACCTAAGAACCCCTCTTTTACTTCTAAACTTGTTGTAAAGCTAGACATTTTTGAACCAGAAGTTGAATCTTCTGTTGTTGCACCATGAGTGGTTGTATACGACGTTTGCTGTGAGTCTTCAAACGTAATTTCATAGGATGATTGATCACCAGCTACATGAAAAAATTCATATTCACCTCCTGTCATAGTCTCGACTGGTGCTTCCGGATCAGTTGTTTTCTTAATTGTCGGATCAGCTCTGCCAGGCCTTTTTATTCGGGGCAGTGTTGTAGAACTTTTTTTAATAACTGTTGTTGGGGCATTGATTCCTGACCCTGACGAGATACTGAAGTTAGGCTTGGGAAAATCAAATCTCACCTGTATTGAATTACCCATTTGATCAGTATAGATATGGTATCCGCGAATAGGATCCTCCTCCATAAACTCTTCGCGATAATCGTTAATACTTGGGTTGCGCATAATAATTGCTTCGCTAGTATCATCTTCAATGGTTTTAATAATGTAGCTTAATCTATTTGCATAATCCTTGGTGAAATAGGGAGGTGGATTTTCTTTAAAATAAATAAGATCAACATCGTTTTTAAACAGTGTGCCATCGTTGCGCGTAGAAGGGTTGTCGTTGGTGAGTCCAATTTGACTTCTTTCGTCATATTGAGCGGGACTTTTGTTTGGAAAAAAAGCACACCCCTCGGGCCTATAAATTGTTCCTAGCGGGATCTGATTTTTGATTAATTGCAGTGCCCATGTACTTACAAGGCCGTAGTTGAAAATTTCGTTTAGATTTAAAATCGATGCAGGCATTGTATTCTCTCAATAATAATACCATTATAATTGATGCCATACCTCAAACCTTCTAAAAAAGTTTTTCTTCAGAAATTGATTAGAAGCATTTGAATGATGGCGTTGAAGGCGGTGCCTGAAGATTGATCCCCTAATACGAGAGAACCGGAAGAAACATGCCTTCGCTGTACCGTCTATCGCACCGACGGTATTCGCTGGGCGCCATGCAGTTGTAGTCCCACTTCAATCCATGCCATACGCAATTGTGAAACGCATCATCGGCTGCAATATTTGGGACGTTAGTCTTCTGAGAAAACAACAGAATGCCAGGCTACATAGTTTTTTTTGATCAAGCCATCACCATGTATTTCTAACGTATTGGATGCAAACAAAAACCAACTCAGATTATGGTGTTTTTTTACTCTCGCTTTTGTTTTCTGCTCGCATCAGATCACTTTTTCCACTAAAATATATTTAAACCGAAGATCTTAACTAAAGAAACACAAATACTGTCAAAAACCTGCTTCTTTAACAAGAGGCTGGTTAGTGACGTTAACAGCAGAGAATACAAAAGCTCCATCCATATTACCACCATAGGAGGCAAATCAAATCAAATCAAATCAAATCAAATCAAATCAAATCAAATCAAATCAAATCA
>NZVB01000075.1 GCA_002701375.1 Cyanobium sp. NAT70 | reverse complement strand
ATGGTGGCAATGGCAAAGACACGATTCACGGCCAGAAAGGAGACGATTCAATTGAAGGTGGCGATGGAAATGACAGCCTTCATGGTGGCAATCAAAAAGACACAATTTCGGGGGGAAAAGGAAACGACGTCATCAAACTCGAAAATTCTGGCTATTCAGCACATGGGGGGAATGGTAATGACACAATCCATGGTGGCAGTCATGTTGACAGCATTGACGGGGGAGAGGGTCAAGATTCAATCATTGGATACAATAACAATGATACGATTAATGGCAATTCAGGTGATGACATAATCAAAGCCGGAAACGGAAACGATGAAATCAATGGTGGAGATGGCAATGACAAAATCGAAGGGCAGAATCACCAGGATTTAATCAATGGCGACTCAGGCAACGACACCATCCACGGAGGGCATGGTAATGACGAAATCCATGGCGGAGAAGACAATGACTCAATCAAGGCCGGAAAAGGAAATGATCAAATCAACGGCGACTCAGGCAACGACATCATCAGAGGGGAAAAAGGTCATGATCTAATCGACGGGGGATTTGGGGATGACAGAATTATTGGACATAATAGCAACGATACAATTACTGGCGGCCCAGGCAATGACACAATTAATGGAGGAAATGGCTCCGATAAAGCAATTTTCTCAGGAAATCGCTGTGATTACACAATCAACTTTTCAAATCCATCCGCTCCACTAAATGAAAATATTATTACCGTAAGCGGTCCCGATGGGACCGACAAAATCACCTTAGTTGAAGAATTAGAATTCGATGATGTCCCCTCGATAAAAAATGTCAACACAAGCCCCACATCTAGTCATAACACCAAGTCGATTAAGGAAGATACACCAACGACGTTAGATGACGATGATTTTGGATCATTTAAGGATACCGATTGCCACACACTTCAGTCCGTCAAAATAACAAGCCTTCAAGACACCGGCAAACTCGAATTTGATTCGACCGGAACAGGAGACTGGGCAGATGTCAACCTCAATGATGAGATCACAACCGACGAACTCAACGCTGGGCGTCTGAAATTCACACCTATCAAAGATGAACATGGGGATGGTTACACAACGATTGGCTTCAAGGTTGGGGACGGTGATTTATTGAGTGAAAACGCTTACAGCCTGACCATCAACGTAGAGGCGATTAATGATGATCCAATTCTCGACAATGCTGATGGCACACTTGCATTTACGGAAGGCGATGGGCCGTCAGTCCTCGACGCATCACTGAGCCTCAGCGATGTCGATGACAACACGATTGAATCTGCCAGAATCAGCATTACAGACAATTATCAATCCGCAGAAGATGTTCTAGGCTTCATCGATCAAAACAACATCTCTGGCACTTACAACAGTGCCACAGGAGTCCTAAGCCTCAGCGGTTCAGACAGCCGCGAAAACTACAAATCCGCTCTTGAATCGGTCACCTATAACAACATTTCGAGCAACCCAACCACAACAGCACGCACCATCTCTTGGCTGGTCAATGACGGTACAAATTCTTCCACACCGATTAGCACAACTGTCACACTCAACACCATCAACAATCGCCCTGTGCTCGGCAATGCCGGTGGCACACTTGCCTTTACGGAAGATGATGGGCCGTCAGTCCTCGATGCATCACTGAGCCTCAGCGATGACGATGACAATACAATTGAATCTGCCAGCATCAGCATTGCAGACAATTATCAGTCCTCAGAAGATGTTCTTGGCTTCATTGATCAAAACAACATCTCTGGCTCTTACAACAGCGCCACAGGAGTGCTCAGCCTCAGCGGTTTAGACAGCCACGAAAACTACAAAACCGCCCTTGAATCGGTCACCTATAACAACATTTCGAGCAACCCAACCACAACATCACGCACCATCTCGTGGCTGGTAAATGACGGTACAGATTCATCCGCACCGATTAGCACAACTGTCACACTCAACACCATCAACAATCGCCCGGTGATCGGCAAAGGCGTCAGCACACTGATTTTCACGGAAGGTGATGGGCCGTCTGTTCTGGATGCATCACTCAACTTCAATGATGTCGACAACAGCTCGATCGAATCAGCCAGCATCCAAATTTCCGCCAACCACCAAGCGACGCAGGATGTTCTTGGCTTCATTGATCAGAACAACATCTCTGGCTCTTACAACAGCGTCACAGGAATGCTCAGTCTCAGCGGTTCCGACAGCCTCGAGAACTACAGAACCGCTCTTGCATCGATCACCTACAACAATATTTCTGAAAATCCCATAACAACAGCACGCACGATCACTTGGCTGGTCAATGACGGTACAGATTCCTCCAGACCGATCAACACATCCGTCACACTGAATGCCATCAATGATCGTCCGGTTCTCGGAAATACCGGTGGCACACTTGCCTTCACGGAAGGCGATGGGCCATCAATCCTCGATCCATCAATGAGCCTCAGCGATGTTGATCACGGCACGATCGAATCCGCCAATCTACGCATCTCGGCCAATTACAACGCAGCAGAAGATGTTCTTGGCTTCATTGATCAGAACAACATCTCCGGAGTCTTCGATAAAACCACAGGAGTCCTCAGTCTGAGCGGTTCCGACAGCCTTGCGAACTACAGAAGCGCGCTTGCCTCAATTACCTACAACAACATTTCCGATCACCCAACCACGGCACCACGCACGATCTCTTGGCTGGTCAATGACGGTGCAGATTCCTCCACACCAATCANCACAACAGTCACCATCACAGCCNTCAAAACGCCAGCATCCTCATCAGATCCTNCNCCAGCACAAGATCCTCTNCCATCTCCTGATTCNAAACCAGTTGATCAAAAACTACCAAACCGTCCGGGAAAGAATCAGCCCAAATCAGAACCGACATTGCCAGATTCAACACCGGAAGCGGTTCGACCCTCATCCGAATCTTTAGAGGAGCAAGAACCAAAAACACCGGACAAAAGTAATCATATGGAGACAATTCCCCATCCGACGAAAATAGATCATCGACCCGATCATGCNTCTGNCCAGAATCCGTCCCTCACGCTGGAAATCACTCCTTTAAAAGCAACCATTCAAGGTGACTTTTACCACCTCAATCGCAATGCCAGCAAAGGCACAAGCATTCTTGATTTCAATCATACCTTGACCCAAAAAGATCAAGACGAAAACGGTGAAAAAATTCGTTACTCCATCATCAGTGGAAACGATCAAAAACTGTTCTCCATTAACAGAANAGGCATCCTTTCACTCAACAAAACAATCCGCTCCAATNCCCTGAACAAACACGTTCGATCGATCATGATTAGCGGCAAACAAGCCAATCGCCAGAAACCAATACTCATACAAGCCAATATTATTTTTTCAGATGCCAACTATTCTGAAAGCGACAACTGCAACGCCAACAACAAGTTCAAAACCAACAACAACAAGAGCTTTGGATCTGCTTGTCAAGAAATATGGATGGGAAACGAGAAAAACGAATGGATCCACGGCAAGGCAGGTGAGGACCTACTGCGTGGACGGGGTGGACAGGACATCATCCATGGTGGCCATGACGACGACACCATTTATGGAGGAGACGGCAAAGATCAGCTCATCGGCAACCGCGGCACGGATCATCTGTTCGGGCGCCACCGAGACGACATCATGCAAGGGAGCAAACAGGACGACAAACTCAATGGGGGAAGGGGAAATGACACACTTCATGGCGGACCAGGGCAGGACACGCTCCGGGGTGGACAAGGTAATGACATCCTCCGTGGAGGACGCCAAGCGGATCTTTTCCATCTATCGGTCGGTCGGGATCGAATCCTCGATTTCAAACCATCACACGGCGATCGCATCGCCATCAGTCCACGATTTCAACTGAAGATGCTTCAACAGGGCGACGATTTACTGCTCCTTGATTCCACAAATAACATCCATACCATTCTNCTCAACACNTCTCGTGACGATCTACTCGACCATCAGCCCAACCTGATCTAAGTGGATCTCAACGGATCAAATCACCTCACTTGTCAAACACCTGTTGTGCCAATTCAAGTTCTCTGCAACCCAACTAAAANAACACCAAGTTGATTAGTNGGTAATCAATTCTCCAGCCAACCGGGATTGCGCTTTTAAATCTGCCAAACCAGCGCATTCTCTTTCGCCACAGTCAGGATGTTATGGCGAGCCACCGCTTGCAGCTCAACTGGATACCAAACACCGGGCGCAATTGTCGGCTCGCCTAAGTGGATGCCAAACCGTCCACGCAGCAGCTCGAGCGCGAAAGCAGCCGTGGCCTGGCCGACGCAATCTTCGAGATCCGAGTGCACGCAACGCAGCGTGACCTTGTCGCCCAAGCGAAGGCCGACCGCCTTGCGGTAGGCGTCGATGCGCATCGCGTTGGTCGCGCCAACGAGNACGTCAACGGCGCGGATGATCGGCATCGAGAACAAGGCAAGACCCTGCATCGCATCGCGTTGATGCAACAGATCTTTTGGCAGCGCCTTGATCACTCCAAACAGCCTGTTCCACACACCCGGTGCAGTACCAAACCGCGACATGCAGGTGGCGATGCCTAGCGCCTCGGCCATCGTGAATACGTCAGGGTTGTCGAGCAGGAAGCACTCACGCTCGCCGATGCCACCGCCAAAGTCGACGACACGCCGCTCAGTCCATGGCTGCTGATGCATGAGCACGCCGTCGACGACCGTGACCACCTCACTGGCCAGCAGAAGGAAGGTGGCGCTGACGATGGTGGGGCCAGCACCGCCAGTACCCGCCGTAAAAAAACTCAGCTCAACGCGATCACAGGTCTCAGGCCCGCCCAGCCTCTCCACCGCTACGGCTGCCATCAGAGCGCTGACGCCAGGCCAGATCCCGCAAGACACTACTGCTGGGACCCCAGCAGCGATCGCTTCAGCGGAGAGAGCCTTCGCGTTGCGAGTTAAGCCAAGCTCATCGCAGACGTCGCAGTAGGCAACACCCTCGGCAATGCAGGCACGCAGTAAATCCGGCTGATCACGACCCTGGAAAGGACCGGCCGTATGCACAACCAACTGCGCGCCACGAACAGCAGAAACAAGCGCTTCGCTCCCGTGGTCGAGATCAACAAACCTAAAACCAAGTTGCGGAAGCCCAAGACGATCTCGAATTGCCTCAAACCTGGCCTCGCTTCGCCCGCCAACGGCGAGTTTGAGCGGCGGCGTCCCTTTGCTGCTACGACCGGCGAGTCGATCCAGCCAGCGCAAGGTCGATGCTCCGACGCGGCCACTGCCTCCAACAACCAGAACGTCACAACCGCTCACTGAGCTTTTGCAGAGTCATGGCCACGATTCAACTCTGGTTCCGACTTTCCAGCACTTGGAGAATCGGATGAGGAGGATCCAGAGGGATACAGATGAGCTTGCAGCTTCTCGCCATTAACACAATGAGACCGGACGATCTCGCGTGCGACATCCGGGCTGACCCGGGTGTACCAGCTGCGGTCTCCTGAATAAAACACCACTGGGCCCAGCTTGCACACCTCCAGGCAGCCCGCCGTCATCACCGTGATGTCGAGGCCCGCTTCATCAACCGCTTGTTGAAGGGCGTCATAAACCGGCTTCCAGTTGCGGCTGGGGAAACAACGACTCGAGCGACACACTGAAATGTATGGACGCTTCAGCGGATTGCTCTCGAACGGGATCGGGCGCTCACCAAGCACGTAGATCGATCGCAACTCGTCGTAGAGCTTGAGTTTGTCCTGACGGGGTCGCCCCTGAGGCAGAAAGTCGTCTCCTTCACCGAGGAAGGGATTGGGCAGAAAAAGAGTCATCATCTTTTCACCTGCGCCGTTCCAGAACTGAATCCCCCAACTGCAGGGCTGTCCCCGTTCATTCCGTTGGCGGTATAGCGCTGCGCGCTGGATTAAGCGCTGCCGGCGCAGGGCGGATGGTGTTTTGCACAGCGGTCCCCCCTGGTGCTCCTCCACGCAGAGATGCAGGTGCCAGCCCTCCGTTACCACTGTCAGGTAGCCGTCGTAAACAACAAAGATCTTGGGCGGTTGCTTGAACTCAAGCTCGAGCACACTGCCTTCCACGACATGACCGATTTCAACCTCTCGCCAGTGTTCTTGGAACAACGTGTGAAGGAGTGGACCAGTGACATCGATCGAGCAGGGAAAGTCCTCGTATTCGATGCTCTGACCAGCAGGCAATAGTTTCACATCGCGCTGATGCAGGGGCTCGATCCATCGACAGAAATGATTCATCACTGATCAGCTCTGATCCACAACATGTCTACAAACAATCTGTTCAGGCCCCGCAGACAAACGGCCAAATCAAGAGCGGTGACAAGCGATGGAAAGCAGAACAGTGCACAGCCTTCCTAGAGCAGAGCATCTAGGCATGACCTTCCGTTGCTTTCCAAATCAACCCAAAAGCGACGAGCTTGCCAACCAGGGCCACTGAATCCCCAGGCTCTCGAGGGGATCCATCACCAGTTTGTTGAGAGCACGACCCAACACCACCTGCGGTTCATCAGCCCGGATGGGAATGACAGGGTGCTGCCGGATCCTTGGCATCTCAACTCCTCTCACGATGCCGCGCCGAAGCAATGAGTTGCCAGCCTGCAGACCGCAGACATAGGCGCGTTCCTGACACAGGCCCTTGGCACCGTGCTCTTTCTCGCCCATCCGCACCCAGTCACCAGCGCAAACGACCGAAGCCAGTGACGTCTCGAGCGGTGGCCGCTTGCTGAAACTTCCCGGTGCAAACAACGACACCGACCCCGGGTAACGCCGCACCTCCTGATCGACGACCTTGGCAGCTCTGAAACCAGGCTGAGCAATCGGAAGTAAATCCTGCATGAGGCAGTCGACAATCTCCTGGTCACTNTGTTCTGCGAGGGCTGAGGCGTTGTAAAAATCNCTGGCGATCACCGACCCCTGAGGGGGCTGATCGCCCCAGAGCGCCTGCTCCGACTGACGCTGCAACTGATCCAACATGAAGAAGGTGGCTCCGGCTCCCTTCAGTGCGCCAAACCGTGAGAACACATTGGCTGGATCAACGACCGGGACATAGCGATCCAGCCAAAGGCGGATCGACACCACATCAATAGAACCGAGCGAACCTGCACGTTCAAGCTCAGGTGCCAGTGCGGCGCAGTCTGGTGATTGAGACATCAAGGCCCCCATTCCCCTGGCACCTAGCGCCAGCACCACAGCATCGACTTCTTCGATGACAGCATGGGCTCCAGACTTCACATGGCGTGTTTCGACCGAGCTGATGGCGTGAACATCAGACGAGACGTTCAAACGCGTGGCCAGAGTGTCGCCGTGCACCTGCAATGAATGCTCAGCGATCAGTCGCTGACTGAGGGGCGCGAACACATGTTCAGCGATACTTTTTGAGTTAATCCAGCGAACATCAAACGAGTCTTGATGGGCCAGAGCGTAGTAATAAAGGAGCTCCATCGTCACAGCAGCCGATAGCTCCTCCGGCGGCTTAAACAAACCAACCAAGAGAATCGGACGCAGGAAATCATTGATCATGCGATCACTGATTTGCAGCTTCTTGAACAGGGTCAACGCACTGATTGCGTCATAGGTTTTGTAAACCGCATCACTACGATTTAGATCGAGCATCGCGTAAAGCAACCCCGCGATACTGAGCCGATCCGAAACAGGCAGGCGTTTGAAGTTGTGGAGCGTTGCAAAAGCCTGACCCAAGGGGCTGGGCCAAAGCGGCGCATCACCAAACACAGGAGCCGTCGCCTCCAGCCCCTCAGGGGACCAAAACGCACTAGTCGTGAACTCAGTAAAGATCGAGTTAAGCCCGAGCTCTGCCGTTAGAGCATTGATGTTGGGATAGTCCTTCCAAAACCCCCGAGTGCCAGCCTCAAACGGCTTGCCGCTTGGAGTAGTGAGAGGCTGCCGACCGGTGGGATCTGACAAGGCATCGATCAGGCTGACGCCAACACCGGCCTCACAAAGCGCTTTGGCTGCACCCCAGCCGGCCCAGCCGGCCCCAATCACAACCACGTGAGACTGCTTTTGCCCCGAAAAACCCTCAGCCATGACGCTGCTTGACTTCTGCCCAAATTAAAGAGATGAATGGAAGGAAGACGCATGTCCTGATCTCTTTGGTGACAAGGCGAACCCATGCAGGCTGTCTCAAATCAGGCATCAAAACGACAGTTCCTTGACCTTCATCTGATGCGGGCTTGCGGAGCGAGCACAAGACAGCATGAACAGAACAAAAATCACACCATTTCATTGATCATGAAACTACTTGCATCATTAATCATCACATTGCTTGGCTCCACATTAACAACCAATCCTGCATTGTCTTGGCCTCAAGAAATCGGNAGTTCAGCTGAGGCATTAACGACAGATTCTCGTGGAGAAATTCCATCATTTCCGGCATCAATACCAGGATTTATACGTGAGCCAGGCTTAGATTTTTGGAACAAGCCGACCAATGAGCGCGGACAAGTTAGAACCTATGGCGATAGTAAATGGGAAGGAATTCATGACTTCCCAAACACACAAAATGGATGTGATAACGGAATATTCCTTNTAAGATGGCGNGCTACCGGAGGCCCAGTATATTCAGCAACAGGACACTCACCAACAGCAATTCATCACATTGCAGAGAAACCTTCAGCATTTGGGTATATGCACGGATCAAACTGCCAACAACCATTGTTCAAAGGCATAAACCCGAACACGATCAACAATNTTTTATACGAGGTAATATTTTGGAAAGCATCAGTATAAAGAAATCATTCCCAAAAGCAGCTGAATGACGACCAAACAAGGCTTAAAATATCAATCAAAAAATCAAGGCAAGCCATACAAACTGATGTATTGAAAGCTCAATTAGAAGCAATTGGGACCGAAAGCAGCGCAAACAAAGACAGCGAGCGAGAGAAACTACGGGAGACGTGACAACGCTGACCAATCAAAATAAATACATCAGCAACATGCCCACAAAAGGGTTTAGCGGATGACATCATGGANGATAACTGTCAGAGACCAACAGATCGAGAAAAGCGAACCGGGAAGAGCGGTGACGCAGGAGAAGATAATTTGCTCGAAAACGGCGTAAACAACGAACATCATCGACAAGAACAACCAAATATGCAAGCTCACCATAAAAGGGACATAAGCACAAATAACCCAAAACAAATAGATGATAAGCAAGGCCCCAGATCAACAGAAACATTAGGGAGGGATGCATCCCTAAAAGGCCTTCAGGCGTTGGTGGTGCGTGCTAACAAAACTAGGTCGAAGCCTCAAGACAACATCATAAGAATCCAATATTCCGATCATGCTGATAGAACATTGACAAAGAGATCAGAAGAGATAATCCGCACAGATTAGAAAACTATGCGGATGACATCAAGACAAGACCCATCACATGGAAAAGTTATCGTAACGTTAATCAAAG
>NZVB01000074.1 GCA_002701375.1 Cyanobium sp. NAT70 | reverse complement strand
TGCCCATCAAATGATGCGCACAGGCGTAACTTACGATGTTGATCAGTGTTGTCGACAACGGCATAAATAATTCCGCTAAAAAGGATATGTCCATTCGCTGATCAGACCAACAATGAGCAGAAGGGAGAAAAGAGATCCATTCATGGTGAAGATCAACAGTTTCATGTCAATTGATGACTAAAATCAATCAACCGCAAACATCAACATTGGTCCGACAATGGTGATGCAACATTCCATAAAACAACGGGAGGGACGAAGACCCGTAAAGATACAAAACGAAGACAAAAAACACTAGACAAATTAATTCTCAACAATGCACGAACATTCAACACGAAACAGATAGGAAATTTAGCGAATTGTCTGCAAATAATTAATAGTTTTCCAGCACTGAGGATCAATAAGAATGCTAATTAACAACGTTAGAGAGACAATTTGAATTTGATTTTATCAGCAACAAGGGATCAACATGCATTCAAAGTGCATCAAGCCACTCACGATGCCTGCTCTTCTCGAAGACGACAGAGTGAGATCGTAAAGGGCATGCCAGTGCTCGACGAGGGGCGTGCCGACCATCTTGCACGAGAGAACCAATGGGTTGGGAATGAGCTAAAAAAACTAGCACGTAAGGAAAGAATTAAAATAATGTTCTAGAGATCCCGATTAGGATGCCGTTGACTTTAGAGAGGCGGAAGCATTACGGATAACCGACCGGTTGAAGCGAGATTGGCTGCATTCAAAGAAATATTGATCCTTGCCCATCAGGCGTTCTCACAAAACGATGCTTTTAGCTAGATGAGGCATACATTTAAACATTCATCAAGTAAAACAAATAGCAAGGAGCAAAAACGAAAAAAAGTGTCGCCCAAATTCCTTGACATTTTTGCCTGTCACCTAGGAGGCTAAAAACAGCTAATTCAGAAACTCTATTGATTTGATTGATGCAACCCATCACATTCATAGTGTCATCACTAGACTTTGCAAACGGAAACAAGTATAACTAGAGCAAAGAATAATCAAGTGCAACACGAATCGTTAACCTCTGCATAAATTGTTGCTCAGGCCACAGGCTATGGGCCTTTCGAACAATTAGATATCGCCAATGGGTTAAATATTGTGGAGCCAGGTGAAGTTGGCGTACAGAAAGAAGTGACTAATTTTTTTCTTGCAAAAGTGCAACTCATATCAGATTCAATGCTCGACTCCGAAGCGAAAGGCATCAAAAAGAGGAAGCTAGAAAAAGCACAGAAAGAAATGAGGTGAGAGGGTGTAATTTAGAAAGTTGTCTTTGGTGAGTATATTCAAATACTAGACAGCGGTTAAATCATAGATTAGCTCCAAGTTAAGGATACTTATCCATGCATAGATTTTATATGGGAATTAGAAAAAATGATCCAGGTCACAGGTCATAGAAGTCATCGAACACTTACTGCACACGTACACAAAGTTTCTAGTTCACAATGTATCCAAAAAAAGACCAAATCTTTTAGAAGACGAAAAGATGAAGCAAGAATCCAAGGACGAGTTTTACGAGATTATATCGACAGAATACTGATTTATTTTGACTGATGCCATGTAGGGCTATAGCGAGAACTTTGTTGAAGGAGGATCCCTTGGTTCCGAGGGATCTGATGAACATCTTGACCCNAGCNCAATCAAAAAAGATAATCCCCTTGGATTTAAACTGTACAAANAANGATTAAGACGANGATCNAAAAACGATCTAAAAGATGCTCAAGGNTTTATTTTAAAAGTGCTTACCTTGTAGTAAAAAAAAAGAACAAANNACGTAGCNATTGATCATGTTGTAGCATGAANATCATGCGATNATTAATCCCAAAATAATCCTGTAATTATAATACTAAGTTTAGTCTCCCACCATAGTCACATCAACTCTAAATGGGTGAACATCAATTGAAACGAGCAGCGCTCATCTCCGATAATGCTCTACCAAAATAGCTGTGGAAAGGNGAAAAGACACCTCACTCGCTCTACTCTCACTATTGCATCGTCTTTTCTTGCACTCGCAAGGTCTGGTAAGCCTGGTACAGACCCTCTACATCTGAGCAACGGGAATTCTTATCGCAGACTCTGTATTTACCATGTCCAAGCGCATCAATTGTTGATCCGTTTGGTGACTCACAAATGCGATGATGTTCAGCCATGCAAAAGGTGCCTGAAGCCTTGTCATAGCAATAAGCTCCAACCTGCACCAAGTTCGCGTTGCAGAACGAAATCAGTTTAGAGAAAGAAAAAATCTGGTCGAATCACCAGCCATCCCAAACCTGGTCTCATTCGCTTGGAGCTATCCCAAAGGCTTTACCCCATACCTGCTTTGCTTGGGAGCAGAGAGTTGAGNGAGAGAAGAAAAACTGGTCAGTGGCTCAAGCCTTTATCAGAAGAACGACCTAATACACCAAAAACTATCGGAAAACAAAATTGCAATGGAAGGGACTAATCGACATCCACGCGTTGAGTANGACATCAACAGATCGCGTGCAGNAGCCGGAAAAGGTCATTGCTCACCTCCGGCGGCAAGTTGCAGAGAGCCAAAACATTGACATCTCATCCAATTTGCCCCAGGGGCAATCAGGAGGACAGTCAAAAATATGAAGTAANGAACGCGATAACGAGGAGCGCATCAAGCCCCGTCAAGCACCAAACCCCTTCAACTCTTAAAGCAGAGTTTGCCAGGTATTCGTGAGCCACTCTGGGGCCAGAGCAAACCAAACGCTGCAAGCCACAAAGATAACGGCAAGCCCAATCAAGGATGTGATCAACCGTTCTTGTTCAACGCTGGAAGGTTGCCTGTTGATGCGTGCCATTCAAGAAACCGCGAAACAGGCTGAGACAAAAGTTCCGACAATCAAAACCACGAACAGACCAATGCCGGTGGCCTGAATGACGGTTGGGTTTGTGGGCTTCAAGAGTGATGACTTGGCCATGGGAGGAAGGCGTACACGCCTGTTATGGCTCTGGTCAGCTTGCTATTTCAAGGCCTCCACTCCAAATGTCAACGTTTTCGGAATCTTTGGGTCTTGAAGACCCATCTTGTTGAGGCGATAGCAACGCAGGGAGGTTCAATAGTCGCTTTGCATGGATGGTTCGAACCTCAACATCTGATCCTGCTATCGCTTCACAGATGGCCGGATCAGTCAGATCGGAATCTCAGCAAGAATCCGATCTGCATTCATTCAACAACTTGAAGAGATTTTCGACAAAACAATAATGAATTATAAATCAACTCATTCATCTATAACGACAAGTACAATAAACTGAATTGCTTGGACAATAACCGAGAAATCAGGGTCGGGTGTGATATGATTCAGGAAATTAAATCCTTGAAACNAAATCCATCAGAAAACATTTATNGACGGGAATGGAGATCGGAACTAAGGAGTATAAAATGGCAAATGATTTTTTTCAAGTATAAAGCCTGCAAATTCTAGACATGAACAGCAGCAAAGTGCTAAACCAATTTCAAATTCAAGCCTGANCAGTCTGCTTTTGTTGNTAAGCGTAAAAGATAGAACCGCCTGCAATTGCTGTCAGAAGTCCGGTAGCAGCAAGAAATGACGCCAGAAAAAATAAACCCAACAAAGTTCCAAACAGAGACATTTTTATTCTCAGCAAATTAGATTTGATGAGAAGGATTAGAAGAAGGACGATAGTAGCCTTCAGAGAAGCTAGCTTCATGGCAAGCAACGGGAAGAGCACAGGTTTTATCATGCCTCGATATTCTTCCCGTCGGCTTTCTTGTCATCGATTTGTTCGTTTTGTGCAGCAGAATTCTTTTGCTGCATCGAACAACCACCAGCGATGGCCATGTTGGAAAAGGCAGCCAAAACCATGATGGCAATAGCGACGGTTCCGCCAAAAAAGGCAATGTTTGGATGGCGTCTCACAGGAATCAAAAAAATGTTTTCTTATCCTAGAGAATCGAACGCCTTTCCGTGAGGGTGCATCTAAAACGTGGGGCAAGACGAACCTCTGCAGTGCAACCCTCAAGCGANAGCATCTCAGCAAGCTGACTTCCTACCGAAAGGGTAGGGGAACAAGCGTCTAGAAAGAACAACCCACAAGATGTTCCATCAAATCAATACAGCTTGNAAGACATTGGCTATCGGCAATCATGAGCCTCGCTCTGTCTTGTGTGCCGTCTCTCCTTATCTAATAGGACTGCAGGAGCATAACTTGAAAAACAACTCATAGGAATGTTAGCTCTATGCAAAAACTAATCCAACAGCATTCGCAGATACTAAAGCTTCGCTCAACTCCAAGCCCCTAACATGAAAAGAAATCAGGACTAAGCTCAAACACTACAACCAACAAAGCTAAATTGTTAGGACGAAAAGAAAAACAAACCACTTGATTCTGACGAATATATGATTAAAAATAAGAAGCATCTTGGTGGTGCAGATAACTTTGAAAGCGCAAGTCAGGGAAGGAAAATGGGTATGACAATGATCTTGATCAACCATCCGCTGTTACCAACCAATCGCNAGGTTCACCAGAAGAACGCCAACTCACAACAGAGGTTGTTATGATTTAGATTGGCAACTTAGTAAGATCATTTTCAACTGAATTTATTTGCAAAACCTCAACCATTTGGAGCGACCATTGACCATGACTCATAAGACAAAAGGGCGATTGCCCAATACAGGAGCAATAAGCGGACTTATTGAGGCAACAGATTTTTTTCAGAATCCCAACTTCGCCAATGATCGCTTTGCTAAGTATGGAGACATATTTGAAACGAAGTTGATAGGTCAACGGCTTATTTTTATTCGTGGCGATCAAGCCATCTCAGATTTACTCGAACAACAAAATGCCGTTGAAGGATGGTGGCCAGCGAGCGTACGCAAATTGCTCGGGAGTCGATCTTTAGCCAACCGCAATGGACCTGCTCATAAAGCACGAAGAAGAGTTGTGGGGCAACTCTTCTCAGGTACTGCTTTAAAAAGATACAGTCCAGACATTGTGATAATGGTCAATGAACTTGCTGAGAAGTTACCTCTCAAAAATGATCCAACCCCTCTTGCGATCAGCATGAGGCGATTTGCTTTTTCAGTTATTGCCAAGACGGTTTTAGGCCTAGACAACAGCAACTGTGAAGCACTTTTTCTGGATTTTGAATTATGGACCAAGGCATTATTTTCAATTCCATTAGCTATACCAGGTACTCCTTTCGCCAAGGCCCTATCTGCACGTCAACGGTTGCTCGAACGATTAAAAACAGTTCTTGCTGAGGCAGATGGTAGACGTGGTGGCTTGGATTTGCTTGCTGATGGTTTGGATGAACATGGATTTGCTCTAACAGATGATGATCTTGTTGAACAACTCTTACTCCTTTTATTCGCTGGCTATGAAACGACTGCATCGTCCCTAACTTGCCTAATGAGAGCCTTACTGATTGAAGATAATATAAAACCTTGGCTGATGGAAGAAATGGAAGACTTGTCATGGCCACCTCAGGAGAACATCTCCACTGCATATGATGCCTCCTGTGCACCAAGGCTCAATGCTCTCGTTGATGAAGTCATGCGAATGATGCCCCCTGTAGGAGGCTTTTTTCGGAAAACTCGCACCAACATCATCCTGNCAGGCGTAGAGATACCGAAAGATCGTGTCATTCAGGTGGCGTTAGCTGCTTCCAATCGGCATGGTGAAGGGGATCTCGATCGATTTAGACCTCAACGACATCTTGACGGTTCATTAAAGACCAAGCTCGTGCCATTCGGTGGCGGAGAAAGAGTCTGTTTAGGCAAAGCCCTGGCTGAATTAGAAATTCGACTAATGGTTGTTGGATTATTAAAACAGGTTCGACTGAAACTTATAACCAACCAAGATCTTTCCCTGCAACTCATCCCCAGTCCATCGCCAAAGGATGGATTGCTATTGACTGCAGAACGCCGATAAACAAAGGGGAGAAGCAACACCTTAGAGGATGGACTAGAGATTCACGATCTCAACCAAAATCAAGGCCACAGCTCTAGACCGCAGAAGCTAAACGATAATCCCTACCACGAATACTGACAATTTCATGGATATAATCAAAGAATTAGACACCATCTTCTCTCAGAAGAGACGCAATCCTTGCTGTCCCCATTACACTCATAAAAAGTTAAGACAAAGTTATCCATGTCCTAGTCATCAATCATCTTTCACAACCAACGTCGGAGCGGATAGCGGAGCGTCTAAAAATAATTTCGAACTTCATATTTATAGCAAGGCCTACTGCACAGTAAAGCTCCTTGATGTGATTCAAGGTATTTTTTCGACTGAAAACCCAACCATTGCAGTGCGCCTTCGACTTGAAGTCAGATAATTGCATACAAGATCTATTGCAAGTCTGTGCGAGCAATTTGCGTCTAATTCAGTGGCAGCAACTTAGAGCGTGCGTTCAGGCAATATTGTAAATCGAAGCATCGATATCATTTGGAATCGGTAGTTTCTGGCGAAACTGAACCCTAAATGTGAGGCGGAAGTCAAGACACGGATTCTTCCGCGCAGATCACACAATCATGCATTGCCGAAGGGATGTGGTGAAGCTTGCTTGATCATGCATTGAATGTTTTGCACTATTGAAANGATGAGTAAAACCACTTACATAAAAAACAAAACCATCCAGCTAAAACGTNTCAACATTNATNAGTGCTNGATTCGATCACACATCAAACCCTTCAAAGGGAAGGGTTTGATCGAATGGAGCCAAGGAGACTCGAACTCCTGACCCCCTGCATGCCATGCAGGTGCTCTACCAGCTGAGCTATGGCCCCAATAACGTTGATCTTCGCCCTTGGGTTCGTCTCAACGTCATTTGAGATTTTACCTCAATGGACTCAGACCTGTCTCCAGACCGCAACGAGACGCCCTTGCACTTGCACCTGATCGGCTGGAACCTCCAATGGTTCATAGGCCGGATTCGCCGCTTCAAGCCGAACCATCCCTCCATCCAAATAAAAGTGCTTCAACGTCGTGCCGCTGCCCGGGACCAAGGCACTGACAACGGTGCCGCCCCGCAGGCGAGATGGTTCAAGAACCGGTTCCATCAGAACCACATCACCATCAGCGATGTGAGCGTCCACCATGGAATCACCATTCACAGTTAGCGCGAAGAGGCCACGGGTTTCCAACACTGATCCCAGATCCAGTTTCTCCTCCACGTCATCGAACGTCTCGACGAGCCCACCTGCAGCAACAGCACCAAGGACAGGAATTCCCCCACTCACCATGCCGCCGAGAAGCTGCAAGGTGCGCGCCTGTCCCTCCTGCCATGTAATCCAGCCCTTTTGCTGAAGATGGCGCAAGCGACTCTGGACAGGCGCTGGTGAACGCAAGCCCATCGCCTGCATCATTTGGCGAATCGAAGGGCTGTGATGGTGCGTCCCGATGTAATCAGCCAACCAGTCGTACAACTCCTGCTGCGCAGGAGTTAGAGACTCTGGAGACGAACTGGTCACCGCAGCCAAGCAAAATAATCAATACATTTGTACCTCCCTGTCCCGCCGAAAGCAAGAGTGACGAGCAAAATCCAACTGCTTCTCAGCAGATCAGCTGGGCCACCCCAGCTGACGCATCGATTGAATGGCATAAAAGGCTTAGGCGAATGGCTTCCAAAACGTCGATATGGGTCAAGCAAATCAAAACTCAATGGGGAGGCATGGGGATAAACAATGGTGGCTGACCAGGAAAATGATTGAGTTCTAATCGTTCAGGATTTGGATTGATTGGAAGCAGATACACAAAGAATGAATCACGTCTCTCAAGAGGGGAATATTGCGGCTGAGGGGAATTGGCGATCAGATAAGTCAAATTGATGCGCACATGCAAATATCCCGGCACAAGTTCAGTATATTTTTCCGGCAAATCACTAAATTCAAATGTCAATACCCTTTGCCTATCCACGTGTACGACTGATTGGCTAGAGAGACTCCATACCGCGGGAAAAGGGCTCCATGCTGTTCCAGCCTGAACAAAAATCTCCACATTAGTTGGCAGCAAAAACAGATCCTGAGTGACATCTAGATTGTCAATTGTTACAGACCCGATATACATATCTTTGCGATCCAATTTAATATCGACAAGTTCAGTCCCTAATCCACTAAATGTTAACCGTTCAAGTTTTGAGCGCTCAAGAAGACTTTTGTTTCGCAGTCGCTGAGCGTTGCGTTCAATCCATACCGGAACGGAGACCAGGCTCAAAACTGAGCCAATTAACAAAGCACGTCGTGAAAACAAGACTAGCGATTTATTCTGTTCAAGCTGAGGCTGCGATTCGGCTCTTGGTGGATTGTGCGTTGGATCCCCATGGAGGATTCCATCTTCAAGGGTCAATCGTCGGTCAAGACGATCTGCCAGGGAAACATTATGGGTCACGACAATCAAAGCTGAATCAGATTGTTGGCAGATATCAATCAAAAGATCAAAGAGATTTTGCTCCATCTGAGAATCCAAATTACTAGTCGGCTCATCGGCCAGAATCAACTTGGGTTCTGATAACATTGCCCTGGCAAAAATCGCTCGCCTTACTTCTCCACCTGACAAGAATTTAGCAGGAGTATTGGCTTGCTCTTTTAAATCGACCCGCTCGAGGCATTGATACGCCTGATCACGCGATGAGGGAGAGAAATCAACACCAGACAATCTTTGAGCGAGCAACAAATTATCCAGCGTGGTCAACGATTCAATTAAGCTTGTAAACTGACTGATAAAGCAAATCTGATGCTGTCTGATTCTGCATCTTTCACGAGTAGTTAGCTCCCACAAGTTCCGACCGGCAAAAAGAATAGAACCGCAATCCGGACGCTGTAAACCGGCCAGCATTGAAAGCAACGTTGATTTACCGCTACCCGAGGAACCAACAATCGAAACCTTTTCACTCTCTTGCAAACACAGATCAGCATGAAGCACACCCAATTGAGGTTCTGCACCAAAAATGCGGCGCAACCCAATGACCTCCAAAAGCGGTTTACTCATGGGACTGAACTAGCGCCAGTGGATCTCGATCCACCATGCGCCGAATAGGCCAATAAGAAGCAAAAGCAATCGTCAACGAAATACTTACAGATACGATCAAAAAAACAATCACTTGCTGATCTAGAGAGCGCCATAGTAACGGCATTTGAAAAGATATAAATTGGCGTGAAAGCCAACCGTAAACCAAATCAGACGAGAAAAAAATAAAGATTGCGGAGATGATAGAACCAAGCAAGGAAAGCGACAAAGACTCAACGATGAAGAAAGTAACGAGCTGTTTTGGCAAAGCTCCCATTGTCAGAAAAATACCAACCTCTCTTTGACGCTCAGAGGCAATCGATGCAAACAACATCCCGTTTAATAGACCGAGACAAATCAACGCGAGAAGAGCAATGGCAAGGGTAATTTTTCTAACCTGCAGAAAAGGGCCTCGAATCAAAGAAAGTAGAGTACGGCCACCAACCACTTGCACATCATCAAGTTGAGCTAGAAGTGTGAATTTCAATTGATCAACGGACTGATCTCGACAATTTTTAACCAAAAAACCACTCACACCACGACTCAATTGATCATTGGAGGATTGGAGCTCAATCCAATCCTCCAATGTCACAAACATGCCAAACTGATGTGACGGTACGCCTGTATCAACCAGATGACCATAAATTTGGAAAGTATTTTGATTCAAGCGAACCCTATCTCCCAACCGACCTT
>NZVB01000073.1 GCA_002701375.1 Cyanobium sp. NAT70 | reverse complement strand
CCCAACAAGATATTCAGCGTCTGGCAGCAAAAAGAGCAACAGAACACAGGCGATCATCATCGAAAAACAATGTAAGGAGCCGCATCTAGTGCCCATCAACGGTTCTGCTTACAAAATGTATTCAACACATCAAAAAAAATGCACAAAAAACAAAAAATCAAGTTCTAAACGATTCTATTAAAGAATGAGCTATGAAAGACTTCCGCCAAAACCTTGCATAAAAGGATTATTTTATATCAAAAATAACAATCGGTTCGCAACAAGGCCAGATCGAAACAAGACGATCATTTTTGCAGGCTAAGTCGTGAGCCACTGACGAGATTGCTGGATAAACCCTGACCAATCAAGCCTTTCCTCTTGAGCAGCGCGTGCCACCAGCAGTGGAGCATCACGCTTCAAGGAGGCCAAATCTGGCTCAGTCACACCAGCATTCAAGGCCAACCAATCCGCCATCGAACGACCGACCACTCGGGTGAGATAAGCGGCACTTAAAGCTTGCATCGCCCCTGCAGCTAACCAGCTGCCACCATCTAATTTCGCCAATCCCAGCAGAGCCTGACTCGTCCACTCCACCACACCCTGTGCAAGTGCTGCCCGCGCCAGTTGACCGGCCGCCTCCTTCAATACGTCTGGATTGAGCTCCGTTCCCCAGATCTCGCCCATCTCTCGCAGCATCAAACCATTGGCCACTGCCACTGCCAAAAGATCAACGCTCAGCATTGGTGAGGCCAACACCGCTCCTGCAACGACCCATTGAGTGCGCTGCTGCAAGGATTGAAATCGAACTCGTCTTAGGCCTTCCAGATCAGCCTGCCAGCCACGGTGTAGATCGGCCAGCAATCTCTGCTGGGTCCGTTCCAACGTTTCGGAGGAGGCATTCAACGCTTGACGCAAAGGCTTGCAAGCCAAACGCAAATTGCTCTTGACATCTGATCTCAGCACACGCTCCCTCCAGCGTTGAGGCAACTGATCAAGAAACTGATCAGCGTCGTCAAGGGAAAGACCGTTCACGATCAACCAGGCAGGCTGATCCTCCGGAACCTGGTGCAACCAAAGTAAATCGGCTGCCATCAATGGCGCTCGAAGGCCATAAAGAATCAGGTCCTGCTGGCGCAATCCTTCCGGCCAACAGCGTTGACCGTTCACCAGTACAAGAGGATTTGCCATGGACAGGGTGAGTGGTGCAGACCCGGCAAGCGCTGCTTGCAGCTGCTGAAACTCGGGAAGAGCACTCCGATCAAGACAAACCAAGCCCAACTGTTGCGGTCCGGATCGATCAATCACCGATTGAAGCGATCGACGACGAAGACCCGATGCATCAGTGGGTTGTCCCTCAAAGTTTTCGAACTGATCCAACACATCACGGCAGCGCTGAATCCATGCCTGCAAGGTCTGCGGAGATTGGAAACGTGGCGGCGAAGAGCTGCGACTGAACCACCAGACACCTGCACCTGCCAGCAAAAGGCTGAAACCTCCACCCGGGATATGCAACAGATCACTTAAAGCCCACTGTCCCAGGATCAGCGTTCCACCAGCTAGAGCAAGGCGTCCTAACAACTTGGGGCGATCCGACAGACCGTGAATCAGTGGGACCGAGAATTTCAAGAAAATCTGAGTAGGGACAGCACTGCTCGTCCTAGCTCAATGTCATTGATGAAACCAGGGATATCGGCCAGCAGCAGCAATTTTCCATACCTTAAGGAGAACTGTTCACTGCGATGCATGATCAGCACCCACGATCACAACCCAGCGGAGTCAATCAAGGATCAACGCAAGGATGTGCAAAGGGTGCTCGTGTTGGCCCTTGCCGTCAATATCGGCATGTCATTGCTGAAAGTAGTGGTCGGTTTGATCAGCGGTTCCCTCGCCGTGATCGCCGACGCCATGCATAGCGCCACCGATGCTCTCTCCAGCTTGGTCGGTTTGATCACCAACACCCTCTCGGATCCGCGGCCAGATCGAGACCATCCCTATGGACATAATAAATATGAGGCGATCGGTGCCCTCGGCATCGCGGGCTTCATCCTCTTCACAGCGTTGGAAATCCTGTTCCGCTCTGGGGAAAGATTGCTGGAAGGATTGCCACAAATCCGTGTCACCGAATCGGAATTGGTGCTTTTGCTCCTAGCGCTTGGATTCAATCTGATGCTGGCGGGATATGAATTTCGGGAGGGGCGAAGACTGAAAAGTGCACTGCTCAAGGCTGATGCCCAGCACGCAGCCAGTGACGTTTGGACCACTGCGGTCGTGATCGTGGGCTTGGCTGGTGCCTTCTGGCTGCAGATCAACTGGCTTGACGTGGCACTCGCCATTCCGATGGCATTACTCCTGATCAGGGTGTGTTGGACCGTTCTGCGCAAGACCCTGCCTTGGCTTGTCGACCATATTGCGATTGCTCCTGAGGCAATTCATTCGGTGGTCATGGCTGTTCCGGGAGTCTTGAACTGTCATGACATCGCCAGTCGAGGGGTGCTAGGCCAACAGATCTTTATTGATATGCATATGGTCGTCGATGTTGACGATCTACCGACAGCACACCAGATCACAGAACAGGTTGAAGACAGGTTGGCGCAACGCTTTGGCCCCGTGCGCTGCACCATTCATTTGGAACCAAAGGATTACGTGCAAGAGGGAATTACGTATTCAGGAACCCATGGCTAAAGCCAAATCTGGCCATGACCCATTGGCTGCACTGACCTCTCGACAACGCCATGGACTTGCAGAAATCCTGCGTGAAGTCAGCCAAGCCAAGTCATGGTCGTGGAGTTTGCCCGTTCTGTTGCACGAACGCAGCTGGTTGAGGCTCATGCAGATCCGCCTCAATCAGCTTTACCGATACCTACCGCCTGATGGTCGAGAGGATGCCCCCGAACTAGTCCGATTCAGGACCTTGATCGAAGAGGGTTTCGATGCCTTACAGGCCCAACAACACTGCTGGGAAGAATTCGGCATGGAAGATTGCCAACGCGCCCTAAGACGCTTTTGGGATGGACAGAGTCAAAACTGTCATGGATGGACGCTGCGCCGCTACTTGGCACTCGTGACGCGTTACCGACGCTCGATCGATGCGGGCGCAATAGCTGTGCCGTTATTGGTGTTGGCGCAACAGGGAAGTGACGACTTTCACCAGCTGCACTGGGTGACAGACAGCACACCGACGATGCGGCACACTTGCGCCTGATTGCAGGCCGCGGGCCATGAGTGATTCCTACAACGACCCCCAACAACAAGGGGTTCAAGGAGAGGGTGGCCGCGATGGCTATCGGGGTGATGGCGGTCGAGGCGGAAATCGCGGCAACCGCGGAGGCGGAAATCGCGAGGGAGGTGGCTTCCGGATCCGTCTTAGCGACAACGAAATGCGCTCAGCGCGGGCACTCCAAGAAGCGTTCAATCTTCGTTCCACTGTGGCGGTCCTTGGCTTTGCGCTCAGGACACTGGGCCAGATGCTGGAAGACGGCCAACTCAATGAGCTGGTGGAACAACAACGATCCCAAGCTCCCCAAGGGGGGCGTCGGGAGGGCGGCCGCGGTGAAGCTGGACGTGGAGAAGGACGCCGCGGCCGTCGTTACGACGATGACCGGCAGGGTGGAGCTGCACGCGGGTCCCGACCAGATCCCTTCGCTCGCCCAGCAAAACCGCAACCAGTTGATCCTGAGCCACAAGCATCGAGTGAGGATGTTGGCGAACCAGCCATGGCGGCTGATTCCGAGATGAGCACAGATGAAACGGCCGTCACCACAGAAGAAACATCCGCCGCATCAGAAACATCCGCCGCATCAGAAACATCCCCAGATGGTTCTTCTGTAGAGGTGAAGGCCGCCAACGCCGAGGGCTGATCAAGGATGCAACGCCCCCGAGTTCTTTCCGGCGTCCAGCCGACCGGTGCGCTGCATCTGGGCAATTGGCTTGGGGCCATCCGTAACTGGGTTGATCTGCAAAGCAGCCACGACACTTTTGTCTGCGTCGTTGATCTGCACGCGATCACGGTTCCCCACGATCCCACAAGGCTCGTGGACGACACTCGCACCACAGCGGCGCTTTATTTGGCCTGTGGCATGGACCCTGCCCAGTGCTCAGTTTTCGTTCAAAGCGACATTGCCGCCCACAGCGAACTCTGTTGGCTTTTGAACTGCATCACACCTTTGAACTGGCTGGAACGCATGATCCAGTTCAAAGAGAAAGCCACGAAACAAGGGGACAACGTCTCCGTGGGCCTGCTGGATTATCCAGTGCTGATGGCAGCAGACATCCTTCTTTACGACGCGGACTTAGTCCCTGTCGGAGAGGACCAAAAACAACATCTCGAGCTGGCACGTGACATCGCTCAACAACGCATCAACGCGCGTTTCGGTCACGACAACAAACCAATTCTGAAGGTGCCTGAACCGATGATCCTCAAAGAAGGGGCCAGGGTCATGAGCCTGACGGATGGTCGCAGCAAGATGAGCAAAAGCGACCCCAATGAAGCCAGCCGAATCACTCTTCTCGATCCACCAGAGCTGATCACCAAAAAAATCAAGCGCGCAAAAACAGATCCGGAGCGAGGTCTCGAATTCAATAATCCTGATCGCCCAGAGACAGACAATCTTTTGGGGCTCTACGCCATCCTCAGTGGACGGGGACGTGATGCTGTCGCCAAGGAATGTGCCGAAATGGGGTGGGGCCAGTTCAAACCATTGCTCACCGAAGCAACGGTGGAGGCCTTGAAACCGATCCAAGCTCGCCATCAAGAGTTGATGGCTGACCCAAGCGAATTGGACCAGGTGCTGGCAGCGGGACGCGACCGTGCTCAAACAGTGGCTTCAGCAACGCTCGAGCGAGTAAGAACGGCCATGGGATTTTCGGCACGCACCTAATCATCCATGCCTCAAATGATTAGCTCGGCTAATCATTTGAGCAGCCTTGCTCAACATCCCCCAAAACCTCAGGCGAACGGCAAGAAGCACCCTCGCCCCAACGAGTCTCACGAGTCTCGCTCACTAGGCAAGTTTGCTTACACATATCCGCCCCAGAGAGTCAACCCCCAACGAGCCGATCTCGCATCCGGTGCGGCACTTCCTTCAAGGTGACGCCACTCTCGTCAGAACTGCGTGCTGCTGCTCGGAGAAGGAAAAGCTGTGGTCACTGCCAAACGGATGATGCAGGGCTCGATAGCCCTGGTCGTTCTTGGTGCCAGTGCAGGCCCAGTAGCAGAAGCAAACGTGGAGCATTTACGACCAGCCACACGACAATTTGTAAGCCGAGCGATGCTTGCCAACGTCCGGGAGGACGGGCCATACAACCTCACGCCGGAACGTCGGGCCTTACTCAACACCATTCGCTATGCCGAAGGGACTTGGAAAGATGGCAAGGACAAGGGGTATCGGATTTTGTACGGAGGCGGCCAATTCAAGGATTTTTCCCGCCATCCCGATCGCGTCATCGTGAAGCGCTACGCCAGCGCAGCGGCAGGGGCCTACCAATTTTTGCCAAGCACCTGGAAGGGTGTGGCTAAGGAACTCAACCTCAAAACGTTCGAACCCGAAGATCAGGATCAGGCCGCACTCCACCTTGTTAAAAAACGCGGGGCCTTAGAAGAAATTGATCAAAAAGGGCTCACGCAAGCCGCAATGGCGCGCCTAGCTCCTGAGTGGGCTTCTTTCCCCACAAAAGCCGGAAAAAGTGCCTACGGACAACCGGTCAAGAGCCATAGCGAGTTAGCACGCTTCTACAGCAGCAATTTGCGTCATCTTCGCCGCCATTTGGGCGCATGAGCATTTCAAGCCACGACCAGAAGTTACGCCCATAGGATGGCGAGCCCTCGATCAGGAACCGGTGAGCAGCGCTGCAGCAACCACCACTGCCCCCTCAGCGCCGCTGATTCTTCCTAAGACCAGTGAGAGTGAGCAGCTGCTAAAGATCCGCCACTCCATGAGCCACGTGATGGCCATGGCTGTTCAGAGGTTGTTCCCGAAAGCACAAGTCACCATCGGCCCCTGGACTGAAACGGGCTTCTACTACGACTTCGATAATCCCGAGCCCTTTAGCGAAGCAGACCTGAAAGCCATCAAAAAGGAGATGGGCAAAATCATCAGCCGCAAGTTGCCACTAGAGCGCATCGAAGTCAGCCGTGATGAAGCCCAGAGAAAAATCGAAGCCCAAAATGAGCCCTACAAATTGGAGATTCTTGAGGGACTTCAGGAACCAATCACGCTGTACACCCTGGGAGATCAATGGTGGGACCTCTGCGCCGGCCCCCATGTCGACAACACAAGGGAACTCAACCCCAAGGCTTTCGAGCTGGAAAGCGTTGCCGGGGCCTACTGGCGTGGCGATGAAACGAAAGCTCAACTTCAGCGCATCTATGGAACCGCCTGGGAGACGCCGGAGCAGCTCGCAGAGCACAAGCGACGCAAACAAGAAGCCCTGCGACGGGATCATCGACGTCTCGGGAAGGACCTCGAGCTCTTTTCAATCGAGGATGAAGCAGGTGCAGGTCTTGTGTTCTGGCACCCAAGAGGTGCCCGCATGCGCCTGTTGATTGAGGACTTTTGGAGACAGGCCCATTTCGAAGGCGGCTACGACATCCTTTACACCCCTCACGTCGCAGACATCAGCCTCTGGAAGACCTCAGGACACCTTGACTTCTACGCCGAAAGCATGTTCGGCCCCATGGAGGTCGACGAGCGGGAGTATCAGCTCAAGCCGATGAACTGTCCGTTCCACGTGCTGACTTACGCAAGCAAGCTGCGCAGCTATCGCGAGTTACCAATCCGCTGGGCCGAACTCGGAACCGTTTATCGCTACGAACGTCCGGGCGTGATGCATGGCCTGATGCGAGTGCGTGGCTTCACGCAAGATGACGCTCATGTGTTCTGCTTACCGGAACAAATCAGTGATGAAATCCTGAGAATCCTCGATCTCACCGAGCGCATCCTGTCCACATTCGATTTCAGCACGTATGAGATCAATCTCTCCACACGCCCCGAGAAATCAATCGGAAATGACGATGTTTGGGATTTAGCGACAAAAGGACTGATTGAGGCCCTTGAGCGAAAAAGCTGGGATTACAAGATTGATGAGGGTGGTGGTGCTTTTTATGGTCCAAAAATCGACCTCAAGATCGAAGATGCGATTGGACGAATGTGGCAATGTTCGACCATCCAATTGGATTTCAACCTGCCTGAACGCTTTGAACTCGAGTACGTAGCAGCCGATGGCTCCAAGCAGAGGCCGATCATGATCCATCGCGCCATCTTTGGTTCACTCGAGCGATTTTTCGGGATCATGACCGAAAACTACGCCGGAGATTTTCCGTTCTGGTTAGCACCAGAACAGATTCGTCTTCTGCCGGTAACAGATGAAGTTCAACCTTATGCCGAAAAACTTTTGCAGCAACTGACTCAATCTGGTGTACGAGCAACGATCGATCGCAGTGGCGACCGACTTGGCAAATTAATTCGGTCTGGAGAGCAAATGAAAATACCAGTTTTGGCCGTCATTGGTGCCAAAGAAGTAGACGAGACTGCTGTGAGTTTGCGTAGTCGTAGAGATGGTGACCTTGGCACGATTGACTTGGATCAATTCGTTGATCAAGCCAAGCGTGCCAACCGTGATCGACTTTCAGGGCTTCAGCTTCCGTCACCATGAATGAAGCGATGATTCAACAGCTCAGTGACCTCAACCGACTGAGAGATGCTCCCAGCTTGGATGCTGATGTTTCGATTCGTTTGCAAGAGGAACTACAGCAAAAGATGAAACATGCCGATTGGTTCACGATCGGCGTGATGGCTTCATCCGCAGAAAGCGCTGTTCAAGCCCTACGACGGCTCGAGCAATATCAAGGATGGACTCCCCATGTAGTGGCAGAGACCACAGATCGCAGTGGTCCCGTCTTTCTGAAAGCCAATCAGGCCAGCGGTCTTGTTCGCCTTCGCGTCGAACACGGCCTGGGTGAAGGCATTTTGATTACCGGACACAAGAACAATTCAGATCAACCCGCCACCACATGGGGACCTCTGCCTTTGAATTTCTTTTAACTGGAACGGCAGAAATCACGATTGCACATTGCCGACTCGCTCAGATCGACGCAGCCTAAAAGCAGAACAGATTTAGGGATAGAGCATGGCCGTCCGCACCACCCTCCTGGCAGGTGACATGGGAGGGACAAAAACTCTTCTTGCCCTTTATGGGCTCAACGATGGTCGCTTAGAGATGCTTCATCAGAAGCGGTTTTTATCCAGTGAATGGCCATCACTAGAGCCCATGCTCCAAGAGTTCTTAGGATCAAGAAATGGTGCGATTGAGGCACCGATTCATGGCTGTATCGCAGTCGCAGGTCCTGTTCGTGACCGCAACGCACAAATCACCAATCTCCCTTGGCAACTAAACGAAACCGCCTTAGCCAAGGCCGCCAACATGAATCAATTGGAGTTGGTGAATGACTTCGCTGTCCTCATTTACGGGCTTCCCCACTTCGAGAAAGATCAGCAAGAGGTGTTGCAAGAGGGACACCAAGACCAAGGTCCAGTGGCCATCCTTGGCGCCGGAACCGGCCTTGGCATGGCTCGGGGTGTTCATACCCATCAGGGCCTGCTTGCACTCTCTAGCGAAGGGGGTCACCGCGAGTTTGCTCCTCGCACGGAAGAGGAATGGCAACTGGCCGGCTGGCTGAAAAAAACCCTGGGTCTCGATCGCCTATCCGTCGAACGAATTGTGAGTGGTACCGGCTTGGGACATATCGCCCACTGGCTGCTTGACCAACCCCATGCCCAAACACATCACCTTCGAGAGATGGCACAGGCCTGGCTCAGAAACATGAGCGTGGATCTACCAGCCCACGCCAGCCAATCAGCTTCCTCGGGAGATGAATTGATGCAACGTGCCGTTGAGATTTGGCTGTCGGCTTATGGAGCCGCAGCAGGTGATCTGGCGTTACAGGAACTCTGTTCCGGCGGGCTGTGGATCGGTGGCGGTACGGCGTCCAAACAGTTGGATGGTCTCAAATCAGCCACCTTTTTGACACCACTACGTCAGAAAGGTCGCTTTCAAGATTTCATCAACGGTCTACAGATCACGGCTGTGATCGACCCAGAGGCAGGTCTGTTTAGTGCCGCCTGTCGTGCCCGAATGCTTGCGGAGTCAGGTGGGACACTGTCCTGAGCAGTTCAGTAGGGATGGCGCAGCCGCGCATCGGCCAGAAAGTTGTCGTGGACGTTCCCGCAACCACAGCCAACCTCGGTCCAGGTTTTGATTGTCTTGGCGCAGCCCTTGATCTGAACAACAGATTTGCGATGCGACGAATCGAAGGCAGCGGTGAGCGATTCGAACTGATCATCGAAGGGACGGAAGGGAGCCATCTCCGCGGTGGACCAGAGAATCTTGTTTATCGTGCCGCCCAACGGGTTTGGAAAGCCGCAGGCTTAGAGCCCGTTGCCTTGGAGGCAAGGGTGAGGCTTGCCGTCCCACCAGCTCGCGGTCTTGGCAGTAGTGCCACAGCGATCGTGGCAGGCCTGATGGGAGCGAACGCATTAGTGGGTGAACCGCTCAGCAAGGAAAAATTGCTGGAACTTGCGATCGATATCGAAGGTCACCCTGACAACGTCGTGCCCTCGCTTCTGGGAGGACTCTGCATGACCGCAAAAGCAGCTTCTCAACGCTGGCGTGTTGTGCGCTGTGAATGGATGAATGCAGTCAAAGCAGTTGTGGCCATCCCTTCCATTCGACTAAGCACCAATGAAGCGCGACGCGCCATGCCTAAGGCCATCCCATTAGGGGATGCCGTGGTGAATCTCGGGGCACTCACCCTGTTGCTGCAAGGCCTGCGAACAGGCAATGGCGATCTCATTTCGGATGGAATGCACGATCGGCTGCACGAGCCTTACCGGTGGCGCCTGATCAAGGGGGGGGAACAGGTCAAACAAGCCGCTCTAGAGGCGGGAGCTTGGGGATGCGCCATCAGTGGAGCGGGTCCAAGCGTTATCGCGCTTTGCTGTGAGGAACGAGGGATTGCCGTCAGCAGAGCCATGGTGCGTGCATGGGAAGCCGAAGGCGTTGCCAGCAGAGCCCCGGTGCTGAACTTACAAACATCAGGCAGCCACTGGCAGCCGGCAGACGATGAGTAGTTCTACCCAAACACCGCCTCAAAGCTGTTAGGTTTGTTCACGATTGAAGTGAGGAAATGGACGCAGAACTGCCCTTGATGGCCGCGTCCCCGGCCTCATTCCCTTGGCTTTCGTTGATTGTCTTGCTTCCAGTGGTTGGGGCAATGCTGATGCCTCTCCTGCCAGGTGATGACGGCAAAACATCGCCTTGGCCTAGGAATTTGGCGCTGACCGTCCTCTTGCTCGACCTCTTGCTGATGCTGGGGGTGTTCTCAACACGATTTAACCCCGGCCTCTCCGATCTTCAACTGGTGGAACGGGTCAGTTGGCTTCCTGTGATCGGGCTGGAGTGGTCGCTCGCCGCCGACGGCCTCTCAGCGCCTCTTGTCGTTCTGAGTGGACTGGTGACCCTGCTTTCGGTCGCGGCGAGCTGGTCTATCACAAGCAAATCAAGGCTGTACTTCGCCCTCTTGTTGGTACAAGCCTCGGCTCAGGGACTGGTCTTTCTCTCTCAGGACTTTTTGCTCTTCTTCTTGGCATGGGAACTAGAGCTCGTTCCCGTTTATCTCCTCATTGCTATTTGGGGCGGACAAAACCGCCAGTACGCCGCCACTAAATTCATCCTTTACACAGCACTTGCCTCCCTTCTGATTTTGATCAGTGGTCTGGCCTTGGCTCTCGCTGGTGACACTTTTACGCTCAATCTTTCCGAAATGGCGTCCAGATCGCCAGGCGGCAGTTTTGAGCTTCTCTGCTACTTGGGATTCCTTGTGGGCTTCGGGGTGAAGCTTCCAATGTTTCCATTGCACACCTGGCTGCCGGATGCCCATGGCGAAGCCAATGCACCCGTATCGATGCTGCTGGCCGGGGTGCTTCTCAAAATGGGTGGATATGCACTTCTTCGATTTAATGTTCAGATGCTGCCTGACGCTCACGTCACATTGGCACCTGCTCTGATCATTATTGGGATTGTCAACATTGTGTACGGGGCGTTGAACGCTTTTGCTCAGGACAATGTCAAACGACGCATTGCATGTAGTTCCGTGAGTCATATGGGTTTCGTTCTTCTCGGCATCGGTGCTGTCGACGCTCTTGGTGTCAGTGGAGCCATGCTGCAGATGGTTAGTCACGGTCTGATCGCCGCTGCAATGTTCTTTGTGACTGGTGTCTTTTACGAACGAACAAAAACACTCTCAATTCCAAACATGGGAGGCCTGGCCAAGGCATTGCCAATCACCTTTGCCTTTTTCCTCGCAAGCTCTCTCGCCTCCCTCGCCCTACCCGGTATGAGTGGTTTCATCAGCGAAATCACAGTCTTCCTTGGTATCACTAGTCAAGAAGCCTTCACGTCCCTCTTCCGTTCCATCACGGTTTTACTTGCCGCCATTGGGCTTGTCTTAACTCCGATTTATTTGCTTTCGATGTGTCGACGCGTGTTCTTTGGCCCCAGGATCCCTGCTCTCGCTGTTGTTGAAGACATGCGACCTCGTGAATTACTGATCGGCCTCAGCCTTCTTGTCCCAACATTAGTCATCGGAATTTGGCCCAGGGTTGCAATTGACCTCTATGAAGCGTCGACAGATGCCCTGGCGACTCGTCTCGGCGAACAAAGCCTGATGGCCCTAATCCAACACCTTCCCTTCGGTTGAAATGACCTTCTCTCCCGCAGAAAGTTCTCCTTTGCTGAAAGGGAAAGGTTTGCCTGAATTCCGGCAGATAGATCCGAACAACGTTGAAACCGAGATTCCAGTTCTTCTCAAAGACCTCGAATCCCAATTCTCCAACTTGGAAGCAGATCTAGCCAACGCCCTCGAGAAAGACCTACCTCTTGCTTGGGACAGCGTGATGTTGCCGCTGCAAAGGATTGGAGAGCGACTGCGCTGGAGCTGGGGGATCGTCTCCCACCTCAATGGAGTCTGCAACTCACCAGAATTGCGTGACGCTTACGCAAAACAACAACCCAATGTTGTCCGTCTCGGCAATCGTCTGGGCCAGAGCCGAGTGGTGCATCAAGCGCTAAGTCGTCTAGCTCAGAGCGAAAATGGGTCGCTTGATCAATCGCGTCAGCGCATCTTGGCCAGCGAGCTGCTGTCGATGGATCAACGCGGCGTCGGGCTTGACGGTGAAGACCAGTTGGCCTTCAACCGCACCAGTGAGCGCCTAGCAGAACTCTCCACAGAATTTGGCAACCATGTTCTCGATGCCACTCAACAGTGGACATTGAAACTGACCGAAGCAAATCAAGTAGCAGGCCTGCCAAAGCGAGCTCTTGAAGCATTAGCAGCTGCTGCTCGGGTCGCAGGAGACAGTGAGGCAACAGCCGATCAAGGACCATGGCTGCTTGGACTGGACATGCCCCGCTACCTGCCCTTTCTCACCCATGCTGAGAACCGCGACCTGCGGGAGACGATTTATCGCGCCCATGTCAGCCGTGCCAGTGAAGGCGAACACGACAACCGTGAACTAATTGAGGAAATTCTCAGCCTCCGCATCGAACAAGCTCAACGCCTCGGATATGCCCACTGGGCCGAACGCAGCTTGGCTAGCAAAATGGCTGCCAACGTGACTGCTGTCGAAGTCCTGCTCGAGGAACTTCGGAGCGCCGCATTTCCTGTCGCCCAGCAAGAACTCAGCGACCTACAAACCTGTGCAGCGCGTCACGGCGCAACAGAGGCAGAAGATTTAGCCCCTTGGGATCTACCTTTTTGGTCAGAACGCCTGCGCAAGGAACGCTTCGATCTGGACCAAGAAGCCTTGCGGCCTTGGTTTCCGCTTCCTCAAGTGTTGGAAGGCCTATTCGGCTTATGCCGACGTTTGTTTGATGTGGACATTCGTGCGGCAGATGGAGAGGCGCCGATCTGGCATGACGATGTGCGTTTCTTCCGTGTCCATCGGCCTGATGGCAATGCCATTGCGGCCTTTTATCTCGATCCCTACAGCCGTCCCGCCAGCAAGCGTGGTGGCGCTTGGATGGACGAGTGCCTAGGTCGCAGCGTCGCGACGGATGGACGTCAGGTGTTGCCCGTGGCGTATTTAATCTGTAATCAGACACCGCCAGGGGATGACACTCCAAGCCTGATGAGTTTCGAAGAAGTGGAAACTCTTTTCCATGAATTCGGTCATGGTTTGCAGCACATGCTCACCACCGTCGATGATCCAGAGGCAGCAGGAATCAACAATGTTGAGTGGGATGCTGTTGAACTGCCCAGCCAATTTATGGAGAATTGGTGCCTCGATCGCGCCACCTTGATGGGAATGGCCCGGCACTGGCAAACAGGAGAACTCCTACCAGAAAACGAATTTGCAAAGCTGCGCCGTAGCCGAACTTTCAACTCTGGGTTAGCAACACTGCGCCAAGTGCACTTTGCCTTGACCGATCTGCGTCTTCATAGCCGCTGGACTCCAGATCTCGGTGAAACACCGAACCAAATGCGTCGCCAAATCGCTGCAAACACGACCGTGATGGCCCCAATCGCCGAAGACCAATTCCTCTGCGCTTTTGGCCATATCTTTTCCGGTGGTTATTCGGCTGGGTATTACTCCTACAAGTGGGCGGAGGTACTGAGCGCCGATGCTTTTGCTGCGTTTGAAGAAGTTGGACTCGATCAGGAGGAGCAAGTTCGATCGATTGGTGCTCGCTTCAGAGACACTGTGCTCAGTCTTGGTGGTAGCCGATCACCAGCGGAAATATTTGAAGCTTTTCGCGGCCGACCCGCCAGCAGTGAGGCACTCATTCGTCATTCAGGACTAGTGGCAATCGCTTGAAACCAGGTCCTCGCAAAACACCGCAAGGGCCCTGGGATGAGCGATCAGTTGTTGGTGGCTCCATACATCAATCATCCGGCTTGACCCATAGGGCAATCGCGTGGTCCAGTACGGAAACACCATGAGATCCCAGCGACAGAAATAACTGCGGCATTCCACTTGTCGCAGCTTCACCGAACTGCGCTTTAGATCACGCATCAAAACACTATTCACTTTCATATCCGCAGCACCGGCCAACAAACGCCGAGGGATCCATTGAGCTGCCAACGTGCCGTTTTGCGGACTACCAATGCTGAAAAACCGTCGCGTTCGAGCGGCACCGTTGAAGTCCTGCAACCAAATGCGGCTCACCACTCCACCCATCGAGAAACCGAAGACATCAATGGGAGTGTCCGACCCAAAACGATCCTGGATGTGACCATCCAGATCCCTTGCCAACTGGCGCAGGGGAACTGCTCCAAACCGATGGGGAAGATGGGGCGCGAGCAACGGACCACACCGCGACCCCAAGGTATTGATCAAACGATGAAACAGCCGCGGGGTGTCCCAAAGGCCGTGCACCAAAACCAAAGGACGCGTCATGGAGCACCATGCCTACGGCGTTCCACCGAAACGAGTCCGCTGAATCCCGGAACGGGAGCCGAACACTTACTCAGCAGGACACGCATCGGGATCTGACCGTAAAGAGCCTCCAACCGATCCAGCACCTGTTCGCTGAAATGCTCGATCGTCAAGCAACGAATCTCCATGGCCAAAACCTGCAATGCACGAATCGCCACGCTGTAATCCGCTGTGGCAGATAAATCGTCCTCGGCTGCGCAACGCGTGAGATCAAGCCAAAGAGAGAGATCAATGCTGAACCATTGGCCATCGCGCCGTTCGTTCTCGAGTACTCCAACATGGGCCCAAAGCCTCAGATCACGCACATGAATGGCATCCATTGAATTTAAAGAAGAGGCAGATCCCGGTGGTTAAAACACCTTTTTCCGGAAGCAAAATCAGCCGCGATGTGACCATCCCCTCGCATCCGATAGCGGTAGGTCACCAAACCATCGAGACCGACAGGCCCGCGCGGTGGCAATGTCTGAGTGCTGATGCCTACCTCAGCACCCAACCCGTAGCGGAAACCATCCGCGAAACGAGTGGAGCAATTCAGGTAAACACCAGCGCTATCGACAGCAGCAAGAAAGCGATCAGCAGCGACCGAATCTCGAGTGACGATCGCATCGGTGTGGCGGGAGCCGAAACGACGAATGTGCTCCATGGCCGCATCCAGATCGGGAACCACCCGAATCGACAAAATGAGGTCCAGATACTCGGTGGCCCAGTCCGCTTCCGTTGCCGCCTCTTGCACCCCGATGGCCTGACTGGCCGCATCTCCGCGCAATGTCACGCCAGCCTCGCGAAAAGCGGGGACCGCAGCAGCCAGGAAAGACGCTGCAATCGCCTCATGCACAAGCAACGTCTCGATCGCATTACAAGCAGCCGGGTATTGGGTTTTGCTATCGATCGCTACCCGCAGGGCCTGATCCAGATCGGCAGCCGCATCGATGTAGAGGTGACAGATGCCGTCGGCGTGACCAAGCACAGGGATTCGAGTGTTGTCCTGAATGAATCGGACGAGCTCGTTGCTGCCTCGGGGGATAATCAAGTCCACCAACCCGTCGAGACGCAGTAAAGCCAGACTCTCTTGACGCGTGGTGAGTAGGGCCAGTGCATCAGCCGAGATCGCGCTGCGTGAGAGCCCCAGTTGCAGAGCCTTCATCACAACTTCGTTGGTGCAGCGAGCTTCGCTACCACCTTTGAGGATGGCTCCGTTACCGGAGCGGATCGCGAGAGAAGCGATCTGAATCAAAGCATCGGGACGAGCCTCAAAAATCACACCCACCACACCGAGCGGCACCGTCACCCGTTCCAAAATCAGGTCTTGATCCAATTCGCGATGCAGCTGCCGCCGACCGAGTGGATCGGGCAGACCAGACACTTGACGCACCCCATCGATCGCGCCCGCAAGCTTGATCGCATCCAGCTTCAACCGAGACATCAGGGCGGGCGCCAGACCCTCTGCAGCAGAGCGTTCAAGATCTTCTGCATTAGCAGCAACGATGGCGTCCGCGCGCTCCTCTAGGGCATCTGCCATGGACTGCAAGGCCTTTGCCCGCAAGGCATCGTTGATCTGAGCAAGGCCCGCTGCCGCCAGACGCACAGCCCCTGCGCGCTTCAACAGATCGGGCGAAGGCTCGGGAACGCCTTTCATGACCTCAACATTTCCACAATGAACCCCATCATCAATTGTTGGCAGCACCCATCAAGATGCGCTTGTCAAGATGAATGCACTCTGAGTTGCATCAGGCAGCCTTCAGCTTCCACAACCATGAATTAGAGAAAAGGAAGCCAAACCCAAGTGCGTGGCCTTTCTCCGCATACTTGCAATGCCTCGGAGTAATCATTAAACGAGTCCGAATTAAAGAATTGAGCGTCGGCTGAACGTTGACACTCCTGATACTTAACATATTCAGGGTTCACCGTAAATGTCAGAAGCAAGCCAATAGCAATGAGAGTACTGATGGCAATAGCCAAGATCTTGAGTGTTGCAAGACAACCAGATTTCAAGTCAATATCCCCTGGTCGAGCTCGCCAGTTTTGATAATCAGCTACAACACCTTTCGCCGATTCGACGACAAGACCCAAAGCCAAACAAAACTGGCCAAATTGCAAGATAGGGTCCAATCTCCAACCCTGAAAAAATAAAATTCCTGCAGTTAAAGGGAGCAAAATAATTCGGCCGAAGGAAATCAACAGGACACGAATAACGCCAAAGAAAATAGGCCACGAAAAATCTGCTCTTCTCTGCAGTACAAATAACAATTGGACAAACCCCATGAAACCTGCAGGTATCCACCAAGCCAAAAGCAATAAACCAACAATGCTCGCCCAATTCAAGGAAGCGTTAACCACGAGGATTCGGCATCACCAAAGCAAAGGATTGCACAAAAACAACATATGTCAAGCAATCAAGATTTGCATTCAAGGTCGACTATTCGAACATTCGGAAACTCTTTATTCCATAATAATATCAACATAATGAGCCAACGAAAGAACAACAACAATTCGGACAATCTCAAAAAGCCAACAGGCTAGTCAAGCAACAAATCCCAGACCAAAAGACAACGAGGATGCATCACAAGAAGATACCGATCGATTGGAAAATCTCAGTGAGATGAAATAACGGGACGCTGAATTATCGAACAGACTTGGATCGAACACAGCGTCAGGTTTCATCCTTAAAACCATCCACAACAACATTTAATACAAAATTGACCACTTACTCCATAATCAGATTTTCGCCCTTCTATCATCGATAGACTAAATTAAATCTTGACACATAAAAAATGAAGATCCCAGCACCTGTTAAATGGCTTTTCATTGGAGTCACAATCATTAGCGTTCCAATTTTAATTTTCATTTTTGCCATTGTTCAAGCCACGTCAGGTCTAACGGAAACCGCCGACAGCTTCTTTCACGCTTTAAAACAAGGCGATACAGAGGAGGCACTCGAATCATTGTCAAAAAATGCGCAACACAACACAACAAAAGCAAAACTTGAGCAATTTACAAGTCAAAACTCATTGCAGCGCCTCAAAGATATTTCTTGGACTAGCCGCAGCATTTCAACCAACGAAGGCGGCAAACTAGAAGGAAGTATCAATTTGGAAGGAGGCGAGAAAATCCCCATCACAATGACCTTTCAAAAAGCAGGTTCCACCTGGAAAATCTATTCTATCAAACAAAATCGTGCAGGAATTATTAATAATCTATCAGCAGAAGTACCCAGCGAAGAAGATCTCATCAACCTCTCATCCAGCACAACACGCCTCTTTGTATCATCAATTAAGAACAAAAGTTTTCAGAAATTTTACCAAGGAATCTCCTACGCCTGGAAGCAAGAAACCTCCTCAAAGGAGCTTGACAAGATCTTCAAGAGCTTCCTGAAATTCGGAGACAATGCCAACTCGATGGCTTATTTCAGCCAGCTCACAACAAAAGCACCAGCATTCAGCAAAGAACCAACAATCCTCGACAATGGCCAACTAGAAATCACAGGAACCTATCCCGTTCAACCAATATTCAACTTCACCTATAAATATGTGTACGAAGGGCTTAGCTGGAAGCTAAGTGGCTTAAAAGTAAATCTTTAGGTTCTGACAATCTCGAAAACAATAGGCTTAAAAATACCCGTTACTGAGGTTCCCCCAGCCGCTGCAGAGCCAGACGGGCAGCTCCGAGTCGACCAGCACCATTACCGAGTGCACAGGCCTTGATACACAAACCTTCCCTCGATACGGCCTGGACCCGCTGCTCGACCTCAAGACGAACTGCAGATAAAAAATGATGCGTCGCCCCTGCCAATCCGCCACCAAAGAGCACCAACTGAGGCGTAAACATATAAATCAGAGAACTCACACCGACACCCAGTTGTCTGCCATAGCGTTGCCAACTCTCAAGCGCGGAAGGATCACCCGCATCCGCCGCCTGACTGAGCTCCAGGGGATCACGATCACTCAGACGACGCAAAGCAGCAATGCTGGCGTACTGCTCCAAAGAGCCGCGGTTGCCGCTATTGCAGGGCGGACCCTCTGGTTCCACCCCAATCAAACCAGGCTCAGCTGCTGCACCGTTGTGGCCAGTGAATAACTGTCCTTGAAGCAGGACCCCTCCACCAACTCCGGTGCCGAGGGTCAGCAAGACCACATCCTGAAAACCAGAAGCTGCTCCCCGCCAAGCTTCCCCAACCACAGCACAGTTGCCGTCATTAGCAAGCGTCACCCTGCGCTCCAATCTGGGCTCCAACCACTCCGCCAGCGGAACCTCCTCCCAACCCGGCAGATTGATGCAAACCCTCGCCACACGAGCAGCAGCATCCATCGGGCCAGGCAAACCGACACCCACCAACGGAGCCCTTCGATCAGGATCTAACTCCTCCACAGCGTCACAGAGTGCCATCGTCACCGCTCCAGGAATGGCGGGTTGAGGGGTTGGTTTTTCAAGCTTCTGAAGCAGCTCACCATCAGCGGTGAACCGTGCCAACTTGATCGCCGTTCCCCCCAAATCAATCCCAATCACCTCAGTGCTTTGGTTGGTTGTGCCACAACTACGACCCATCGATCAGAACCGGAAAAAGACTCGCAATTGGCTCTGCCACGTGCCATTGGAATCAACAGAGCCAGACAACGATGTGTTCGGGTTGAGTTGATAGGTCACTGAAGCTTGCGGTGGGACATCCGAATTGTTCGGAGCCGCCATCACAGAAAAGTCAAATCGATCGCTGACATCCACGCCGATCTCGGTCACCAAGGCAAATTTTGGCGGAACCATGCCGGAAGTTCGCTCTTTTTCGGATTTCACATCTGGGGTGACATACGTGGGATAAAGAGCAACCTGCAGACGCTCCCCCATCACATCGGTCAATGTCCCGAGCACCGGTGACAACAAAGACTGACCGACCACTGTGGCCAATGCAGCACCAGCACCACCGGTGCTAAGACCCGCCAATGAATTTCCACCGATCAAGGAAAGTAACTGCGTCTTAGACATCGGCGGTGAACTGCGCAGCGACAAATTGGACATCAATCGATCGGCTCGACCCGTCGCTTGAACCGTCACTTTCACCAGACGGAGCTGACCTCCACCAGCGGCCAATCCCATTCCATTCGTCTCAAACACATTGGCTGTTGTGGAGTTGCCATCAAGGCCTAAGCGCACTGAATCCGAAACCTGGGATTTCATCGCGATGTCTACATAGGGAATCAAACCCAGCCTCGGCGTGAACACAGCGACATTCGGAGCTTGATGATCAAGCCTGAAGGTGGTGGAAAACAGACTGATTCGGCCGCGATTCAGTCGAATCAACCCTCTCGCCTCAAGCGAGGGATCCAAAGGGCCATTCAGCAGCAACTGACCACCGCCGCGGAAATTGATCAACGGCGGCATGCGGACAGCCAAATCTGGACCCAGCGTTAAACGCAGATTTTCAAAGCGAACCTTCGGGATGTTGGGAATGGCGGCCTTCAGCTGCGCAGAGGGTTTGACCGGTGCACCAGGTCCAAGCAGAACCAAAGGCTTCTCAAAATCCCAATTTTCTTCGATCAGAGCATCCAGTGATACCGACGGGACCGCCGTGATTGAGGCTCGATGAACACCAGCAGATCCAACAGATGCCCCTGATCCTCCAAAGGTTTGGCGCACCCGAGAAAGCAAGCTCTCTCGAGGACGAATGACACCATGATTAAGAGTGATCTCTCCACCAAGAACCGGATCTTGCAAGGCTCCGCCAACGGTGACGCGAGCATCAGCATTGACCTCAACCATCGATTGGCGAATGCGCCCTTTGTTGAGTTCCAAAGTGAGCGGCTTGTCCTCCAGCCGCGGTTGAAACAAACCAATCGCTCCGAATCCGCGCAACGTTCCACCAGACGCAAGCTGAGCTTCAAGCTTTTGAACCTCTAAACGGTTGAAATCGAACAGAAGAGCTGCATTGATCTTCTGAACGTCCTGGCCGCTGAGATTGACATCTCCATCCTTGACCACCAGGAATCCATTGGCCTGGGGCTGCTCCAAAGTGCCGCGCAAGATCAAACGAAGGTCTGTTGTGCCGCGCTTCACCTGAAGCATCTCCCCAACGAGCTGCGTTAAAAACGCCAGGGCATCACCATGGCTCTCGACCTGAACATCCAAATCGTCATCCGGCTTCAGTGGGACCGTGCCGCGGATTGTGATTGGTTCAACGCTGGAGCTGCTGCGCAGCGCCAGATCCAATTGAACATCCTGATTGGACAGGATGACGGTGCTGCGATCGAGGAGGAGCTGATCCTTTCCAAGCTTGACTTGATCAAAGGAAATGTCCGAGGTCACTAAGGGACCTTCCCCATCCAGGCGATACAAACCTGAGATCCCTACGGCACCTTGCAGCGGAGACAACGGGGCCAAGAGCGCCAGCAATGACATCGGCAGATGCTCAATGCTGAAGCGCCCCTGACCTCCTTGTAACGGACCATCGATCGAGACTTCAAACGGTTCAAGCTGCAGTGCGCGATCGCTGTCATCTCCCTCAATCCAAAGGTGCCCTCTCGCTTGGAGGTCGAGATTTAAGTCGACCGGACGCTTGCCATTGAGCTTGATCACCGCATCGACGCGACCAAGCAAATCCTTCGGATCAAAACCCTTCTGAGGATGCTCTCGGTCGTAGGCCGCCAGAGCATCGCGGGATTCAGCCAAAGCCTTGAGCTGACCGTCCAAACTTCCGCCGAATGTATTGATGACAAGAGCTCCGAGATCTTCCGCACGGCCTGGGTTCAATCCATCCTCAGATGGATTGCCACGCAGCTGACGGGCAACATTCAATAACCAGGGCACACTCAGCGCTTCGGCATCCGCCCTGCTGCGAAGGGCACCCCCTAAAACACCATCCGCTTCAAACCTGATCGATCCATCAGGCGGAACAAGCTCACCATCCCCCTTAAACCGATTCTGAGCCAATTGCCCTTGCAGGCTGATCTGATTCAGACCAACGCCCATGACCACAACGTCATCCACAACCGCGGATCCGCTGACGTCCAAAGGATCAAGAGCCAACTGTCCCTGACCGCTGAACTCCCCATAAACAGCCTCGAACTGCTCTTGAGGAGGGATGGCGACTTGCAAGCCATCAAGCACCAAACGATCAGCAGTCCATCGATACTTTTTCTGTGTGCCAATGACGGAGAGAACACCGCCTTGACGCGTCACGGACAGACGCGTTGGCCACCAATCCACACCGAGATCAGCCTGGAGTGAGCCAACGGCCACTGCCGGACCAAATGACGCCATCTCCAGAGCTGCACCCTGTCCCCACTGACCTTGAAATCTCCCTTGCCACTGCTCAGGCAGCGTGACCGCTCCCACTCTTGGGTTGTTAAGCGCAATCGAGATGTTGGGTCGAAGCGCATCCAGGGGACCATCCAGACGCCCTCGCGCAGACAGCGTTCCATCGATGGGAATGTTCAACACGGGAGTCAAACGATCCAAAGCCATGGAACGGATCTCGAACCCCCCCTGAAGATCACCTGAGCGCAAACTCCCATCCTCAAAACTGAGCGGCATTTGGGCCGAGGCCTTCAGTTTTGGACTGCTAAATCGTTTTAAAACAAGGGACTTGGTCAACATGGACCAGCCCGCCTGCAAATCCCATCGCTCCAACAACGGATTGTTCGCCTGAGAGAGACGCAGATCAATGCCAGGGCTTTGCAAGCTGCCACTGGTGAGCAGTGAACCGGTGACCGCTGCATCACTCCCCATCGTCGCGGCCAAGGCAGGGATCTTCTGCCAGACCTCTGGAGAGGCAATCAGTTCTGTACTTCGAAGCTTGAGATCCGGAACGACTTCACCCAGCAGACGCAAACGCAAGCCCTGGGCTTGAAGCCGCAAATCATCCACACGAATTGCGGGCTTCTTGGAATGCCCCCATGGCGTGGTGAGTTGTCCATCAATCGTGAGGGGGCCAGTGAGAGGACTCTTATCCGGCAGTTGCATCCGTCCTGCGACATGCCAGCGGGGCTTAGCCCACGGCCCATCAATCCGCAGGGCGAGCTGATCGGTACCTTCGCGATTTCGAAGAGCCAGATTCATCGCAATCGATCGATTCAGAACTGCTGTTCCAGAGGCCCTCAGGCCCCAGTTCTGAAAACTGAAACGGCTATCAGCAAGTTGGAGAACGTCGTCGCGACACGACAGCTGTAGCTCATCAGAACGAAAAGGTTCTGACAGGCTTTCGCTCGTGACCCCCATCCCTAGAACTCTTAAACCGCCATCGCATCTGACCTGACCCTTGCGAAGTTGCATTTGGACATCACCACCAAGACGTCCGCGCAACTGCCAACCCGCTGGAGGCGACGTCAGTTGAGCCAGGCGTTCAAGCTTGAGATCCTTCAGGCGCAACCTCAAAGCAAGTTCAGGCTGATCCCATCGGCCCCGGCCTTCAACGGCAAGAGATCCACCACGATCAAGCCATTGCAATCTGGCAGCGGTGGTAAACCACTGATCACGTAGTTGAACCGATCCTCTTCCCGTCAAACGCATCCGCTGTCCAATCGGCTCAAAACGAATGTCCGCCGGCTGTGCCAAGTGATAACGCAGGCCCAGATTCGGGGGAGAACCCTTGGAATGAACAGCGCCAGGAACCCAATATTGACCATTGGCATTACGCCGCAGGTTGATTTGCGCACCCTCCAGCCGTAGTCCCAAAACCGGTTGCCACTGCCGCAAGCTGGCGAGTGGATCCAACGTCACGGTCAGCCCTTGCAAGCTGACTTCTGACCGGTCCTTGGGTCCAGGCAGGATTCGAGTGGGTCCGATCGCAAATCCCCAGGGTCGAAGTCCCCGATAGGGCCCAATTTTGACGGGGTGGCCCAGTGGCTCACCGATGGAACTCTCGAGCATCGGTCGAAAGTGATCCACCAGCTCACCTGCAGCCCGATTGATAGACCACAGCCCAATGAGGGAACCACCCAGCAGAACTGCTCCGCCAGTCAAGCCAATTGCTTTGAACGGAATGCGTCGCGCTTCACCCATCGACCGCGACGTCGTTCCTCAAGGTCGACGCAATATAAGGAGATCACCGCAATGCGACCAGGGTCTATGGCATTCGATCAGCTGCTGCTCACCGCCGTTCCTTGGCTGGCTTGGACGGGCCTTGGACTCAGCGGCCTAACAGTCATTGCATTTTTAGCGAAATGGGGCCTCCGCTTCAGGCTTGTTGGAGTGAGCAGTTTCACCTTCTTATTGGCGATGAGTTGCTGGGCCTTTGCTCTCAGTTACAGCCCACCTGTGGAAGTCGAAGGTGCCATCAGAGCACCCGTGGTGTTCGATAACGGCAACGATCTCGTGGTCGCTCAGGTTTCGCCAAATCTCAACACAACCTCAGTGAAACCAACCCTGGAACAATTGGCTGCAAATCTGCGCGGAGCTGGGCGCTCGAGCAATGTCGTTCAGATCCGATTGAGAGCCCTGGTCCCTGAGGGGGATGGCATCAGCCGACCAGAAATCCTTGGTGAGATTGAGCGCGATTTCCGTCAAAGCCCAATTCGATGAACACAGATGATTGTTGTCCCGATGAGGAGCTTCGGGATCTCCCACAGTCATTTCGCCACGAACACGATGTCCTGCAGGCTGCTGGTCTCAACACTTGGCCGTCATTGAAGGACCTTGATGACCGCACCCTCAGCCGTCTTGTCCGCAATGGCAGGGCATCGGCACGAAACCTTTATCGCCTCCGCGGGATGGCGTTTTTGGTCTGCGACCTCAACCTGGCGCCTCAAGATGCAGCACTACTGATGCACGCTGGAATCGCCAGTTGCGAGGCTCTGGCTGCTTGCACACCAGAGCGCTTGGTCCGACAAACAGGAAGACTTGAGCGCAGTCTTGGCGTGAATCGGCCAAGCGTCGTCGATCTCCGCCTGGCTCAAATCTGGATTCTCAAAGCCAGGCAACTGATGAACTGACACCAGCCACCACCTATTTGAGATGTTCGCTGAGTAGGACAGGAAATATATAGGGGCCGTCTCAATGCGTCACGTCCTCGTGCTCATCACGTTCGGGATTCTTTTTGCATCTCCAGGACTCGCCACAGAATCAAACCTGCTTGAAACTGTTAAAAGCAATCCCAAGCAGGCCAAGGCACTGTGCCGGAAGTTCCGAAAGATGAATAAGGATGGGCGATCTGCCTACTCCCCAAAAACCACCAAGCGGGTTGCCACCAAGCGTCAACTCACATTGACCGATGCTGAAGTCTTGGTCACTTACGTCGTAGGCATGCATTGCCCAGAAGTTCGCTGATCGTTCATTACGACCTCAGCCTGACGCTGGACGATGGCACCTCATTAATCTCCACGGTCTGGCACTTGGAGGAGGGTGGCCCTTGGCCTGCTCTGCTGATGCGCCAGCCTTACGGGCGTCGTCTTGCTTCGACAGTGACTTTGGCTCATCCAGCATGGTGGGCCAAAAATGGATTCTTAGTCGTTGTTCAGGACGTTCGCGGACAGGGAGACTCAACAGGTGAATTCTTAGGTTTTAAGCAGGAATCAGCCGACACTGCTGCAACCCACTCCTGGGTTCGCAATTTGCCTCAATGCAATGGACTGCTTGGCTGTTACGGCTTCTCCTATCAGGGCCTGACTCAGCTGGTTGCTCCGCTCGATACGCCTCCTCCAGATTGTCTTGCGCCAGCTATGGCAGGGCTCAACGAATGTCGACACTGGAGTTGTGAGGGAGGAGCTCACTGGTGGCATCTCGGGCTGGGCTGGGGTTTACAGCTCGCGGCACTCCAGGCCAGTCGTCGAGGAGATGATCAGACCTGGACGAAAATCAGAATCAGCCTCGAACGTGGCGACTATCTTCGCGACGGCCCAGAACTTCTCCAACAACATGACCCCAACGGCATGGCATGGCGTTGGCTGCAGCAAAACCCAGAAGAACCTGGGGACTGGACAGTCCACACCCCTCCTAAAAGCTGGCTGTGCGCTCCGATGTTGCTCATCGGAGGCTGGTGGGACCCCCATCTACTTGGGGTGCTCGATCTATGGCAGCGGAGCAGAGAAGCCGGGGGCAAACCAAAACTTCTGATTGGCCCTGCAACACATCTGCAATGGTGGCCAGATGCTCAGACAACGTTGCTTCAATTCTTTCAACAACATTTGAAGAAGAAGTCGGGTTCTACGCAAGACATCTCTCAACGCTTCTGGAATCTCACAAACCAGTCCTGGCAGGAGGGCAGCCAACTGAAGCAAACATTGTCGTGGCATCTTGTTGGCGATCAACTCACTTGCCATGATCCAAATCACGGCCATTTGAACTCCGGTACGGGAACGGGAGGTCAAGGGGAGGTCAGCATCGTTCATGACCCTTGGCGAGCTGTTCCCGCGATTGGAGGTCATCTCAGTCCCAACCCGGGGCCTGCTGATCGCAAACATCTCGACCAACGCAGCGACGTCGCCACATTCAGCACAATCGCTCTCAACGAAGACATCACTCTGCAAGGACAACCTGTCCTCACCCTGAAAGCGCATGCTGATCAGTCGGGTTTTGACCTCTGTGTAGCCCTATCAAGACTGCCGGCGTCATGCGATCGCGTGGAACAACTCAGCACCGGGGTACTCCGAATACGCGGGCAAGCAGCGCTGCAAAACCAACCCCGTTGCATCCGATTGCAACCACTGCTCGCCACACTCTCAAGGGGTGATCGTCTACGCCTTTCTATTGCTGGTGCTGCATGGCCTGCCATCAGCGTCAATTCCGGCCACAGCGACATCCCATGTGGAGCGCCAACCTCCCGCCATCGTGTTGTCGCGATGACACTGCATCTTCCCGGCTCAAATCTGCAGCTGATCCCTCTGACCTCCGGCAGACTGCGATGCGATTGAAATTGCCAACGTCGTGAACCTATCCGCCGTACTGCTGGCCCTATCCCTGACGGCCCCGATCCAGCTCGGCCTAGCCCCTATCGCTCCTGTCTCGGCCCAGGAAGCAACGATCACAACCCTGACTCCCGCTCAAGCAAAAGCTGCCACAGAACTTCTCCTAAAAGCTCTTTCTGAAAAAGATGCTTCCACCATTTTCAAAACATTAGCCGGCTCCATTCAGACCAATGTCACTGTCGAGAAGATTCGGCAGCGCCTCGATGCCCGGGCGGCGATTACGAGCGGGCGGATCAATACCATCTCCCCTGGCTTCAGCGACACCACCGTGGATGCTGTGGTCAATACCGCTGAAGGTGAAAAGCCTCTCATCCTCATCCTTGATGAAGACGGCAAGCTTCTGGCCTGGAAATGGGTTGGTGAAACACTTCCCATTGAGACATCGGCCCTTCGTTTCACAGAAGAGCTTGCTGCTGGACGTTGGTTAAAAGCCAGAAGCCGCTTGCAGATCGATTTCCAACGCGAGCTTGCGCCTGGAGATCTGGAGCGCAAGTGGACGAAGCTGGAACGGGTCTCCGGAGGATTCCGCAAAATTAAAGATGCTGTCATTGCCAGTCAGGGAGGCGAACAACAACTCGTTTTAGTCAGCGTGGAATTCGGTAACGCGACCACCAACCTGTTCGTGATCTTCGACGCGAACGGTCGCATTATCAATGTCGACATCTCTCGCGATTTCGTCTGAAGATCAAGTCACGTGAGGCCCCGAATCCGGCTTAAGCTCTCGCCCTCTTCATAGATCTCCCATGGGTGGCGCGGCAGTCCTCGACTGGATGGTTCAGGACGGCGAACGACTTGCGGAGTGTCGTCACGATCACCCCTTCGCCGTTCTTGGACCCCAACCTGTTGATTCAGGTTGGGTCGTCAGGGTTTGGATGCCTGAAGCCGAGACGGTGACCCTCTTAATCGGAGGCGGTGAAGTCTCCATGACCAGCCCTAATCATCCATGGATCTTCGAAGCTCACGTCTCGGACGATCCGAGTAACACTTACAAGGTGCGCGTTGTTCGTGGCGGTATCACCCATGAGCAGCACGATCCATGGGCCTTTCGAGGTGAATGGATGGGCGAAATGGATCGCCATCTTTTTGCGGAAGGCAATCACCACCACATTTGGACTCGGATGGGTGCCCATCCGACGCAACAAGATGGTGTAGCAGGAGTGATGTTCTGCCTTTGGGCACCACATGCCCGCAGCGTTTCCTTGCTGGCTGACATCAATTCATGGGATGGTCGCCATCATCCGATGCAACAAAGGCTTGGCGGTATTTGGGAACTTTTCATCCCCGGGATGTCAGAAGGAGCCCTTTACAAGTACGAAATCCGCTCTCCAGAGGGGCATTGTTACCAGAAAGCTGATCCTTATGGTTTTCAGCATGAGGTCAGACCAGCCAACAGCTCGGTGGTCTCACATCTCGACGGTTTCCAATGGTCAGATGCTGAATGGATGCAAAAAAGAGACAGTTGCAATCCTCTAGATCAGCCGATTTCTGTATATGAAATGCACCTAGGCAGCTGGATCCACGCTGCTGCGGATGATCCCTGGATCCAACCGGATGGAACTCCACGTCCTCCAGTACCAGCCGCTGATATGAAACCAGGGGCACGTCTTTTGACATATGCCGAACTTGCAGACCGACTCATCCCTTACGTGAAGCAACGCGGTTTCACTCATATTGAGTTGATGCCGATTACGGAACATCCGTTTGATGGTTCATGGGGTTATCAAGTCACCGGTTGGTATGCACCCACAAGCCGATACGGCACTCCAGATGAGTTCCGCGCTTTTGTCGATCGTTGTCACGCCGAAGGCATTGGTGTGATCATCGACTGGGTTCCTGGACATTTTCCGAAAGACAGTCACGGTCTTGCCTTTTTTGACGGAACTCATCTGTACGAGCATGGTGACCCACGCATTGGAGAACATAAGGAATGGGGCACGCTCATCTTCAACTACAGCCGTAACGAGGTTCGCAACTTCCTCGTTGCGAACCTCGTATTTTGGCTTGAACAATTCCACATTGATGGCATTCGCGTGGATGCTGTCGCCTCAATGCTTTATCGGGACTATCTAAGACCAGATGGCGAATGGCTCGCCAATGAAAATGGTGGTCGAGAAAACACTGAAGCTGTGCGCTTCTTGCAACAAGCGAACCATGTCATGTTCCAGCACTTCCCTGGAGCACTCTCAATCGCAGAGGAATCAACCACATGGCCAATGGTGACTCAGCCAACCGATATTGGCGGACTAGGATTCAACTTAAAATGGAATATGGGTTGGATGCATGACATGCTCGATTACTTCGAGCTTGATCCATGGTTCCGACAATTTCACCAAAACAATATTACTTTTTCGATTTGGTATACCTACACAGAAAATTTCATGTTAGCCCTCAGCCACGATGAAGTTGTTCATGGCAAAAGTCATCTTCTCCACAAAATGCCAGGAGATGACTGGCAAAAATACGCCAACACAAGAGCATTGTTGGCCTATATGTGGACCCACCCCGGCAAGAAAACTATCTTCATGGGCATGGAGTTTGGACAGCGGGCAGAATGGAATGTATGGGGAGATTTACAATGGGATTTATTGAATTACGAACCCCACAAAGGCATTCAACGCCTCGTAGATGATCTCAACATTCTCTATAAAAACGAAGCGTCACTATGGAGAGATGACTTTGACCAATTTGGATTCCAATGGATTGATTGCAACGACAACCGTCACTCCGTTATTAGCTTTATGCGTCGTGAGAGCAGCGGAGGCACCTGGCTTGTCGTCGTCGCAAACTTCACTCCACAAAGCCATGCCCACTATCGAGTAGGCGTTCCACTAGCCGGATTTTATGAGGAGATTTTCAATACCGACGCGGGTCGTTATGGCGGTAGCAATCTTGGCAACATGGGCGGCAAAGCAACAGAAGAATGGAGCATTCATGGGTATGACAATTCCCTAGAGCTCTGCCTGCCACCACTCAGCCTCATGGTGTTCAAGCATGACTCCAAACGCAGCGCACTTCCTGAACAGGAGAATTGAATTCACCTGCAAGGCTGAAACTTCAGGTGAAAAATGTGACGAAACCGTGCATCGATCTCGAATCAGCTCTGAGCCTTTGCATGCACTCAGGTAGGTTGCCCGCTTGATCTCCTGTTCCGGATGAGCGATTCCCTGCCCCTGCTGCTGCGTGCCGCGCGCGGTGAATCAGTGGAGCGGCCGCCCGTCTGGATGATGCGTCAGGCTGGCAGATACATGAAGGTGTATCGGGACCTTCGCGATGAGCACCCGAGCTTCCGCGAGCGTTCCGAAAACCCGGATTTGTCCTACAAGATCTCGATGCAACCCTTCGAGGCGTTCCAGCCCGATGGGGTCATCCTGTTCTCCGATATCCTCACCCCGCTCCCCGGGATGGGGATTGACTTTGACATTGTCGAAAGCAAAGGACCTCTCATCAACGATCCGATTCGCGCTCTGGATCAGGTCGAAGAATTGAATCCACTGCAGCCAGAGGAGTCCATGCCTTTTGTTGGTGAAGTGCTGGGTCGATTACGTGAAAGTGTTGGCAACAAGGCTGCAGTGCTTGGTTTCGTGGGAGCACCTTGGACCCTTGCTGCTTATGTTGTTGAAGGAAAAAGCAGCAAGAATTACGCGGTGATCAAAGCGATGGCATTCCAAGAGCCAAAGTTATTGCACCGGCTTCTGAACCATTTTGCTGAGTCCATCGCCACCTATTTGAGATATCAAATCGATTCTGGCGCTCAAGTCGTGCAAATGTTTGATTCCTGGGCGGGTCAACTCAGTCCAGCTGATTACGACACATTTGCTGCGCCATACCAGAAAAAGGTTGTCGATTTAGTTAAACAAAGCCACCCTGATACGCCGTTTATTCTCTATATCTCTGGAAGCGCCGGAGTCATTGAGCGCATGGCGCGCACCGGGGTTGACATCATTTCTCTTGACTGGACTGTCGACATGGCAGAAGCTTGCGCTCGGTTACCTGAACACATCGGAGTGCAAGGCAATGTTGATCCTGGCTTGTTATTCGGCACTCCTGAGGCCATTCGTGAACGCATCGATGACACTGTGCGCAAGGCCCGAGGCAGGCGTCATATTCTCAATTTAGGCCATGGAATTTTGCCGGGAACACCTGAAGAAAACGGTCGTTCTTTCTTCGAGTCAGGAAAAAGCGTGATGGATCGACTGGGTGCCGCCGCTTGAGTTCAAAGCAAGCACGAATTCTTGTTACCGGCGCCAGTGGATGCGTTGGTCAATATATTTCACGATGGCTGCTTGATCACACTGAAGCAGAGTTACTACTTTGGCTGAGAGATCCCCAAAAATTAACAGCAGTTCCGCCTAATCACCCCAGAATTAGACTGCTGATAGGCGACCTTCGCAACACAGACCGTTTCATCGCCGAGCTCACAACCGTCACTCGTCTGATTCACACAGCCACGGCCTGGGGAGATCCGGAACGTGCTGAACAAGTCAATGTTGTTGCGGTGAAACGAATGTTGCAGCTGCTCAATCCAGCGGTCATCGAACAAATTATTTATTTCTCCACGGCCAGCATCCTCGACCGCAATCTTCAACCCCTGCCACAAGCCTTGGCCTACGGCACGGAATACATCCAAACCAAGGCCCGCTGCTTGCAAGACCTAGAGACCCATCCCTTGGCAGACCGCATCATTGCCGTGTTTCCAACCCTCGTCTTCGGTGGGCGATTGGATGGAACCAGTCCCTTCCCGACGAGTTACCTCACACAAGGGCTAGCGGAAGCAAGTCAATGGCTTTGGCTGGCGCGATGGTTGCGAGCTGATGCAAGCTTTCATTTCATCCACGCCGAAGATATCGCCCGCATTTGCGGGCAGTTCACCACCACATCTCATCAACCCAATCGGGAACCTGGCCAAGGGGCATTGCGACGGATTGTGATGGGACAACCTGCGATCAGCGTCAATGATGCTGTCGCAACCCTTTGTCGCTGGCGTGGGGTCCGACGCACCCCAGGAATTCCGCTATGGCCCTGGTTAATCGAATTCCTGATCAGGATCCTCCCAATCGATATCAATGAGTGGGACCGGTTCAGCATTCGACAGCGCCACTTCATTCATGAGCCCGCCAGTCCACCGGAACGTTTCGGCAGCACCAGTCATGCAGCAAGCCTAGAAGAGGTTTTGGCAGATTCAGGTCTCCCTCAGCGCGGTAAACCAAGGATCGGTTAAAATATCCGAAATTATTTCTGCTCATGAAGACCCTCTTCCGGTCACTCGCAGCTGTTAGCTGCGCTTTACTGATCTTAATAGGATTAAACATTGGTACTGCCAATGCAGCGACTGTTGAAGTCAAATTAGGGACCGACGCTGGAATGCTGGCATTTGAGCCGAGCTCAGTGACAATCAAGGCCGGCGATACTGTCAAATTTGTTAACAACAAGCTGGCTCCTCACAATGCCGTATTCGAAGGGCATGACGAGTACACACATTCAGATCTTGCATTTGCACCTGGAGAATCCTGGGAAGAAACATTCACTGACGCTGGAAGCTACGACTTTTACTGCGAACCGCATCGTGGCGCGGGAATGGTCGGCAAAGTGATCGTCGAATAAACTTAATTTCTTTACATTCTTCTTCCGGAGATCACCTGTGCCGCCTCTGGCCAGTGATCTCTGATTTTTTGTGTCTTTAAGTCCACCCAGATCTTACATTTGAACCTCAAGCTGGATAGCGTAGTAAAAACAACAAAGATCGCATGGCACGACTCATCGGTCTGTTCTCGATACTTCTGAGCCTGATTCTGCCGATCGTTTCGGCCAATCCAGTGCTGGCGTCCAGCACAGAGATGCTCAACAACCAAGGGGAACAGATTTTCTCCACAAATTGTGCTGCGTGTCACATGGGGGGAGGGAATGTTATTCGAGCTAGTCGAACATTAAAAATCAGAGATTTGAACGCACATCTTGAGGAATATCAGCAAGATCCTCTCGAAGCCATTGAACATCAAATTGAAGATGGTAAGAATGCAATGCCTTCTTATTCTGGAGAATTAACCGAGGATGAGATTATTGCAGTGGCTACATATGTTGAACAACAGGCTGAACTGGGATGGAGAAGGAATGACGCGTGATGCACTCAATCGTTTTGTGCGTGCATCAGAGCGCTCACCCTCATTGCGCCGAGAACTAAAAACTTGCCTAAACGTTCAAGAGTGGATAAAAATAGCTCAAAAATATGGCTTTGATGTGACCAGTCATGACCTCAACGAAGACTCACCCTCAACTCGAGTTGCACAATGGTTTGACCAAAATAAAATTAGCAATTCTTTTCGTTCATAAATCTAATATCACGACATACATCACAGCAGGCACAAGAGATTAATTCCGCAAGTCATAACCAGACCCGATCTCCAGGATTCAACTCTTATGCATTGATCGAATTCTAATAAGATGTTTACATATATGGATCACAGAAACAAGGAGCGGAATCGCAGACACAGTCAATAGATTAACAAGTCCTCAAACACAGTTAGACGTCAGATCACGGCCCTCCTCCCCGCCAACTGGAACTGACCGAGCCATAGTAACGACATCATGGATATTCATTTCTGCATCAACTAAGAGAGTTAATTTTGCAAACACCTCAAAAAGAAAATCTGCAAAATGCATGCAATGATCCTCTAGCGTAAGGCATAAATTTTCACGGGCCAAGCCTCATATTATTTCAATCATCGCACTGAGCAAAGACTTATCTCTAGCTTTCCCCTCATACTTAGCCAAGCAAGGAGAACTCAACCATAACCAACCTTCTGACGTACATTTAAAAGCCTGTGATCAATCAATCCACTCTACACAATCGGCAACACTTTTAACATTATTACGCAGTCCTACCAAGACCTATGTCACGCGACAAAACCTGATGCAGTCCTCGCCAGAACCACAATGGAAAATGCGTCAAATTTGAGATCATTCATTCAAAGCAGATATGCTCTAAAAGCCAGGGCATATAGGGGAAGGCCCGATGATCACTACGTTACCAAGAGCCAGCCCCAGCATGGCTCACAAAGTTGAACAACTGACGTCGATTTGAATTTTTCACGAAAAGATCTATTCTGAGCCAAGCCAATTAATCCATTTAACGACTATTGGGCAGCTTTTATTTGCACCAAACCAGGAAAAATCCAACGTTTTAGGGCTATTGCTGAGTTTGACGGGATGCAGCTAAAACAGCTAAATATAAATCCTCATCAATTTCCCTAATATCGTATTCAGTGGGCATCACACCATGATGATATTCATGAACGACCATCCAGCAACTGCGTTCCAATTCCCCCCCTGCCTTGGCAGACTGCTCCAATACTCGGGCAACCAAACGGTCCCTCAGGTCCTGATTCACCATTGAAATGACAAGCATTCGGTGAACTGTAAAAAACGGATCCGGTTTGCCGCCCCATCACATTCAAAAATCCCAATAACTTGAATTGATCTGATTGATCTGAAACGAGAGCCTACATGCAACCTACGGCGGAACAGTTCACCGAAAAAGCTTGGGCCGCTATCGTCGCCGCTCAGCAACTGGCACAAACCTCACGTCATCAGCAGCTGGAGACCGAACATCTCCTCCTCACTCTTTTGCAACAAAACGGACTAGCCGGCCGCATCCTCAGCAAAGCCGGCGTGGACATCAATAGTTTCGAAACCTCAGTTCAACAGCACCTTCAACGGCAAGCCAGCCTGACTTCAACGCCAGATTCAGTTTTCCTTGGACGCGGACTCAACACAACGCTCGACCGTGCGGAGCAACAACGAAATAGCTTTGGCGATAGTTACATCTCTATTGAGCATCTACTGCTCGCCCTTGCCGCAGATGAACGGTGCGGACGACAGCTCTTGAGTCAGGCCGGTGTTGATCACAACAAACTAAAGGAGGCGATCAAAGCGGTGAGAGGCAATCAGTCGGTGACAGATCAAAACCCCGAAGGCAGTTATGAGTCTCTGGAGAAGTACGGCAGAGACCTCACCGAGGCCGCTCGCGAAGGCAAGCTCGATCCAGTGATCGGACGGGATGATGAGATTCGTCGCACCATCCAGATTCTCAGCCGCCGCACCAAAAACAATCCGGTCTTAATCGGTGAACCTGGCGTCGGCAAGACAGCAATCGTGGAAGGGTTAGCCCAGCGCATCGTGAATGGCGACGTGCCCTCGGCCTTGCAAAACCGACAACTGATTGCGCTCGATATGGGTGCACTCATCGCCGGTGCCAAATATCGCGGTGAATTCGAGGAACGGCTCAAAGCCGTTCTCAAAGAGGTCACCGCCTCAGAAGGGCAAATCGTTCTCTTCATCGATGAAATTCATACGGTTGTAGGCGCTGGAGCCACAGGTGGCTCTATGGATGCCAGCAACTTGCTGAAGCCGATGCTCGCTCGCGGCGAATTGCGCTGCATCGGTGCGACCACTCTGGATGAGCACCGACAACACATCGAGAAAGACCCTGCTCTCGAGCGCCGTTTCCAACAGGTCCTGATCGATCAGCCCACCGTGGAAGACACCATTTCAATTTTGCGTGGTCTGAAAGAGCGCTACGAAGTGCATCATGGCGTTCGAATTGCTGACAGTGCTCTCGTCGCTGCCGCTGTGCTGAGCAGCCGCTATATCGCTGACCGTTTCCTACCCGATAAAGCGATCGACCTGGTCGATGAATCCGCAGCTCGACTCAAAATGGAGATCACCTCCAAACCCGAGGAGATCGATGAAATCGATCGCAAGATCTTGCAATTGGAGATGGAGAAACTCTCGCTTGGGCGTGAATCAGACAGCGCCAGTTTGGAACGCCTGCAACGGCTAGAACGTGAACTTGCTGAACTAAGCGAGCAACAAAGTGCGCTGAACGCGCAGTGGCAGCAGGAAAAGGGCGCGATTGATGACCTTTCGTCTCTGAAAGAAGAAATCGAGAGAGTTCAACTGCAAGTGGAGCAAGCCAAACGCAACTACGACCTCAACAAAGCTGCCGAACTTGAATACGGAACCCTGGCAGGGCTGCAGAAACAATTGCAGCAGAAAGAAGAGCAACTCTCGGAAGACGAAGCTGGTGACAAAACTTTGCTCAGAGAGGAGGTGAGTGAGGACGACATCGCAGAGGTGATCGCGAAATGGACAGGCATTCCTGTGGCGAGGTTGGTGCAAAGTGAAATGGATAAACTCCTCCATCTCGAGGATGACTTACATCAACGTGTGATCGGACAAAACCAAGCAGTCACTGCCGTTGCTGACGCCATCCAACGTTCACGAGCTGGACTCAGTGATCCCAATCGTCCAATCGCTAGTTTTCTCTTTCTTGGTCCAACAGGTGTTGGAAAAACAGAACTCTGTAAAGCCCTAGCCAACCATCTTTTTGATAGTGACGATGCGATGGTGCGCATCGACATGTCGGAGTACATGGAGAAGCACACGGTCAGCAGACTGATTGGCGCGCCTCCGGGATATGTGGGGTACGAAGCAGGTGGTCAACTTACCGAAGCAGTACGACGCCGTCCTTATGCGGTGATCTTGTTCGACGAAGTCGAAAAAGCACACCCTGACGTGTTCAATGTGATGCTGCAGATTCTTGATGACGGTCGCGTTACAGACGGCCAAGGACGCACAGTGGATTTTACAAATACTGTCTTGATCCTGACCAGTAACTTGGGTAGTTCTTCAATACTTGAACTTGCAGGCGATCCTGCAAACCATATGGAAATGGGACGTCGAGTCAACGATGCCCTACAGGCCCATTTTCGACCCGAGTTCCTCAACCGCCTTGATGATCAAATCATCTTCCGCAGCCTTGATAGGAAAGAGCTACAACAGATCGTCAATTTACAGGTCGAGCGTCTGCGCCGTCGCTTGGAAGAACGCAAACTAGATTTACAGCTCAGCGACGATGCCTCTAGCTGGCTTGCAAACGTTGGTTATGATCCTGTTTATGGAGCACGTCCGCTTAAAAGAGCAATCCAGCGTGAATTAGAAACACCCATTGCCAAAGCGATATTAAGCGGACTTTTCAGTGAAGGACATCAAATTCACGTGGATGTCGAAGCTGAAAGATTAGCATTAAGCTAACCCCTAGCAAAAATACGGATCAACATTATTGATTTCAGTGCGGATAATGATGCAAACCATTAATCCCCTCCTTCAAGCGAAAGTCATTTTTCGACTTGAAACCAACAAACAGAACGTACCAGGCATTACCCATAGGGAAGAGCACCATCAAAGATCATGTTACAAACAACAAAATAATCCACATAAAATCAAACTTTCAAGCCACATTCAACCATGTGAAATTTACCAGACGTGGAAATCCTTTCTCACGAGGACACGAATACAAGATTCAACATCCTTCTAACAGCGCCCCGTCCCCTCCTCAAACACATGACCTAAACCAAAAAAGCTGTTGGTCCTCCGAACAAAAGCTTTCCCTCAAGAACCAACAAGCCATCCTTACGTCGAAAAAATGGATGCCAATTACAACGTTGATCCGCTCGATGAATATCCCTGAAGGCATATCTGACTGACGACAGGTGAATCACTCAATGAATGCGCTGGACAGCTGCCAAACTACGCCCAATTCTCACAAAAACATCTTCGGCTTTCTGCCATGGTTGTTCTCTATGGCAACCGAGACTTTATAGCTCAGTGTTGACAACACCAAACCAATCAGGCACTGCGCTGTACGTGGCGGCATTCCGGTGATTTTCACGGGCCTCCACAGACCAACAACAAGTGCGGCCCTTGTCCCTCTGATGCAAAAGATCATTCGCCCAGCCCCAAACCAGCGCAGCTGTCGACTCCATACCCACATTCGTCATCACACGCAGATCCAGAGCGCCAAGCTCGTGCAGCCGCTGCCATTCGGTCAGCAATGGATCATCGGCATTGACAAGAAACGTGTGATCAAATTGATCGCGCAACCGTTGTTCAAACGGGCGGAGGCTTGAGAAATCCACCACAAAGCCGCAACAATCGAGGGATTGAGCCCCAAAAAACAATGTGAAGCTGCGGCTATAGCCGTGTACAAATCTGCAATGTCCCGCATGGTTCCATTGTCGATGACAACAGGGATAATCCTCGAAAACCTTGCTGCAGGAGTGGGTACTGGGAGGTAGTAGCACGACGAACTTGTAGGCGATAAATGCCTTGAGCAGCAGAAGAAACACATTCAGGCATCAGCAGCGCGGACACTGTTGGCGTTCACCGTCAACAGTGTCCGAAGAGCCAAGGAACCACATGCGCCTCTACAATCACTAAGGTAACGGTTCGAGACTCGATGAAACGAACTCAGAACCGTGCATCAATTGGGAAAGTGGTCGTCCAAAAAAGCGGACATCAATACACTGATTTCTCCCTTCAAAAACAAATTATATCAAACCACAATTTGCCTGATTATCCCGCCAAATAGCGCCTGAATCTGATCAATCAAGTACAAAGTTTATTTCTTGTTGCGCCGAAATACAACACAATCTAGAGCAAACAATGTGGACGATCCTTTTAGAGTAACCAACGGTATTCGACACAATAGCAACAACAAGCGAGCGGCCAGGAAGCACAGACTTCAAGTATGACCTAACAAGGCATGAGTTAGAGCTTTTAAAAACACAAAAACAACAAAACAAAAAGTTTCTAGGCAGCTTTAAGGACAGTCTCAAGCAACCAAATTACAACCGTGATATTAGAGTTTGAAATTCAGATGTGTCATCACTCTATCGATTTAAGCTCATTCTCACTTGTATGATCTTATCTGAAGGATCACAAATGAAAGCCGCCAAGACCTTAAAAGGTCGAGTTTGAAGCCCTTTCCAAGCCAAACCCGTTAAGCCCGCTGATGACCCAACTGAGTTCCTCATTGATCAGTCAACTCCGATTTAACGATGCGGGACTGATCCCTGCCGTGGCACAGGACTGGCTCGACGGCGCTGTCCTGATGGTGGCCTGGATGAACAAAGAGTCTATTGAACACACCCTAAACAGCGGCCAGGTGTACTACTGGAGTCGATCCCGTGCAGAGCTTTGGCACAAGGGGGCTACTAGCGGTCACACACAAACCGTACGAGGGATCCGCTACGACTGTGATGCGGATGTGCTGTTGATCAGCGTTGAACAAAAGGGTGATGTGGCCTGCCATACCGGCGCCCGCAGCTGCTTCTACGAAGATCGTGACGAACGATCAGAGGGTGGAAAAAATGCTTTACAACCTCCCGCAGATGCATGCACCGAATTGTTTCGTGTGATTCGCGACCGTCAAAGCAAGCCAGAGGTTGGTAGTTACACGAATAAGCTCCTCGAAGGAGGAGACAATCGCATTCTTAAAAAAATCGGCGAAGAGAGTGCAGAATTCGTGATGGCTTGCAAAGACGATGTCTGCGATGAAATTGTTGGAGAAGCAGCTGATTTGATCTTCCATCTGCAAGTTGCTCTCGCTCACCACGGCGTGAACTGGAGACAGGTCCAGGAAAAACTCGCCGAACGTCGAGGAGCACCACGCCGCGAGTGATCAATCCTCAGAGATCAATCCGAAGCGATTGCTTTGTTGACGCACCCATTGCAAAGTTTGTTTGTCACGCAGCGTGGGCTGGAGAACAGGTTTAGACCCTTGATGAACCGCTAAAGCATCAGACGATTGATCACTATGCCCCCAAAGTCCAAAGGCATGACCAAGTTCGTGTAGAGCTGTTGCCTCCAAGACTTGCGCTCTGAGCTCAGGTGAAACAAGAACCTCCACGAGTGGTTCGCGCCAACGCTGACCATCGCGCGTTAGTTCTACAAGTTGCAAGATGCTGCGACCATTGCTTGCACGCCAACCGGTGGATGTGCGCCGGCGTCGAGGCCGCTGACGCCGCACACGAATCTGAGCACGATCAGGATTCTCTACAAGCGTGATTGGCAGAAGCTGACTCCACTGACGCAGTGCCGAATCAACGCCGCGCCTCCAACGCAGGCTCCAACGATCAACCGGTTCGGGATTGGGATCAATCCAGACGCACCAATGCTTGAGACTCGGCAGACCAAACATCGTCGTAGCCAAGCGAGGCGAATATCCTCTGATCTCTAATCCTGGTTGTTGACGCTGCAAAACTTGGTCCAGCACGCGGACTTCAGCAGCAGGGGGACATGGATCTGCTTGCATCAGATCAACATCAACTGAACATGAGGATGACTGTTATGCACGGTTCGGATTGGCGCGTCAATCATGCCAACTCACATCGGAATTCCTCCCAGTTGTCATAACACCCGGCCTGCGAAGCAAACTAATGATCCAAATCAACGATACATGACACCTTCCAAATGACACCTCTTACATGACACCCTCCCTTTCCATATCAAAGAGCTGCTTCAGCAACACAAAGCACAGCTTCATGACATGCAAGGATGAAATCACCCAGACAACAAAGCTTCGCAGGCAATTTAATCGAAAATGGAGTTAGAAAAAATCGCAGTGACCAATCAAAATCCTCAAGCTCGACCAAGGATCGGACGCCACCCGAGAAACCAAGGCCAGCGTAAAAGAAAGCCAATGAAAGATGAACATCCATTCGAAAAATTTTTCACCAAAAATGAAACCACGACAACCCTCCCAAGCAATCAGCCACCCGAGCAGCATCTAACTCCATGAAAATTATGTACAAAAGCGTCAAGACTTTCAGTCATTAATTCTTGATCAGAACAATTTAATTTCAATACACGCCAGCAACGACAAACCAATCCTTTGCATCGAAGTAATCACAGTCCTAGATCAAGCACGCTGTCATTGAAGCTGCTCTTGCTTGGCGCCTGGCAAGAGCAGAACAGCATGCATGACTGCTCACACGTTACGATGTAACTCTTTAACGTTCTTAATGATGGCTTCTGATGTGCTGGCGAGAGCGGGGGCAGCCTATGTACATGAGTTGTCATTCATGGTTTGCATTGCAGCTCTGACAGCTGAACGCATTTGGATTCAAGCCAACCCCAACAAACAAACTGCAACCAAACTCATCATCACAGATATCATTTACGGCCTATTTGCTCTCTTACTGTTACTCAGCGGCATCGCTCGTGTTTTACATTATGGGCAAGGAACTGATTTTTACACCCAAAACCCATTGTTTTGGTGGAAAGTTGGCCTCTACTTAACAGCTGGAGCATTATCATTATATCCAACTATCACATATATTAGCTGGGCGATACCATTACGCAAAGACGAACTGCCCAAAGTTAGTGATGTTGTCGCGAATCGCATTGGCTGGGTGATCAACATTGAGCTTGTTGCATTTGCGAGTCTTCCATTCATGGCAAGTCTAATGGCCCGTGGTGTTGGGCTGCCAAGCTGATCGAAAACAGGTTTAAGCTCCGATTTTCAAAAAACAACCAACGCCCTGCTGATCACCAACGAACAACAAACAATCCACCCCCATCAAAATCAGCGTATTCAAAACAAATTCTATACATATTCTTAACCTCCAGGGTATATGTACCTACTTTGATTTGACTAGTTAGGCGTTGACTCTCCCTGGCGGCTTCAATCTCTATTCCTCTATTCAAGGCATGCATGCTGCCGAGGCAAGCAGTTCGGCTGAGAAACGCGTGGCTCTCAGCAATTACCCTGAAGATTGTCTTCATCTAGGAGAAGAAACTGTTTAATCATGCATTAAAAATGAATTCCGAACTCTTTATTACACCCACGGGATGAAAACCCTTTGGTTCTAGGTTCAATTCAGTGCAAGGAATCAGATGGTGAGCTCTCTGAGTGCTTTTCTTGGCGAAATCGGCCGCCACCAGCTGCTGACCCCTGAGCAGGAACTGATGATGGGAAGAAAGGTCCAAGCCATGGTTGCCATTACAGAGCGCTGTCACCTCGCTGGAGGGAGTGGGCCCGAATGTGAGTACAGCGATGATGAAAAAATTGTGATTCGGCGTGGCGAACGAGCAAAAAACCAAATGATTACTTCTAATTTGCGATTGGTTGTGAATTTGGCCAAGCGTTACCAGGGGAAAGGTCTAGACCTGCTTGATCTCATTCAGGAGGGAACTCTTGGTCTGACAAGAGCCGTCGAGAAATACGACCCAACCCGTGGCCATCGTTTCTCAACTTATGCCTACTGGTGGATCAGGCAAGGACTGAACCGTGCCCTCTCCACCCAAAGCCGCACCATTCGGATCCCAGTCAATGTCAATGAAAAACTAACCAAGCTCCGCGCAGCCAAGGCGCGATTAATGCAGCGTTACGGGCTAAGCCCCTCCACGGAGCAAATCGCTGAATTTATGGAGATTCCAATCTCAGAAGTTGAAGATTTATTGGCTTGCGAATTGCGGAGTGTCACGGTCAGCCTTCAAGGAGTGGTGAAGTCCAAATCAGATCCTTCAGAGCTTGTGGACGTGTTGCCTAGTGATGAATTACCCCCTATGGAGCGGGCAGAAATCGCCGAGCGAACAGCCTCGGTGTGGACGCTCTTAAGCAAGGCCAATCTCACCCCCAAAGAACGAACGGTTGTCACATTGCGTTTTGGCTTGGATGGAACTCACGAGTGGAGGACCTTGGCGGAAGTTGCTCGCCACATGAATTGCTCAAGGGAATACTGCCGACAGGTCGTTCAACGAGCACTTCGCAAACTACGCAAAACAGGAATCCAAAGTGGACTGGTGGAAACCACCCACTGAATGGGGTGAGGTCCATCTAGCCATTTGGAGAGCGACGGGTAAAAATAAAGAAAATATGGTCGAACAACATCAATGAAGTCCACTTCGGTACCTCCTGATTCACCCGCGGCTGAAGCCACTGTGGATGCCACTCTTCTCGACAGCGAAGTTGTGGACGAAAACAACTTGAAGCGGTTGTTACGTCGAGCAGGTCGAACCCTTGCAACACCAGCTCTCGAGGCGTTAGAGCTGCTTCTTGATGCTTCGACACCAGCCCCAGCACGACTGACGATGCTGGCAGCATTGAGCTACCTGCTCATGCCCGTTGACCTCATCCCGGATTTCCTTCCGGTAGCAGGATTTAGTGATGATCTTGTCGCCCTAACAGCGATGGTGGGGATCTGGAACAATCACATCACCCCTGAGATTCGGTCGAGAGCTCGGCGCAAACTAGATCAGTGGTTTCCTCTAGGTCGTTAATGGATGAGCCGATGTCTACCTGGAGTGATGAATTCGAACAGGACCTCACCCATGTCTTGAAGGACTGGCTCAAACACCAGGGCAGAACTCAAGCTGATCTACGTCGAAACCTTCGGGCGGTCTCCACGCGGATGCCAGCTCTGCTTGAAGTCCTCGAACAAGAGCATCGACGCAATGGTTTACCTGGCCTGGCAACCCGCCTGTGTCTTGTTGAAGCCGAATGGCAAGGAGAAGATCGCGCACCAGGCAACACCAATGCCCAAACCTCTGGGGATCCCTTTAGTCAGCTGGATATGCTTCTGCAGGAAATTAGGGAGGATTGTCCCTCCTGAGCGATATCGACGCCAAAGTGGTGTTCCCTGCAACGACACGATGAATTTGATCACGCAGCTGTCAGCTTGTGGGATGCTCCTCAGCCTCCCCGTCTTGTTCAATGCACAAGCTTTTGCGCAAAGTGAGGGCTGGTTGCTTGGCCCAAATAGCGGTGTTGGCAAAGAAAGCAAAATCGTGCCGACAAACTGCGTGATCGCTGCTGACGGATCAATCACTTGCGACACTGTCGTTCGTAACCCTGGCAGCGATACACAAGCGCGTCCTTACTACAACCCTTTCAACGACTGAAATTATAGTGACCCGCGAACGTACACAGGGGAATCGTTTCCTGTCCCGCGTGGATTCAGCTGAGAGAGAAGTTGCCAAGATTCTCACCATGATCACTGGTGTGATCATTGCGGCGGCTCTGGTTCAACTGATCATCTCTCTGGGGCTGAAATTATTCAATTGGTCAGAAACAAGCTGGCTTGGTGATGACCTGATCAAACTGCTCGGCGACCTGCTGACTGTACTGATTGCACTTGAGGTGCTTCAGAACATCACCAGCTATCTACGCCGCCACGTTGTTCAGATTGAATTGGTCTTGATCACAGCGATGACCGCAGTAGCCAGGAAGGTCATTGTGTTGCCCACAGCAGCAGTCAATAAACCACAGCTCCTGATTGGTCTTGGAACGGCCGTCATCTCACTCTCCGCCGCCTATTGGCTGATCAAGCGGTCGACTCCATGGAAGGTGAACTCCAGTACAACGCAATCCAGACAGTCCCTGGTTGCGGATCTGTCCGTTCAATCCGATGACGACGACGAGAGGGGAGAAAGAGATGATCCCCAGCACTGAGATCGATGATCTGCTCGGGGTTTTCTAAACGCAAACGTGCACTTCCTTTCAGCAGCAGTAACCACTCATCTTGATCCTGGTCGTACCAAAAACCATCTGGACTGGTGAACTGATTGGAAACAATTAATTTCAGGCACCAGCTCTCACCGGATTGGAGCACGCGTTCTGACTCCTCCCCAAGAGCCGGCAGAGGACTGCCAAAAAGGTTGTCAGAGCAAATCGTTGGAGGCGTTGGCTCACCCCAACGACGACCGATTTCAAACCCCCACGATCTGGCCAAAGCAACGACCTGGTTGTGGTCTGAGCAGTGAGCCAATTGCTGACGCCGGTCATTGTCCCGATCAATGGACTCGACCAGATTTTGAAGTTGAGACACCTTGTCGAGAAAACGCAAAAGGTCCTGTTCGGCCATCAACGGTGGATTTGCACTTCAAGTCGTGATCTTGACAACAGACGGATCAGAGGATTCAGAGAGAAAGTTAGGGCTTCCTGACTTGTCCACTCGTGCCGACCTCCTCAAAAGTACTCACCATTGGAGAATTGGAAGCAGGATTTTCGAGCTATTGCCAAGCACTTCGCTGCCTTGTGGCCAAAGGGCGTGAACTCCAGACGATTCGCCGCACACTCTGTTGGGATTGCCTGCAACGACTCCACAACTCTCTTCCTCAAAGCTACCGGTCTCCCGAAGAGCTGGTCCAGAGATATCAACGTTCGCATCTCACGGCTGATGCAAAATAAAATCATGGACCATTCACTTCAGTGTTGAAAACCAATCAAATCAATAACCTTGTGCGGTGGCTGGGCAAGGTTATTGTCACTCTTGTTTTGGCAATCCACTTCATTTCGAGGAGTCCTGGCATCGCCGTGGCAGACATCACGGCTCAAAACGGAGCTGTTCTGTTTGAACAACACTGTGCTGGATGCCACCTCAATGGCGGAAACATCATTCGCCGAAACAAGACACTCAAATTGGCAGCGCTGAAACGACGAGGGATTGATTCACAAGCGGCGATCGCTGAAATCGCACGCAACGGAATTGGTCAAATGAGTGGTTACGCAGAAAGCCTTGGAACAGACGGAGACGAACTGGTTGCAGAATGGATCTGGCAACAAGCTCAAAATGCTTGGATCCAAGGATAAACATCCACTGCTGTCCAGATCCCTTCCCTCCAATACACATCGGCCTCAACGAGCTCACGAACAGTCTTGATATCTTCCTCTTCAAAAATTCCGAACACATGCGTGCTTCCTTCTGTTGGACCAAGCGTAATTAAGATTCCGCTCTGCTTGAGAGCTTGAAGTCGCGAAAGATGCTCCTCCCGAAAAGGCGCTCGCTTGTCAAGCGCATCATCACAGTACGTACCCCAAAGAACAAAGCGTGCCATGAGGACAATCCATCAGTTTGTGAACAAACTATTGCTGCTTGTGAAACGAAAAGCTGATGCAGCCAAGTGCTTGTTGCGATTGTTGATTGAAGTTGCCATCGATGCTCAAGGCCCCTGCAACAATGGACCCGCAAAAATCAACAGTACTGGCGGCGAAACATCCTGGTCACGCAAGAACAATGTCAATCTGCATGTTGGCGTCGATAGACAGAGAGAGACTGGTTCCCCAAATCTACGGGCTGAACGACGGGACAGCGATTCAGCAACTGCCATGACTGCATTCAATCAGCGGCAGCTCTCAATTCACGGCAAAACTTCTCAGCCTCAGAGGCAACACTGCCAGAGGCAGCTGATGCCATGCGTTTCACTAGTGCACTGCCGATGATCGCACCATCAGCGCCCCAACCCCGCACCTGGCGCACCTGATCCACACCAGAGATGCCAAATCCAACTGCAACAGGGATCGTTGAGCTTTGCTTGAGCTGATGGACAAGCCCTTCAACTCTTGTTTCCATCTTGGCTCTCTCACCAGTGACACCTGTAACACTGACCAAATAAGTGAATCCACGACTGCGTTCAGCAATCCGAGACATGCGCTCACATGGCGTTGTTGGTGCAACAAGAAGGACCAAATCCAAACCAAAACGTGAAGCAACTGGAGATAATCGCTCCGCTTCTTCCAGCGGAAGGTCTGGCACCACGAGTCCAGCTGCTCCGGCGGCTGCCGCTTGCTCACAAAAACACTCCATACCAACATTCAGTAATGGATTGCTGTATGTGAACAAGATCACTGGCAGCGTCAGTTGATTTCGGAGGCTCGACAACATCTCCAGAACACGTTTGGGAGTTGTTCCGGCAGCCAATGCCCTCGCAGCAGCAGCCTGAATCACAGGACCATCTGCAAGCGGGTCGCTGTAAGGGATACCAAGTTCCACCATGTCGGCTCCAGCCGATTGAAGGCTTAAAAGCACATCCCCAGTGGTTTTTAGATCCGGATCGCCGGCCATCAGAAAAGGCATCAAAGCGAGCCTGCCATCCTTGTTCAGCTGTTTAAAACGCTGCGCAATTGTCGAAATAGGCTGGGTGGGGCTAATCATCTCATCAACCATGGCCTTCAAGTCTCAGGAAGGGAGAAGGAAGTAATTGAACCTATGTGTCAGCAGACTTTACGTCTTCGTCAAGACCAATCCGACGTAACAGTGACTGCTGCTCTTCTTCCGAAAGGGAATCAAAACGAGCTTCAAGATCCGCCGCCGCTTTTTCGTCATATCCAGCTCGATAGCGACGGCGTTGCTCCATAAAGGTCATACGACCCGTCACGACGCGGAAAAGATAGGAACCGGTCCAAACCACCACAATCAGCACAAGCAGTGATTGGGCCGCAATACCAGCTGAAAATCCGTGAAAGCCAGCGGCATCAAACGCTTTGTAGCCCAATCCTCCAAGCAGGAGGATGGCTAGACCAATCAGCAGCACCTTTGTTCGTGTCAAGTCAGACGTCTCCCTGACCACTAAGACGCAAATTCAAAAATGGTGCGAACACGATCATTCCCGGAAAAAACAGGAAAACTAAGCCGTAGATGGCGAGACGTTCAAGCTTGCCCATCCGATGCCAGCGCTGATTCATCCACCAATACAGACCAAGAGGAACAACCAGCAGATAAAGACCTGCCAAAGCGGCATAGGTCGCGAGGACAAGCAGCGTTGATGTCGACAGCATGCTGAGCAGTGGCTGGAGGAACACGATCTTCAATCGGTTGGCTGAAATCTAAGATGGCTTGCGAGGGGGCATGGCGGAATTGGTAGACGCACGCGACTTAAAATCGTTTGGGCCGTAAGGCCTGTGGGGGTTCAAGTCCCCCTGCCCCCATTGAAAGCCTTAACTCTCTGCTCAATCTTGACTGCGAGACAGGATTGGTCGACACAAAGCAATCAAGTGAACGTTCCATTGAGCGCTTGCACTGCGTTGAATCCTCTGCTCATACAGTTCGACCGCGGATTCAAGACCCGATTCACACGGACTGTGCGGTGCACAAAATACAGATCGGTGAGCTGGGCGCTCAAAACTTGACGTGTGAACTCGGCAAGTTCATGCCGTGAAGAGCGCGCCCATGAATCCTGCCAGCGCAACGATCTCCTTCTCCGCGCTCAAACCAGCCTGTCTGGACACAACATGTACAGATCTGAGTGATGGCAAGTCACGCTGGCCTGCTTCAAAGGGTGCGAGCGACTCAAACAAGATTGCAAACTTTGCCTTCTGAGAGACGCCACCGATGTCTGTTGCAACTGGCTGTGGCGAGAAAAGACGTTAACGGTGATCTCATCGGTCGTGTACTGGCCAAAGACTGAGAAAGAAAAGGGCTTTGCAAGTAAAGGTTCAAGACCACGATGGGATCTCAGCAAAGAAGCTCAGCCCAATCAAGAGACAACTCATCGCAGAGAGAAGCTTGTCGCGACATTGAGAGCAACGACGAGATTCAGGTCCTATCGAGGCCTGCCCTGTTACTGGCTTAGATCAAATGAGTTCACGCACAGGGTGATGCAGATGAGTGGTGACTGAATCGCAAGCTCTGCGCAGAAGTTTCTTGCAAGCCAAGAAAAGTACAGGTCCCGTGGCCGTCCCCCTTGCCGATCTCTAAGAAGGATTGATGTCACGGAGCATCAACCTCTTTGCACGGCGGTGTCAAACACGAGATCAGTTGTGGCATCAGGCGGTTTCGGGATAGTGCAGGTGATCTGATGAAGAAGGAAGACACCAAAGCAATTCGAGATGGACGTCAGACATCACATCTCGCGCTGGAGCTAAATCTCACGACGGCATGGTTTTTGTTGACAACCTCCTTACAGATCAGCTATGAATTGATCATCCAATGGGGATCAATCTCATGCTGACTGGATCTGACCTTCTGACCAAGGTGAAAGATCTTGGCGATGTGTCCAAGTCCGATCTCGTACGTGCCTGCGGTTATGTGAGCACAAAGAAGGACGGTGCCGAACGCCTGAATTTCACTGCGTTTTACGAGGCTTTACTAGAAGCGAAGGGTGTGAACCTTTCCGCTGGAGGTGCTGCCATTGGTAAGGGTGGACGCAAACTGAGCTATACCGCCACTGTTCAAGGGAACGGCAACCTGCTTGTTGGCAAGGCATACACAGCCATGCTCGATCTGAACCCTGGAGATGAATTTCAGATCAAGCTTGGTAAAAAGGCGATTCGCCTTATTCCCGTCGGAGCAGAAGAGGAAGGAGATGAAACTGGTGACCTCGCATCTGACAGCGTTGCCTGAACGAAGGAATACGTTCCGTACACAACCTTCCGGCCTGTCCCCAAACGGACAGGCTTTTTTATGCCTATGCCTGATCTCAACACAACCAGTCACGAGTGGAAGCAGATTGCCTTAACATATCTTTACGTGAATCCAACGGCTCATGCCTGGAGTTCCTACTGCTCACTCAGAGGTCTTGACCATCGATTTTGACCAAAACACTGTTCCCTCCATCGGGCTTCACTCACGAATTCAGCATTTCGTCGTGACAGAACAGGGTTAACCCATGACAATCGATGCTCGTTGCAAGGAACAGCTCGCACTGGCTGAGCAAATGTACAAGCAGTTCAAATACACCGAAGCAGGATCAGCCGAACAGCTTAGATCCCTTGGAACATTAACTTTTCTGATCAGCATGTGGGCTGACTTTTTCTTGAGGACTGAGGCCAAGCGAATGGATGCAGCTTTGTCACTGACATCAGTGACTGAACATGACGACGCATGACAAGACCGTGATAATGCTTAACAACTTGGCACGACACCATTAGGCAGACTCAGTCCAACTGTTGATCAGAAGCGAACCGCCTGTAACCTGGATTGAGCACAATTTTTTTTAAAGGTTAATAATTTAACAATCAAGCAACATCATGATCAACCTCTCGGTCCCTGGATGGCATGTGGCTTAGCCCTTTCTGTCTTGATATTTTTTCTTGGTTTCGGTAATCCCCATCGAGTCCGGCTTAGACCGGACACGTCTGGGGAAAATTGATTCGAACTGGAACGAGCTACCCCCATTGAGCTGGTTGGAAGCTGATCAGTCTTCGCCGCGATAAGACAGCAAATCCTAACGTCGAGATCAACAGTCAGGATCGGGCAACAGAGCAGACTCTGTCTAACTTGTGGGCGTGACATTGGCACGACATGTCGGAACCCCCAGAGCTTCTGCGCCGAAAACAACGTGATAGTGGAGCGATCAACTGGGATCTCTGGGGCACTTACCTATCCGATCGGCAATGGGGGACTGTTCGAGAGGACTACTCGTTCAACGGAGATGCATGGTCTTCCTTTCCCTTTGACCACAGTCACAGTCGTACTTACCGATGGGGGGAAGACGGCCTTCTGGGATTGAGTGATAATAAAGGATTGTTATGTTTCGCACCAGCTTTTTGGAATGGTGAAGATCCAATCCTCAAAGAAAGGTTGTTCGGTTTAGGCAATCCGGAGGGTAACCACGGAGAAGATATCAAGGAGTATATGTTCCATTTGGCAGGAACCCCTACTGGAAGCTACGCCAAAGCCCTCTACAAATATCCTCAACGTTGCTTTCCTTACGAACAACTCCGTCAGGAAAATAAAAAACGAGACCGCTCTCAACCTGAATATGAACTTGTCGATACAGGGATCTTTGAAGAGAATCGCTATTTCGATATCACAGTTGAGTATGCAAAAGCTGACTCGGAAGACATTCTGATCCGGATTACAGCCATCAACAGAGGGCCTCAAACTGCACACTTGCACATTCTGCCCCATCTATGGCTACGCAATACATGGGCATGGGGTACCGAGGGCGAGACAAGGCAAAGCATCCATTGCGACAACAACGTCTTAATATCTCCGCCCCTCAATTCGCTCGAATCGTACGAACTAAGCTGCCGAGAGAAGGGAGACTGGTGGTTTACAGAAAATGAAACCAATACACAACGTCTGTTTAACCAGCCCTTACAAGAGAACTATGTCAAAGACGCCTTTCATCGCTTTTTAATTGAAGGCGACAGGGACGCCATCAACCCTGAAGGCTATGGAAGCAAAGCAGCGTTGCATCTTGAACAGAACATTGCAGCAGGTGAAAGCTGGTGCGTGGATCTGCGATTGAGACGTCGCCTCGAGGGAATGAATCCAGTCCCCTTTAGCGACGACAGTTTTGAACAGGTTTTAAAACAACGTGAGACAGAGTGGCAGGAGTATTTGGAGTGGGTTGCACCTCAATTATCCGCAGACGATCGAACCATTCATTCAGCTGCTTGTGCTGGCCTGTACTGGGGACGCAAGTTTTACAACTGGTTCGTCTATCGATGGCTGCTTGGTGACTCAACAGGGCCAACACCACCTCCGCAACGATGGGAGAACGAAAATGCATATTGGAGAAGCATGCGAGCATCCGACATCATCTCCATGCCCGATTGCTGGGAATATCCATATTTCTGCCAATGGGACTTGATGTTCCATGCTGTGGCCTTTGCAGAACTAGATCCTTACGAGGCCAAAAAGCAAGCAAATATTCTTAGAACAGCGAATTATGTTGCCACAAACGGTCAATCCCCTGCCTACGAATGGGCGCTTTCGGACCCCAACCCACCGATCGGAGCATGGGCAGCTCTTCGCATCCATCAAATTGAAAAAAAACATTCTGGCGAAGCATCGATCTATGATTTAGCAGCCCATTATCGAAAGCTCTTGCTTGACTATGGATGGTGGGCAAATCGAACAGACAGTAAAAAAGACAGCATGTTTGATGGTGGTTTCTTAGGATTAGATAATATTGCGATTTTTGATCGTTCTCATCCTCTCAAAGATGGCAGTACTATTGAACAACCAGATGGTACATCATGGATGGGGATGTACAGCCTAAACATGCTTGAGATCACCGTAGAGATTAGTCACACCCAGCCCGGCTATAATGATTCTATCAGTCGATTTGTAAAAGATTTTTGGAAACTCGCCTATGCATTGAATGCCAACGATCGACGTAATTTTGTGAGCTGGGATGAACAAGATGGTTTTTATTATGACATTGTCAAACGACCAGATGGGAGTGCAGATTACTTGCGCACCCGCTCTCTTGCAGGGCTCATCCCACTGCTTGCCGTCGCATCATTTGACCGGGAAACTGTCGAGGCACATCCCTGTCTTAATATTCGTCCATTGCTAGAAAAGAGATCAATCGAACGTGGACAACCCTTTGAGGAACTGAATTACCTCGGAAAATGGCACAATGATCGCGTGCTCTATTCACTTGTACCGAAAGACAGGCTTATACGCATTCTCAAACGGGTTTTTGATGAAGATGAATTCCTATCACCTTACGGCATTAGAGGTTTGTCAAAATATTATCAGGATCATCCCTATTCTTACAGAGAAGGGAGTGAAGAAGGATTTATTTCCTACAGCCCTGCAGACAGCCCCATCCCTATGTTCGGAGGGAACTCAAATTGGAGGGGCCCGGTCTGGATACCGATTAACTACCTTCTGATTGAAGCGCTACAAAAATATTCTCATTATTACGGCGATGACTTCAAAATGGAATTCCCAACTGGCTCTGGCCAATGGATGAATCTTTGGGATATTTCTCTGGAGCTGGAAAAAAGATTAATCAGTATTTTCAGGAAGGACAACCATGGCAGACGGCCATTCAATGGCAATCAAGTTTATTTTGATCAAGATCAGTATTGGCGTGACCTAATCCTTTTCAATGAATATTTTAATGGCGACAATGGTGCAGGGGTAGGAGCTAGTCACCAAACCGGCTGGACAGCTATCGTTTTAAAAATGATCACACAATTAAACCGATATAGCTAAACCCCAACTCAGCCACCATGTCACAATCGTTACCTTTATAGAAGTTAGAATCGTTTCATGATTTGATTGGTCGTAGGGAATGATACTGCCTAGAGTGTCATTGAATTATTTGGCTGCATCATGGATTTCAATACCCGCCAGCCGATCAGAACAACCGCTCTTGAACCCAATAAGAGTCACTATGATGTTGTCATAATTGGTAGTGGTGCAGGGGGTGGAACTCTTGCCAGAGCTCTGGCCGACTCTGGGAAATCAATTCTTATTCTTGAACGTGGAGATTGGTTAGCAAGAGAGCCGGAGAATTGGGATCCAGTTGAGGTTTTTCAAAACAATCGTTACGTCTCTAAAGACCCTTGGCTCAATCACACAAACAAAGTTTTTCAGCCTGGAAGTCATTACTTTGTCGGTGGGGCATCAAAAATGTATGGGGCAGCACATTTCCGTATGCGAGAAAGAGACTTTGAATCAATCTCACATGTAGACGGTGAATCACCTGAATGGCCTATTAAATATGATGTTTTCGAGCCTTATTACAAGCAGGCAGAAGAGTGGTACCACGTTCATGGACTACGAGGTGAAGATCCAACTGAACCACGAGCTTCATCAGCTTATCCCTATCCACCAATCAGCCATGAACCGAGAATGCAAAAAATGGTTGATGACCTGAAATCTGTCGGTCTTCACCCTTTTCATGCCCCGACGGGTGTCGCCCTGAACGAAGCCGACCCAGCATTCAGCGCCTGCGTTCGTTGTAATCGCTGCGATGGATTCCCCTGCCTGGTGCATGCCAAAGGAGATGCGGAAGTGATGGGGGTGCGCCCAGCCCTGGATCACGACAATGTCAGTCTGCTGACGTGTAGTGAAGTACGTCGACTCAATACAGATGCCTCAGGAACAAGTATTCATGAAGTCGTTGTTCATCGAAACGGTGAAATATTGAAATTCACTGGTGACATTGTTGTGGTTTCAGCAGGTGCAGCAAATTCCGCACGATTACTTTTGATGTCTGCTAATGACAAACATCCAAATGGCCTAGCCAATGGATCTGATCAACTAGGACGCAACTACATGTTCCACAACTGCAAAGCATTAGTCGCTCTTTCTCATGAACCAAATACAACTTTATTCCAAAAAACAGTTGCGGTGAATGACTGGTATTTTGGAGATGACAATTTTGACTTCCCCATGGGAAATATCCAAATGACGGGGAAAACAAATGGTGCGATGATCAAAGGTTATGCGCCCCTTTTAACAGCAGCTGCTCCAACATGGAGCCTCGACAAAATGGCCGAACACACCCTCGACTTTTGGATGCAAACAGAAGACCTACCAATGGCAAACAACCGAGTAACGGTTGAACGTGACGGACAGATTAAACTCTCATATGTTGCAACAAACAATCAAGCATCCGCAGAACTGGTCCAAAGGCTCCGGTCAATGCTTGACAAACTCTATCTCAAAGACCATTTGATTGAACGTCAAATTTATTATGCAAAATCTCTCGATATTCCTGCAGTAGGTCATCAAGCAGGAACATGTCGTTTCGGCACAGACCCTTCAACGTCCGTGCTTGATACCAACTGTAAAGCTCACGAGATTGACAATCTTTATGTTGTTGACACGAGTTTTATGCCTAGCATCTCAGCGGTGAATCCTTCCCTCACAGCAATCGCAAATGCCATTCGAGTCGGTGATCACCTGAAAAAACGCCTGAATTGACCCTCAATTGAAAGTGGTCGTTCAGCCAAAGTAAGCACTCAAAAATGGAGCCACAAAACTGATGTCCAAACTAAATAATCCACCACCACACCCCATCAGAATCAAACACATCACCACGTACATTGATGCTTTCTCCCAACTGGGTGGTTCTCCCTTACCATTTGGCCCATCATAGTCACCAGCTGGGATCAAATAAGGATCCGGGGCAATAAAGGGGAATCCTTTGATCATTTCCAAGACCATGGCATAAGCCATTGAAAAAGCGATCGCAAATGCTGCCAGGGGAGTTAATAAGCCTGGAATCAACACAATCCCCCCAGCCCACATCGAAAAAGCAGAAAGAAAACAAAGCCAAGCTGGCGTCTGCAAGCCCTGGGCCCATGTCTGAAGATGACGTAATTTAGGCCAGCCATGTCGAATGAATACAATTCCAGTAAAAATTCTCAGAATCGTTAAGGAAAAACCAGCCAGTCCATGGGGAGCTGGCGGAACCAGATAAGCAATGACGTCCAAAAGCAATCCTCAATCAAGGAGAAGTTTAATTTTGATTAGAATTGAATGCAGAAGAGATTAAGAATCAATCCACAATCGATGCCCATCAGGATCCTGGCGCATGGATGACTTCGGCAATGACTGTAACGGCTGATACACCAAAATCTGTGCATAAAGAGGATCTAACGGTGTTAAAACAGAAGCTGTTGGCGATAAAGGCGCAGGCTGAATATAACGAAGAAATTCAATTCCCATTCCAGATAAACCACCAACTCCATGGATCGCGAGCCTTGCATCCTCTAACCCATCAAGCCGGTCTTGTTCTTTACCCTGGTTGTATGAAGCATAACGCAACTTAAACGACAACTGACTGAGATAAAACTGCAAACTCAAATCACTGTCTGAGATAGCAATCGCACTGTGATCAATACCCAGAAACAAACGAGAGTCGTCCTGATGCCAACGCGGATCACCCATCCCCGCAGGAAACCAAAGCAATTCCATGGCATGTCCTGCATGATCACGAAATTTATAAGCACCAACACCATTCGGGAGAATCTGTGGCCCCTTGGAAATCGATGTCACCCAAGGAGATATTTTCTCTGCAGCCCGATTCAAATCCTGCACCACAATCGCAATATGCTGAAACCAAAGCGTGTTGGAAGGGCCTGGATCCTGCGAGACAGGCGGGCTGTCCTGTATGCAATGGATCAGTTCAATCCGTTCGTTACCCAACTGAAACGGATGAATCTCGACAGGGCAATCAATCGCTCCGGCGAAGCGTCTCTGGATGGTTTCAGATCGAAGATCCGTTACAGGAAGCGGTCTTGCACCCATCCCATCGACCAACAGGGGCTTGATCTGATCAGGATCAGGTGTTGAGAACGCAACACCACCAACACGGAGTGACTTTTGCATCGGCCAATCCACAAACAGTTCACTCTGTTGTCATACCTACGGAATCCTTCAAACAAAGCCGTAGGACATACAGCCATCGAAGCCATGCGCTGGCTACAAGACTGTTGAGGACCTCCATCAACCATGAGCAATTTGCCCACGCTGCCAGCATCTGTCTCCCGTCACCTGCTTCAAGACAAAGTGATCGTCGTGACCGGAGGTAATTCCGGAATCGGCAAAGCCATTGTCGAAACCATTGGGCAGATGGGTGCCAAGGTGGTGATTGATTACCGCTCTCACCCAGAGCGCACAGAAGAGTTGGTCGACGAAATCGGCGAGCTTGGGGGGCAAGCCTTTGGAGTGCAAGCAGATGTCAGCAAACTGGACGATCTGCAGCGTCTGATCGACACGACGGTTGAAAAATTTGGCAAAGTCGATGTCCTCGTGAACAATGCCGGGATTGAGACGCGCACCTCGATCCTCGATACCACACCAGAAGATTTTGACAAAGTGATCAACGTCAATCTGCGTGGAGTTTTCTTTGCAACCCAATACGCTGCCAAACAGATGATTGCCCAGGGGAGTGGTGGGCGAATTATCAACATTTCCTCTGTACATGAGGATTGGCCGATGCCCAACAACACGCCTTATTGCGTTGCCAAGGGTGGGGTGCGGATGATGACCCGCACCGCCGGGGTCGAACTCGCCGACAAAGGGGTGACGATTGTAAATGTCGGCCCTGGTGCCGTCGCGACGCCAATCAACGATTCCACGATGAATAACCCCGAATTGCTCGCAAAGCTCAATGCCGCAATTCCAATGGGGCGGATGGCACAACCGGAAGAGATCGCCTCGGTTGTGGCCTTTCTAGCTAGCGATGGCGCCAGCTATGTAACTGCTACAAGCATCTTTGCTGATGGTGGAATCATGCAAAGTAGTCCTGGTTTGTAACACCTAGCCAAACTCAGGTCTGCAATGTTTGAAACATTTGCAGACCCGCATTTGCAACGAAGGAATCGAGCTCAGGAGTCATTCCAGAGACACCAATGGCACCCACCACGACATCCTCGTGGCACAGGACTAAGCCTCCAGCCATCAGTGCACAAGTCTGAGACAAGACACCCTGAAGCGAGAGAAGCGACGTCCGACCTGAGCTGATCGCCTGCTCAACATGACTGCTGTCACCACCGGTGAGAGCCGCCGTGCGCGCTTTGGCAGGAGCAACTTCAACACTGGCTAAATTCGCTCCATCCATTCGCAAAAACTGCATAAGATTGCCGCCGTCATCGACTACAGCAATCGAAACATTTGCTTTCGAGGTAAGCGCTGCCTGACAACAAGCGTTGATAATGATCTCGACATCAGTTTGTTCTAGAACTGGTTTCTGTTTCATGATTCGACCCACTGGATCGCCATCTTCCAAAGGTGTCCTTCCAGTTCCACCCCTGCGGCAAGGTCAAGGAGTGCCTGCTCTGGGAGACGCAAAGTTGCCTCCGCCTGATGCACTAAAAGATCAACACCGCAGAAATTAAATCCCAATTCTTGGCCCATCTCTGCAATGTCATTGAGACATTTCGCTGTGTGAAAACGTTTGAGCAAGGCATGATCGCCTTTCACTGCTTTAAGGAAAGCTTCTAGTTGAGGATTACTGGTCATGCTGATTTAGTCTTTGATAGCGATGCATTGAATCTCTACACATGCTCCCACCACCAACTCGTTAATTCCGATGACGGCACGAGAGCAATAATTGTCTGGATCAGGAAAAAACTCCTGCCATACCCTATCCATCTCATCAATCTCATCAAGCTTCTTCATATACACAGTTGCTTGTGCAACATGCTCGTAAGTGCAACCTGCGGCCTCGAGTACCCCAAAGACATTCTTTAAACTTTGACGTGTATGTTCGGGGGTGCCGCCGGCTGCAAGTTGTCCCGTCGCAGGATCCACAGGCATCTGACCTGAAACGAAAACATATGGACCAACTTGATAGCCTTGGCTGTAACTGGCTACAGGAGGGTTGGCTTTATCGGATCGAATGGGACGACGTTCAAGCGGCACGAGTAAGTCCTTGATACAGACCTATTAGTGGTAGCCAAAGTTAGAGCAATGAGGAATGCTGACATCCACGTGTGTTGACAAAGATGGACAGAACGGAGTCCCAACTACAGAGGAAGAGTCGATTCGCAAAAGCCCCCCCGAAACAGATATTGCCCACAACTTTCGAGGTCAAAATCCGTCCTAGCAGGCTTCCATCCGGAGCTAGGCAATGGACACCATCTCCAGCACTGCTCCAGACATGTCCCATCTGATCAACACGAATGCCGTCGGCATTGCCGGGATGCACACGAGCAAAAAGACGCTGATTGACAAGCCTTCGACCACCCTCTTTCACATCAAACACCTGAATCGAGCGATCCGGATCTAGATCATTCGGATCGGAAGTCTCGACTACATAGAGCAGCGATTCGTCAGGGGAGAACGCCAAACCATTCGGTCCTGCAATTGAATCTGTCATCGCCTGCAAGGAGCCGTCCGCGGGGTCATACCGATACACCGTTGGGACCTGCTCCGACTTACGTCGACCGCCCTCGTAATCATTCACGAGACCGTAAAGCGGATCTGTGAACCAGACGGTGTGATCGCTTTTCACAATCACATCGTTGGGTGTGTTGAGAGGCTTACCGCGATGGGACTCCACCAACTCCACCACCTCCCCAGAGTGTTCGGTACGCAATAGTGCTCGGCGACCATGGCTGCAGGTCAACAGACGTCCATAACGATCACGCGTCTGACCATTGGGGTAACCAGCGTTTCCGCGAAATAACGTGACACCATCTTGTTCTGTCCAGCTGAGAATCCTGTCTGAAGGGATATCAGAAAACAACAGCCTCTGCTGATCACCAAACCACACTGGCCCCTCCAACCATCGACCGCCCTCAAACAAACACTCCAACTGAGCGTTAAACAAAATCAGCTGATTAAAAGCCGGATCGACCACGTCATATCTGGTCTCGAGAAAGCGACTCGCAGGAACGGACATTCTTGTCTCTCAACCCTCACTGGAACGCGCCAGGCCGCAAAGCGCGCCAGGCCTCATCGTTGCGCTGGATCACCAACTGAACACAAGGCTCATCCCCAACTTGCGCTGAAAGATGGCCAACTTTGCCATCGGCTGTGGGCTTGCATCCCTGATCACCTCCATAGGAATATTCACCAGCCCGCATGATCACCCTCTGGCCATCCATGCTCTCCACGGACCAAGCCCCTTTCAGCACATAGATCCATTTAGGAACATGATTCTCATGCCAATCAGCGGTCCATCCCACCGGTAAATAAGTCACAAAGGCATTGCCCTGATCGAGCAGAGGACGGGAAAACTGAGGAGAGTCGCCAGGACCGAGCTGTCCCAGAGTGAAGTCTGAAATTGTGCATTCGGTGTGACAGCTCACACCGTCGTCATTGACCCACAGATGCCAATACTTCTCAGGAGTGGGAGCAACACTGAACGGATCAGGAAGGGGCACAGTCAACTCCTTGGCGTGACATGGAACCAACCAAACGCTATGCAAAGGATTCGGATCTGCCCATCAACTGTCCTCAAGCTCTGCCTTCGTTCGGCAGTAACGCCGCGAGCCTGGTTCGGAATTCCCCCTTCGGCATCCCTCCTTTGAGTTCTCCTTGAATAGAGAAGTCTCCCTCGGGATCCGAAACCAAGAGATAAGTCGGCCAACCCATGCCCTCTTTGTTGGGATATTTGGCTAACAAAATCTTGCGATATTTCCGATAGGCCTCAGTGTCCTGAAGCATCACAGAAACAAAGCTGCAACCAAGTTCCTCCGCCACCTTGCTGTCGTAATGACTCATGCGATGGCAGGTGCCGCAATCCTCCGAGCTGAATTTGATTAGGTGCATCAAAACGATTTTGTTCTAACTCTGACGCTAGCCACCCTGTTCAGCATGAACTCCTCACACGCCAAGGAAGGACATCTGCAGCATGAAACGGAACGAGTCCATTGATGATCTCCGGCACCAAATGATCCCGTCTCTCAAGGGTCACCTGCGTGCTGTTCAGGGGCAATCCGTAAAAGCGTGGACCGTGCAAGCTCGCAAATCCCTCAAGCTGATCCATCGCCCCCTCTTCGTCAAACACCAAGGCGTAGCTCTCCAAAGCATGAGGAGCATTGAAAATCCCGGCGCAGCCACAGGACGTTTCCTTCGCGGCACGGGAATGGGGGGCCGAATCTGTGCCGAGAAAAAAACGGGGATCTCCACTCGTCGCGGCGCGACGCAGTGCCAAGCGATGTCGCTCCCGTTTCGCGACTGGCAAACAATAAAAGTCGCTACGCAAGCCTCCTGAAAACATCGAATTGCGATTGATATGGAGATGATGAGGCGTGATTGTTGCAGCCAGGCCTTGGTCAGCTGATCCCACATAATCAACGGCCTGCTCCGTTGTGATGTGCTCGAATACCACTCGCAACTCTGGAAAACGTTGGCGAAGAGATCGAAGATGTCGATTAATAAATTCAGCTTCCCGGTCAAAAATATCCACATCTGGATCAGTCACTTCCCCATGAATCAACAGAGGCATGCCAATCCTCTGCATACAACTTAAAACCGCACCAATATTGTCCAAATCCCTCACACCAGCGGCTGAATTTGTAGTGGCATTAGCTGGATAAAGCTTGGCTGCTGTAAACACACCTCGCTTAAATCCCTGCTCAAGATCATCTGGATCCGTACTATCGGTGAGATAAGCCGTCATCAGAGGAGTAAATTGTTCCCCTGATGGAAGCGCTCTCAAAATGCGCTCTCGATAAGCCTCAGCAGCAGCCCAAGTAATCACTGGTGGGCTGAGATTTGGCATCACGATGGCCCGGCGAAAAACACGCGCTGTATGGGTGACGACGTTCTCAAGCATGGCTCCATCGCGCAGATGAACATGCCAGTCATCCGGTGCAATCAATGTGAAACGATCAGACATTCATTCAATCAGCCTTCAAAGATCCCACTGCAATCGTCAACGCCTCCAAACGATCAGAAGTAATATTTTTGTCTGGTAAACGATCAAGTAGACGGAGTTTGTGCAGACGGTTCAGCGTGCTACCAGTCGCACCCACCATGAACACCTGTCGGCCCACCTCCATCGCCTCCTTCACCGCATTTTCAAGCGCGATCGCTGCTGTTACACCAAGATGTGACACTTCAGAGAGATCAAACACCACCACCTGACAGTTACCGATTGCATTGTGCTCACGCGCGATGGCTTTCGCTACACCAAAAATCATCGGACCAGCGAGCTGAAACAGCAACACCTTTCCAGCGGCGCGATCCAACAGAGATTGTTCTTCCGAGCTGAGCTCCACGTCATCATCAGTGGTGCTAATCGTCTTAACCTTTTTGGATTGCAGTGCGCTCATCCGATCAATCGTCAACACATTTGCCACAAAAACACCAATGCCTACAGCTGTAATTAAATCAACCAGAACGGTCAGCAATATCACTCCATAGGTGATAACAGCTGCTTTCATCGATAAATGATGAGCCCGTTTGAGAAATTCCCAATCAATGATGTCGATGCCGACCTTGAGGGCAATTCCAGCCAAGACAGCCAGGGGGATTTGTGATGCGAGAGGTGCCGCAACCAGCACAACCAACATCAGCACTAACGCACGAACAACCCCTGAAAGGGCTGTGCGCCCTCCAGCCTGAATATTCACCACCGTGCCCATTGTGGCGCCGGCACCTGGTAGGCCTCCAAACAAGCCTGAAGCAACGTTGGCCATGCCCTGGCCAATTAATTCCTTGTTGGAGTCATGCTCTGTACGAGTGAGACTGTCAGCCACCACTGAAGTGAGCAAAGCATCAATGCAGCCGAGCATGCCGAGCACAGCCGCATTGACCACCATCATCCGAATTTGACCACCTGAGAAATCAGGAATGATCAGTTTCGGGAAGGCTGCTGAGAATTCTGGAATGGTACGAAGATCAGCTCCACTGAACAAAGTCACCGAAAGAATCGTTCCGACAATCAAAGCCAACAGCTGCGGTGGACAGACTTTTTTCAGGGAAGAAGGTGTAAACCAAAGAATGAATAAGGTCAACAAAGCCAACAGAAATTCCATGGGCTGCGTGCCCTGAATCAATGCGGGCAAATGGCTGAGTGTGCCCATCACCCCTCCCTTCGAGTCCTGCCCAAGGAACGGCGCTAATTGCAACAGGACAAGAATGATGCCGATTCCGGACATGAAGCCCGAAATAACCGTGTAAGGCATCATCGTCACGTAACGACCAAGCCTGAACAGACCAAACAAGATCTGGAAAACACCGGCTAAGACACCGACGGTGAATGCCATGACCAGCGCCTGCTGAGGGCTTTCAGCAGTGCTGGCGAAACTAATAACGACAGACGTGAACACCACGGTCATTGGACCGGTGGGTTCCGAAATCAAAGTCGGCGTTCCACCAAAAAGGGACGCGACTAGACCAATAATTACAGCTCCCCAAAGACCTGCAGCGGCTCCGACCTCTGGCACTCCCGAAGCATTTCCGACAGCGATGCCAAAGGCCAGCGCCATGGGCAGGGCAATGACCGCTGCCGTGAGGCCGCCGAAGACATCGCCTCGGAGATTGGTGGCATTGATGCGGTTCAGCAAATCCGGACCTATCACTGTCGAGGCAGAACCTTAGATCGATTTAGCGACAGAGCAGAATCGCCCAACGATTGCTTCTGCTCCATGCCTGAATTCCTCCAGGCCAGTTTGAAGGTCCTGGTTGGTATCGGACTGCTGTTTGGAGGCGGTGAGCTCTTCGTCCAAGGAGCTGTGGCCTTCGCCTTGATTTTCGGGATCCCCCAGCTCGTCATCGGTTTGACCGTTGTGGCCTTGGGAACCAGTGCCCCGGAACTGTTTGTCAGCATCAGCTCTGTCCTGCAGAACTCCGATTCGTTAGCGGTCAGCAACGTGATCGGCAGCAATATCTTCAACGTGATGGTGGTGCTTGGCAGCAGCGCCCTTGTCCTTCCGCTGCGAGTCGAAAGCCGGTTGGTTCGCCGCGATGTCCCGTTGATGATCGCGGTCTCAGGAGCGGTCTGGGGGATGGCCTCCGGGGGCACGGTGACCTGGCAAGCAGGCGTCGCCCTGCTCATCGGTCTCGTCATCAACACGATCTGGGAAATCCGAACCGCCAGGGAAGAACCCTCGGCCATGGAGGGCGCGGAGCCGCAGATCAGTGAAGATGCCGCCAATGGAGGCTGGCCACCCGCCGCACTTCAATTACTGATCGGGGTTGTGCTGCTGGGGATTGGGTCTCGAGTGTTGGTGAGCGGAGCGTCGACGGCAGCCCAATTTCTTGGGGTCAGTGAGGCGATTATTGGTCTCACGATCGTTTCAGCGGGCACATCGATGCCCGAGCTGATCACATCGCTTGTTGCAGCCCTTAAAGGAAGGACCGATTTAGCCATCGGCAACGTCGTCGGAAGCTGCCTCCTGAATTTGATGATGGTTCTTGCAGGCGGTGCCATCGCTGATGCCGCGTCGGGCCTTCGGGTCTCAGCCGAGCTGATTAACGAAGATCTGCCGGTCATGCTGCTCACAAGTCTCGCCTGTCTCCCAATCTTCTGGACAAGCGGCAAAATCAGCCGGAGAGAAGGCGCCCTGCTTCTAGGGCTCTACATCCTTTATGTAGTTGACAACGTTCTGCCACGCACACATCTGTCCTCCTGGACAGATGAATTTCGACTGACGATGCTTTGTTTCGTCCTGCCGGCAGTGATGATCACGATCGTCACCCAAGCCCTGATCTACTGGCGCAGGACACGTTCACGCAAAAAGGATCTTCCCTCCGCATGAGGCTTTGGCCTATTTATGAGGAGTTGACCTTTTTCAGTTGTATTTCCTCATAAGAGGCTGACTGCTCGAAAATCGATGTCCATCCTTTGGATGCGTCGCTCGGCTTGCCGATGCTCGAGCTGCTACCACCGCTCAACGATAAAAATCTCCCTTGGATGGATGTTTTCCATCCGATCGTCGTTCACTTCGTGATCGCCATGGCGCTGATCACAGTTCTTTTCGATCTACTTGGAGTGATCAACAGAAAACCAAATCTGTTTGAAGTCAGTTTCTGGAATCTGTTGGTGGCCACGGTTGCCATTTTTGTCGCCATCATTTTTGGACAGATCGAAGCCGGATTGGCCAATCCATATGGTGCATCACGCGACATCCTCAACATCCACAGCACGATCGGTTGGTCACTGGCTGGTTTGTTGTCTCTGCTTACAGGATGGCGGTACGTCGCACGCCAAAAGGAGCCGACTGTTTTGCCAAAGGGTTTTCTCCTTGTAGATGGATTGCTGGCTGCTCTTGTGTTCACCCAGGTGTATCTCGGAGACAAGCTGATTTGGATCTATGGACTACACACGGCACCGGTCGTAGAAGCGATTCGTGAAGGAGTGGTGTCATGAACTGGGTTTTGACCATTCCCTCTCCGATTAACGAAATCAGTGATTCGCTCGGACCCAATGACCTTCCTTACAGCATCCCTCTTCATCCCAATCTGGTTCATCTGACGATCGGACTATTCGTCATTGCGATTGCTTTTGATTTTGTCGGTGCGTTTTACCCCCTAGAAAAACGAGTCTTCCGTTTTCTGGCACTCCCGGTCACAAGAGTCGGATTTCATGACGTGGGTTGGTACAACATTCTTGCCGGCACCATCGCTACTTTTTTCACGGTGGCAGCAGGTTTCTACGAAATGCTGCTAGCCGTTCCTTTACAAGGGATCAAAACTGTCATTGGCCAGAACGCCATTGAATCGATGCTCTGGCATGCGGTCGGTGGTGTTGTTTTACTGCTGGTCTTCGTAGGAATGACGATCTGGCGCGGATACCAACGCTTCGTTTGGAGGAAGGATATGGGTCGCCAAGTGAGCTGGCTCTATCTCGCGATTGGAGCCCTGATCATGTTGGTCATGACGGTTCACGGAAGCATCGGAGCCTGGCTGGCCAGCGAATTCGGAGTACACATCACCGCCGTCCAGCTCCTTGCTTCCGGCGCTGACCTCAAGGAGGCTCTGCCATGACGACCACAACGAACAACAACAAACCCAACATTGCTGCGATTGTCGTCGTTGCTATCGCCGTTGCCATCAATTTGTTTCTCAGCAAGTTGATGGCCAATTGGTCTTATCACTGGTTCCCTCCTCAAGCTTCTGCGGCAGCTCCCTACGTTGATGATCTCTTTGCCCTTGAAACAGGGATCGGAACATTCATCTTCCTCGGCTGCACCGGTGCCATTGGTTGGTCACTGATTTTCAACAGGGCTGAAAAATATGATGAAAGTGATGGGGCACCAATCGAGGGAAATACAAAGCTTGAAATTGCCTGGACAATTATTCCATTTCTCATCGTTTTTGCGATTGCAATTTATTCCACACGCGTCAACCATGTGCTTCAGAATCTTGGACCCAAGCATAAATATGCGATTGGATCTGATACAACTCAAGTCGTAGGCACTGACCCAACGGCTCAGGTTGGGCCCATCGACGTTATTGCCAGACAATGGAGTTGGGAGTTCATTTATCCTGACGGAGTAAGAAGTTCTGAGTTACATGTTCCAGTCAATCAGCGCACCAATATTCGACTGATCTCTGAGGATGTCCTGCACAGTTTTTATGTGCCAGCCTTCCGACTCAAGCAAGATATCATCCCAGGCAGCGTCATCTCTTATAGCTTCACGCCAACACTGGAAGGGCGCTTCCGGCTAAGAGATTCAATGTTTAGCGGAGCTTACTTCTCCCACAACCAAACCAACGTAATTGTTGAAACCGAAGAAAAATACGCAAGTTGGCTTAAGACATCGAGTCAAAAACCCTTGCAACCTGGTCTCAATCCAGGCCACCCTTTATATGAAAAACGTCTTGCCAACGGTGACAAAGGCTGGGCAACTGTACCTCCAGCACCAGCACCAATGGTGAATGATCCCGGTGACCAGAACGCCCCACATGACGCCTGAACATGACAACGACGAACTACGACACCCGCATCCTGAAAGCTCCTCATCCCGTGCCAGGAGCTCCAGACAACTGGAAACGCTTTTTTAGCTTCAACACCGACGCCAAGGTGATCGGAATCCAGTACATCGTTGTCGCCTTGTTTTTCCTGCTCGTTGGAGGTTTGCTCGCGATGATTGTGCGTGGTGAACTAATCACGCCACCGGCCGATTTAGTCGATCCAACGGTTTACAACGGACTTTTCACGATGCATGCCACCGTGATGTTGTTCCTGTTTCTTTTCCCGATCCTGAATGGCCTGAACAACCTATTAATTCCAACGATGATTGGTGCGCCCGACATGGCGTTCCCAAAGCTAAATGCAGCAGCCTTTTGGTTGGTACCAGTCTTCTCTGTACTGCTGATGTCGAGCTTCTTCATTCCAGGAGGTCCCGCTTCATCAGGCTGGTGGTCTTATCCGCCCATCAGCATCCAAAACCCCTTGGGGCATTTCATCAATGGCCAACAATTGTGGTTGCTCGCTGTCGCCCTCTCGGGCATTTCATCAATTATGGGAGCAATCAATTTTGTAACGACAATCATCCGGATGCGAGCACCAGGCATGACCTTCTTCCGGATGCCCCTGTTCTGCTGGACTGCCTGGGCAGCCCAGACCATCCAATTGATTGGTCTACCAGCTTTGACTGGGGGTGCCGTGATGTTGTTGTTCGATCTCAGCTTTGGGACCAGTTTCTTTAAGCCGGAGGGAGGTGGTGATCCAGTTCTCTTTCAACACTTCTTCTGGTTCTATTCACACCCAGCTGTTTATGTATTGGTGTTGCCGTGCTTTGGCATCTTCTCCGAATTATTTCCTGTTTTCTCTCGCAAGCCCTTGTTCGGATATAAATTTGTTGCAATTGCCTCTTTTGCTATCACAGCACTCAGTCTGATTGTCTGGGCACACCATATGTTTTATACGGGTACACCCGAATGGATGCGTCATACTTTTATGTTCACAACAATGCTGATCGCCGTTCCTACGGGCGTCAAAGTATTTGCCTGGGTAGCGACAATATGGCGAGGAAATATAACATTGAATACTCCAATGTTATTCTGTCTTGGCGGGTTATTCAATTTTATCTTTGCAGGAATCACGGGAGTCATGCTGGCGACAGTGCCAATCGACATTCACGTTGGTAACACCTATTTCGTTGTAGCCCATTTTCACTATGTAATCTTCAATACAATTGTATTTGGGGTTTTTGCGGGTCTTTATTATTGGTTCCCGAAATTCACAGGGCGTATGTATTACGAAGGACTAGGACAAGTGCATTTTTGGCTCACATTTATTGGTGCCACGCTCAATTGGTTGCCATTGCACTGGGCCGGGCTATTAGGCATGCCTCGTCGCGTGGCCTCTTATGACCCAGAATTTGCTATTTGGAATGTCATCGCCAGCATTGGTGCTTTTTTGCTTGGAGTTGCCTCGATTCCATTCATTCTCAACATGGTGAGTTCCTGGGCAAGAGGGCCAAAAGCTCCTCCTAATCCTTGGCGTGCAATCGGTCTGGAGTGGTTGCTTCCCTCACCGCCTCCGGCCGAAAACTTTGAAGATGATATTCCCACAGTGATCAATGAACCCTATGGCTATGGTTTAAATCGACCCTTTGTAGAAGATGAGGAGTATTACATCCAACGAGCACAGGAGGCCTGAATCATGACCAGCTCAAATCCCTCGCAAACCAACCTCAATCACACCCCTGGGCATGTTCAGCATGATGGACACAACCTTACTGGTTTTGTCATCTTTTTATGCTCAGAGAGCATCATTTTCTTAGCCTTTTTTACCGGTTATGCGGTCTTAAAAACCACGGCGCCAATTTGGTTGCCTGAGGGGGTTTCAGGCCTGGAAGTGCGAATGCCTCTGATCAATACAGTCGTGCTTGTAAGTTCAAGCTTCGTCGCCTATTTTGCGGAACGTTATTTACATCAGGAAAACCTCTGGGGTTTTCGTCTTGTCTGGCTACTCACGATGTTGATGGGATCATATTTCGTCTATGGCCAATACGTTGAATGGTCAGAATTGACCTTCAGCCTAAGCAGCGGCGTCTTCGGAGGAATGTTCTACCTCTTAACCGGCTTTCATGGTTTACATGTCATCACTGGTATTTTGTTGATGGGCTTAATGCTGGCACGATCATTCAGGCCAGGTAATTATGAGAAGGGCGAAATGGGAGTTACATCCGTAAGCCTGTTCTGGCATTTCGTCGATGTGATCTGGATCATTCTATTCCTCCTTATCTACGTCTGGCAGTAAATAAAAAAATATTCAAATCTATAATCCAATTCACATCCATTGCAAAAGCCAAACAACAGGCAGGAAATCGAAAATGAACACACTTTCAAACCATTAAAATTTACCGCATCTACAGAGAGAACTGAAAATCAAGCAGCAATTTAATTCACTGAATGAAAAGCAGGTGTTGAACACAATTGGTATCCACGAAAGGAATCAAGGATGCTTGGAGAAGATTGTTTTTGACTTGGCGAATTCGACATTCAAAACGTCAAGTTGATTGGGACCAATTTCATTCGATGTGATGGCACTTAGCTCACTCACACCACAGTCAAAAAGCAGAATCAACACACTCTCCGCAAAGAATCATTTCAAAAACGCCAAATGACGCATTCAACCGCATAAAATAAACTGCCATTTCGTCACATTATGTCAGACAACAGCGGAACCTGGCTCAATAATCAGCCCCCTGCCAATTTTGAAAAGCTTTGGAGAGGGCTCGCCTTGGTGGGAGCCATTCACTTGGGTGGAATGCTTGTCAATGTGATCTTTCAAATGCTAGGAAACAATAGCTTGGATGGGATTCCTGCCATGTTCCTTGGACTTTGATCTAAAACACGACTAAACGACCAGAACGATCATTCATAGCTCAACCCTTTCATCAAGGGACAAGAGAAACGTCTCTATTCAAAGACTAATAGTTGCACACCTTGTCAGGTTATAAGTGAACTTATAACCTGACAATTTTTATTGATCGTTTATTTCAATCAAAAATCAACCAACCTTCTCTTTTTCTTGAATATTTTGAATCTCAATCAGAATTGAAAGTTCATTTAACTCCGTCGATTGGCTTATGGCTATAAACAATTTCCATCTGACTAAAGAATGTATCAAACTCTATTGATTTTATTTGATCAATCTCATGAATTCCTGGATGAAAGCACATAAAGCCGTAGATTTTCTTTCTATAATTTAACATCAAAACTACAATCATGAACATCATTCTAAATCCCAAAAAACCCGTGAGGGTTAGTCATAATATGAAAAGAAATCATCCATTTGATTGGTTTCGCGAAAACGCAACTTGGCTGACCAACACGATCAGCACTTTTCCTCGCATATCGACAGCAAACCAGCCGTAAGTCGTAAACCTACGCCAACTATAAAAACAAGATCTTTGTTGATAAAATTTTATCTTCAAGATATCCACTTTTGCCAAGCCATCTATGCAAAGCCTATGACTTTAACAAGATCCAAAACACGATATAAACCTAGACCAGCTATATCAATTTCAATGGGATGAACATTATCATAACATTCACTTTTGCCTCCATTTATTAATCGGTCACTGGTTTCATCATCATTCTCAATAATAACTGGTAGGGTAGATGCGTTAACACATCACAGAATAGAAGCCAAAATCAAAAACGTACGATTCATTATTTTCAACTCAAAACTAGACACGCACTCTAAGAAGACAATGCACAGTTTTGTGGATTCATAGACAAGAAAAAGGCAATGACTGCTCTACTCTTGACCAGCAAAAGACTCATGAGGTTTAGCTTTTGAAGCATGTCTTGTAACCCTTGTCGTCATACTTGAGCGAGATCACAGATTGACGTGACAGAGATCATGGCAAACAACATGGAAATCAGCGATTGTGTAATTGTTGAATTTTTATTGATGACTGATACGGAACTCAACCAACAGCAATTACGCAACATTGTTGGTGGTGCTAAGCGAGCATGCACGATGAAAAAGATTACATTGCCATTCAGACGCAAACGAAAGTATTATCAACGAATGATCAATAAATATGGCACAAAAATACTAGCCAACGTCGATATTGAAACATTGAAACAGCTTAATCTCAAATTTTAATCAATGAACAGAAAGCAGACATCACGAGGAAATGAGGCGTTCGAACAATGGGTAAGAACAATTTGATCTGCTTCGTAAATAGCCTCCAAGCAGATCATCCTTTCTATCTGCAATCCTGATGTTCTGTTCTGAAGCATTCGTGCCAGAAATTATATGGTTTCCTTGCAATGACTTATGATGGAGTAATGATAAGTGCAAGCTTGAATCTCTCGCTTAGGATTCACAGCAAAACCCAAAAGAAAAATCATAAAAGAATAAATCAAAGATGAGCAATTCTCATCCACATTAGCAATGAAAAATAGAATGGTTAAACCTCTCCAGTTCAGGTAAACTGAAGCCCATAGAAATTACAACTCAAACAAAGTCTAGAGGTTCGCAGAAAAGACAACATGAGAATATATTTCATCAAAGCCAATTTTAACAATGAGCCAGCATTCATTGATGTAATGCCAATAAATTCAACCCAAGAACTCGCCAACAAAGAGGTTATCTGAGAGGCCAAAGAAAAGGGTGGTTGGAGAATTTACCGTGGCTACGAAAACCTTATTCGATGAGATTTTCCTTCTTGAGAGAGGTTAGTAAAAACAAACCACTAAATTTCCACATCATAATAGAGTGTGTCGGCCAATCTTGAATTGAGCAAACCTAATGATTGAAATGAGTCATTATTCAATTGCCAAACTGATCGCAGCTGAAACCTGTATTCAATGCCTCAGCATCCATGGTCGATGAGGCGTCAAAAAATTAAAGGGAGAACATCCTGTGGAACATTGTATGGTTCTGATGCTCATGAACACCTGATTGGAAAGAGGGGAAATGATCGTTTATTCGGTGGAGCCGGAGATGATATTTTAATTGGCAATATTGGTGATGATCAATTAACGGGTGGTCCAGGAGCTGATTTTTTTGTAATTGGTGAGGGTCATGATCGAATCACTGACTTTAATCCTCTCTAAGGAGATCAAATCGTGTATTCCACGGTACGTGAAATTCTCAGTTTACCGGTAAGTGAAGGTACATTATTAATGACAACAAGTGACGATATTTATACCCATATTGAGGGTGTAAAGCCTGAACGTGTTGCACTTCATAGTCAGCAAAGGCTAAAGCCTAAATTCAAGGTAATCTTCCAAAATGGTCTTTCCATCAAACCTGAATCGGCTGAGACAAAGTTTCATCAGCAGCTTGGCATGATGCAACGTGAGCCCCTGCCAAAACGCAGGGGGATGATGTTCCCTCAGAAGCAGGAAGTAAACTCATCAGTGTATATGTATAACTGCATTGCACCAATAGATCTCTTGTTTTTAAGGAACGAAACGATTGTTGACCTATCAGTCAACTTACCAATTTGCACACTTGATCAACCGGATCAATGTCCTCGCTATGAATCTATATCACCATTTGATCACTGGCTCGAATTGCGTTCGGGTATGGTTAAGAAACTCGGGCTAGAAATCGGAGACCAGGCAAAAATCATCCCGCTTTAGTGCCCAGATCTGTAGATTTTCCTTGTTACACGAAAAGATAATATTTTCGGAAGACAGGCTGTGACAAACCATATTACAAGCGTATCCTTTCAACCTCAGCAACAGATAAATAAATCATTGCCATGAACACGATGAGTTTAACAATCAAAATAATACCTACATCATGCCAAGAAATCAACTCACAAGGGCTGTTCTCTGCAATACATTGCCTACCAATACAGTCGAAGCCTGTGAACCTTGACTGCCATCAACAACTCGTTGCCTTCATAACAAGGATACAACGCAAGAGATATGGATCAATCTCGTTGGATCGACTCTGACGCTTGCCATGCAAAAAATGAATCATGTGAGTCGATTGACGCACTAACACTAGTTCAACACATTCGTTGAATGCACATTCCAGGACAATGTTCCCTCTGCCTGACTAGATTGCATTGGCTGATCAAACAAAAAGTAAGCGGTCATTCAGCAAGCCCCTCTCTAGGCTCTGCCTCAATGAGAGATTCAGACTCATTGAGGCTCGCAGCAGAACTTAACAATTCATCTACATAGGCAAACGCTGAAAAATCAGCGATTTGTTTGTACGTCTGTTTAAAACGAAACAATTGTCAGCGACACGTGCCATTGAACACCTAAGAGTTCTTCCCATTGACTCTTGTCATGTCATACCACCCATTTCTTGGCACCACGGTTGGCGGCGTCCAAGCCGCTCCCCATTCGTCGGTGACTGTATTGAGAAATTCGATTGCTTGGTAAAGACTGATTCAAGAGTTGCAACCGCGAGCCTGGCCCATCTTCGTTACGGCAATGTCGTTGTTCAGATGCGATTGATGTGCAGAGCCCGGATGTCTAACTACCTTTTAAGGAGGGAGACCTACATCGAAACCGCCAACGTCGCAGATGTGACAGACGCTCAAATCCTTCGCCCCAAATGCCCTCTACGAGTGGGCCAACATCCTCATCTACGTCTGACGACAACACCATGATTATTGACGACAGCCATTACGACGTCATCGTTATCGGCAGTGGCGCCGGTGGCGGAACACTGGCCGGGGCGCTCAGTCGACAAGGAAAAAACGTGCTGGTGCTTGAACGTGGCGGTGCCATGGCTCTGGAAGATCAAAACGTCGCCGATGTCGATTTGTTCCGCAAGGATCGTTATCACCCAAGAAATGAACAGTGGTTTGGACCAGACGGTGATCCCTTTGCGCCTCAAACGACCTATGCCCTAGGCGGCAATACAAAAATCTGGGGCGCCGTGCTGGAACGGATGCGTGAACAGGATTTTGGAGAAGTGACACTTCAGGAGGGCATATCGCCTGCATGGCCTATCAACTACAGCGAATTAGCTCCCTTTTATGATGCCGCCGAGACCCTCTATCGCGTGCATGGCAAAGCTGGCGTAGACCCAACTGAGCCAAAACGCAGTGGTGAGTACCTCGCTAAACCGAAACCAATTGAGTCTTTCCTTGAGCCACTCCGATGTGCTCTAGAGCGCCAAGGTTGCAAGCCCTATGACATTCCGCTCAGCTGGTCTGAAGATCAGGATGATCCCAGTGGCGATTCCCAATTATTTGGCTTGGAGGTTAGCGACCTCGATCACCTCACAGTGCAAAGCAACGCAAAAGTGATTCGACTCCATGTGAGTCCCAGCGGCCGGCAGGTGAAAGGTGTGGAAGCGGAGGTGAACGGAGATTCTTGGCTTTTTAATGCTGATGTTGTGGTCCTCGCCGCTGGTGCCGTCAACACTCCGGCAATCTTGATGCGATCCGGGAACACCCATCACCCCAAAGGCATCAGTAATGGCTCAGACCAGGTGGGCCGAAACCTGATGAACCTGCAGCTCACATCGATCCTGCAGCTCGCTGCCGAACGCAACAACGGACGTTATGGTCGATCCCTTGGCGTGAATGACTACTACTGGGGAGATAAAAATGTGAGCTTCCCGCTCGGACATATTCAGACCGCCGGTGGAGTGCTCCAGGATGCCCTCTTTGCTGAATCACCACCAGTGCTTTCGCTGGTCACCAAAATGATTCCAGATTTTGGGTTGGAGCGTCTCGCTTCTCGCTCGGTGGCCTGGTGGGCAATGACAGAAGTCTTACCGGATCCCCACAACAAGGTATGGCTAAATAACGATCAAATTCGCGTCAACTACATCCACAACAATCGAGAAGCCCACGATCGACTTGTCTACCGCTGGATCGACACACTCAAAGCCATAGAAGCAGACCCAGTGACCAAAGTGGTCATCAAGGCACCCACGCATGCCCGTGGCGAGGCGCCCTTAAGTGTGGTGGGTTATGGCTGTGGAACATGCCGGATGGGCGAGGACCCAGCCAATTCCGTTGTCAACGCCGACGGCCGTTGCCACGAACTAGACAACCTTTACATCGCTGATGCCAGTGTGTTTCCCAGTTGTCCAAGTGTTGGGCCCGGACTCACCGTCATCGCCTTGGCCCTGCGACTCGCGGCCAAACTCTCCTAATCCAATCAAATTGAACCCAGCTCCGGGATCGCTTCTTCCAAAGAAACAATCGTCAGCAAGTTAGAACAGAAAGGACACAAATAATGAAAAATTCATCGGATTTAAGTATTCACGTAGCCCCTAAAAGCCAACACCAGTCATGCTCATCCAAGCATTAATAAAAAACGAGAACAATAAATTCGTCGACATCAATGCCTCAGAAGGTGATGGGACAAAAAACAAACTGCAATTCATTTAAAAAGTTTCAAAGTCAGAATAAATTTTCAAACAACTCATGTCTCACACCTTGAAAGAAAGATTAATGATCACTTCAACCTCGTCTCATCCTGAACTATCTCCCAACTGCTCTGATGACTCAAAAAGCAGCAAAGGCCGCAGCTATTGAGGATGACCCAAATCCATAAGAGAATCGCTGTATTTGAGCTGGTTGAAGCTGATGCTTCCAAGGTCGCTACTCTGAGTGCTAAATGTAATCCACATGCCAAGCCGATGTTGACTCAGGCACAGAAGAAGCTGAGGCACCTGGATGTCTTGAAGATATTGGAGACTGTTGTATCTGAGAACATGGTGGATAAGAAATACAAAAACCGCCATTACTGACGTGGCAGATGATCAGACTTGTTTGATTGGAAAATTGATCAGGAACCACACGAGCCAACCTGTATTTCCCTGGAAGAGACCCACATTGCGTTCAGACTACAGTTTGCTATGGACATTAGGCTGAACCATATGTTCACTCAGCTTCCAGGCGAGAAAATAACGATACTTTTCATATCAACATTTCCTGGGAATTTATTTGATCGGCAACCCAATTGGAAGCCAAGAGTTCCTTCTTTCAAATAACAAATAGAGTTCGCAAGGAAACGTGCAGATCCTTCTGCCTTGACGACTCTCAAGCCATTATTACTTTTTCTCAAGGTCAAAGTTCCTATTTTATCGTGTACCTTAAGATTGCAGCCCAAACCTCCACATCGAGAGAGGCCTCCAAAAGGGTCAGATTCAACCGTACTAAAAATAGATAATTGATGGCCAGATGATTTCAACCAAAGAGTACTACTGTGCAACTGTTTGGAGTCTTCGGCTCTTCTTATCTGGTAGAAATAGAAACCGTCCAAGGGAAGTGGCCCTGCATTAGCAGACAACATCCCAACAAATAAAATTGAAAATAGAGCCGGAAAAGTGAATTCCATCTTTCTGCCCAAAAACTGTCCAATTCGATCATGCATGGGGTGTCTTGTCTAGTGCCTATTGCGTCTCACTGCATCGTCACAAACTCTTCCGAGATGGAGGGGTGCAGTGCCATGGTGCGATCAAAATCCGCCTTGGTCGCTCCCATCCCAACAGCAATTGCTGCCATCTGAATAATTTCAGAGGCGTGTTCGCCAACCATATGGCAGCCAAGTACACGATCGTTATCTCGTTTAACCACCAATTTCAATAAACAGCGGTGGCCGTTTCCAGGTAACGCGTGATTCATCGCGCCAAATCGGGCGCGATGAATCACGACGGCATCTCGTCCGTGACGATCCACGGCCTCATCTTCCGACAACCCAACAGTGGCCAACTCCGGATCACAGAACACCGCACTGGCAACAAGATCGTGATTCACGATGCGGTTGCGCGCAGCGAAGATCCGATCGGCGTAGGCCCGTCCCTCATCGATGGCCACAGGCGTGAGATTGACGCGATCGGTCACATCACCGATGGCATGGATATGAGGCATCGACGTGCACTGATTTTGATCGACAACAACCCTGCCTTGATCAACCTGTACGCCGGCACGATCCAGCCCCAGCCCTTGCAGCCACGGGCGACGACCGGTGGCCATCAGAACTCCACCGCAAGGCACAAGGGAATCGTCTGACAACACCGTGGTCAGAGCCCCCGGATGGCCTTGAACTGCTGTGACTGTGCAGCCCAACTTCACTTCAATGCCACTGCTGCGCATCCCCTCCAAGACAGCTGCCGCCAACTCGCTGTCGAAACCGCGCAGGAGCCGGGGGCCTCGAACCACTTGCGTGACCGAACGCCCAAGCCCTTGCAGGATGCAAGCGAATTCACAGGCGATGAATCCAGCACCAACCACCACCACATGCTCGGGATAATCGTCTTGCTGAAACATGTCATCACTGACCCAGGTGTGCTCAACGCCTGGGATCTGCGGCCGAACAGGACGACCTCCAACAGCGATCAGCAGTTGGCTTGCCTTGAGCTCCTGATCAAACGCTCCGTCGCGATTGGATGAAATCCCAATGCTGTTCGGTCCAGTGAAGCGCCCCCAACCGGACACCAGCTTGACGCCGGCTTTCTCCAAAAAACTGATATGCCGCGTGTTCAAACGATCCACCTCGGCGCGAACGCGGCGAAGCAGCTCACTCACATCGGACTGAACCGCACCAACCGTCACGCCATAGGCCGATAAATCCAAGAGCTGCCGGCGAGCATTGGCTCCATACACGAGCAATTTCTTGGGGACACATCCGCGTATCACGCATGTGCCGCCAACACGATCCCCTTCCAAAATCGCCACGCTTGCACCATGGCGGGCAGCCCGTTTAGCAGCTGCCAGGCCACCAGATCCTGCACCAAGAACCAAAAGATCAAAGGAATCGTCCATGCGCAGCCAACGGAACTTCCATTGTTGTGATCCTGGCCTGGCTTGGTGAGCAACCTTTGACAGGAGCTGCAAACCTCACGAGTCCGGTCCTGCAGCTCAACTGAGAGAGTGGCTCTCTTATGGCAGAGACGATGCTGCCTTCGGAGTCGATGCAATCTTCATCGAATTTGGCCACCCCGATGAGTTGGCCTGAACTCGAAACACTGGCCATACCCGAGCCAGACCGTGTGAATGGGCCCACCAATTCGCAAGCATTGCTCCGCCTCTTCGGGCAACCGGAATCCAACGTGCGTGTCACGTTGTATCGAGATCACCACGCCTGGTGCCCCTACTGCCAAAAAGTTTGGCTTTGGCTTGAGTTCAAACAAATTCCCTACCGAATCCGCAAAGTCACCATGCGCTGCTATGGCAGCAAAGAGTCATGGTTTCTTAAAAAGGTGCCGTCGGGGATGCTGCCAGCCCTGGAACTCGACGGCCAGCTGATCACGGAAAGTGATGAGATTCTGCTGGTGTTGGAACAATGCTTTGGGCCGCTCGGGATGCCTCTTCAGGACTCACGAGCCCTGGAGCTGCGTCAATTGGAACGATTGCTTTTTCGAGCCTGGTGCATCTGGCTCTGTACTCCAGGCCTAGGACCGGCTCAACAACGACAGGCATGCCAACAATTCCAGCGAATCGCGACACGATTCGAGCAGGCCCTACAAGGCACGGATGCACCGTGGCTGGACCCTGCCAGCCCCGGTTCCGTGGATCTCATTTTCGTTCCCTATGTGGAGCGAATGAATGCCTCACTGGCGTACTACAAGGGCTATGCCATGCGCCGCGAACATCCCGCCATTGATCGCTGGTTCCTCGCCTTAGAAGCGCTTGAAACGTACCGGGGCACTCAAAGTGACATCCACACCCATGTCCATGATCTGCCCCCACAGATGGGTGGTTGTTGGTTCGATGACAACCCCATTGCTCAGGAGATGGCCTTCAAAATTGATCTAGGCGATGGCCTAGCTGATGACGAAGCCTGTTGGCCGAAAGAGCTGGCTGACTCTCCAGCGATGGCGGGTTTGGCCCTCACGCGTGTCCTACGTCACCGCAAGAAACTTCTGGCTGTCAATCCACTCGGGCCGATCGACTTTGATCAACCACTTCGCTGTGCCCTAACACAACTGATCCAAGCCAAACCCTGTCAACCACGGCGAGGAAGCGCCGTTGGCCTGCGCTACTTACGCGACAGGATCTCCGTTCCAAGAGACATGCCTCTACCAGCGGCGAGACGACTTCGCCAAGCACTTGAGATGACTGCGGCGATGGACGGTCCAGAACAACCCCTACCGCTTCCTCACAACAATCGCTTTGATCAAAACCCTCAACCCTTCCGGTCGACGAATGAATGACCAGCCCATCACTCCCTCCGTCATAGTGACGACATCAGAGGCTTGAGGCGTGTCACTGCAGCTTCCGCCGTATCAACAGATCCCTGAACCGGACGCATCAACGGAGCTTTTTGAAGTCTCGATCGCTGCCTTGCATCCAACCCAGTGGTGTGTCGGTCTAGCCGAGGTCTGGGCGAGGCAAGAGGACTTTTCCCATGACAGCCAACGCGAGCAACTGAATTACCTCAAACGCAAACCCGTTCCACTCGTACGCAGTGCTCAAGGGTCGCTCTGGATGGTTGACAGGCACCACCGTCTACGTGGACTGCTTGGTCTTGATCCAAAGTCCAAGGCATGGGGATATCTGATTGCGGATCTGACCACCTCTGATCGATCAGAGGTGCTTGGTTTCCTTCAGCAACAAGGCTGGCTTTATCTTTATGACGGCAGAGGTCAAGGCCCGCGAGCAACCAAAGATTTGCCTCAGTCATTAATGGATCTAGAAGACGATCCCTACCGAAGCTTGGTATGGAAGCTGAAGAAGGAAGGAGCGATCAAACCAGAGCCTCAAATCCCTTATCACGAATTCCGCTGGGGCGCATGGCTGCGCAGTCGCCCCCTGCCGCCATTCAGCTCCCGGCAGTTGAACCCAGCGCTTGCGCCTGCGCGGCGCCTGGTCTGCTCTCCGGTCGCCCGCTCCATGGCGGGATGGAAGGGAGACAAACCGTCCTGCCGCTGATCAGCGCCTAGCGCGAAAAAGCCTGGAAACAACTGACATGAAGGCGCGGACGGATTAAACGCAATCCTGAGGATGGCATCCTCAAAGTACTGAGAAAAACATTTCACCCGAAACAAGACATGGAGACAAGGCTAAAAACAAAAACTTACATTCATCGCCAGCGATCTCAAAACAGCACATATATGCGGCGAAATTCAAACACTTGACTCAACAGAATCAGCAATAATTTTGACACCCACAAGACCAGTTGGGCCGACAAACTCTTCGAGGGTAAAGTCTTGGCCATAGGACAAACCCTTGGCATCAATCAAATCAATATCTTTTTCAAAATCAACAATTATATCCTTGCCAGACGAGATTCTGAATGTATCTGCACCAGAGCCTCCAATCAAAAAGTCATCTCCCCCACCTCCAAACAATGTATCATCACCCGCACCGCCAGAGATGATGTTTGAAATTGAATTACCAGTCAAACGATCGTCCGAAGACGATCCATAAAAAGATACTTCAGACAAGGAGCTACCTCTTGGTAGTGAATGCTCAACAATCGCTTTAATGACATCAAGGCTGGAAGCATTTTCAATCGTAGTTGAAATATCCGGCTCTTCAGCACGCGAAGAATCATTCACCGATCCCAATTGCTGACCCGAAGAATCCTCTCGCGATCCAGATTCCTCGATCACGTCAAAATCGCCATTTTCATAACGAGCCTTAAACCTATCCAGCATTGAAAGTAAAGCCGACCCAGTTTTTCGGAGCAAGTCAATATTCCCGAAAGTCTTCTCTTGATCAGTGGTTTCAGACTTATAAAAACGTTTGGCAGCAGTCTTCAACCTTTGAGAAGAAAGCTTCGGCAGAAATGTCTTCATCAGCGAAGCCGCATTGTCCGTAAAGATTTGACGACTTGGCTGGTCATAAATAGTGTGATCAAAGATGCCATTTTTAAGAAAATTTTTGCGCGCCATACCTTGAACCCTTTCAAGGTATTGATCAACATTTTCAAAATTTATATTTTTCATCACCTTACCTTTTTTCATCTGACTCACAATCCCATGATCCATTAAAGCAAGGCCTAAGGACAAGCGTTTATCGCGCAAAGAACTTTCAGCATCCATTAACAGACCAATCGAAACCGAAGAATCATCTGATGAACCACATTGAACAAATCGGCCTCGACTCAAAGAGCCAAGCGAACATTTCAACTTTTCAGATGACTGAATCGAATCCTCCCCAGGTACAAAATCATTCACCGAAGCCAAAAGCTCAGAATCATTCTTAATCGATCTGATCTTGATGCGATCCGAACCCTCACCCGTCAGCACAGTTTTTACACCACCATTTTTCAAAATGACGCGATCGTCACCAGAACCTAAATCAAAATAAGTTGTGCCTAAACCATCTTTAACAACATCCAGACCATCACCTGTAAAGATCGAATCAAGATCAGATTCAGTTGCATCAACCAAATCGCGACCGCTACCACCACGCAACCGGTTGGAAACACCGGCAAGCTTGAAAAGATAATCTTTATCGCTGCCACTAAAGTCAAAAACATCTGGCGCTTGAG
>NZVB01000072.1 GCA_002701375.1 Cyanobium sp. NAT70 | reverse complement strand
GGGAAAGAGCGTTCTGAGGGCGTTCATGAATGCATTTTGGTCGAAGGAGTCGACTGTACCTGCCACGGTGAAGGTGGTGGCGACCACGGAGCGGTACATGGCGCCGGGCTGGGCTGGGGGTGGCGAGGGCGGCGGCGGCGAGGGCGGCGGCGGCGAGGGCGACGGCGGAGGCGGCGACGGCGGCGGTGGCGACGGCGGGGGCGGCGGCGGCGAGGGCGGCGGCGGCGAGGGCGGAGGGTAGGTCTGTGGGTCGCAGTATGGAGGGTCGTCAAGGGTGCACTTGGCCTCGCCCTTGTAGAAGTAGACATCGCGCAGGTCACCGCCATCCTCTCTCACATTGTCGCCATACAGCATCACGTACCGCTGCGTTCCATCGGCGGGCCACGACGAGACAACGTTCGCCCCCGTCGTCCATTCGTTGCGGTACTCGAATTTCGGCGTCTGGTTGGAAGTCTGGTCGGAACGCACCTGAACAGAGAACCCGAGGGTGTTTGAGTACGAAATCACGATATCGTGTGCTCCTGACAGCGTAGACGACGTAACGACGTCGGAAAATAATCCAGCGCCGCGTGTCCATCTGACCTTGATCTCGTTCCCGGCCGTCAGCATCACACGCATACTGTGTGCAGAGAACCTGCAATTGTCACCAGACCATGACGTGACCGCGCAAATGACGAGGAAATCCACAGCACTGGGTGTAGTAGGCGGTATGATCGTGAAGCGAAAGCTCCACGGACTCCTGGAATCAAGTGCCTTCCATTCGTCGACGTCCTGGGCGCTGCTCACGAGGCCGTTTGCAGAGAAGCCGAGCACGCCTTCCTCCGAGCCGGCGAGATCGTACGTGGTGACGCCATCCGCTGGGGTTCGCGGCGTCACGAGGCGGAAGCGTTTGTTGCTGTCTATGAAGGACGCCAGGTCGAACACCTCTCCAAATGCGTCATCGCCGTCATTATACCAGCCATCGATCCGGCTGTCCTTCACCCACCCGTCGTCGTCGACGGCGTCGCGTCGGTAAACGTACATCGACGGCGTTACGGCCCGCTCCCTTGGCTCCGGCGCGCGCGTCCGGATAGGGGCGCCGACGACGAGGACGCGCCCGTCATGCGAGAGGCGGCACGCCTCGCCGAAGAAGCCATTCATCCCGTCGTCCTGGCTCAGGGTGAACGGCGCCGCGTCGAGCTCAAACGCGAAGCCGCGTCGCGTGTACGTCACGACGTTGTTGTCGTGCACCGAGTCGTCGTGGGCGTGCGCGAGGGCGATGGAGTTCCCGTCTCCCGAGATGCACGCCCGGAACGGAAGCGAGATCAGGAAGGCAGGGGGTGGCCCCGGAGGACGGGGCGGCGACGGCGGTGGGAGCAGGGGCGGGGTGGCGCCCGCGACGCCCACGTACGCCTCGCGTGTCTGTTCCAGATCCCATGTATTTGAATGTACCTCGCCGCCAATCTCGTTTCCGTAGCCGGTGCCGCGGCCGATGTTGAAGACGGCTACATCCGAGTCATAGTACCCTCGCCCATTACTACTTCCTGCGTACGGTCCAGGGCTCACGCGAATCATGCCGCTAGCGCCGACCTCGGGAATCTCCGTGACGTCGTAGCAGTCGGTGTGGTACTCGCCATTGTCTGAAAGCGGGTGGATCACAGTGTGCCTCCAGTCGCCTCCGCTCAACGTGCCGAAACCCATGCAGCCGCCGCCAAAGCCTTCGTGCGGTTCGTTGACGAGGATGATGCGGTTCTTGTCCGTGTTCTCCATCCGAAACACGACGGTCAGATATGGAAAGTACATGTCTGCTAAGTCCTGGACGTTACTCAATCTGAGAAACCCTTCCTGCTGCATCCCCCAGTACGGAGAGTAATAGTTGTTTCTCCATTGAAAACCTGAAAGACGCAGGGTGAACAGGTCGGGAAAGAGCTGCAGCGAAAAGTACGTATCGGCCCCGTTCTCATTCTTTCGGCACCTGCCGGTCCCCGTGTACGTTACCTTGATCAACTCGCAGTCTATTCCGTCTCTATACACGAAAGCATTGCATTGAGACGAGCCGTCACAGTCTTGGGCGCACTCCGCGGCGGACGACAAGTCCTCACGCCTGTTGACTCTGGTCCAACCGATTGATCCGGTATAGAAAGAGCCGCAATTCACATTCTCATATCGCTCGTAGTTGCTGACCCAGGCGAGGCGGCGGTGCGACGGCGGCGGAGCCTCGTCTGCTCCTGACGAGGCAAATGAAGCGCCTGCTACGTCACCCAGTGACGACGACGGCGGAGGCAGGAGTGGCGACGACGCGGGCGTCGAATTCGTCACAGCTGCCAGGCGGCGGCCAGGGTCGTGGCCGTAGCACCAGTGCGAATATCCGCTGTAGAAATAGAAATTTTCACACGTTCGTTGAGGTCTTTGGGTGCCTACATCGTTACCTGGTTCACCAACGACCGGTGTGCTGTCGCGATTAAAAAAGCACACGCTGTGCCACATGTAGCAGCCCCAATTTTCAAAAAATGGCGCCATACCGTACGGTCGAAGCACCATGGCTTTCAATTCATGCAACGGCACAAACAGGTGGTCTCCGTCTGGGTGTCTGAGGCCCTGTTCATCGCGGTCGTTGATGCTGTGGGTCGCCATGATGTCGGGACCCCATGGCTCTACGTTGTTCGTCCACTCGCCAACGGTGCCTGTCTCGTAGCCGAAATTTCCGACCGCATAATTATTGTTCACACCGTACGTGCCGCGGAGATCCACGTTCATAGCGCCCTCAAGTCCTCCTGCTCTCAGGCGCTCGTGCTGCATCATCGACGACACCGTCCACATCATAGCCTTGAAAACATCGTGCGATGCTTCGTAATACAGGTGGCGCTCGATGTGATAGTAATATTTGTGCGTCGTGACAGATGGACGGAACGTAAGTGATGAGCCAAAATGTTCCCTGGCGAATATCGCATTATATAGGTCTATGGTTTGGTCGAGGAGCGCGGCACACACGTACCTCCCAGCCCCGTAGGCTCCCTCTATGATGTTACACTGCACGCCCATACACCAATCGTGCGACAGGCAGTACGATCCGAATGCGTACCTCTGGAGGGCTACCATTTCCGGGTACGATACATCCTGATTTGTAACGTCATCCGCGCTCCTGAAGACATGGGCGAACTCTGAGACGTCGATCGAGCACATCCCGCGGTTCCCGTCGGCATTCCCATCGTACCTGAGGGTTTCGCATGGGTAATGGAACCAGTTGTGCGTGTTTCCGTTGATCTCGTACTCGGTATGCCAATCAAGCTTCAATCCCAGTGCGTAGCGCAGCGTCAGGTCGAGGTCATGCGCATTCGTATTTACAGGCCTTGGGAAGAAGTCAGGATGCAGAGAATTCATAATGAAATCGTCCGACGGCGGCGACGGCGGGGGCGGCGTCGGCGGCGGCGCCGGCGGCGGAGGCGGAGCGGGCGGCTGCAGGACCTGGGCGCGGAAGTACCCGCACCCAGCCCCTTGTCTCTCCCAGACCTCGTTTTTAATCACGATGCGACTCAGGTCTGCGCTGCAGCTTAGCGTGTGGTAGCGCCCTCCGCGGTCGTCCCCGCCCTCTTCCCACGACGTCTCTAGATCGTCGCACGGAGGAGTCTGCCAGCCGGAATCGTAGTAGTACGAGTAGTACCTGCCCTGTCCGCGGTAGACGATGGCGAGGTGACCGTCCTCGCTGAGGCACGACTCGCTCCCAAAGTGCTCATCGAGAGGATTCGGAGCGTCGAGTGTCACTAAGTCCTGTGTGCCCGTGTCGAATACGCGCACGCAGCCCGAGTCGCCAGTCACGAGCACGATTTCGGCGTTCGCGCTCGTCGCCACTGATTTCCCGAAACGGGTGCACGACGACTCTGTCTTGTGTGGTCCTGGGCTCCAGCAGTTATCCGTCGCGCTGTTAAATACATTTATTCTTCCACAGGACGGCGACCCCACTATCATAGTATTCCCGTCTGCGGAGAGCGCAATGGCGTATGGATCTGATTCGCACATGCTGTTATAGTACAGAGAACACAGTACTTCCTGGCTTTTGAAGAGCTCGTAAGGAAGCAACCCGATGACCCCGACGCCCGTCGTCGCGTCGTAGTGCGACAGCTGACGGGATCCGTGCACGAGAGCGCCGGACTGCCACTCGCCGCTCCCCGGCTCGTCGAGCCCGCTCCCCGGCTCGTCGTCTGGGATGGGCGTGACGCGCACGGACTCGACGTCGCGCGGCGAGAAGAGGATGTCCCCCGTCGGGACGCCGTGGAAGACAGTCTGCACTCCACGAGTGGACGTGACCTCGACGACGACGGCGCGTCCGCCGGTGCGCACGCGCACTCCGGACGACGGCCTCGGCCTCGGCATACGCACAAGCACGCTCTCCGAGCCGCTGATGCGCTCGTCGTCGCGCATGCCGAGGTACGGCGTCGCGTCGCCGTCCGACTCAAAGCACGCGCCGTAGCCCTCGCCGTCGCGACACCGTCGGTACGCGCTTTCCACCCGCATAGGGCGGCTCCTCGGGCTACGCACGATCATCTCCTCGTCGCAGAAGCACGCGTCTTGCGTGGCGGCGGACGCGTTCGTGCCGCGCGTCGCGAGCAGCCAGTTGGTCTCGTTGTCGGTTCGGGGCGCGAGGGCGTCCGGCGGTGTGCGCACGATGGCCACGCCGTTGAGGTGGTAGTGGTCCCCGACGACGGTCCCGCCTGCGTGCACGATCATCCCGTCACTGTGCAAGTGCTCACCGCTCGCGTGGTCGTGGTCTCCGTGCTCGCCGCTCGCGTGGTCGTGCGGCTCGGCATCTCCGATGACGACGCCGTCGACGTGCACGTGGTCTGGGTGCGAGTGCTCTGCGTCCTGCGCGGGGGTGACGACGCCGCCGGTGCGCGCCATGAGCTCGCGCGTGTACGTCTGGTCGAAGACGCCTGGGTCGAACGTGCCCGACGACGGGTCGTGGCCGCGCACGAGGACGTCGAGGAGCGGCGGCAAACGAAAGAGGATGGTCTCGTCCGCGTGCTGGAAGAGGAGGTGCTGCACGCGCTCGACGGCGTGCACCACGTCGGCGACAGAGCTCAGGCTGGGGAGCTCGAGCTCCACGTCGCCGGCGGGGAGCACGTGCAGCCGGCGCCCTGGCGCCGACAGGCGCCGCGCGCCTCCCGGCCACGTGGACGACGAGAAGCCCAGGAGCTGCGCCGCGGCACGCTGCGTGGCGTCCAACTGCGACCACGGGATGCTGAAGATGTCCAGGTGGCCTCCGCCGTGGTCGTGCTCGCCGTCACCGTGGTCGTGGCCGTCGTCGACGCCGTGGTCGTGGCCGTCGTCCACGTCGTCGCCGTGATCGTGGCCGTCGTCCACGTCGTCGCCGTGGTCGTGGCCGTCGTCGACGCCGTGGTCGTGGCCGTCGTCCACGTCGTCGCCGTGGTCGTGGCCGTCGTCCACGTCGTCGCCGTGGTCGTGGTCGCTTGCCGGTGGCGACGGAGCGGGCACGTGGGGCGGGTGTGCGTGCAGGCGGATGTCCACCTCGACCGGGATGAGCGCTCCGCCGTTCGCGTCGACGAGGAAGGGCTCACGGTGGCCAGCGAACTCGTTGGGCATGTGCGCCGTGAATATCAGAATCGAGGCGCTGCTAGGAGGAGAGAGGTACGCAGAGAAGTTCTGCGTTTGCGGAAACACGAGACGGAGACACGTCCCCGCCGCAGACGTCACGGGAAACCACTCGCGATTCCTTACCAAGACATCGTCGCAGGCACTCGTCGTCATGACGCGGTCGGCGGTAGCATTCAGCGCGGCGAGAGGGAGCGGCGTGTCCACGATGAAGACGATCATGTCGGGGTCCGCGTAGGCGCCGTCCACGGGACGCGCCAGCCAACGTAGAGGGTACGCGGTGCTATCGTCGAATACATAGCGCGCGCCCCATTCGTAGACCAGGCTGTCTGCGTCCGCGTCGTCGACGCTCCCGCTGCCGACCTCGCCGCTGCCGCTGCCGCCCTCGCCGCTGCCGCTGCCGACCTCGCCGCTCCCGCTGCCGCTGCCGACGTCGTCAGGCGGCGCAAGGGGCGGGGCGGACGGCGGCGGGGGGATGGTGTATTCGGGAAGGTACGTCTCGTCGAATTCGTCGCACCCGCTCCGGCCACAGTCCATGCAGTCGCAACCACGCCGGCAGCCCCGAATGCGGATCGCCTGGCATCCGATGTCGCCCTCCGTTCGGCAGAGCGGCGTTCGCTTCATCAAGAGATCGGGCGCGCCCGAGACGAATTGCGTGTACAATCTCGAGGCGGCGGCGAGCCCGTCCGCGTCCTCGCAGACCCCGTTCGAAAACGGCCCACGCATATCCTGCGCGAAACGGTGCAGGCTCTCCAACAGATGGACCGTCGTGCCGTTGGTGCTCCGGACGTGCGCGGCGATGCTCCAGATCGGGATCGACCACGGGCACACGCTGTCCTGAGAGGAGCACGCCTGCGACGCCTCGCTTGACGCGCACGCGTCGTGGACGGCGCAGAGGCTCTCGCTGAAATCTCGAGGGACGTCCAGAGCGCAGACCGTTTCGCCCAGACTGCAATGACGTGCAAAAGGGGCTAGAAACGACCAGAGCATCATTAATGGGAATATCGAAGCCCTCTCCCGCTTTTTCCCCTTAAGGGGTGATGAAAAAAAATTGGCACGCCTATGATGCCTTGTCCGTATGGCGGGCGTGCTCGCGGGAGAGTGCCTTGACATGACGACGTGCGTCTGCGGCGACGTCGTTCCCAGTGAGGCGCTCGAGAGTCGCGTCCGGAACCAGCTCTCGAGCGGCCTGGAGTGTCGCCTGGGCAGACGCGAGGCGCTGCATGCGTATGAGCGCGGAGGACGCCCTGGAGGCGAGCTGGAACTGCTCCGACGAGCGCCGCACGAGGCCGGCCGCCACCTCCTCGACGCGCGACGGCGGGCTGGCGACAGACAACCGCGTGACCACGGAGAGGGTCGTGATCGCCACGAAGAGACACAGTGCGGTTTCGGAGATTCGCATCCCTTCCTCTTTTCACAACAGTATCGATGAGAAAAAAAAAGGGGAGAGGGAGCGGATCGCATACGCCGACTCACCGTTGAGAATTTCTCGCCGCCAGCGCGACGGCGGCGGCCTGCGGCGGTTCCATCTTTGAGTTGCGCACCAGACAGTCGCAGAGCTCAACCTCGCGGCACCAAGAGGCGCTCGACTTCGCGGGCACGTAATGCACGAGGGCCACCGCCGCGACCAGAGACGCGGCGACGACGGCGACGACAAAGGGCGAGACGCCGAACGACCTGAACTCAAAGCCCGTTGCGAACGCCACGGCTGCGAGCACGCACGCGACGACGATCCCGCCGGCGACCAGAGTAATCGTAGCCGCGTGTCGGAAGGGATTCTTGCCGACGCAGACGGAGGACCTCTCGGCGCAAAACGGAGCACCGAAAACGCCTAAGAGCTTTGCGCAGGCCTCCATGCGACAGTTTTTTTTTTTTTTGTCGCTGTGATTTTTTTTTTCTCTACGCCTCTTAGATTCGCAACTCCGCGGCCGCAATTGTCGGCCCATGTGACGCACGTGCACCAAAAAAAAAAAAAAATTCAGCATCAGTCTTCGCGGCGCGCGGCGGCCGTCTGTGCCGGGCCGCGCGCAAATGTGCTTGTCCAGCCGCATAAAGCGCGCGCGACTCACCCAGGCAGCGGCCCCTCAAGAAACGAAACCCTTGCTTCCGCTCTGCACCATACGCACGCTTCTGACGAACTCTCCGATCTGCCGAGCGATGGGCGTCGAGCCCGAGGAGGTGCACGAGGAGATGCTCGTGCTCCTCGCGCCGCCGCGGCCCGCGCCGGCGGAGACGGACGACGCACGGCGAGTCGTCCCCGCCGGCGTGCCGAATCACGCCTCGTCGTGTCGACACTGCGCAGGCTACCTCGAGCGCGACGAACGTGAGGGNNGTATCGTGTGCGCGTCCTGCGGCGTGGTGCAGGGCGTCATCACCTCCTCGTGGACGCCGCCGGAGGCCGACGACGNGACCGGCGCATCGGGGAAACGGGTCGCGTCGTACTCGCGCGCTCGGGCCATCGTGAGCGACGACTCCCCGGAGGAGAAGCGAGCCCGGCGGCGCCGCTCCATCGCGGCGGACGTCGCACACTGGGCGGTTTATTCGAATCTTCCTGAGATGAGCACGCGGCGCGTCGTGGATCTCGTCGAGCGGAGAGACCTCAAGCGGCCGCGCGTGGAGACGCTGGCGGCCGCGTTCATCATCGTCGAGCTCGACGGCGCCGTGCCGGGCGAGGAGCACGTGAGGGAGCAGCTTTCGAAACACCGCGTTCCCGACGAGATCAAGAGGCCCGCACCGGTCGTATCGTTCCCGTGCGCGACGTGCGGCGCGCCGTGTGGTTCGGCGAAGGGCGCGCGTTACCACTGCCGGTGAGCCGCCATGCTCGCTCGTATTCTATTTTTTTTTAAAAAAAAAAATAAAACGATCGTCTTCTCTAGTTCTGTGTCGGATGACGACGTTCACGGACAGGCCGTCGTGAACGTCGCCAGGCAGTGCCCGGGCAGAGAGCAGACGAAGTAGCGGCGCGACCCGNGGGACGCGCCCAAACTCGAAAGAGTTTCGCGATCGTTTTGACTCCGCACTTCCGAAAGGGGCGGCGAGAGCTGCGCCGGAAGCGTGCAGGACCCGCGTCGTGCGGTGTACTGGGCCTGCGTCACCTCGACGATGTTGTGATACCCCGTCCACAGCACGGTGGCGCTCTCGCCCGCGCACACCGTGTACTCGTTCCCGTCGTGTCGGACGAGCTCCTCGCGGCAGCAGCTCTGGCCAAGCACGCCGCAGCCGAGCTGGGGCGACACCAGGCACGTCGCGTCGCGCACGGCGCCGAGCGCCGTGGAGCTGAAGCAGTACGCCGTGTCGCAGTTGGTCTGGATCCGCGAGAGCGGACTGTCGCTCCAGAAGCTCGCGAACGGGTACGAGACGCGCTCGTACGGGATCGCGCCGCTCTTTGGAAGCAGCGGCCCGTAGGGCGTGATGTGGGTGCGGTCGTGCGCCGACGAGACCGCGACGCCGTCGGCGACGAGCTCGCCGTCGATGCTCAGCGTGATCGTGACCGACGTCTCGGGCAGTCCGTGGTCGGAGTACTCGAGCACAAAGAGCTCGTCGTAGACGAGGGAGTCGCTCGGCTGCAGCGCCGGCCCGGCGGTGATGCTGATGGCGGAGCCGCCACGGACGAGAAACGTGTAGCCACGACCGCGCGCCAGGCTCGGGCTTCCGACGTAGACGAACTTCTCCTGCTGCACGTATCGCAACGATCCGTCCGCGTGGAAATAGTTGCCCTTGCTGACGGAGTGGTAGGGAACGACGATGTCGGCGCCGCCCGCGTGCTCCACGCGCAGGTCGCCGCGGTCCGGGCTGTAGATCCGAATGATGCGCAGGTCGTACCCGGCTGGGCACGCGACCCAGTAGGCGGCGGTCTGCGGCGCCACCGCGTGGAAGGCCGCGTCCCGGCCCCCGCACGCACTCCGTTCGGCCGCGTCGAGCCCGGCGACGCGCCCGAGCGCGTGCTGCCGAAGCAGCGTCACGTCGAGGAACATCACGAGCACAGAGCTCTGCATGCCGGCGCCGGCGCCGTCGCGAACGCCGAGCAGCCCTCCGCTCGAGGGCGGCGGCAATTCGACGTCCGTGAAGTCGTAGTGGCTCGCACACAGCCCGCCCGTGGCCTCGAAGGTCAGGCCGCAGTGGTGGTTCACCTCGAGGTTCGTTCGGATGAAGGTGTTTGCCGGGAAGGAGATGGCAGCCGAACCGCCAGGACCCTGCACGTCGGAGTCGACGAAGACGCAGCTGTCGCAAAACGGGTTCGTCACGGCGCTCCCGCGGTGGTACGTCTTCAAATAGATTCCCTTATTGTTCCGGATCGATGTGTACCGTCGGAACGTGAGGCTCCCAAGATCGTAGCCGCCGGCGGCGAAATCGTTCCGAAACTCGAGGTGGTCCTCCACCACGTACTGCTTCGAGTTGTCGCGANACTCGCGNAAGGGGAGACAGGTCTCCCAGTCCTCGACGAAGCCGTCGGCGTCGGTCTCGACGTCCGACGGGAACGCCACGTTCACGTAGAACCCGAAGCCTGCGTTGTGATGNAACACGTTGCCGNCGACGCGTCCNAACGGCATCGCAAGCAGGCAGACGCGGCCTTCGGCCGCGCCCATGCCGTAGTTCCGCGACCCTTGGTGGTTCACGTACAGCGCGTTCTCGTGGCCGCTCACGTGGTTGCCCTCAAAGTGGTTGCTTGCTGCTAGCGAGTAGATGGCGGCCTGCTCGCTCCAATCCGAATCGGAGTGCTCTTTGATTCCGTAGAGCATGCAGCGGAAGCCGCGCCCGTCCTTGCCGGTCGCCTCCAGGCAGACCAGAAAGTCCGCGGCGCTCTTCGTGGACGTCCACGCCATCGTGCCGTCGGCACGCTTGACGCAGACGCCCGCTCCGAAGGGCGAGGTCTCGTCCCAGCCGACGCCCATCGCCCGCGCCTCGTGCTCGCAGATCTGCCGCGAGCCGACGGACGCGATGGCGTCGCGCCCCGGAGACGAGTACGCCGGCACGGAGACCCACGCCGGCGTGTCGCACACGCTCGTCGTCGGGTCGGAGTTCACGATCGCTTCGCCCGCGTGGCCGTTGACGGGAGCCTGGTGCGAGAGCGTCGGGCAAACCAACAGATTTTCTCTTATCAGGTTGTCATACTCGTTCCCGTCCTCAATGTAGATGCTCGCCCCGCGCAGGTCGTAGACGACGTTGCGCTCCACGGTCGCCCTGTGCGTGCCGTGCACGGTGATCCCCTTGTTCACGCCGTTCGTGACGGCATTGCCGATGAATTTGCATCGCGGGCACTCTCCGACCAGGTGAAAATGCAGGCAGTAGCCNCCCATCCGCATNCGGCCGCAGTTTTCNACGCGCACGTANTCCATGTGCATGTACGAATCCTCCGCGTCCACCATCTGCATTGTGGTGATGCCNTGCCCGCCCTGAACCTTCTTCGTATCGTCCTTCCAGTGCATCGCCCCTGTGATGAGCACGCTGCGCGTGAGGTGCCCAACCTCGGGACGCAAGCTAGGGGTCTCTCCCGTCGCGGGGACGACGGTGTGTGCGTTAGCGAGCGGCGTCGTGAGCGTCACCGCGCACCCGCTGTCGACCGACAGAATCNCGTACTCTTTGCTCTCAAACGAGTCGTCAAGAGACGGCGTGACGAAAATGGCGTCGCCGCTCTTCCATCCGGTGCACGCGTCGACGTGAATGACATCCTGTCCCGAGTTGGCCGTGCTCGTCAGCGACGCCCACGGCGTCGTCGGCGTGCCGTACATCTCGACGACGCCGCCGTAGCTGACGAGCTCGCCGTGNTTGCAGGNTTTGATGTCCGCGCAGACGTCGTGCGTGAGCACGATGGTCACGCCCGACGCGGGCGACGCCGCCGTACCNANNAGNAGCTTCCCGCTCGCAAANACCTCGATCCGGGGCGCGGTGACGGTCACTCCCGAATCGATGCGCAGGGTGCCTCGAACGCGGAGCGAACTCGTGCAGACGAGATCCGACGCCAGCACNATATCATAGCCGGGATCAAGCACGCAATCGGTGTGTTCCAAGCCGAGCCATGGCGGCATGGGCGGCGGTGGCGGCGTGGGCGGCGGCGACGGAGCCGACGGCGGGGGCGGAGACGGCGGCGGGCACGGCGGCGGCGACGGCGGAGGGGGCGTCGTGGGCGGGGACGGCGGGGCTTGGGGAGGAGCGGGCGAGGGAGGAGGNAANGGAGCCCGTAGAAGGTCGAACGTGTCCACNGANGGNGTGGTATCGCTCTGTTCGCACGTCTTCGTGTTCGTGAAGAGCCAGCAGTGGTCCTGAAAGAATTGATAGGTCTGGCACGTCGGCTCGGAACGGCAGAGCGCGCAACATTCTCCTCCCTGCGCGGACGAGGGNCGTGCGTCGCCGATACGGGAGACGGCGTTGACGACGCAGACGCCGACGTGGTTGTCGCACACCTGGTTCGGGACGGACGGCGGGGACGGNTCGGTGATTGGACCGCACCCGCCGCACGCAGCGTTCGTCTCGTCCTGCGNNACGGCGACCAGTTNGCACGCATCCANNGCCGTCCATTCNTGTTGTTCGACNAGCCACACGATGTTCTCGCCACATGTATAGCCGTTGCTCGACTGTCTTCCCCAGACGGAAGCACAGTTTGGATTTTGGCAGTCGGCGGCACGGACAGGAGACGGAAGAGGCGGCGACGGCGAGGGCGGGGGCGGCGAGGGCGGGGGCGGCGACGGCGGCGGTGGCGACGGCGACGGCGGAGGTGGAGACGGTGGCGGCGGCGAGGGCGGGGGCGGCGAGGGCGACGGCGGGGGCGGCGAGGGCGAGGGCGGCGACGGCGACGGTGAGGGCGGCGACGGCGACGGTGGCGGTGGCGACGGTGGCGGTGGCGACGGTGGCGGTGGCGACGGTGGCGGTGGCGAC
>NZVB01000071.1 GCA_002701375.1 Cyanobium sp. NAT70 | reverse complement strand
CGTGTAGTCATAAATTGCAAGGGCAGGCTGGGCTGCTGTGTGACCGGGCTCATCATCTTTTGAGACAACAGCCACATACCGCTTCGCACCTAAGGTTCCAATAGCAACGCCTGAAGTGACTCGACCAGGCCAACAATTTGGAGCTTTTACTTTTTGAAGTGAATTTGCTGAAGGATTAAATTCAAAGGGCTGATGAAATGTTGAAATTCCGCAGGAAACATTTTCAGCTTCTTGAGATGTAACAAGAGCATAGGCCTTACCACCCTCAGAGAATGTTTTGATGTCCCAAGCCTCGCCCAATCTCTCGGGAGTACTATCAACAATCTCGGAGACCAGTGCAGATGCGTCGTTTCCATTATTTCCATCAATGAGATTATCGAAGTCATAAACTTGCAGAAATCCTTTGTCGTCAGTATTGCGACTACCGGTTGTAAATAAATACGTTGTGCCATTCAACTCTTGAAGAGAAAGGCCTCTCGCATTTTTGAAGTGTGTTTTTTTCGAGCCATGAAATGAAGTATTTGCATCCTGGATTTGCCGAACCACGCTGGGTGATGTGGCCGTGATGTTTCCAGCGTTGTTTGTTAGCTTGACAATCGTGATTCCACCCGTGCTGCCACCTCCTCCAAGGTTCTGAGAAATAACGGCATAGGGGACGGAGTCAACAATCGCCGTTGCAACATCAAATGAGCCATTCAATAATTCCCAGTTGCTGGCAGGGTTGTCGTTATCGCCGGTCTGTAGATCAGTTTTCTCTGAAACGACGGTTGGGCTGGTTGGATCAGAGAGGTCAACAACAACAAACCCTCCTGTGGTCTGAGCTGTTTGATTTTTTGTGACTACGGCGTAGGTTTTTGATGCATACCCAAAAATAGAAGCCCGATAAGCCTTAGCAATTGAACTTGAAGATGTAGATCCTGCTGCTTGGCGGACAAGGGCCATCGAGGTCCATTTATTTTCTTAACAATACTACAAATCAGTTCATTTGAGCTTAAAGCTTTGAAATCAAAGCTTTACGCCAATCGATCATGGGTATCGAATGAGGAATTGATCAACTGGTAGAAGGCCCAAAGAGCAGAAGCCTCGTCAAAAAAATGTTACAAATGCCCACAACAATCCCCTAAAAGTGAATACAAAGTCTTCAAGCAAGCATTCCTTTGATTGGAACGACGAAAACCCATCCGCCAACCCCTCCTTTCCATGATCCGAGTGTGACCGGACAAGTCATCAATCACCAAACCATCAACAAACAGGGTTTTGATATTGATGATGACGAGGTGCTTCTAGATGACGAGGTGCTTCCAAAGCAACAACCAAGCTCGAAACAGTTCAGAGAGCCCTCAGCAAGCCGGGTTCGGCAAGCTGTTATTGGCAGGTGTGTCCGTCAAGCCAGACCAGTGATGGGGAGAATGGCGTCATGCACCGCCTCGCCAGTTGCCCAGGGCTTGACCCTCCAGAGGATGTGGTGCTCATCGAGCAACCGCCTGCTGACGTGTTGCTGCTCTCTAGCGCCGGCACCGACCTCAGCACACTCGCCCATTGTCTCGATACCCCGCCACTTCAGTCGTGGCGGAACAAGATCCGAGCTCTTAATCTCAGCAGCTTGGCTCACCCAGCTCAAGTTGATCATTATTTGAGCAGCACGGCATGCGCGGCTCAAATCGTGGTTGTCAGGCTGCTTGGTGGCCGTGGACACTGGAGCTACGGCCTGGAACAACTGCAGCGTTGGCAGCACTCCGCTGAACAGCGTCATCTGATTGTTCTGGCCGGCACGAGTGATCAGAGCCCTGTGCTCCATAGTCTTGGCTCGATTTCCAGTGACCTAGCCGATCGGTTCGCCTTACTTCTACGGGAGGGTGGGGTCGAGAACATGGCCGAGTTGCTGCTGCACCTCGATGTTCTGCTGAGCGGTGCAGAGTCAACTCCATCGGCTGTGACTATTCGGCCGCTCCCCGATCCAATGCCATGGGATTGGCGTGATGAGGAAGGCTCCAAAGTTGGCGTCGTGTTGTATCGGGCCTTGCTGCAGGCTGGCGATTTTCAACTTGCAGAAGCAGTGGTTTCCGCATTGCGGCAGCGGGGATTGTGTCCGCGATTGCTTTGGGTGAGCAGCTTGCGCGATCAGGCTGTTCAAGCTGGCGTGGCTGATCTGTATCAGGCTGAACAGGTCGATGTCGTGATCACAGGAACATCGTTTGCCTCTGTCAGTAGTGAAGAGGCCGGATTGGGCAGTCCGCTCTGGGAGCGGCTGGATCGACCTGTATTGCAAATGCTGAGCAGTTCACGCACGCGANAGCGTTGGAGCNAGAGCAGTAATGGCCTTGATCCTCTGGATCTCTCCTTGCAAGTTGTGATGCCGGAGCTGGATGCACGGATCACCACTCGCCCCTGCAGTTTCCGTGAGATGCGTTCAGATCAGAGTGAATTATCCACAGCATTACCTCAACAAAGTCCAGATCTTGAGGGAATCGACTGGCTGGTGGAGCACTGCATTGCTTGGATTCAGCTTCGACACACCCAGGTTGAACAGAGGCGGATCGCCCTTGTGCTTGCCAATTATCCGGTTCGAGATGGCCGCCTCGCCAATGGCGTCGGTTTAGATACACCAGCNAGTTGTGTCGCCATTCTTGAATGGCTCTTGGACTCAGGTCACGATCTTGGCGGGCTTCCACGTCCTCAAAATGGCGATGAATTGATGCAGCGTTTGTTGAGCGGGCGCACGAATTCTGCGGAGAGTGTGAATCGCGAACCGCTGTCACATTTGAGCCTTCGTGATTATTTAAATTGGTGGAAGGAGATTCCAATCGATGCTCGTCAACGCATCGAAACCCGTTGGGGAACTCCNGAAAAAGCCTGCGATCTCGAACGAGAAGGGTTTCCGATTCATGGTCTGCAGTTTGGGCATGTGGTGGTTCTGATTCAACCTGACCGGGGATATGACCCCGATCAAATTGCTGATTTGCACTCTCCTGATCTTCCTCCACCCCATCGCTATTTAGCTCAATATCTCTGGTTGAAAAGAGTCCATCACACGCAGCTTGTTGTGCATGTGGGAAAACATGGCAGTGCAGAGTGGCTACCAGGTAAAGCGGTCGGTCTTAGCCGCGGTTGCGGTCCGCACCTGGCTCTCGGTGCGTTGCCGCATCTTTATCCGTTCATCGTCAATGACCCAGGCGAGGGGTCACAAGCCAAACGCCGAGGCCAAGCCGTCATTCTTGACCATCTGACGCCGCCCCTTGGTCGCGCTGGTCTGCATGGACCGCTTCAACGTTTGGAAGCTCTTCTGGATGAAGTGGTGGATGCTCGCCAAATGGGCAGCGAGCGGGCACCACTTCTAGAAGAACGGATCATGATCTCTCTTCGGGAGATGAGCTGGCCTGAATTGCCGACAGATGAGCAGCTTCGTCGTGATCCCGACCAACTTGGCGTTTGTCTCGATGCGGCNGAAACCTATTTGTGTGAATTGAAAGAGTCACAAATTCGGACTGGACTGCATCGGCTTGGCCAACGACCGTCTCGGCAGGCTGAGTTGGAATTGTTGCTGGCTTTGGCTCGCCCGCCATTGGCGGACGAGCCGGGTTTGACCCAGGCGATGGCCCTCGCGCTCAAGCTCGAGCTCGACCCTTGGCAGCAGGAAGACGGTGAACATCTCTCGAGCCATGACATCGAGCGATTTGCCGCGCTTGGACAGGATCGCGTTCGTCGAGTTGGCGACGGAACCGCCTGGCTAGAAGATCAAGCCCTTTTGCTCTTGCAAGATCAAGTGGAACCACTCGATCACAGCAAGGCTGCCGTTCATCCTGAACTCGAACGCCTGATCCATGAGCCGCCGCTCAACAACACATTGATCAGGATTCAGAAGGTGTTGTGGCCCCGATTAAAGGATTGTGCCAAGGCTGAACAACAGGGGTTTCATCGGGTTGTCAACGGTTGCAGGCTGGCGGCAGGACCATCTGGAGCGCCAAGTCGTGGCCGACCGGATGTGTTGCCGACGGGTCGCAATTTCTACTCTGTCGATCTTCGAGGCCTACCAACGGAGGCTGCCTGGGATTTGGGCCGACGTTCCGCCGAGCAACTCCTGGATTTGCATCTTTTGGAGGAGGGTGAATGCTTACGGCATTTGGCACTGTCTGTTTGGGGAACGGCAACGATGCGCAATGGCGGTGAGGACATCGCTCAGCTTCTGGCGTTGTTGGGTGTGCGACCCGTTTGGGATGGTCCGACGCGCCGGATGGTGAATCTCGAGGTCATACCAATCTCATTGCTGGGCCGGCCGCGCGTGGATGTTGTTCTCCGTATCTCCGGTTTGTTTCGTGATGCCTTTCCTCAGCTGGTCAGCTGGGTGGATCGAGCACAGCAGCTTGTGGCGACATTGGATGAGTCTGCCGAGATCAATCCTTTGGCTGGTTTGTGGAGAGAAAAGGGGCCGCAAGGACGAATTTTTGGATCTGCACCAGGGGCCTACGGCGCTGGATTGCAGGCGTTAATTGATTCCGGTAGTTGGGAGAGTCGAGATGATCTCGGTGAGGCCTATCTTTGCTGGAGCGGTTGGTCTTACGACGCACATCAGGGCATTAAAGCTGATCGAAAGGGGCTGGAAGAGGCGTTAAAACATGTTCAGGTGGTGCTTCACAATCAAGATAATCGTGAACATGACTTGCTTGATTCTGATGATTATTACCAGTTTCATGGCGGATTATCCGCAGCTGTCGAACTTAGTTCAGGCAAACGCCCACAACTTTGGTTTGGTGATCACTCCCGCAGAGAACGACCTCGCATTCACCGATTAGAACGGGAACTTGACAAAGTAGTTCGGAGCCGTTTGCTCAATCCTCGCTGGATTGATGGCATGAAACAACATGGTTATAAAGGTGCCTTTGAAATGGGAGCGAGTGTGGATTATTTGTTTGCCTATGACGCTGCGACAGACCTTGTCCCAGACTGGTGCTACAACTCTCTATGTGAAGAGTGGCTGTCCAATTCCTCAACAGTTGAATTTCTGTACACTAAAAACCCCTGGGTTCTTCGTGATATTGCCGAACGGTTATTAGAAGCTTCTAATCGTGGTTTATGGCAGAGTGCAAGATCTCAACAATTGATATTGTTGCAAGATCTTATTAGCAAGAGCGAGGCAAGAATTGAGCGAGGCGATCTCATTTGTTGAGATCTCGCACCATCTGACGAAAAGGATCAATAGACCCTGCGGGGGGCCTTCCGCCATAACTGTTGATCGGAGCTTCTTGCTTCGTGGGCTTGAGAGTCTCTTTTCGAGCTACTGGAGCTGCACCAGCAGGGGCTGGCTTGTTCACCCCCGTGACGGCAGCGCCCTTCAGCCTCTGCTTCATCTCTGCTTGGCTGACTTGTGTGACAAATGTTTTTTTGACAGGTTTTGGTACCCCTGCCGTCACATTGGGTGTGTCCTCGATTTGTACAGCACCACCAAGACCTTGCGTTCGTTTGGTGAGCTGTTCCGATTTGGCATCCACTTCGGTGACCCGTTCTTTATTGCCTGGGGAATCAGCGGTGCCAGGGAACGTATGCCGGATGGTCTTGGATTCCCTCATGTAATCCACATCGCCAAGGGTGGAAGAGGAATCGGCGTCCAGAAAAAACGCCTCAGGTTTGTCCTTCTTCGGGCCTTTGACCCGAGGTTGGGCTGCTTGACCTGAGCCCCCTTTTACCTTGCTCGCCAGTCGATCAAAAATGCCCATGCCGATCGGATCTGAATTGTGATGAACTTAGCGGCCACCAAGGTCAATTCCATGGCTATCGGTGCCACACGTACGCAAAAGGCCAAGATTCAACAGTTGCAGATCGATCGCTTGACAGATCAACGGGCTTGGACGCCAGCTGGTCTGCATGTCGTAGTCGTACCACGCTTCGCCTCCATCAATGCCCAGGTCGGCGGCGGCGGCAATCAGTTCCTTGTGTCCTAAGCGGTAGCGACCGGGATGGGCCAACACCGCCAGACCTCCCGCTTCGTGGATCGCTTGAATCACGGCCTCTGCGCGGAGGGCCTCCCCAGTGGCGGCATCACCAAAGTTATAAGGCTTAAGGGCTGGATGATTCAGCTCGAACCCAAGCGCGAGCACGTGGACCAAACAACCGCGGAGCAAGCAACTGATTTCCATGCCACTCCAAAGCATTGGTACCTCCTCTCCAGCCTTCTGGCGTTGCTCAAGCCAATCGCGCATGGGTTGATAGGCGCGGTAGCTGTGGTGATCGGTCACAGCCAGATGGCGTAGCCCTCGGGTTGTGGCTTGTTCGATCAACCTGAGTGGTTCAAGACTGCCGTCACTGCAAATGGTGTGGCAGTGAAAGTTGAGATCTCCTGGACAGCTATCTGGACCAACCTCTTGAAGAACAGCCGTGAGGGGATGTTGGCTTGAGACCATCTCAAGCTCCCGCAGCGGCTTCTTTTCTGAGCCGTCGCCAACGGGCATAAAACTGGATCGACGCGGCCATAAACACCACCAAAGCCACCATGAACCAGGTCGCTGCACCTGTTGGGAATTGATTTTTGAACACAACCAACATCACCACAAGGACAAGCAGAAGCGTTGGCAGCTCATTTAAGGCTCGGAGTTGACGTCCACTCCACTGGCATTCAGCTCGCTGCAACTGGCCCATTAAGCGATAGCAAAGCCAGTGATAGGCAAGAAGGCCCGCCACAAAGGCGAGTTTGGCGTGCATCCATCCCTGCTTGAGCCAGCTGGGCTGACAAATCAACAGACCAATCGCCATGCTGACGGCAACCACCATCCCGGGGGTGGTGATGATGTTGGCCAGGCGCCGTTCCATTAAGGCGTACTGATCACGAAACGGTCCCTGCAAGGTGGGCTCCAACTCTTCCGTCTCCACGTGATAGATGAACAGACGCACCAGATAGAACAAACCTGCAAACCAGACAACGACTCCAACGATGTGAAGGGTCTTGAACCACAGATAAGCTTCGGGGGGCAACGCCATGGCGATGGACAGCGATTGGTTGACCCTAGGAAGCGCTCAAGCCAACCCGTCAAGAAATGTCTCGGCTCGCCTCTGATGCCCGCACAGGGTCGTTTCGGACATGCGGTCGAGATGGCGCGACATCATCGCTAATCGAGCTTGACTGCGGAAAACTTTTTCATGACGTTTGATGAAACTCCAAAAAAGTCCGTCCCAGATATCACACCAATCTCCTTTTCGGTAATCGGACATTTTTCGGACGTAATTTGAACCAGATAGATATGGTTTAGTGGTGAAGATGCCACCATCGGCAAACTGACTCATCCCGTAGACGTTAGGGACCATCACCCAATCATAGGCATCGACAAATAATTCCATAAACCAACGATAAACCTGGTCAGGATGATATTCACATAAAAGCATGATGTTACCAATCAACATCAATCGTTCAATATGATGGCACCAGCCATGATCAAGAGCATGTCGGATCGCATCATCAATTGGAGGTATTCCGGTGGAGGCTGAGTAAAAGGCGTTTGGTATGGGTTGACTGGCAAATTTCCAGTAATTACTATTTCGCATCACGATGCCGTGTCGCTCATACATCACTGCCATAAATTCACGCCAGCCCACAATTTGACGAATGAATCCTTCGAGAGAGTTCAACGGAACGTCTCCTTCTTGGGCTCGGTCAAGCGTACGATTGAGTACTTGCTGAGGCGTTAAGAGGCCACAATTCAGCATGGGCGTGAGTACGCCATGCCACATCACACGATGTTGACAGCTGATGGCATCTTCATACGTTCCAAATTGCTTGAGCCGGTGGACCAAAAAATGATCGAGCCAGCGTTCTGCGTCTTCGTGCGTAATCGGGTAATTGAAGTGATCGGCACGACCAATTCCTGGCAAATCCTCAGATTCAAGTTGTTGACTAAGTTGAAGCAACAAAGATGTGATGTTTTGACCTGGCTCTACAGGAACAACAATCCCTTTCGGCAGTTTCTTGCGATTATCAGCATCGAGGCTCCAACGTCCTCCGAGTGGCGCACCATGACAGTCCAGCAGCAAGTTAAGGCGACGGCGTTGCATGGTGTAAAAAGAAGCCATATTTGGCTTTTTCTTGTTATCAAAATGGTCGTCAATCACTGACTTTGGTGTTATGAACATCGGTGTAGGATGAAATGTAATTTTCCCACCTATGCGTTCTATTGTGCGACGAACTCTTTTTTCTATAAGGTCATCCACTGGATCAGCCAAGTGGAAGGATCGATAGCCAATCTCCCACAAAAGTTCGAGATGTTCTGCTGTATCTGTAGCTTGGTGATGTCGTTGGAGGATGACTTTAAACCCCTTGCTGCGCAGTCGCTCGGCATAAACCTGCATTGAGGCTCGATGCAATAAGAGTTTTTGACGATGGACCTGTTGTGGCCATTTCGGATCCGTTCCGAAGTACAAAGGATCTTCGATCAGAGCGATGGATCGACTGGATTGGATCGCAGGATGCTCAGCAAAAAGCTGATGAGGAAAAATAATCGTGATGTTCATCTGCTTTAGATGTTTTCCTTAGCAAGTCGACAAGCTCGTTTGCCAAGCGCGATGGCGTGGCCACGATCTACCAGCCCCGCTCTTGGGCTCAGCATGAGAGCCCGACAATCCATGACCACTTTTTCGTGATGGCCCTGCTGATCAGTCAGTCGCATGATCAACTGCCAGTGGTTCTTGGCGCTGCGTGTCATCTGATCGGCACACACTGGCCCCGTGCAAAGTCCTGGGGACGCCTGCGCGACTGAGTTAGACCACTGTGGGCTTGACGCAGGACATACAAGGATGGTCAATACGACTAAGCTGATGCCAACAAACGTCAAGACGAACCGGAGCATGCCGAGCATTAACCTGTTGCCCCACTCTGCTCGTATTGCAAGCCATGCGTGGATGTTTTGAGCAATTCAATCCGAAGCTGTTGCTGTTTTGCTTAAAGAATCAGGTGATCAAAAACAGCTACAACTGTTCCATGAGGATGGATCAGTTTTAATCCCACAGCTTGATCCAAGCCAATATGACCTGGTGGTTGGTCCTGTGAATGTTCGATGCCGATTTCAGACGACGGATTTTTTTTGTTGTGAGGTGAATTAAAGGCGGAGATCGTCCCCTGCTGAGTGCGTCTGATTAAATGACCAAGCCGTTTGCGTCGATGCATTTTTTTGATTTTAGTCTTGCCGATTAACTCGTCAGAACGAGTCAAATATCCATCCTGGTCTGAATCTAGGTAGAGCTTTAAATAATCTCGTTTAGTCTGTTTAATCAAACCCGGATTCCCATCGTCAAGATCCCATAGGTAATCATATTTTTTATATTTTTTTAAACAAGTTTGTTCTTTTTTGTTGTTGCACGCATGGATGATCGGCTCGGTCAATGGATCAGATCTTGTCCAAATACACATACTGTTTTCATGTCTTCACTACTTTAGCACTGGATATAAGTGTTCGCATCCGTTTCTTTGCATCTTGCCAAGATTTATAAAGACAGCTTCCATTGAAGGCTTAATTTTTGCATGCGTTGAACATGGCAGCCTGTTTTTGTTGAGGACTAGAATTAACCGTCATCATTGGGTTGGCTTCTATGTGGATCGGCCGTTTGCCAGGGTATTTATCGTTCCATGATTGGTCATGATCAGGTTTGTCAAGTTGATTGATTTTCACGGGAGAAAGTAATTCTAGATGACTTGATAGTTCTGTTCGGCATGCTTATCTGCTTTTAAAGTTGTTTCTTGATCAGGGATATAGATGTTTTGCTTTCATGTTCAGCTTTTGCTAAGCAGTAAAATCATCTTGGGGATGAAAGAAT
>NZVB01000070.1 GCA_002701375.1 Cyanobium sp. NAT70 | reverse complement strand
GGCGACAGCATCACCATGAATCGCTTCGGCGCCTCTGCCCCTAGCGGCACCTGCATGGAGAAGTTCGGCTTCACCGTGGAAAACGTCGTCGCCAAGTCCAAAGCTCTACTGGCTTAATCAGAAACCATCAATTCATCCAATCGATGAAAGATCAACCTCCCCAATCTGGGGGGGTCTTTTTTATGGTGGCTTGAAGTGCTAGCGAAACGGAAAGTCAATAAAAGCTAGGCACCAGAGCAGGGGCCTAGCTTCGAATCTCTGATCCAAAAAAATATTTAATCGAGTTTATCCAGCTTCACCGGCGTTAGTTCAGCCGCTCCTTTGGCATCAAGCACTTTCTCTAAACCTTCGATGTCTTGATCGGTGATTTTAGTTTGCATCGGGCAGTGCTTCGGTCCACACATCGAGCANAACTCAGCNTGNTTGNAAATATCGGCNGGNAANGTTTCGTCGTGATATTGCTTNGCNCGCTCNGGATCNAGCGANANTTCAAACTGCTTGTTCCAATCAAACGCATAACGAGCTCGGCTCAATTCATCATCCCGATCACGTGCCCCGGGGCGATGACGGGCAATATCTGCCGCATGGGCCGCGATCTTGTAGGCAATCAGTCCCTCACGCACATCTTCAGCATTGGGTAGGCCGAGGTGCTCCTTCGGAGTCACGTAGCAGAGCATCGCTGTCCCATGCCAACCCGCCATCGCTGCACCGATGGCTGAAGTGATGTGGTCATAGCCGGGAGCAATATCGGTCACGAGAGGACCAAGCACATAGAAGGGCGCCTCGTTGCACTCCTCCATCTGCTTCCTCACGTTGAACTCGATCTGGTCCATCGGCACGTGACCGGGGCCTTCCACCATCACTTGTACATCGTGTTTCCAAGCGCGTCGCGTCAGATCACCCAGGGTCTTCAGTTCCGCCAGCTGAGCGGCATCGGACGCATCGTGTTGGCAGCCCGGGCGTAGCGAATCACCCAGCGAGAAGCTGCAGTCGTAACGCTTGAAGATCTCGCAAATGTCCTCAAACCGGTTGTAAAGAGGGTTCTGGCGGTGGTGATACAGCATCCACTGCGCCAGGATGCCACCGCCACGGCTCACAATGCCGGTGAGGCGGCCCTTCACCTTGGGAAGGTGCTCGATNAGCAAACCAGCGTGGATCGTTTGGTAATCAACTCCTTGCTGGCAGTGCTTCTCAATGATGTGAAGGAAATCGTCCTCATCAAGCTTCTCGATCGAGCCGTGCACGCTCTCCAACGCCTGATAAACAGGCACCGTGCCAATCGGCACCGGTGACGCATTAATAATTGCCGTGCGTACCTCATCCAGATTGACGCCACCCGTGGAGAGGTCCATCACCGTGTCAGCGCCATATTTCACAGCCAGCTTCAACTTGTTCACCTCCTCTGCCGCATCGGAGGCATTCGGTGACGCACCGATGTTGGCATTCACCTTGCACTTACTGGCGATGCCGATGGCCATCGGCTCCAGATTGGTGTGATTGATATTGGCTGGGATAATCATGCGGCCGCGGGCCACCTCTTCCATGACCAGCGACTCGGGCAAGTTCTCACGTTTGGCCACATGGGCCATTTCCTCTGTCACAACACCCTGCCGGGCGTAATGCATCTGAGACACGTTGGCCTGGCCCCGACGGGGAGACACCCAGGAATCACGCATGGATAAGGTCGCGATGGAAAATTCCAGAGGTCGGAATCACCGTTTGATCACGCTTGTTCACTTCCCTTCGCCGGCATGACCCGGATTCAGGTTCGGAGGGTGTGATCTCAGCCCAGTGGCTTCCGAAGAAACCAAGGCACCCCTAGTGATGATGAAAAGCTAGCAACGTTGTCCGTTTAGGACTGCAGTCCATTCAGCGCAGCAGCAACGACTCGATGATCCTTGTCTTGCTGCAAGCACTGCAGCTGAGACCTGGCTTCCGCTCCATGTCCATCCATGGGTGCTTCACGCACAATCCGCCCAAGGATTTCGGCCCCACTCACCCGCACCGTGCCATCTGAATCGTTGATGGCCAGTGTGGCCAGCTCTAACAACCAAGCGTGATCAATCGCTTGATGCTCAGCAATCGCCGAAAGAATGCTGCAGCGCACCAACCAGGCGTCGTCAGCAGCAAACACTTGCTTAAGCAATGGCCAAGCTCGCTCGATGCCGTAATTCACCAAGGCGTTGGCGGCTTCCGCTCGCACATTGGAATCCTCATCTACCTTCAACAAACGACTCAGCACGGTCCACCCCTGTTCCGTGCGCTTCATGCCAAGGCCACAACAGCTCAATGAGCGCAGCAGGAACGGCTTTTGTTGTGTGCCAAGCACCAACAACGGAACAGCATCCTGATCAGAACACAAGCGAAGCTGGGTGAGGGCGGGCATGGCCTGCACTGGGTCTCCGCTGACAATCGCCTCCCGCAATGCGTCAAGGTCAGGTTGTTGCGCGTCGGCTGATGGGCTCATGAGATCGAGGCCTGCGCGGATGCAAGCACCCGCTGTGGATCCACAGTGTTTGAACCAGTCTGGAAGGTTTTGTCTTGGCTTGGCGGATGGGTTCTCCATCAGCCTGATCGACCAACCGTGTTGATCAACGAACCGTGTTGATCACTCCGGCTGAGCCCGACTGAGGCGCAAGGCCTGCAGCAACCTGCCTCGCCGGCGGCGGCGGCCGATGGCACTGCTCACAATCAAGCCTGATCCCACAAGCACAGCTGGCAACGCTTGCACTTGTTCGCTGCTCTGACGCTGCTGAGCTGCCAACAGAGCCAACACGACCAGAAGAGGTGGGCCGAACGAGAGCAACACCTGCACACGTCGCTTCATCGATCGAGGCGCTGCTTCATCCATGACAAGAGCGTGGCCGTTAACACCTCAACCCCAACCCCCAACGCGCGCTCATCTGGGTTGAAACTGCCGTGATGTAAGGGCGCACACCCATGAGGACCTGCCACACCTAAACGCATCATCGTGCCGGGGACTTCACGCAGCAACTCGGCAAAATCTTCTGCACCNAAGGATGGTTGGCCCACAGGAACGACTCGATCGCGACCAAGACAATCCACCGCACTNGTTTCGAGCAGAGCGGTGAGGCCCGGATCGTTATTCACAGGAGGGGCAATGCAGCGATAGTGCACCTCAGCGCGACCTCCCCCGCTCCGACAAATCGCCTGAACGGTGTCTTCAATCCAGGTTGGCAAGTGGTTGTGCAGATCCACATCCAGGCAACGCACAGTCCCCAACAAGCGCACCCGATCAGCGATCACATTGAACGCTTTGCCCCCTTCGATCCGACCAAAACTCACCACCACGGGCTGCAGAGCATCAAGACGGCGCGCGATGGTCTGCTGCAACTCGGTCACCACCTTGGCAGCAATCCACACCGCGTCCACGGACTGATGNGGTCGAGCACCATGACCTCCCTCTCCATGGATCACGATTTCCAATTCCCCTGCAGCAGCCGTTAACCCCCCACTGCGCACTCCGATGATCCCGGCAGCAAGGTTGGGCACAACATGCACTCCGAACAGAGCTTCCAACCCCTCCACTGCGCCGGCATCTCGCATCCAAACCGCACCCTGGGCCAACTCTTCAGCAGGTTGGAAGAGCAAACGAACCCTTGCCGCGAGATGCGATTGGGCCGCAAGCATGCGCGCCACTCCTAAGCCAATGCAGGTATGGATGTCATGGCCACAGGCATGCATCACGCCAATGCGCTTCGACGCATAGTCCAATCCCGTGCGTTCTTCCACAGGCAGAGCATCCATATCGACCCGCAAGCCAACCAAGGGGGCATGCTCTGGACCAAGCTCCGCCACCACGCCCGTCCGACCCACCCCTTCACGCACCTGCCAACCAGAACGGCGCAGTTCACCGGAGACCAAGGCTGCGGTCTGATGTTCCTCACCACTCAGTTCGGGATGGGCATGAAGATGACGACGTAGCTCAATCAACTCCGGCAACTGCCGAATCAACAGGTCATGGTTTGTGCTTAGAACAGCGCTGCTCATCGCTCGTCTAAGGCCAGAAACGCCATGAGATCCTCCGCAGGCTGTGGTGGCCAGCGCCGGATGTCCCGCAACCAATCGAGCTGGCGATACCGCTGATCCAAGCCTGCTGCTGCTGCCCAATGGCTCTCAGCTTCACCCGAGGCGCCCTGACGCCAAAGCAATCCACTCAACGCAGCACGAGCATCGGCAAACATTGGGTAACGGCGAATTAATTTGCGGAGCTCCGACTCGGCCCAGGCCAAGTCTCCTTCTTGCCAAGCCGCGAGAGCTTGACTGGATCGCGCCATTGCAAATCCTGGTTGCACACTGAAAGCTTCACCGAAAAGCTCGCGCGCAGCAGACCAATCAGCTTGGGAGCCCCGCACGTTTCCGAGGTTGTAAAGCGCAGCGGCATCCTCTGGGTCCCGCTCCAAAATCCAGAGATAGTCCTCTGCAGCCGCCTGCCAATCCCGCTGGGCTTCCTCCGCCGTCCCTCGGTTCAAATGCGGATCGTTTTCATCCGGGGCAATCGCCATGGCACGGGTCTGATCATCGATCGCCCCATCGAAATCACCGAGGGCCAAACGCACATTGCCGCGATTGCTCAACGCGGCCGCATCTTGAGGCTCAACAATCAACACCTGATTCCAAAGAGGTAAGGCCCGATCAAAGTCACCCGAACGGCTGGCCTTGAGGGCCATGTCGTAAAGGCTCTGATGGTCGGCAGCGAATGTGGACTGCGGCGACAGCAACTGCAGCAACAGCACAAGGGCAACGGTGATCCGAATCACGCCACCTCCTGCTGATCAAGATGGGCTCGACCGGCGTCGGTCACCATGCGACCACGCGGTGTGCGCATCAGCAGGCCCTGCTGCAACAGAAATGGTTCTACGACGGACTCCAGCGTGGCGGGATCCTCTCCCAAGGCTGCCGCCAACGTCTCCAAGCCGACGGGACCACCGTTGTACTGATCCAGAAGNAAGGAGAGCAGACGGCGATCACTGGCATCAAGTCCGCGACGATCAACCCGATGCAAACTCAAAGCCTCTGCCACCAGCGACTGATCAATCACATCAGTGTCCCCACGAACGCTGGCCACATCCCTCACCCGACGCAGTAATCGATTGGCAATCCGGGGCGTACCACGCGCACAATCCGCTAGACGAGTACAACCAGCCTCGCTGAGCTTGATCTTCAGCAAACCAGCCGTTCGGGCCACAATCGCCTCAAGATCTTGTCGACCATAAAATTCCAGGCGTTGGATCAGTCCAAATCGATCACGCAGTGGCGAGCTGAGAGAACCCGCACGAGTNGTTGCTCCGACCAAGGTGAACGGTGGTAAATCGAGAGAGCGGGTGCGAGCAGCACTGCCTTTGCCAACGGTCAAATCCAAGCGACGGTCCTCCATGGCGGGATAGAGCAACTCCTCCGCCACACGGGTCAGTCGGTGTATTTCATCGATGAACAGCAGATCCCGCGGCTGCAAGTTCACCAACAATCCAACGATGTCGCGAGGCCGCTCCAGCGCTGGTGCACTCGTGATCCTGCAGGACACACCCAACTCCTCCGCCAAGACAAGGGCCATGGTGGTTTTCCCAAGGCCGGGCGGGCCGTAGAGCAACACATGATCCAGGGCATCACCACGCCCCAAGGCGGCCTCAACAGCAATTCCGAGCACTTGCTTGAGCTCAGGTTGTCCGATGTAATCCTTCAGTCGCTGCGGCCTCAAGCCATCATCGGGCCGAGCCGTGATTTCATCCTTCGACGGCTGTGCATCGAGCATGCTCCCGCTGCGGACGTCCCGGCGGGGCAGGTTGCGACCTGCGCTAGAAGAAACAATCGCCATGCATGCACGGTACCGAGACCTGGATAGGGTCTGGGAGTGANGANCGAGCTATGGCAAAGGGAGGAGTCAAAAAAAAGGCCGCTGCCGCAGCTCGCGCAGCAGCCAATCGTCTGCTCGCAGACAACAGACAAGCCAGACATCAATACGAGATTCTTGAAACCCTGGAAACAGGCATTGAACTCGTGGGCACCGAAGTGAAATCCATCCGGGCTGGCAAGGCCAATCTTCGCGATGGCTTTTGTTTGATTCGAAGCGGTGAACTGCAGCTTCACAATGTTCATATTTCTCCCCATAGCCACGCCGGTAGTTATTTCAATCACGACCCACTACGCACTCGCAAGCTGTTGGCCCATCGTCGCGAAATCGACAAATTTCGGGGCCTGGTGGATCAAAAAGGATTGACATTGATCCCGCTCAACTTGCACCTCAAGGGATCCTGGATCAAACTCACGATTGGCCTAGGCAAAGGTCGCAAATTGCATGACAAACGTGCCGCAGAGAAAGAAAAACAATCGAAAAAAGAAGTNAAGGCTGCAATTGCCAGGTANTGAGAATGCAAGGTCAGCATTGATTTAATNCGCNAACCCCAAAGAAACCACAACCAGCCTTTCAACTAGTCACATCGAAACATCTACCTTTTTGCAACAAGNTATTCTCAAGATTTTTCTGTCCAGAAGNTCGCCTATGCCTGGAGCAAAGCCCTTCAGACTTAGGTCAATCGAAAATCTCAACTACTACCAAGATCATAAACAACTGGAATCCGCCTGACTCAATTCCGCACTGACTTGAATGGCCCATGATTTCAATGGCTCACGAGGCCGATCGCGCCGAACTTGCGCTCGCACAAAATCGACACACTACAAACGCTGATCATCCGTGAAGCTCAAAACATGTCATCCAGCCTCACAAAGGCAATGCCAAACAACACCTGCTATTGATCATGCGCAACACGATGATCCACATCTCCAACACTGACAATTGATCGCATAACGTCGATCAGTGAACGATCGAAAATCACAACAATCGGCTCAAAGGACAGACCAAGACTGTTTCAACCAACAAGATCTCGCTCGCTTGAATCAGTTTTCATGGTCATCGTCCTGCTGATCCAAAAACGGATCTTCAAATCCAGCGGACGAGGGAAGCGGCATTTCTTGACCATCTAATTCGCTAGGCCGGCGACCTTCACCAGTCGCCGAATCAGGCATCGGGTCAAGATCCAACTCAGGCAAGGGTTGTCCACCACGACCTGGCCACGGACGCGGCCCTCGTCCAGTCCCCCGCGGAGTCCGATCTGGCGCGGGCAGATCCTCAAGGTCCGCACGACAGGACAGGGTCAGCAGACCGGAGGCAACCCCCTCGTTGGTCACGAGCACTTGCACTGGAGAACCAGCAGCCGAATGCAAGCTGACGACACGCAGGGGTCCGCGCTCCTCTTCCACTTGACCAGCAGACCCATAGACCGTCATCTGCATCAGAGGGGTTCCATTGATGCCGAGCACCAGACCAAAGCCCATGGGCACCGTGACCGAAATCAGGCGTGCGCCACCGGCCGGAACACGCAACGACAACGTTGTGGCGCGGCGAGGCTGAGCGGTGACTTGTTCAATCTTGACGTCAGACAAGCTTTGAATCGCTGCGGCATACCAGAGCTGCCGGTAAGGCTCGTCCGGCTTTCGCCCCTGTGCGTCACCAGGGAGGAAATCACGCGCCCCGGCACTGACCAACTGTTCCACCACCCGTGAATGGACGCCCTGCCTCACCAAGGCCTGCCCTAACTCGCGCCAATCTGCTTCCTTGAGCTGACCAAGGCGAGAACGCATGCGCGGCGGCAGCTGTTCGATGCGTGAAAGCCATTCCTCCGCCAAATCGTTCCAAACGCTCCGCAAGGGCGCATCGTCCAAGGAATCAGACGGCAAACGACCACCACGTTCCGGAAAGCGACTGAGCAAGCTGCTGTCCACCAATTTGAGGAACCAGGTGCGATCAACCTGCAAAGCCCTCAAGCGACTGAGCAGCTGCTGGCGTCCATCTACTTCTGAGGGGGGAAGGCTGACCGCGGGAGAGCGACCGACCACATCGCGATTGGTAGAGGGAGCTGTCCCCTTCGATGCGCCACGGGACAGCAAATACCAACCAATGGCCGTGCCGAGAAGAGCGGACAAGGCCAGTGCTGCCACCACTGCCCAAAGTCCTCCTTCCGCCCCCTTTTCACGTTCCTCAGCGCGGCTACGCCGACGCGGCTGAAGATCTGTAGCTGGCGTGGAGACAACCTCCTGAGGGGACTGGACAACGGGCAGAGCTGGCACCGTCGGCGCCAAAACCACAGTGCGATCGGAGCGCGCTGTTGGCCCTGTGCTCTCGGGCATAGGTACACCTTCCAACCCCTTCAAAACATCAGAAGCAGCCTCAAAACGCTGCTCCGGCTCTTCACTCAACAATCGTTCAAGCACCTGACGAAAGCCTGGATCGAGCACAAGCTCCTGCGGCCATCGCCAGTGGCTGCCATCAGTCGCGATTAAGTCATCCGGAGGACGACCCGTGAGCAGAACCAACGCCGACACCCCTAAGCCGTGCAAATCCATCCAAGCGGCGCAGGCCTCCTCTCGCCCTTGGGCGCGTGGAGCAAAACCGGCCGTGGCCCCAGCCAATGGAGCCTCGCCACTGGCCTGAACCAAACCGAAATCCAGAAGGACCGGCAAACCATCCAGATCACGCCGCAGCAGGTTGCGGGGATTGACATCACCATGCACGAGCCCATGGCCATGCACGACGGCTAGCACTGGCAGGATCTGGCGCAACAGAACAAGAACCTCACCGGCGCCGAACACCATCTGACGCTCCGACCGCTGCGTCAAAATCCGATCAAATCCACTGCCTTCCTGCCAGTCGCGTACCGTCCACAGCCCCCCCTCTGCTTCAAATACTTCACCGCAACGCGGAAGCTGGGGATGCAGGAATGACTGAAGGGTGGGCCAGAGTCGCTGAAAGCGTTGACGCGATTCAACCGATTCAAGTTGTCGCATCACCAAGGGAATATCACCGGCCAAAGTGTCCAGGGCACGCCAAAGCGCACCCTGCACCGGATCCGGACCCGAGAGCTGATTGTCCAGCTTGTAACGATTGAGCAGCACGGTGCCAGACGCCACGGCACTGGACTCGCTCACGGTGGGCCGGTCTGCAGATAGTGGGATGGTAATGACTGTCGGCGCTCCTTCAGCCAATCAACCGTCAGTCATACAACTGAACTGAGCAAGCAAGAGTGCCGTGCCTGACTCACCGCTCAGCCGCAGACAATCCGGACACGGTGAGCACGAGTGTCAGTGACACCAGCAGCACCGGGGATGCCGATTGGAGGTTGATCGAGCCAAAGCGACCGATATGAATGTTCAGCAGCCAGAAGACATCAATCCCCTGCTGCAAAGAAGAAGGATCAAAAGCAATGGGATTAGTGTGTTGTTCTAGTGGTGTTGTCGAGATCACATCGTTCTTTCAATCGTTAGTGAGCCCTTTTCACCCTTCGGTGCAGTTCAAGCGACTTCAAAGCTCACTGTTCTGCCTGGGGTGGTTGTTCTCTGTTGTGGTGTGTTGCCCAGTCGCACGCGCAGAACCGTCTCAAGTTTGGCTGGATCAAGGCCGGTTGATGACCGATAAGGGGCCCATTCCTCCAGGATGTTTAGCCAGGTTGATGACACGACTCAATGGGGACAATGTTGTGGCCTCGATTTATTTGGGGCGGAACTCCCTGCGAGGCTGCCTCGATGCCAATGTTCCTTTCCCGCAACAGGAAGAATCTGAGATCAACTATCAAATCATCGCTCAACCTTCGGCTAACCGTTATGCCCTGAATGTTTGCGAATCTATCCGTGGATCCTTGCGCCAGTCCTGCAACAAGATTCTGATTAAAGTGTTGAATAAAGACTATCAACTTCGCGATGGACGCGTAATCCCCGTGCTGTCTCTCGAGAAAATTGGCGATGTGAAGTAATCGATGACCAGCAAGGCTGGAGCGGAGCAATCAACAGCCAAAAAACAGAGCAAATAAGGCATCCCCAACCAATTTCGCTCACAACTGTCGAAGCCCAATTCCCCGACAGAGCAGACCAAAAAGGAGCGATCGTCATGCCGTCTCTTGAAAGATGGAAAGGAGCACCAGCACCAGATTGCGATACACCACGCCAACCAGGCGAAGAGCACAATGGGTTCGAGCGAACAACAAACAGATCCAGACATGGCATTTGGCCAACACCCTTAAAGACCAATAGTGAACCAAACAAATTTGAAACAATACTCCACCAATTATTGATAACTTGTCTCGCTGAAACAAGGGCAAATATCAAAGACACAATCAAACCCATAGACAATTCCCCAAGCAAATTGTCCGCGCGAATCGCAACAAAAGATTCAATGCACGACCAGAAAACTTAAGGATTATCACCACCTATCCGTCTCTGTTCAGCCCATTGACAACACATCACAACAGCCTTAGTCAAACCATTCGAGGAGATCATTGATCAAACGATTCACACGATTGAGTTCTTGGCAGTAGGGTCCCGTTCACTCAATGCAGAGCAAGTGAGATCGTTGCTTCAGGCCTCTGATCAAACATCGACGACTCAAGCGTTGATCGGCGAGAACGCAAGCCTGACAGCAGCACGCCTTGAGTCTGTACGCCGATATAGCGAGGCGCTGATCAAGCCTCTGCAGCCAGAAGATCTTTGTTTGCAAGGCATGCCTGAGGCAAGTCCACCGAAATGGCACCTTGCCCACACCACCTGGTTCTTCGAAACGTTCTTATTACAACCGCACTTAAAAGATCACACCGCCTGTGATCCACGCTGGAGCATCCTGTTCAATTCGTACTACGACGCCGTCGGCGAGCGCCATCCAAGGCCTGAACGCGGATTGCTCAGCAGACCATCGATCAACGAGATCCTTGCCTGGCGGCAACGGGTGGATGCAGGACTAACAGAACTCCTCAACATTGCCGATCCGCAGGTGCTTCAGCTGGCGGAATTGGGGCTTCATCACGAGCAACAGCATCAAGAGCTACTGCTGATGGATCTCTTGGATGCGTTTAGTCGTCAACCATTGGAACCGACTTATCAAACCGATGCCGATTGGCAGATTGATGGCCATTCAGCCTCCGCAACCTGGCTGACCTGCCCAGGCGGATTAATGGACATCGGCCACCAAAATGACGGGTTTCATTTTGACAATGAAGCTCCCCGTCATCGCCTCTGGCTGGATCCATTTGAACTATCAGACACCCTCGTGAGCAATGAGGACTATCGGGCCTTTATGAGCGATGGAGGTTATGAGCGACCAGAACTATGGATGAGCGAGGGCTGGAGTGAACGACAACGCTGCGGTTGGTCAGCACCCCGTTATTGGCTGGGTGAAGGGTCCGCCTACACCTGGCATGAAGAATTCACCCTGGCAGGTCGACAACCCCTGAATCCAGTGGCGCCAGTCCGACACTTGAGCTGGTTTGAAGCAGATGCCTTTGCCCGCTGGCGAAACGCACGCCTTCCCACGGAAGGGGAATGGGAGGTGGCGGTCCAGCACTATGGCAACAAAGTGAGGCAAGCTCATGGCTGCCTCTGGCAATGGACCGCGAGTCCATACAGGCCTTATCCAGGCTTTCATCCTGCTGCAGGCGCCATCGGGGAATACAACGGCAAATTTATGAGCTCACAATTCGTCCTTCGAGGCAGCAGCTGGTTGACGCCCAATGGACACTGCCGCAACACGTATCGAAATTTCTTCCCTCCAGCAAGCCGATGGATGGCCGCAGGACTGCGTCTGGCTCGATGAGTCTTGATCTGATCGACCTGCATCCAGCACAGGCAGATCTTCAATCACTGGTTCAAAAAGGACTGCATCAAAGACCGCGCCAGCTCCCAGCTTGGTTGCTCTATGACCCTGAAGGGTCCAAGTTGTTCGCGCAGATCTGCGAACAACCTGAATACAGCCTGACCAGAACAGAACTTGGTTTGCTGCAGCACCATGCAGAGCAAATCGCATCGGCCGTTGGATCAGGGGTCATCGTTGAATTCGGCATCGGCAATGCACGCAAGGTGGATCCACTCCTCGTGGCGATCCGACCCTCCACATTCGTCGCTCTGGACATCAGCCGTTGCGCTCTGGAGCAATCACTCACCCATCTCGGCCAGCAGCATCCAACCATCAACATGTTGGGAATCTGCTGCGACCACAGCAACCTGCGCGATCTGCCTGAACACGCATGGTTAAACGGCCAGCGCCGCATTGGCTTCTTTCCCGGCAGCTCACTCGGCAATTTTCTGCCGGATGATGCGGTGCAAGTCCTCCGCTGCTTCCGATTGCTGCTGAACGGTGGTCCGTTATTGCTGGGCCTGGATCAACCGCGTGACCCCGCGCAACTTGAAGCGGCCTACTGCGACGCCGCCGGCGTGTCAGCGGCCTTTGCGCGCAATCTGCTGCACCGGCTCAATCGAGATCTACACGGTGATTTTCAACCAGAACAGTTCGACTACAGAGCGGTCTGGCAGCCCCAACAACAGCGCATTGAGATGGCTCTGGTGAGCCGTCTTGATCAGATCGTGCAATTGGCAGGCCATCACTGGATCTTTTTAGCCGGAGAACCACTCATCACGGAACACAGCGTGAAATACAGCCCCCAGGCTGCTGCCGATCTAGCGGCACAAGCAGGCTGGCAAATCAAACATCGCTGGCATGATCAAGAAGACACTCTCTCCTTGCACTGTCTAGAGCCGGCAGACTGACGGTTCCTGCCAACGATGCAATGGGCCTGGAAGAACGACGACGAACCATCCGAGAGCAGAGGTTATTACTGATCGAACAACTGGAAGCGCTTTATATGTCCGCTTTTGAACGGTTGGGACAGCAAGAGATGGGAGAAGGCGCTGTCGCTCGACTCACTCAACTCCTGCTTCGATCACGAGAAGCTGCGATCACTCCGCTGCAAGAAGAGATCGAAGCACCGGTGATTACGACACCGGCCGATGCAGCCCAGCCACCCTCTGCGGAACAATCAACATGAGCACCTGGCTGGAACAGCTCGAGCGAGAACTCGATCAGCGCTTATCGGCGTTCCTACGCAACAACCCTGTACAGGATCAGCTGTTCAGGGATCAACATCAAAAGGATCGGGCAGAAGCGCTGCAACGACAACGTCAGCAACTTCAGCAGGAGGCAGGGGAGCAACGCCGCCACTTGCTGAACCTTGCCGAAGAGGTGAGAGCTTGGAGAATCCGCATCGAACGAGCCCAGAAGGCTGGTGCCACAGATCTCGCCCATCGCGCAGAGCAGCACCAGAACGACTTGATGCAACAGGGACGCAACCTATGGAGTGACCTCGAGGATCTCGGACGCCGCTTCAACGAAGTCGATCAGCAATTAGACGCAATAAAGCAACAGCCCACACAGCACAATCCTGTCGATCTCGACAAAGACTGGGCCTTGTTCGAAGCCGAAGAAGAACTAAAGCAAATGCGTCGCCAAGCTGGCTAGCGCTCTTGAGCTCCTAAGCCTTTGGGGCAGGGGGCTCAAGGCTGACACCTTCGGGCGGTGGAGTTGGATCCGGATCAGCGATCAACATGTGCTGAAGGACAATCTCGGGGCGCTCACTATCCCGCCAGCGGATGCGATAAGCAGGCATTTTGGTGCCACGACTGGTGGTCTGCTCCACAGGCTCCATCACCCAACCCCGACGGGAACGGCCCTGGGGATTGCGCTTGACCACAGCATCAGCGTGCTTGAAGCGAAACCCTACGCGCTCACCACTCATGGGGATTGGACAGTACCACTGCGTTCATTATCCCACTGAGAGGGGGACGTTTCCTTTGGATTCTGGTTTCAGCAATGGAAATGCGATCACATCACGGATGGAGGGGCTGTCCGTCAACAACATCACGAAGCGATCGATCCCGATTCCAAGACCACCGGTGGGCGGCATGCCCACCTCCAAAGCATTGACAAAATCTTCGTCCAGGCCCTGAGCCTCCAGGTCTCCAGAGGCTTTACGCGCCTGTTGTGCTTCCAACCGTTCTCGCTGATCCACAGGATCAATCAGCTCACTGAAGGCATTCGCAGTCTCACGGCCGGCGATGAACAACTCAAACCGCTCCACCAATCCCGGCTGACTGCGGTGCTTGCGTGCCAACGGGGAGATTTCAATCGGGTAATCGATCACAAATGTGGGCTGAATTAACGACTCTTCCACCCGCTGTTCAAAGGCTTCATTCAACAGACGACCAACACTGTCAGCCATCTTGGGAACATCGAGGCCAGACGCTTCCATCGCTGCCGCCGCCGCCTCACGATCAGCAAACGTCTTGAAATCCAGACCGGTGGCATCCTGGACCAGCTCATGCATCGTGGACCGACGCCAGGGGGGGGTTAGATCAAGCTCTGTCCCTTGATAAGTAATTTTGGTTGCACCACAAACCTGCTCACACACTGCTGCCAGCATGGCCTCCGTGAGCTCAATCATGTCGTTGTAATCGGCATAGGCCTGGTACACCTCAACAGACGTGAACTCAGGGTTATGCCGCGTACTCACACCTTCATTACGGAAGATGCGACCAAGTTCATACACCCGCTCGAAACCACCCACGACCAAACGCTTCAGATGCAGCTCGGTCGCAATGCGCAAATAAAGCGGTAAATCCAGTGTGTTGTGGTGGGTGATAAAGGGCCTGGCGTCCGCGCCTCCTGCCTCCGCCTGCAAAACAGGCGTTTCAATTTCGAGAAATTGGCGCTCGTCCAACCAACGCCGAATACCGCTCACTGTCAGCGCTCTGCGCCGAAAGGTCTCTCGAGATTGGGGCGAGACGATCAAATCCAAGTAGCGCTGGCGGTAGCGCTTCTCCACATCTGCCAACCCATGCCACTTGTCCGGCAACGGCTGCAGCGCCTTGCTGAGCATGCGCCAATCACGCACTTTCACTGACAGCTCGCCACGATCCGTCCGCCGCAGGATGCCCGTGACGCCAAGCCAATCCCCAGCATCCACCAACGATGTGATCTGTTTAAACCAGCCCTCCTGCTGAGCCTCTAGGCCAGCCTTCTCCAGAAACAACTGAATCGTTCCCGTTTCATCGGCAAGGGTGAAAAAGGCGAGCTTGCCCATCACCCGACGCGTCATCACCCGACCAGCAACCGAGACACAAACCTCACGCTCTTCTCCCTTGGGCAAATCAACATGCTCTTCCTGCAGCGTCGCAAGGCGATGGCTGGGCTCAAAATGCAAGGCATAAGGGCCCTGGCCCAGCTCCTTTAAGGCATTGGCCTTCTCTAAGCGGGTATCGCGCAGGTCAGACACAAGAGCAACGGCAGACGGGCGTCATCCTGCCCGCCCGGCCCTCACCCTGTCTCTCAATCAAGCTGTTGCCACTTCACCAAGTCGTTGAGACGAGTAACCGATGCCCCGAACAGTCAAAATCAACTCTGGATTACGAGGGTCAGGCTCAAGCTTCCCGCGCAATCTCGCCACGTAAACGTCGACAACCCGCAGATCAGCAGCCCGACGCGGGGGATATCCCCACAATTGCTCAAGAATTTCAGCACGAGGAACAACACTGCCTGGGTCTCGGAAGAGAAGCTCAAGCAAGCTGAACTCTGTGTAGGTGAGGTTGATGCGCTCACCACCACGGGTCACCTGTCGACGATTGGTGTCGACAACGAGATCACCGAGGCGGAGCACCCCTTGCCCAGTCGGCAGCTCACGACTTTCAACCTCTGCATTGCCGCGGCCAACGCGACGCAGAATTGTTGCAATTCGGGCCTCAAGCTCTTTAGGACTAAAGGGCTTTGGCAAGTAATCATCTGCACCAAGATCTAGACCTGCGACGCGCTCTGAAATCGCCTCGACGGCCGACAGAAAAATAATGGGCACACAGGATTCAGCCCGCAGCCTTCGACACACCGCGAAACCATCAAGTTTCGGAAGCATCACATCGAGCACGATCAGATCGGGAGCCTCACGATGGAAAAGCTCCAAAGCCTCCTCACCGTCCTCTGCGCAGATGACCTGATAGCCAGACAGCTGAAGGCGCATCACGAGCACACGCCTTACGGCGGCCTCGTCGTCCACCACAAGGATCTTGGCTTTCAGTTGGGATGGATCACCCCCCGACATCTGCCACGGCCTAACGGATTGCAACCTTACCGTTCGGGATGGACAAGTTGAATGAAATTGGCTATGCGAGCGACCTGTTTTCGGATTCTCTTAAGAATTGCTTGAATTAGGGCCAGCGCGATTCGGCGTAACGATTCCAGTCCATAGCTGCGATGCCAAGGGCTTGATCACTGCTTACCTGACGAAGCATCGCTCGTTGCAGTTGTGTGTAAAGAATTTTCTGGAGGCGCTTGATTCCCGGCAATGCAGGAACCAGCACGCGCGAGCGCTCCAGTGTTTTGGCTGACAGCAAACGAGCGGCGCGAATCTGCTGCTCCGCTGGGTTAGACGGCAGCTCCTGCTCAAGGGCAACACGCACTTCCTCTAGTGCCTTTCGCGACGAGGGCAACACACGCGCTTCTATCGCAAAGCGGGCCTGATTGACCGCATCGGTTAGGAACAGTGCCAGGTTCAAGGCGTCCTGGCGCTGTTGACATTGCTGTGGCACGGCCAGGGTCATCAAAGCCACATTTGCCGTGCCATCCGGCCCCGTGAGTGGAGGGTGTGGCTCTGTGACTGCCGCAATTCCAGGGGCATTGGTCTGAATGCTGCGCAAAAACTCAGCCCCCGTTGCCGCCAAGGCCAACTCACCGCTTTGGAATAGTTCGATCGCCCTGCGCTGCCCCTGACTGACGACCTCGCGCGGCAGCAGCCCATCTCGATACAAATCAGTCCAAAAACGAAACGCCTCTCGTCCAACAGGACTGTTGAAAGCAGCCCTGCGTCGCTCATCGAGCAACGTCACACCCATCTGAACCAAGGTCTCCAGCATTTCAGCTGAATCATCTGGAACAACCGTGATGAAGACGCCATAGCGCCCCGTCCGCTCCCGAATGCGACGAGCGAACTCGGGAAGATCGCTCCAGAACCTGGGCGGAGCCGCGATGCCAGCGTCCTGCAACAGTCGCCGATTCACCAAGCTCAAACGCACGGTGAGATACCAAGGCAACGCGATCTGACCAGCATCCGGATCTCGACAGGCTTGCCAGACCGAGGGCAAATATCGGTCTGCTGCCCCAGCAGGGAGCAGCGCGGAGAGATCACTCAAACCACCTTTACTGGCAAGGTTTGCCGCGAACGGAGGATTCAGATTGACCACATCTGGGGCCGTTCGCGCGAACACCGCCGCGAGCAACTTGCGTTCCACAGACCCCCAAGGCAAGTCGGTCCATCGCACAGGCAGCTGTGGATGGTGCTCAGCCCAATGAGCCAAAACATCCTCGAAATAAGCATTGAATTTCGGGGCGAGCTGCAGCGTCCAGAGATTCAATTCAGGCCGTGAAGGTCGCCGAGCTCCACAGGCCGACAAACCCAGGGCTGCGCCAGCCAGCAAGAGTTGTCGACGACTGCAACCAATACTCATGACGGAGACCGCCGTCTCCACAGCAACAGCTGAAGAGAGACCAACATCGGCGCTAGCAAAGCGGTGATCAAGGCCTGGCTCCAAACCGTATGCCAACCCCAGCTACGCATCCAGGGATCAAGCACGAAGCCACGATCGATCAGCAACTGCACAATCAAACTGCAACCCACGGACACGCTGCCGATCCAGGCAAGCAGTCCGAGGTTGAAGCTGCGCTGAATCGGGGGTGCCCGACGGCCCAAGCGCCCCCACCACCAACCAAGCAACAGCAATGCAGGGACCTGACTGGCTCCTCCAACAGTCAAACCATCCAACACAAGGCCCAGCGCAAGACCACCGATCGCCCCAGAGACCGGCCCATCCACCAGTGCCCAGGGCAGCAACCACAGCACCGCCCAAGCCGGTCCCACGCCATCAATACCGAACCAAGCCGGCGTTGCCAACGTCATAAACGGCACGATGAACGCCGAAGCGACAGAAATCGGTTGACGATGTAGACGGGCCAGAACGGTTGATCTCCCTTAATTGATGATGACTTGCACCCAATCGATCGATTCCGGCGAAGCGATCAACTGCACCACGGCATAGGGAGCTGGTACTGCCCGCTCATTGACAGACTGGATCACCCCAACAGGCACATTGGCCGGCAACAGAGTGCTCGCAGGGGAGGTGCTGACCAGATCACCTGGACGAACCTTGGGATCTTTTTCAATAAATCGAAGCTGCAGACGACTGGTACCCAGGCCGACCAACAGTCCGTGGCGACGGGAACCCCGCAACCAAACGCCAATCTCACTGCCTGGCGCCGTGAGTAATTTCACGCGACTGGTCGCCGGCGTGACACTTTGAACGCGACCGAGCAAACCACCAGGCCCCAGGACGGAATCCCCTGCAGAAATTCCATGAAGGGCCCCCTTGCCTAACTCCAGCTGCTGCCACCAACCACGTGGAGTGCGAGAGATCACAGCGGCCGCGACTCGACCCTGATCCTCTCCAGCTTGTTGTAAACCCAGCAAACCGCGCAGACGGCGATTGTCCTCGTTGAGCAGTTTCAACTTGGCGCGGTCTTCCAGGTCAGCCGCAGACTCAATCCAATCGCGCTGGGCGGGACCAGGCCAAAACGGTCTGGTCAGCAGCGCGTAAGCATCAGCAAACCCAGCACCCTTACTGACACGGACCAAAAGCAACGCACCCACCAAAGCGAACCATGGCCAGAGCCGCCGCACACGACGCAGGCGGCTGCTGCCAGGCCATTGGGTCGGAGCCATGAACTCAAGCCGTTACAGCAGAGCGAACAAACTCAGGGGTATCAACCACCCGTTGCAGACGCTTCCAATCCTCGAGGACTTGACCGCAGCCATTGACGACGCAAAGCAAAGGATCTTCGGCTACATGCACAAAGATTCCCGTTTCGTGGCTGATCAAATCGCTAATCCCGCGCACCAAAGCTCCACCCCCTGCAAGCATGATGCCGCGGTCCACGATGTCGGCGGCCAGCTCAGGAGGTGTTCGCTCAAGCGTGCGCTTCACCGCCTCAACAATCACATTTAAAGGCTCTGAAATCGCTTCACGCAGGTCACCAGCTTTGAGGTTGATCGTGCGAGGAAGGCCGGATAAGAGATGCAAGCCGCGCACATCCATCGACTGCTGATCGAAATCATCATCGGGGAAAGCTGAACCGATACGGATTTTGATGTCTTCAGCGGTGCGCTCACCCACCACCATGTTGTGCACTTTCTTGAGATAGACGCCAATCGCATCGCTGATCTCATCACCAGCGACCCGAACGGACTCACTCAGAACCGTGCCACCAAGGCTGAGCACGGCCACTTCGGTTGTGCCGCCGCCAATATCCACAATCATGGTGCCAACGGGTTCGGTCACCGGTAAGCCGGCACCAATGGCGGCCGCGACCGGCTCATCAATCAGATGAACCTCACGGGCTCCGGCCATACCGGCCTCGCGCACAGCACGCCGCTCCACACCGGTGACTCCACTTGGAATGCCAACGACAAGCCGGGGGGCCATGATCCCGCGACCTTCATTCCCCTTATTAATAAACGTCTTGAGCATCTGCTCCGCCGCATCGAAGTCAGCAATGACTCCATCGCGCAGAGGACGCACCGCACGAATGTTGCCGGGGGTGCGTCCGAGCATCAATTTGGCTTCTTCACCAACCGCCAAGGTGGCACCACGTTCAAGATCAAGAGCGACGACGGACGGCTCTTGTAAAACGATGCCTCGCCCGGAGACGTAAATCAGGGTGTTGGCAGTGCCCAGATCGATGCCTATGTCACGCGACAGCTGGAAACGACGGAGGAGCACAGACACCTAATTCATGTCGACGAATCTTAAGGGCGTTTTCCGGCTTGGCCTGATACAACCGCCTAGGACGGTGGAACTCCATAAAAGCAGCCACAAAACCAGTGGCGCATCATTGACCCCAACATCAGGAGCAGTCATTCATGGGCGTAAATTCAGTCACCCTCGTCGGCCGAGCAGGCCGAGATCCAGAGGTGCGTTATTTCGAATCGGGCAGCGTTGTCGCCAATCTCACGATGGCGGTCAACCGCCGCAGCCGCGATGATGAGCCTGACTGGTTCAATCTAGAAATCTGGGGAAAGCAAGCCCAGGTCGCTGCGGATTACGTCAAAAAGGGATCTCTTCTCGGCATCATCGGAAGCTTCAAGCTGGATCGCTGGACTGACCGCAACAGCGGTGAAGAACGCAGCAAGCCAGTTGTGAGGGTCGACCGGCTTGAGCTACTTGGTTCCAAACGAGACAATGAAGCTGCCTCCGGAACCTTCGGAGGCCAGGCATCCGACGAAGAAATCCCATTCTGACTTGAGAATCTGAATCCTTGAGACAGGATTAGGCAAAATGCCAAATGGATGGGCTGTTTAAACGTTGCCAACGCGAATCAGATTGCTTGTGTTAATGGTTAACTAAT
>NZVB01000069.1 GCA_002701375.1 Cyanobium sp. NAT70 | reverse complement strand
GCCAGCAGGTCGGTGTCGAGGGGAACGTAATCAGGAGTCCAGTAAGTGTCCCTGTACTCCTTGACCCCAGCGTCGTACTTCTTGCTCATGGGATAACTCCGTTAGGTCGGTGAGGGGGGTGAGACGTTCGCGTGCCTTGTTCAGAGGCTCAGCGGAAGATCTCAGTCCTTCTGACCGAGGAAGTTGCCGTTGCCCAGTGCAGGCTCAACTTCGCGGTGGGGGCGGGCAATGATGTGCGCAGCCACCAGACCGTCTCCAACGCGCTCACAAGCATCAGCGCCAGCACGGACAGCAGCGTTGACAGCACCAGTCTCACCACGGACCAAAACCGTGACGTATCCGCCGCCGACGAACTCACGACCGATCAGGCGCACCTCGGCGGCCTTGGTCATGGCATCAGCTGCCTCGATGGCGGGGACCAAGCCGCGAGTCTCGATCATGCCTAGGGCGATACCCATGGTTTCGTTAGCCATTGCCTACCGGTGAAAAGGGTGGAATGTTCGCCGGAGAGACTGCTTCGCGGAACCGCCTCCCGTCAAGCGATTCGCAGACATATCTCGATCACTGTCCATAGTGAACATCATTAGCCAGGCTTATCAAGCGTTCTGCTTTTGTTCTGAACTTCTGTGGGAAACCCTGTGCTGGCCTCACAACAGAAGGTTGCGGGCAGCCTTCAAGATCCATAAATTTTGAGATGAAACGGCTCCCAGGCATTGCCAGGGGTGGAATGTTCAACCCATGCCGTTTCACCCGATGTTGTGACCCATATCCCCTTTTTGTTACCCCAGTTACGAAGCACAATGGGGCCCGTTCTGGGTTCAGTTCCTTGCGTCCCTTGCTGACCATTGCCACAAGCAACCCGGTCAAGGTTGCTGAGATTGAGGCCATGCTTGGACCCCTCGATATCGATGTTCAGCGTCAACCCACTGATCTTGATGTTGAGGAAACAGGGGAAACATATGAACAAAACGCTTCATTAAAAGCATCTGCTGCTGCATTACGCACTGCTGGCTGGGCACTAGCTGACGATTCTGGGCTTGAAGTCGATGCTCTCAATGGAGCCCCAGGTCTTTTTTCTGCGCGGTACGCCCAAAACAATCAGGCGAAGATTGAAAAACTGCTCAAGGAGGTTGGAGACACCCCGTATCGCAGCGCATGTTTTCGCAGCACGATGGTAATCAGTGATCCGTCTGGCACCTGCGTGGCCTCCGCAGAGGGTGTGTGCTGGGGTGAATTATTGACATCTCCTGCCTTCGAAGGTGGTTGCTACGAAGCGCTTCTCTGGGTGCGCGAAGCACGCTGCACCTACGGAGAACTGAATCAAGCCCAGCTGACGCGGCTTGGCAGCCGCGGCAAAGCAGCACGAGCTTTGGCGCCGGCTCTGAGGCACTTGCTAGGCCTGGACTCACATCGCAGCTGATCAGCAGCTTGGCTTAATGAGAGCGGCTGTTGATCATTTCGATCGCTCGCATCGCAGCAGCTGCAGCCTCCTCGACGTCCCCTTCCTTTCCAGCCAAAGTGAGACGGCCAAAAGCACCAACAGCCTTCACATCCACAAGCGTGATGCTGGATGACTTCTCCGCTTCGTTTGCCGCGATCAAGACATAGCCCGCCGGTTCTGTCTCGAGGATGAACATGCTCATCCCCGCCTCAATCATCGATCCACGACGATTTTGTCGATTGATCAAAACAGCATGGTCAGGCGTGATTGCCCGGATCACTTCCGTCCAACTGACTTGAGCCGGACTGCGTTGGTCCACAGAGCTACCAATCGCTTCGAGCACCACATCACCGGAATGCAGCACCGTGCTCTGATCTCGGTGGTAAAGCGCCATCGATCCAAACGCGCGCTCCACCACCATTTGGCCGAGGCGAACATTGCTGGCCTTGAGGGCGATGTCGGTAACGCGATGCACCGCCATGCCGGGGGAGACCTCCAACCAAAGACAAGCATCGCCAGGAATCGGTAAAAACCCCTGGCTTACAGAGCCCATGTAGGCCGCCAACTGGGGCTGGAGCGAGTCGATAAAGACGTGGGTTCGCAGTTCGATCGACTGCACATGGCTGTTCTGCCTTTGCAGTCGAGGAGACTCCGAATCCGTTGTGACAACACAACTGGCACCCCCTTGGGAGGGCCGCACCTCTGTTCCTGTAACGAGAGCGCTGCCACCGCGACGCCGCTCCCGGGCCTCGAAGCTGGCAAAACGGGTCATGGGCGGGAGTGTACTGGACGATTTGTGAATTTTTCGCCCCGAATTGAGCCAGTCGTTGATGCTCTTGCGTCCGAAAGGAGAGCCGATACCGTCCACGTAACGCCTTCATGGACCCATGGCTCTCCCCGAACAGTCCCCCATGCCGGTCAATGCTGATCAGGCCCTCGGCATGGTGAGCTTCGGGTTGATGCAGCGCCTGGCTCAGGACGGTCAGGTCAATCTTCCTTGGTTGGACAACGCGGACAACGGAGAGGCTGAGCGCATCCGCCAGCTTCGACAGCGACTGGAGCTGACCGCTTTGGCCATTGACACTGGAGCGCCCCTATCCACGGCTGAGGTGAGTTTCCTGATGGGAGCACGTCCTGGAACGGATCGCGTCGAACGTGGTGGCCTCATCGCTCGCCGGATCAGCCGCAACGTCTGGCGAATCAGCCGCCAAGACGGAAATGAGAGCAGCTTCCGCCAGGACGGCTTCCGTCGCAGGCTCTAATTCGATTACGGCAAACATCAACCAAAGATGTAGGCCTTATCCAGGTTGTGCCGGCCCTTCAACTCTGCGAAATCCTCCCCAGTTCGGAGGTCATACAAATAGGTACGCTTGCCAGATGTTTCCCACCCCCAATTCCAAAATGTTTTACTGCCTCGCAATACCCAAAGCTCATCTTGGTTGAGCCTGAAATCCTCAATCATCTGGTAACCCTTGAGATCAAGAACAAAAAGGTCACTGCCTTTTCCTCCTTCGACAAGATTCATGCCGCGGCCAGCATCCAGAACATCGTTGCCATGACCGCCGATCAGGATGTCATCACCGCGATCACCAAAGATCACATCATCTCCTGATCCTCCATCGACAAAATCGTTGCCTCCGAAGGCAAAAATGTCATCGTCGTCACCACCACCAATCAGATCATCAGACTTCTCTGTACCGATCACCTCCTGGTTGGAATCATCAGCTATGGGAGGGGTCTCTTCTGTATCCGGAACCAGGGGGTCTGGCTTGACGGGTTGAGTGGGTTTGTCATCAATGGACTGAGGCGGTATCGAACCATCTGCTGATCCCCAGATCATCTGGAGCGCCTTGAGATCGGAACTGGAATATCGGGTATCAAAGCCATCAGGACCCGGGTTGTAAGACATCACCGTGTCGGTGGAATTCCACTTCGGGCTGTAAGGCCTTTCTTTCGGATGAGACAGACCAAGAGCATGGCCAGTCTCATGAATAATTGAATACAAATCACTGTCATTTTGACTATCTTTCCCGTCCGTATCTCGCCACAACACATCCCACCAAGAACCAGCACGGCGCTGTTTCTCTTGATCAGCAACCTCACCAAGAGTGTCTCGATCCCAACCACTTACCTTCACAACAGAATAGATATCGATATCCGAAGATTGACTTGTCGATGCGCGCTCAAAATCTATCGCCAAAGAAGAGTCAAGCCGACTAAAAAAATCTTCAATAAAGCGAACCTCATCGGGAGAATGAGGCAATGTTGTAATTCTTCGCCCATCAGCCAGCGTCTGGGCCCCATCCGTATCGTCAATGTAATAGGTCAAAACATTGTCATCATCAAGACCCAATGCTGCTTTCGTATGCCTCGAGAACTGACGGCTAATCAGAAATTTTGGGTTAACAGCCATTGTGCAAACAAGTGACTTATTTCTTTCTACCCTGAGGTGATCGACTGCGTCCAATCATTCCCTTCAAGTGAAGGGGGTGAGCTTGGAGCCAGAAGGGTAAATACGGAGCAAACCGGTACTGATCCCAAAGAGTTTGGGCAAGCTATGGCCTGTAGGGCCAATCATCCTTCAAGTTAAAGGCATGCACTTTGAACGGAGCGGCCGATGGCCGGGCCCACTCTGCTGAAGGAAACCGGACCGCGGGAAGTGTTCTGCGGCCTCACCTCAATCGTTTGGCTGCACCGGCGCATGCCAGATGCTTTTTTCTTGGTGGTGGGTTCTCGGACCTGCGCCCATCTGATTCAAAGCGCTGCCGGCGTGATGATTTTTGCCGAGCCGCGCTTCGGCACTGCCATCCTGAGTGAGCGCGACCTCGCCGGCTTGGCCGACGCCCACGAAGAACTGGATCGAGTCGCCCATGAACTGCTGCAGAGACGACCAGAAATCCGCACCCTGTTTTTGGTGGGCTCCTGTCCCAGCGAAGTGATCAAGTTGGACCTCGCCCGTGCAGCTGAACGGCTCAATCAAGAGTTGAACGGCCGAGTGCGCGTTGTGAATTACTCGGGCAGCGGCATCGAAACCACCTTTACCCAAGGCGAAGACGGAGCCCTAGCGGCGCTTCTGCCATTCCTACCCAGCAACGATGAGCGACAGCTGCTGCTCGTCGGAACGCTGGCCGACAGCGTGGAAGATCGGCTGATCAACCTCTTCGGCCGCCTTGGTATCAGCACGGTGCGCAGCCTGCCACCGCGTCAGTCCACTGAACTGCCACCGGTCGGGAAAGGAACCACGGTGCTGCTGACCCAGCCCTTCCTAACTGAAACCGCCCGATTGCTGAGAGATCGGGGAGCCACGGTGCTAACGGCCCCATTTCCACTTGGAGCGGAGGGCAGCCGTTGCTGGATGGAAGCCGGCGCCAAAGCGTTCAACGTCCCGTCAGAACGAGTGGCAGAGGTTCTCGATCCCTTGATGGAGCGAGCCAAGTCTGCTCTTGCACCTCACCGAGAAATCCTTGCCGGCAAGCGCATCTTCCTTCTGCCGGAATCGCAGCTGGAATTGCCTTTAGCCCGCTTCCTTCATCGGGAATGCGGCATGGAACTGATCGAGGTGGGAACTCCTTATCTCAATCGCGACCAGATGGCCCCAGAGCTGGCGCTTCTCCCCGAAGGGACCCCAGTGATGGAGGGGCAACACGTCGAGCAACAGCTGGATCGGGTGAGGGAGAGCCATCCAAACCTTGTGGTGTGCGGAATGGGATTGGCCAATCCTCTGGAAGCAGAGGGAATCGCCACCAAATGGTCGATCGAGCTGGTGTTCAGTCCGATCCATGGCATCGACCAAGCCGGAGACCTGGCGGAACTGTTCTCCCGTCCGCTCCGTCGTCGCCGAATCATCCAACCCGGCCTCAACCCAGCCACTGCTCACGATCCCGTTCTCGCCTAACGAAGCCATGCAATTGACGCTCTGGACCTACGAAGGCCCCCCCCACGTGGGCGCGATGCGGATCGCCGCCTCCATGCAGAGGGTTCATTACGTGCTGCATGCTCCGCAAGGTGACACCTATGCAGACCTCTTGTTCACCATGATCGAGCGGCGCGGCCAACGTCCGCCAGTCACTTACACCACCTTCCAAGCCCGGGACCTGGGCGGCGATACGGCTGAGCTGGTCAAGCGTCATGTGAGAGAGGCAGTGGATCGCTTCCAACCCGATGCCCTTTTGGTCGGGGAAAGCTGCACTGCGGAATTGATTCAGGACCAGCCCGGGGCACTGGCCAGCGGCATGGGATTAGAGATGCCAGTGGTGACTCTCGAACTGCCCGCTTACAGCAAAAAAGAAAACTGGGGTGCCGCTGAAACTCTGTATCAACTGGTTCGCGGTCTGCTGAAGCCTCAGATCCCTCCACAAGCCAACCACGACGCAACAGCTTGGAAACAGGAGAAGCGGCGACCGAGAGTCAATCTGCTCGGACCATCACTGCTCGGTTTTCGTTGCCGTGATGANGTGCTGGAAGTGCAGCGGATGCTGACCCTGCATGGCATTGATGTAGGGGTCGTTGCTCCGCTTGGGGCCGGTGTCGCCGACATCCTGCGTCTGCCCAATGCAGACTTGAATGTCTGCCTCTACCCAGAGGTCGCAGAATCCACCTGTAGCTGGCTGGAACGCAGTTTCGGCATGCCATTCAGCCGAACGGTCCCGATTGGTATCGGTGCCACCCATGATTTCCTGCTCGAGCTGCACAGCCTGCTTGGCATGGAGGCTCCGGACCGCCGCGAAGGCCATCAACGCTCGCGACTGCCCTGGTATTCCGAGTCTGTCGACTCGACCTATCTGACCGGCAAGCGGGTGTTCATCTTTGGGGACGGAACCCACGCGATCGCGGCGGCTCGGATTTGCCGTGAGGAATTGGGCTTTGAGGTGGTGGGACTCGGCACCTACAGCCGTGAGATGGCTCGGCCGGTTCGGGCTGCGGCCAAGGAGATTGGTCTGGAGGCGTTGATTAGTGATGACTATCTCGAGGTGGAAGCAGCGATGGCGGAAGCGGCACCGGAACTCGTTCTTGGCACCCAAATGGAACGTCACAGCGCCAAACGACTGGGCATACCGTGTGCCGTGATCAGCACCCCGATGCATGTGCAGGATGTGCCGGCTCGCAACAGCCCTCAGATGGGATGGGAGGGGGCCAATGTGATTTTCGACGACTGGGTGCACCCGTTGATGATGGGTTTGGAGGAACACTTGATTGGAATGTTCCGCCACGATTTTGAGTTCGTAGACGGCCATCAAAGCCACCTGGGCCATGCCGGCGGATCCGGCAGCGCTACCGAAACCGAGCTGAGTGACGTTCCTGAAAGCCAAGACGGACTGATGTGGACCGCTGACGGCGAAGCAGAGCTGAACAAGATCCCCTTCTTCGTGCGCGGCAAAGTGCGCCGCAACGCCGAGGCTTATGCCCGCCAGGTGGGCTGCCGCGAGATCAGCAGCGAAACGCTCTACGACGCCAAAGCCCACTACAAAGCCTGACGTCAGTCAGAGCAACGCCTCAACAACCTGGCGGGCATCCGCCAGGTTGTCTTTAAGCGCTAAACAGCCACCCGTCCAACGGAGCAACTAGCTGGCTCGTTTCAGACCAAACCAACTTGCTCTGAGGATCCTGCCCAGTGGATCCAAGAGTTGTTCAAGCTCCTGGAGCATGCCCCATGGCGTCAGCGCCGGGGATCCAGAGATCATCCGTTCTGAGATTGATCGCCAATTCAATGGTTTTGGCTGTCTGAGAGCACCCGAAATGCCACAAGATCCCTTAGCACCAGCTGCCACTTTTGGCGACGGCGGAGCTGGCTGAAATCGGACGTTCAGACAAAACATGGATGGGATCACAACAACAGCTGCNTGNGCCTGCAGGGTTTNACCATCGCCTCAACAGACCGTGTCCCCGTTGCTCCCTCTGGTGATTGNANACAGCAGAACGGCGAACGCCACATCGGAGCCCAGTTCTGCTGCACGNATCTTGGCCAGCTCAGCGGCAGCTCTGAAGTTCAACCAGACCTGAGTGAGCTCAGCCGCCGACAAGACCGCCCTGGACCAGGGCTACTCCGCAGAGATCGGTTGAACCATGACCAAATCTCTGCCAACACAGCTTGAACGCTGCCTTTTTCTCAGACTGGGGTCGGTCGCTGTGATCGGGAATGGATCAGTCGATGGCCTTATTGGACTCGACAACCCCCGACGGCATCAGCCCATTCGGCGCATGGCAAAAAGCAACCCAAAAAACCTGAGCAATTAAGCTCATTTCTTTTCATTTAATCAGGAGAAAAAGTGTACGCAAGGGCCATGAAGGCAGAAGATCTTTTTTTTCTTAGTGAAAACTGCCAAGCGCACATGCGCTGCTGTTGAATAAGAATGACTTCTCTTGCAAAGGTCGCTGGATGACTACGACCCTGACGCGGCCGGCAGACGGCGAAGGCAGTGTGCAGGTCCATCTGGACCCCTCGATGAACATCGAGGAAGAAACGCTTGTGATCGCGGTTTATGGCAAGGGTGGAATCGGCAAATCCACCACATCGTCGAACCTCTCAGCCGCCTTCTCCAAACTGGGTAAGCGTGTCCTACAGATTGGCTGCGACCCGAAGCACGACAGCACCTTCACCCTCACCCACAAGATGGTTCCGACGGTGATCGACATCTTGGAGGAGGTGGATTTCCACAGCGAGGAACTCAGGCCAGAAGATTTCGTCTTTACGGGCTTCAATGGGGTGCAATGCGTCGAAAGCGGCGGCCCTCCGGCTGGAACTGGATGTGGTGGCTACGTCACCGGTCAGACCGTGAAGTTATTGAAAGAACATCACTTACTTGAGGACACCGATGTTGTGATTTTTGATGTCCTTGGGGACGTCGTTTGTGGCGGCTTTGCGGCCCCTTTACAACACGCCAATTATTGCCTCATTGTGACCGCGAATGATTTTGATTCGATCTTCGCGATGAACAGAATCGTGCAAGCGATCCAAGCCAAAGCGAAAAACTACAAAGTCCGTCTTGGAGGCGTCGTCGCCAATCGTTCGGCCGACACTGATCAGATTGACAAATTCAATGAGCGCACTGGCCTACGCACGATGGCCCACTTCAAGGATGTCGATGCGATCCGTCGTTCACGCCTGAAAAAATGCACAATCTTCGAAATGGACGACGACGATGAAGCCGTACAGGCCGTTCGCAACGAGTACTTGCGTCTTGCTCAGAACATGCTCGAGAACGTGAAACCATTGGAAGCGACGTCATTGAAAGACCGAGAGATTTTTGACCTTCTGGGCTTTGATTAAGTTTAACAATAGGAATAATAATTGAAACAATTCTCTCGGCAGTCTGTACATAGTGTTGTTTAGATTTAATAGCAGTCTGGCCCCAGTCAGTTATTGATAGGCGTTGATGACATGCAACACGCATATAGGCCCTCATAGCCACGACCAAACGCATAAAGCAACGAAAATATCCATATATTCATCAAAAAACTTGAGGGATTGCTTAAAATAGAATTACGACGCATTTGATGCAATCAAGCCATTGAAATGAAATCAAAATCATCAAATCAATGTGCAACACGCTTCCTAGGCACGAGAAGAATGGTGACGGAACATCAAGCAAGTCCCAAACAAAACTAAAAGACAATACATCACCTCCAACCAAAAGGAACAACTCCTCAAAAACAGAACAATATCAAACACGACATTGATTCAAAAAAGTAGCTATTGATTTGACTGCAGCAAAGAGGAATATTATTTCGCTTTCTATAGAAACTTAATTCGAAAAAGGCTACCTTTGCTCACAGGTAGAGAAGGCAGCCTTCTGCAACCGAAGTCCTAAATCAATGTCTCTTCAACCATTGGGACGAACTTATCAAACAATTCAAAGTCTCCGGCCTTGAATCTAATAGGAGGCAAAAATTCATGCATCGGGAACTCACCCTCAAAGAAATTAAGCTCACTTTTTATGTTTGCCCCCATTGAGAAATCAAGGCCGCCGCGACTCACTTCAAATTTATACTTTGGACCATAGTTATTTTGCAAGTTAATCGCATCAAATTTTCCTGCCAGATCTCCCTCTCCGATATCAAAACCAAGCCCAAAAGTAACCTCATTGCCAGGGGCTACGCTTGCCTCAATTGATATTCCGGTCAATTCTTCTTTGCCAGTCGTTGTGACATAAGTTTTAATCGGATCCGGATTAGAATGAGAGGCAGAAACTTTAGCGTCAAAGCCATCAACAGTATAATCAGGAAGCTTGATCACAAGATCTTTGTAGTCGAATTTCGCTCCTGCATCAAATAAGTTCACCTCCTTATTAACACCTGTTTCATCAACTTTGATTTGAGCATCAAATTCAACTACTGCTCCAAGCTCTAGCCTAAAGGGATAGGGCCAAAAAGTTGTGCTTTCAGAACGCTTGAATTTATTCAACCTAGTAGCTTTGACAAAAGTTAAATCTGAAGTATCGAACTCGAAAGGGCGTGGCCCAGAATTAAACCTAAATGTAAATCCAGTACTCATAGCAAGCCGATCAAAACTTGAATCAGAATGTAAACTTGGCTGAAAGTTGACCAGCTGGGGAAGACGTAACGAGCCTTTTTTTATTTTCGGCTCAGTAACATACGGACCTATGACAAAATCTGCCATTGTCCCAGGTAGATTAAACGTTATCGGACTGATTAACTTCTCTGTTGAATCATGCTCAAATTCAAAGATTTTTTCTTTCGGCCGAATTAAGTCTGTAACCACCCTTGTCGCCTCTGCACCTGTCCTGGCAAATGAAGACAATCCTTGCAAACTCATCACAGTAAAATCACAGCCAGCTCGTAATAAATCTGCATTAATCATATCGTAAAGTCTGCATCCCCTCGATAACAACACGCCAGCTGCATCAAAAACGTTTCCATAAAAATCTAGTTTCCTAGCACCATATTCACCTATAACCCATATCACCGTATCAGCAACTTGTGGAGCCACCTCTACAATGACCTCTCCAACTTGCGAGACAGTATCTACAATAATATCCATCCCCTCCTCAAAAACATCCTTAGCTTGACCAGAATAATTAACAGCTTCTGTCAAGGCGATTTCAACTCCATTTTTTGCTTGATGTGTAGCTTCAACAGTGAAATCACCAATTTTCTTGGCCGTATTAACAATCTCATCTACAACATTGCTAGAAAATGATCCAGCTTCATCAACAATGTTATCCACGCTATCTTGCACATCATCAATAAGATCTTCCGCAAAATCCTTACCATCCTCGACGACATCTTTCACACCTCCTGCGACATCATCGGCAAGCCCTTTACCATCCTCCACTACATCTTGAACGCCCCCAGCGACATCGTTCACAACATCCTTACCCCCTCCAATCAAGTCGTTAACACCCTCAACAAGATCTTCGGCAGTATCTTTCACACCCTTACCGACATCCTCAGCAACATCTTTCACCCCTTTTCCCACATCTTCAGCAACATCCTTGACCTCTTCAGCAGCATCCTTCACACCCTTACCGACATCCTCAGCAACATCTTTCACCCCTTTCCCCACATCTTCAGCAACATCCTTGACCTCTTCGGCAGCATCCTTCACACCCTTACCGACATCCTCAGCGACATCCTTCACGCCCTTACCAACATCCTGGGCGACGTTTTTAACAGCTTTACCAGCATCTTTAGTTGTATTGACAATATTGTTGCCAAGATCTTTAAACCCTTTTTTAACCTTGTTAAATGGGTTCCAACCTCCGCCGCCGCCAAAAAATGGCAACGGTCCAGCTGTATTGCTGGACACACTAGACAAATCCACATCATCCATCAATCTTTTCTTCGAAGCTGAGGGAAGAAAAGAATTTTCTAATCTTGAAAAAGATCGATTGAATTTTCGAAGCACTTTTTCTGGTAAATTAATAATCTCTGCCTCAGAAACCTCTTGAACAATCTCATTAACCAAGGAAAACCCAGTCCACAACTTGTTTTTTTGAAAAAGATGTGGAAAAAGCTTGAGATCAAGAACTTTTTCTCCATCATTAAATAACATGATGGCAGCAGAGTCACGCCTCGCAACTTTTGAAAAAACATCCGGTGCATGACCAAGCTCATCTTTCATCAATCCAAAAAACTCTGATTCTCTCTCATCAAAATCAAGCTGTAGCAAATCAGCGCGCAATTTTGGAAAAAAACTTTTTTTCGAAGAGTCAGGCCTCAAAATCAATTCAAGCCCTTCTCCTGACAGGTCTGACCTTGAGAAACCGGCAAAACTGGTACTTCCAAAAACATCCTCAAANGATGAAAAATCAATCGAATCTTCGATGTGATCATAATCCAGAATGATGTGTTTCTGCAGCTCTTGTTTTTTGTCATGGATTATAGAAAAAATATCTTGACCTCTACCACCATGCAATGTATCTGTTTGACCTCCAGCACTGATCGTGTCATTACCATCCCCTCCATAGACCAAAGATTGGCCTACAAGGGCAAAAACATCATCATCTAAATCTGACGCAGTGATNGTTTTACTTGTAAAATANTCATCATAAGAATATTGCATCTTTGATAANTNTTTTTGATCAGCACTTGCCTTGAATTGTTCAGAGGTTTTTTCTTGTTGCTTCGACAGACGACCACTCATCAATGAAGGCATGAAAAACGTGAATNAANNCACTAATACTGGCGACCCGAAACAAAGATTCTTGTATAGCCTGATACNAAAAGTCGGCATTTTTAGAATAACTCAACATCAATTTCCAAAATAATTTTGTCCTGTCATTGCTTAATGATTTCAATCAACTTCTGATCAATGCGTCAAAGGCCAACTAACTGCATTGACAAATCCCATACCCTTTTTGCTGTAGCTGAATCTGTCGCCTTATCGGAAAGTTCTTGGCTGAACTGCTCACCATTTTTTTTCTGACGATTACCCCAGCTCCAGTGAACACCAGACATAGCAAAATCAGGATCCGCAACCACTTGAGCAACCCGTTCGCCAGCCAAAGCCTGTGTGACGTAGCCNCCGGTTATATTTTTCTGAAACCAAGGAAAGATCTTCTGAAATGCCCTTGGTGTGTTGCGAAATAACGGTGTATCTGCAACACATCCTGGATACAACGAAGAGAAGACAACACCTGTCTCNTCATGCAGGCGACGGTGCAACTCCTGCGTGGTGATCATATTGCAAAGCTTGCTGTCCTTATAAGCTTTACCGGGTTTAAAGGATTTACCGCTAGCCATGCTAATCGGGTCCTTGAAACCTTGTTCAAAACCAGAAAGATTACCCAAATCAGCAGGAGCAGGAATAGGGATCTTNCCACCCAATTCCTTTGAATTTGCTGTGACTGTACCAAGAATCACCACTCTTCTTGAAGGATGGCGAGACAAATAGATCCGATCCAACAACAATTGAATCAACAAAAAATGACCCAAATGATTGGTGGCCATCGAAAGTTCATAGTCCTGAGGAGACCATTCCGGTTGTTTCAAACGTGGCTTGTAGACAGCCGCATTGCAGACCAAGCCATCAAGCTCTCCCCCCAAAGACTGCACCGCCGAACGAACGCGGTCCAAATCACTCAGATCAAGCAGCATGTGGTGAAGCCGTTGCTTGGGAATTCCAAGCGCATCAGCAGCCCCTGCGGCACGCTGCGGGCTGCGATTGCCGGTGATCACGGTCCAACCCCGCTCCGCCAAAGATTTCACAGCATTGAGTCCCACGCCGGAGGTGGTACCGGTGATCAGAACAGTGCCGGGGGTCCCCATCAAGCTGAGTGGTGCCATTTGACGCAGCTAGTCTGCCTTTTGATCCAACCTGGCAGGCTTTTGAGGACATGAATCTCAGCGCCCCAGAACACTCACAACAAAAAACCAGTTCTACCAACAGATTTGAAGCTCAAAAGGTCTTAGNCCGAATCTGACTATCGCCAACATTGATGTGGCCAAGCGTGGGACGAATTCATCGTTCAAGTTCATGACCGACCAAACCAAGGTCCATTCATTCGACAGCAAGCGATAGTGTTGTAGTGCCAAGTCGAGTTTGAATCAAGATTTCACAGATGAGAGTGAAACTCGAATCATTCACTTCGATACGAATCTCTGCATCAAAAAGAAACCTATTTTACCGATAAAAGCTCATAAAATCTAACGTGATACATCAAAAAATTTCCAATCATTTTTTAATCAGCCATCGTCATTTTGACAGGCTATTCATCTTTATGAACATTTTTCTGGAGATGGAGGCCATCGATCTAGGCCTTCAAGCCACAAACCAGCACTTAAAATTCCATCTTGGCTGAACATCTGGTGAAGCAGCTTGAATTGTCCGTTTAACCACCGCCTTGAGGGTTTCCACCGCAGTTCCAAGTCCCAACAGATGCAATCGACCAAGCCCCACAGCCTCCACCAGCGATCACCTCTAATTCATCATCTGATATTTCAGCTTGAGCCTTGCTGAGTTGTTCCGTGTTGAATGTGAACCCAGCTTCCTTTGCAATCGCAACCACAGCATCCGTATCCCCTGCTGCACTGAGCTTCTTCTGAAGTGAGGCGTCCGCTTTAACGGCTTCCTTGAAGGCCTTGAGCTGTTCCTCTGACATTGATTGAATGCAATTACTGATGTGATAGCACAAAAAGTCTTTGGACGCCTCAGATCTTCACAACAGCGATTCAGAACACCACTTCCGATGGCAATCAAGTGGATTGTGTTGGATCAACTCTCCTATGCATTGTCAACACAAGGCAACCATTTCGATCGTTGAAGCTGTCAAAACCATACATTAAACACAAAGATCTAATGCTTCATCTTTGGAGCCATGATTTCCTATGTTTAGGCGTAGCANATCGCTTGCTAGTTCTTTGGCAAAAGCTTTGATTTTGCAATGCTTCTAGCCAAGCCTTCTATCAGCAAGCTAGATCCATAATTTCAACTTNCCTGACACGCAAGCTGTGGACAAGACCTGTGATGTACGGCCCCCATCAAGACGATGTCAGCTCCACTAACAACATCAAAATCCTCAGCCGAGAGAACTTTGAGGGAGTGATCATCTTGCACAATGGCGATCATCAAATTAAATGAATGCCAGAGAAGACTGNCATGAATGACAACAAGGTTATTCCTGTGGCACTGTCATGAGCCGGCAAGAGAAAACAACGTTCAAAACATGTTCATTCTTTCATCATTCATAAATGACATTCATAAATGACATCCATGAATGATCTCATGCCTTATTCACTGATTTACTAATCAAAATTTAGCAAGGTGATTCCAATCCATCTGACTCANGCACCTGGAATTGGTGACTGATGGAAGTGAATAAACAATGGCTTTNCAGACGAATGTCAACGTCTAANCCTGCCATCAAGGCAAAGCAATTATCAAAAGGCATATTAAAACTTCTTGATATTTTCTTATCTCCCTTAACAGTCAAGAGAACTTATCGCCAAATTATTCTCATACGATTAGGTGCAATCCACTGATCCTGCTCACTCATTAAACGCTTTTCACCTCCAATGCTGAATAGACGATCAAAGCGTTGCTGCAAGGTCTGCAACTTCACCGTTTCAACCGTGACAACAGCATCAATCTCTCCATGCCGCTCAAGACGCTCTTGATAAGCAACCGACAGTCGAACAATGCTCACGCAACCCAAAACGATGAGGCCAAGCTTCACAGCTAAAGCCATCACACTGCATTGCATTTCACGGCGATCGGTTTGCCGCTGAATGTCTGCCGCAACCGTGGCTGCGTCGACGGGTGGACCTGAAGGTTGATGGACAGTGGACGAGATCAACACCAGAGATCAGATGCCCGCTTGTAACGCAGCGGACATCCCTTGCCAAGTCCCGCCAGGGACCTCAGCCGATCAGGCTTCGTACAGGCTCACAGAAAGGCGCAGTGCCAAAACGGCAGCGTGAGCGGCCACCACGAGGGCGATGAAAACTTCAGCCGATGTGAGGGCGGTGTCCATGGAAGCAAATGCTGGAAACGAACCCATTGTTCTGTACAAGACAGCCAACACGCCATCATTCGCAAAGGCCTGTCACACCAGCTCATGGAACCGGTCCTGATCAACGCCTCGGCGATCCGTCGTCTCGATCTCGAACCCCTGAGGCCCTATAGCGATCGCCCGTTAAACAACATCCTTGCCCTTGGCCCCTCGCTGGAACTGCGCTTCGACTGGCCTCGNGCTGATGATGACCCTCGCGAACTGGCGGAATGTCCTGAACCTCGCNTATGGGCGCTACGCGCCGATGCCCGTTTCCCCTGGTTACCTGTNCTNCTCGAGAGGGATCGAGGCAGCCTGATTCGTCACGTCGCGATGGTGGTCCCCCACAGCTTTTCCCGCAGCGATGGGCTTCGCTTCGAGCCGCAAGCCCTTGAGCTGTGGATCACCCACCGATTGATGCACCTCGATGACCTGTGCAGCGGCACCAATCGACCGATGCGCGGCAACCTGTCTCAAATGGCTGCAGCGCTTGGATTCGAACTAGACCACGGTTTCTGGTCGCTGCTGGACACAAGCCCTTAATGCCTCAGCTTTAAAGAAAAAGCTGAAGGGCACGCCGGCTGCTATCAATCGCCAAAACAATCGCCAAACCGCGTAGGACGCGCACCAGCAACAACGCATCAAACTGGTCCAGACGACTGGCGGTCCAGCGAGCAGCTACCGCTGCAACCCCGCCCAGCAACAACCCCATCCAAGCAACGCCACGGCCATCGTGGAGGAACTGCAGCGAAGCGGCTGTCGCGGAACAAAACACAGCCACGGTNCTGAGCCGCACCGCCATGTGAATTGGCACAGCCATCGGACCGTTCATTANCGGCACCATCACCAGGCCGCCACCAAGACCGAGCATTCCCGCCATCCACCCGGCGATACACCCCACTCCCGCCAGCAGGGGAGCCTTCTGATCTGACTCGACCTCCTCCAGCTCAGGCTCTTGACGCACGCGTACAGAACAAGCCAGTGCGATGTAGATCAATGTCTGCATCGCGAGTAACACCCATCCCGACACCAAACCAGCTAATCCACCGAATAACAACGCCGAACCAAAGGCCGCTAAACCAATCGCTGCACCAGACCGCATCGGCATTTGTCCGCCGCTCAAATGCGTGACTGTGCCTGCGAGCGCTGTGGGCACAATGGCAAAGCTGCTCGTTGCGAGAGCCTGATGTGGTGGAAGGTCTAGCCANAGCAGCAGAGGNGCAAAGATCAAACCGCCACCGATCCCAAGCAGTCCGGCCAAACCACCGGCAACGAGCCCCAAGGCGATCAACACAGGGATGTCCCACCACGGCAGCACGGCTTTGTGTCCATTGCAACCACCAGCATGACGAGCGATCCCCCCAGGGGGCGGCTCCTACCACTGCTCACAGCGGATGGCCCCACCCAGATGGCCATTGATGCCCTGCTTCTGAAGCAAGCCCAAACCAATCCGGTGCTGCGCTTTTATCGCTGGGATGGCCCCTGGCTTTCCATCGGTCGCCATCAGCGGCAATACCCCGAGCATTGGAATGCACTTGCTGCTGCAGGTGCTCTGTCGATTGTGCGACGACCCAGTGGAGGGAGCGCCGTGCTTCATGCGGGTGGCCTGACCTATGCACTGATCTGGCCCAATGCCCCGCGACAGCGCCACCAGGCTTACCGCGAGGCCTGCCGATGGCTCATCGATGGCTTCCGCCAACTTGGAGAGGAGCTGTACTTCGGCGATGAAGCCGCCATCGCGAATGTCGCGCATTGTTTTGCGCGTGCCACAGCAGCAGATCTCGTCGATCGTCGCGGCATCAAGCGCATTGGCAGTGCTCAGCGATGGCAACACGGAAATCTCCTTCAACATGGTGAAATCCTGCTCGATCCACCCAGCAACCTTTGGCAACAAGTATTCGAAGAATCCGGACCAATATCAGCTTCAGATCTTGTTCCTCGTGATGGACTCGATCAGCATCTTTTCAAGGCACTTCAACATCAATGGCCCGATCAAATNTGGCATGAACAGGACTTCAATGATGTTGAACGTCAGACCTTAGGACTGACTAAATCCGGATCGGTCGCCTGCATTGATTCAACAACCTGAGGCAGCATCACTAAACCCAACGGGTAATTGTTGTGCTTTCGGGCCTCCTCCAAGATTGTTGGAGGCAAACGCACACCCAAGCGCTCTAAGACAGCTTCACCAACATCCATGCGATCAATGGTTCCGGAGGGCAAACCCGCTGGACTTAACACCAGCAAGCGTGCTTCGGGAGCATTCTCCAAAGCCTGCACCGCTTCCCACAAGGGTGATTGATCTCGGATGGACGGCAATTCATCCAGTGGACGCAGATCATCGGCCAACGTTCTTCGATCCCATTGCTGAACAGGACGATCTCTCAATGGCTTGTCATCCACCCAACCAATCCAACGACCTGAGCGACAAATCAGCACCCAATCGCCACCTCGCTGGCCATCGGTGTCTTGCATTCTGATTTGACTCAAGCGTCTCAACGGCTGATCCGCTTCGAGAACACGAAAGCGACGACTTGACGCCTGTGCAACTTTGAGATCACGCAGAACCTTCTGCAGAACGAGCATTTGTGTTTGGCCACGGTTGGCCCCCAAACCGAACCAGCCGAGAAGAACCAGCCAGAGACCACCGACATCCTGAGAGGTAAAAAATCTCATTAGACCCAGAATGATCGCNGTCATCGCCAGGGCTCTNCCGGACGCTGTGGCCACTTGAACGCCCCGACTTCGACTGCCGGTCACCCTCCAGATCAAAGCCTTGAGGATGAGACCGCCATCTAGAGGTAATCCCGGAAGCAAATTAAAGAGAGCCAACACCAGATTCAGCCAACCGAGCGTCGCAAACAGGTTCTCCACGATTGGGCTTATCGATTTGGCCCATGGCACTGCGCTGTAGAAGCCTCCAGCGAGCAAGAGACTGACCAAAGGCCCCGCAGCCGCGACTCGCAGAGACCCCATAGCGTTACTGCACTCCTTCTCGACCCTGGCCACACCTCCCATCAAAAACAGGGTGATGCTGCGTACCTTCACCCCTTCTCTGAGAGCCATTAAGGAGTGGCCGAGTTCATGCAGCAGAACCGAAACAAACAGAAGAACAGCCGTCAGAAAGCCGACACCCCAAGTGAGGGCTACAGCCAAGTTTTGATCAACATCAGAAGCGATCCTGGCTTGAAACATCACAGTTGTAATTGCCAAAATGACAAACCAACTTGGATGCACACGCAGGGGTATCCCGCTGATCTTCAGAAGCTCCCAGCCTTCTCCCACCGGTTCAACCACATGGTGTCGCAAACGCGACGATCATCCAGGATCTTAGGGAGAAACTTCCGCTCGCTCCTTGCGCGAAAACCGATCATTGAGACTGTCCCTCAAGATCTGTGGTCTAACCACCGCCGATCAAGCCTTGGCCATTGCCGCCATGGACGTTCAGGCCATTGGGGTGATCGGCGTGGAGGGAACACCGCGCTACGTNAAGGAATCACTCCGGCGCAAGCTGTTTGATTCACTCCGTCAAAATGTCCCCAAGGTGGAACGGGTCTGGGTGGTCGCTAATCCATCTGAGAGCCTGATCGCCGATGCCCTCGTCGGGGAAGGCACTCCCAGTGTGATCCAGTTGCACGGTGACGAATCTCCAGACCAATGCAAGACCTTCAGAAAAAAGCATCCAAATGTGCGCATTTGGAAAGCATTACGGCTGAGAACAGTGGAGGATTTGCACAAGGTTGAGCTCTATCGAGAGACCATTGATGCTCTGCTTCTGGATGCCTGGAGTCCAGATCAACTAGGTGGAACTGGGGATCGATTGCCACTGGACTGGCTGGCAGAAACCACGTTGCCGTTGCCGTGGTGGTTGGCTGGGGGCATAAGTGCCGAATGGATTCCAGACCTGCTCAGCCGAGTCAGTCCGTTCGGCCTGGATGCATCAAGTCGACTCGAGAAGTCACCTGGACTGAAGGACTACAACAAAGTCCAAGATCTTGTGAAGGCAGTGTCTGAATACCGGAACTAGCGTTCTATCAATTCAGATGTCAGCCATGCCCCCACTGTCGATCACAACAGTCGTTGCTGCATCACTGAGCTTGAGCGTTATCGCTCAACAATCCGTTCATGCTCAGGGGGTATTGGTGGGCTGCCGTCTTGGCGCAACGCTGCAATGCGTGCCAGGACTCACGATGACTCCGCAACAACAAATCAATGTTCTAAAGCAAGAGATCACGACCGACAAGATGGTTGAAGGGATGATCGTTCAGACCATTCAAGGGCTCGAACGCTTCGAATTAAGAGGAGATGCAAAAGTGGGATCTCTTCTTCAAACAACTCTGGAATTCAATCCGGATGATTTTGCTGAAGTACAAGTGCATTGGTACAAACGGAATCCAGGTGACGTCAATTGGTCACTCGTAGGAGAAGTGGACGCACGCGAGTACAAATTGACGCAACAAGATATTGATGCTTCTGTTATGGCCGTCGTAGCCCTGAAACCCTACAACAAAGCTATCGTTCGTCACAACAGCAATATTATTGGCCCAATCGTGAGCCAATAATATGAATGATCAGGAAGCAAGAAGGGACTCTTGCTGCCGCACTAATTCGAAAAATTCTTGCTTCAGACTTGGGTCATGGCGAAAATCGCCACGTACNACAGAATTAACCATGCTTGTTTGAGGTTCTTTCACGCCCCTCCATTTCATGCAATAGTGCTGAGCCTTAATAATNATTCCAAGCCCTTGAGGCTCACAAAGTTTCTCGATTTCGTCAGCAAGAATCATCACTGCTTCTTCCTGAATGTGAGGGCGAGAGAAAACCCAATCAGCCACACGTGTGAATTTAGACAAACCAATCACTCGTTTACCAGGCTTAATACCAATCCAGCAATTACCCATAATTGGCACCAAATGGTGCGAACAGGCGGAGCGAACAGTAATTGGTCCTACGGTATAAATTTCATCTAATTTTTTTACATTCGGGAAACTCGCTACTTTTGGCTGGCTGTGATAACGACCTTTAAACACTTCATGTAGATACATTCGAGCAACACGCTCGGCTGTCTCATGGGTGTTGTGATCATTATCGATATCAATCACAAGACTGCGGAGCAAATCTCTCACTTTGTCCGCTACTTCAACTTCCAGTTCTCGCAATTCGCCCGGCTCAATGTGCTCGGCCACATTGTCATTGGCCAGGAACGAAATACCCTCCTGTCTCAAACGCTCACTAATGCGGGTCGAAACTGGGACTTTTAGGTTGNTGTTACTGGCCTTGGAGTATCCATTGCCGTTTCGCGATCCGTTGCCATTGGCAGCGCCATTGGAGACGAAGGGGACGGTAGAAGTCATTGGGGTCTTCAGAAGGCGCCGGTTGACGGCATCAGAGTGAGGTCTTCGATCACTTGGTTGGATGGCTGCTCAGCCAAATGCACTAAAGCGTTGGCAGCCTGATCGACGGAGAGCATGGCACGACGATCGAAATCGCTATGTACGGTTTCTTCGTCCCAAAGGGGAGAATCCACCGCACCGAGTGTGAGCGTGCAGGCACGAATGCCTTGAGCACGCTCCTCCTCTGCCAAACAGCGTGTGAAGCTAGCTAAAGCAGCCTTACTGACGCAGTAGGCACCCCATTGCGGGAAGGCATTGCGGGATGCATGGCTGCTGACATTAATCACAAGGCCGCCGGATTTGCGCATCGACGGCACAACAGCACAGCAGACCTGCATGACACTGGTGACATTGAGCTGAATCAGCCATTGCCAATGGGGCAACGGCATCTCGATCAGTCCTCCGGTGTAAGCAGCTCCAGCGTTGTTGATCAATACAGAAGGGGCTTCCCCTTGCGAGAGAAGCCTTTCAACGGCTGGGGCGATTGCTTGGGGGTCCGTCAGATCCAATGCTGCGACGCTAACCGTCACGTTGTGACGGCGAAGCTCCTCAGCAAGGGACGAGAGCTGGCCTGAACTCCTCGCAATGAGCATCAGATTCCACCCCTTGCCTGCGAGGAGTTCGGCCGTGCGACGACCGATTCCTCGACTTGCTCCAGTGATCAATGCAGTNGGCAATCAGGGTCAGCGAATCAACACACCTTAAGCAGCAAACTCGGCTTTCTGTGACTCTGCATCAAGAAAACGCCCCATCGCACGAAATTTCCTGTAGCGACCATCCTTAAGCTGCCCTTCTGAAAGCGTCAGAAGTTCGTCGAGATGACGCTCCAAGGCAGCCTTCAATGTTTGTCCAGCCTCCAGTGGCGCCCAGTTGTTGCCACCTGATGGTTCAGGCAGCACCTCATCCACCACACCCAGCTCCAAAAGATCACGCCCAGTAATCCTCAACGCTGCTGCTGCCTCCGGCGCCTTCGCTGCATCTCGCCAAAGAATCGAAGCGCAGGCCTCAGGGCTAGCCACGGTGTACACACTGTGTTCAAACATCAACAGACGATCGGCGACACCGATTCCAAGCGCCCCGCCAGATCCACCTTCGCCAATGACAGTGGCAATCACCGGGACCCGCAAGCGGAACATCTCGCGAAGATTCACGGCAATCGCTTCACCTTGCCCCTGCTCCTCTGCCTGCAAACCGGCATACGCTCCAGGCGTATCGATAAAGCTGAGAATCGGTAAGCGGAATCGATCGGCATGATCCATCAGTCTCATGGCCTTGCGATAACCACCCGGTGTGGCCATCCCGAAATTACGTGCCACGTTTTCTTTGGTATCTCGACCCTTCTGATGACCAAGCAAGAGAACCGGTCGATCCCCCAACCGGCCAACTCCACCGACCAAAGCCTGATCATCATTGCCACGTCGATCACCATGTAATTCAATCCAGTCGTCACAAAACATCTGGATAAAGTCCAGGGTGCTTGGACGATGTGGATGGCGGGCGACTTGAATCTTCTGGGCGGGTGTTAGCCCCTGAAAAATCTCCTGTCTGCGACGCTCAGCCAGCGTTTCCAGCTGATGCAGCTGCTGGCTGACATCCACTTCGGAATCACGAGCCAGCTGACGGATCTGATCGATTTGCTGCTCAAGCTCAACCAGAGGCTTCTCGAACTCAAGCAGGGGACGACGCGACATGAGAAGAAGAATGAGCGATGACGAAATAACGCCGTATCAAGCGGCAGCTGCATGCAGCTGAGAGTGCAAATTGAGCGTTGAGAAACCATGGCGAAGAGACGCCTCGCCGATGAAATCCATCTTCTCGAGGGTGATGTTGTTGCGACCCCAACTGAAGTTGGTATGACACTGCTCAAACTCGAGCAGCATCGCTTCGGCAAAACAAGCAAACATCTGTCGTTGCGGTTTCTCCATCTCGGCAATTTCCATCATGCTCCAACCAATATCTCGACAGAACTCAACAATTCCTCCCTTCAGCACATGGATGCCGCCTCCAGCGACTTTGGCATCAAGGTTCTTGGGATACCCACCATCGATCATCAAGCAGGGTTTTTGAAGCCTGTCCTGATCGATTTGCAAGGTACGAGGCATGCTGGCCACCCACACAACGACATCTGCTTCAGGGATCGCTTCATCGAGGGGCAAGATGCGTCCACCCCCCAATTCCTGCTGTAAATCCAGGAGTGGCTGTTGCTGCCGGGCCACGAGCAACAGCTCTCCAACGGAGGTGCGAGCCGCAAGCCAACGGCAAACGGCACTACCGATATCACCTGTGGCACCAACGACAGCGACTCGAGCCTTGCTCAGATCGATTCCCAACGTGGGGGCATTAATTTCGACTTGACGACAGATCACCCATGCTGTGTGGGTATTGCCAGTCGTAAAACGCGCCCAGTCGAGCGTTGTGCTTCGCACCGTCTGGTGTTGAAGCAAGTTGAAATTTTCAAAGATGATCGACGTGAAGCCCCCAAGGGCTGTGATGTTGATCCCTTTTTTCTGAGCCAGTTCCATGGCATTCAACACCTTGCGCCTGGCTGTCTTGAACCGGCTGAGCATCTCCGGCACAAAACAGGAATCGATATAGGCACCTTCAATGGTCTTGCCGACAGGACTCGTGATTTCAACATGCTCGACGAGCTGGGGTGGTGCACTGCACCACACATCAAGATCACCTTCGGCAATGTGATCGAATCCGAGATCTAACGCCTTGCGACGAGCCGCCTCGAAACTTGTGGAATGTCCGATCAGACCAAACATGTAGCGCTGTGAACGTTCCTAATGGTCAGGTTCCGCCGCCCATACTCCCATGGAGACCGGTGTCGAAGGCTACGTGAACCTTCAGAAACCGGCCCAAAATCGATCAAAGCGATCAAATCGCTAATGCTGCAGCAGCCATTCGAGCAATCTCGCGAGTATTAAATCCAATCTCGCTCAGGGCCTCTTGGTAAGCGATCAGGAAATCCTCAATCAAATCTTCCTTCTCCATTTTTAGGACCGCTGCGTCTGCGGCAACGTCTTCAAGCATGGAGCGGATNAGAGGGAGATTGGCCTTATTAGCCTCGAACAACTCCTCCTTGCTGGCTTCAAAATTGGCTTTCAGCCATTCCTGGCCATAGTTGAGGTGGGTGTATTCATCCTTGACGACACCTTCGGTGATCCTTCGAGCGAATGGATCAGCAACAGGGATATAAATGTGGTAAGCAGAAATGGCGAAAGCTTCGATCAAGAGGGCTTGAATCAGAAGACAGGTCACGACCTTGCCTTCCTGAAGGGCAGTTTGGAAATTTCCGTGCAGTGGCTCAAAAAACTTGCGAGCAAAGTCCATGTCAGCCTCTACTCCCAGATTCCTGCCGCAGGACGTAAAACCCTTCATGTGCTTCATCTCCATTCTGGCCAAACGGGTCAGTTCCTGGGCTTGATCAGGAATCAGAGTCCCAAGTGAGATGTAGTTGTCATGAGCCTCCTGTTCGCCCTCGATCACGATGGCGTTAATACGGCTGTAGGCGTCTTTGTAAGCCTCAGTGGTGAAATCAGGTAGTGAGCCCTGACCCTCCATCACAGCTGCCTCAGGTGCGTTGAGGGTCGTCATAGGACGCGGCTAAACACATTTAGTGAGACAGACAATAACCAGAGCCTCTTGCATCAGGCACATCGGCGTTCTCAGTTCACAACGAGACACTCTTTTAAATCCGCTTGCAGATCGGCGGCCAATCACTGTTCACAAGGGCGTTAAGCCTTGTGGTCCAGTGCTCAATCAGCAGTTCCTCTAGGCCTTTTCCAAGTGATATTGAAGCGGCTCGACTGTCACCAATGACACCGCTTGCGCTGATTTCCGACGTAAGCCAGGCACAAGGGGCCTCTCCTTCAAGACTCCATCCAGATGGCGGCGTTTGAGTCATGTCCAAGCCGTCCACAGGTCGCTCTCGTCCCACCAAATCAGGCGCCAAATGAAGCATCAAACTGGTTTCCGCTTGTCCGGCATGAAGGCCATGCTCTAGTTCCTCAGCCGGAATCAACGACGAGAGCCCCTTGACACCACTCCACAAAAAACAAGGCAGGACGGCCATCGAGGGATTGCGGTGATGAAGTTCTCTCGCTGCCACCTGCAGCAGAGCGATTTGACCACCGTGGGCGTTGAACAACACCAGTCGGCGCCAACCCATCTCTGCCAGCTGTGACCCAATGCTCTCCACCATTTGCAGCAGCAATGTCGGCGGAAGACTGAGCGTGCCGGGGAAGTCAGCGTGCTCAGGAGACACACCGATCGCCTGAAGCGGCAGGCGCCATAGAGGCAGGTCCTCCGGCAGCTGCTCGATCACGCCATCAAGGATCCGATCCGCAAACAGAGCGTCGGTCACAAGAGGCAGATGCGGTCCGTGCTGCTCACAAGCGCCAAAGGGCCAGATCAATGTCGAGCCGCATTGCTGGGCTGCCGCCGCAGCCAAAGGTGCAGACAACCTTTCGAAACAGCGCTCAGCACGGTGCATTCAGGCTTCGTTAAAGGAGGTAGAAATTCTCAGCTTGCCTGTCAGAATGGCCAATCGACGACCCCGATGGTCCATGGCCACAGCCGGCAGTCATCAGCCCAATAGGCCGAAGGCCCCGAATCAAGGCACGACCACCGGCCGCAAACCTCTCCAGGTGATGCGGATCAACCGCCGTGATGAGGAGCAAGAGCGCCTCCAACGTGAGGCCGCAGAAGCTAGGGCTGCGGCGAATGCCGCAGCTGAAAAGGCTCGCAAACTCGAAGAAGCGGCAGGCCTAACCGCACCTACACGCCCTGCGGCTGCATCCACCACGTCAAAAGCCGATGAAGATCGATTCGATCTCGGCGAGATGGAAGGGATGTCCATGGCCGATCTCCTAGGAGCTGAGGATCAAGCCAAATCAGGAAAGCCCGCCAAGCCGCTCAACAGCAGCATGTCGCGCAGTGTCGATGACTTTGACTTCGACGAAGAAGCCTTCCTTGCTGCTCTTGATGAAAACGCACCGGTTGGAACCACCGGTGAAGTGATTAAGGGCAAAGTGATCGCTCTTGAGAGTGACGGTGTTTACGTTGATATTGGAGGCAAGGCTCCTGGCTTCATGCCCAAAAGCGAAGCAGGCTTAGGCGTGATCACCAACTTCCGTGAACGCTTTCCGAAAGGAATGGACGTCGAAGTTTTGGTGACCCGTGAACAGAATGCCGATGGGATGGTGACGATCAGTTGTCGTGCACTGGCGCTGCGTCAAAGCTGGGAGCGTGTCAAAGACATGGAGAAAAAAGGCCAAGTCGTTCAGGTGATTGTCAATGGCTTCAATCGCGGCGGCGTCACCTGCGATCTCGAAGGCCTACGCGGATTTATTCCACGATCACAACTTCAAGACGGCGAAAACCACCAAGAGCTGGTTGGTAAAACCCTTGGAGTGGCCTTTCTCGAGGTCAACCCTGAAACCCGGAAGCTTGTGCTTTCTGAAAAGCGTGCAGCCCTTGCAGCCCGATTCTTAGAGCTGGAAGTCGGCCAGCTTGTTGAAGGTCAAGTTGCGTCGGTGAAGCCCTACGGACTTTTTATTGATCTGGGTGGCGTCAGTGGACTCCTCCATCAGTCGATGATCACGAATGGCAACCTCCGATCCATCCGCGAGGTGTTTGATCAGGGTGAACGGGTCAAAGCACTGGTGACTGAACTCGACCCGTCGAGGGGTCGCATCGGCCTGAACACCGCATTATTGGAGGGACCGCCAGGGGAACTNCTCGTCGAAAAAGACAAGGTGATGGCAGAGGCCTCCGATCGTGCTGTCCGAGCCCAGAACACGCTCAAACAACGAGAACAGCAAGCTGGATGACGGCTGCTGATCAGAACGGAGCCGACTGGGAACTGGATTTCTATTCCAGACCAATCCTTGAGCCCGATGGACGCAAGCGCTGGGAGTTGCTAATCACAACAACCCCCCCTGCTGAAGGAGAGTCCAAACCCTTCCGCTTTGAAAAGCGTTGCCCTTCTGGTGAGGTCAATTCGCTTTGGCTTGCTGCTGCACTTGCAGAAGCCATCGAAGCGGCTGAAACAGATGGATGGGGGCGACCGTTACGCCTGCGCTGTTGGAGAAGTTCCATGCGAACCATGATCCAGCGGGCTGCAGCAGAACTCGATCTCGAAATGATCTCCAGCCGCAGAACGTATGCCTTGCTGGATTGGCTGATGCAACGGGAACTAGAGGTCTACCCAAAAGATGAGGGGTTTATGGCTGGCCCCTTAGCTCCTCCGCCAGCGGCGGTTTTAACCCCTCCCGTTCCATTACCGGAAGCGGTTCAGGGAGATGCATGGTCTTGGGCATCACTACCAGCCGAGTTGCTTCAAGATGCCAACAGTTGGCCGATGGGATTCAGCAGCTTGATCCCTCTCCCAGCAGGCCTTCCAAAAGAGGCTTCCGTTCCAGGCTTACGGCTGTTCAGCAGCAGCAGAGCCCTTGCACTTGCGGGTTGGCTTGGGGGCATGGAACCTGTGCGCCTGCAAGTGGACGGTCGACAACTCCTGCTCGAAGCGGGGCAAGATGACCGCTGGCTCGTGAGCGACCTTGATGCTTCTGCGGCCAAAGAGATTGAGCAAGGGCTGACGAATTCGCGGGAGCACGTTCGTGGATTGCAGTTCATCTCGGTGCAAACCAACCCTGAAACGCAATCCTTCGCTGGATTTTGGATGATGCGAGATCTCCCAATGCCCTAAGGGCCATGACAACGAGCGATACAGATCCGTTCGCCCGGCCCGATAGCCGCTTCAACGTTCTGGACGGCTGGACATGGATCGGCTGCTACGGGGGCTACTACCTCCAGGCAGATCTCCTCACGAACCATGGTTTTGAGCACGGTTTCTTCACTCGCCGCTGGCATGGACGAGGTCCTGATGAATTATCTGGTTATGTCAGTGCAGGCGTGAGTGTGCACCGACCGCAACAGATCCACAGCGGGATTGTGTTGAACGCCAGTGAAGCCACCGCCGCGCCTTGGCCAGAAGCGGACGGCCTCGTCAGTGACCGCGGCGGGCAGAGTCTTTGGGTGTGCGGTGCAGATTGCACACCCGTGTTGATTGCAGACCCAGTCAGCGGACATACAGCCGCTTGCCATGCCGGTTGGCGAGGAGTCGCCGCTCGCATCCTGCCGGAAGCGGTGCGCCTGCTTGAGCAACGGGGTGCCCAGCGTGATGCCCTACTTGTGGCGCTGGGTCCAGCGGTGAGTGGAGACAGGTATCAAGTTGGGCAGGACGTGATTGACGCTGTAATCAACAGCCTGCTGGTTGGCAGCCCTTCGCGTGACGGAACTTTGAGGATCAGCCCAAACGCATCGCCAATCGATCGCGATGCCCATGAGACAGCCCTACGTGACAACGGAGCCGTGCGACCGGATGAACAACCCAACAAATTCCGCCTCGACATCCGCCATGCGACCGTGCAGCAACTGCTTCGAGAAGGGCTGAGCCAGGAGCACATTGCCCATTGCCCTCTTTGCACGGTTGGGGAACCGGAGTTGTTTCACTCCTGGCGCCGCGATCAAGTGAAGGCAGTGCAATGGAGCGGCATCGTCTCGCAAGCCCCGACGCCCTTTCAAGCCAACATCTGACCAGCCAAAGCCTCCGCAGCTCGAATGCCATCAATACCCGCAGACAAAATCCCCCCTGCATAGCCCGCTCCCTCACCGGCTGGAATCAACCCATGCACATTGAGCGACTCGAGCTGTTCATCGCGGGGAATCCTGACTGGCGAGGAGGTTCGCGTCTCGACGCCTGTCAGCACTGCATCGGGGTGGTCGTAACCCTGCAGCCGAGTCGCGAAAGCCGGCAGTGACTCCCTTAAAGCCGTCATCATGGGTTCTGGCAAAAGACCACCGAGATCGGTCGGCGTCACAGCGGGCTGATACGACGCTGTAATGCCGCCAAGCGAACTAGATGGCCGGCCCTTTAAAAAATCCTCGAGGCGCTGAGCAGGCGCGGCATAACTGCAACCACCAAGCTGAAACGCTCTGGNCTCAAGATCNCGTTGGAGGGCTATGCCGGCGAGAGGATCACCTGGTTGCCGCGCATAAGNCTCCAAGTCCTGCGGCAAGACAGGAACAACAAGACCGCTGTTGGCATTGCGCTCATTGCGCGAGTGTTGGCTCATGCCATTGGTGACGACGCGCCCCACTTCGGAGGTTGCTCCAACGACAAAACCACCAGGACACATGCAAAAGCTGTAAACACAGCGCCCGTTAGTGGCGTGATGAACCAACTTGTACTCCGCCGCGCCAAGCCTGGGATGGCCAGCCATCTCGCCCCAACGGGCTTGATCAATCATTGGTTGAGGGTGCTCGATCCGCACGCCTACAGAAAAGGGCTTGGCCTCCAGCTGCACACCAACCCGTTCAAGCATGGCAAAACAATCACGGGCGGAATGGCCGGGTGCCAAGACGAGGTGGCGACACCTCAGCCGTTGGCCATCCGCTAGACGAAGCCCCGTCAGTTGAAGCGGTTTTTGCTCCCTGCTGGGCTCGAGCAGAAGCTCATCCACGCGAGTGCCAAAGCGAACCTCGCCTCCAAGGGCCTCGATCCGGGCTCGCAATCCCCGCACCACCGTCGCCAATTTGTACGTCCCAATATGAGGCCGGTGCGACGTCAGGATCTCGTCGCTTGCACCGCTGGCGACAAGTTCCTCCAACACCTTGCGGCCGTAATGCTCGGGGTCGCTCACCTGGCTGTAGAGCTTGCCATCCGAAAAGGTGCCGGCACCTCCCTCGCCGAACTGCGCATTGGATTCAGGCTGAAATGGTTGACGACCCCGCCAAAAGCCAAAGGTTTGCAAGGTGCGCTGCTTCACCGGCTGCCCTCGCTCCAGCAATAACGGGCAAAACCCCATCTGTGCCAACAACAGCGCAGCGAAATAACCGCATGGACCAGCACCAACCACCACAGGCCGCAGCTCCGGGCGTTGCGGAAATCCAGTCGGGGCCTGTGCTGTAAGCCGATAGTGAGTATCCGGTGCCAATCGAATTCGACGATTGCTCCGATGACGCCGAAGCAGGGACCCCTCTCGCTTCACCGCCACATCGACGCTGTAAATCAACTCAATGCGATCTCGCCGCCTGGCATCAACGCTGCGCTTGACCAGGCGTTGCTCCAACAGTTGCTCGGCGGGGATACGCAGCCGACGCAAAACAGCCTGATGGAGAGCGTCATCGCCATGGTCGAGAGGCAGCCNTAGTTCACTCAGTCGCAACATGCCCAATCAACCCTTCGCCTGATCCATTCGATCCAGTCGTTCCATTCAAGGGTTGAGCAGGCCTACAACGGCATCGCCTGAAGGCGCTTGCCCGGCACGCAGACGAAAATCGCTTGCTGCTGCCTTCAAACGGAGCGACTGGCCATCGCGACGACGCTTTAGCCCCTCACAGATTGAGACCGGCTTCGCGTCAGGATCCACCCAACCCATTGGATCCTTGGTGCCTTCTTGCGAGACGGGTAATGGCGCCGAATCAGCCAACGCGAGAATTCTTGCCGTGTCGTATCCAGACGCCTCCAGCAAGCTGGGCTGCTCATCCCAGCGCTGTTGAAACGCGTTGGAAAAAACGGACCAACCTTCACCACGTGCCGGGTGTTTTAACCCCATTTGCTGCCAAGGCTGAATTTGAACAGCATCCAACTGCTCAGCATCACTCAGCCAAATCCAGTTGGGTCGACTGGTCAGCCCTACGCCTAAATCACCCTTGCGCTGCATCTCTCCCAGCACGCGCGCGAGTGGGCCAGCCGGCTCAGCCGCGATGACCATGGTGGGAACATTCGACCAAAGCAAATCCTGAGACAACAGCTTCACGCTGGCGTCATCCGNAGGATTGACCGTTTGAATGGGATATGAGTCATAACTCTTGACTGCACCACCGGCAGATCCGAACAGCTCAACAAACGCTTCGGTCTCGGTGGATTCAAGCGCGTCAAGATCTTGCACAACCATGGCCCAGCCCCAGCCCTCACGAACGGCTTCCTCCGCAATGGCCTGGAGATCATCCTTTCGCGGTGGCACCAATGGCCAAAGCCGTTCGCGGCCCTCAAGTCCTGCCAACACCGTCAGTGAGGCCCCACGCTGATAAGGCAACAGCACACTGAGTTGACGTCTCTCTGCGAAACGACCGAACGCACGCAAATCCGCCGCTGGAGGGGCCACCACTAATTGGTGATCGATGGCATCAGGGAGAACCGCATCGGGCGAGGCATCCGGAGGCAAAGCGAGCCAACCGACGCGAGCGGGGGCCACACCACAAGCTTTGACCGAAGCCTCACCAATCGAAAAGCCACGCAAAAACTGCTGCCTAAGCCGATCATCACCAGCCCCAAAGGGGAGCATCACAGTCAAGCGTGGTTGATGCAAACCACTGGCAACAAGCGACTGGCAACCAATCAAACTGACTGCGATGGCGGTCCAGGCCAACACAGGCCAATGGCCCAATTTCTGCAAAAAACTTTTTGAGGAAACAAGGGAATCTCCACGTGTTGCAACTGGAGAGTCTTGATCGAGATCCTTCAATGACTTGGCTTCTAAGGCTTGAGCAAGAGGCAGATTTGATGCTGCGCTTGCCTGAGGCGGGTTCATGAGGACGGGGGACGACTGAACCCGATTGGCCCAAATTAGTGAGCATCTGGTGTCTCGTCTGAATTTGTCACCGAGGGCTCTGATGAGCGCCATTGCGTCAACAATCCAGCTAACAAAAGACCGATTCCGATCCAAGCCGCCAGAGACCTGTTCTCCGCTGCAGCGCCCTGTCCCCAGATCGCAGTGGCAAGAAACGCCCCTCCGAGCAGCAGACATGGCACCAAAACAATGCCGCGCGCAATCCTGTTATCCGCCATCTATCCCAACTCTTTGACGCAAGGATCGGAAGCCAAGCCGGCTGAGATCAATCCCGCACTGAGATCATCACTGGAACCGATAGGGGTGACTCGAGCCAGCAAGACACCATCACTAGAACCAACGGGACGAAGATTGACGCGACGACGACGAGGCAATGCTTGTCTCAACCAGGCAATCGCCTCGGCTTCACGATCTGACTCAACCTCGATGCAAGGAAGTTGCACCGTATAAGTGCGATTGTGATCACCAACCTGCAGCACAGTCGAGGTCTGCACCTGAAGCACCTCAGCGGCCGTGGCTGGAGCAGTCACGCCACTCCAAAGCAAGAAAACAGAGATCGCCAGTAGGAGGGTTCGAATCACGGGTAGCACCACAGCGATGGCAAAGGTGATATTTGGGTGCTGTTTTTAGCCAATAAGGTTGACAATTTAATTTCGGACGGCGTCCATCGCCAACTCTGGATGGGCCGGAAGGCCCACCATCTGAGCATTGCTCTTACCCGGTGGAACCATCGGATAGCAGTTCTCACCGCGTCTGACGTGCACGTCGATCAGCATGGGNCCATCTGCCTGGAAGGCCTGTTNCAGCGAGTCATTCAGCTGTTCGCGCTCGCTGATCTTGACACCACCCACCCCGAAAGAACGAGCCAGAGCAATGAAATCCGGCATTCCATTGAGCATGTCGGACGCGGAATAGCGTTCGCCGTAAAAGCTTTCCTGCCACTGACGCACCATTCCCTGCCAATGGTTGTTCACAATCACGACCTTCACAGGCAATCGATAAGCCGCCAACGTGCCCAACTCCTGAATGTTCATCAAAATGCTGGCATCGCCCGCGATGCAAACCACCTGTTGATCAGGGCATGCCACCTGTGCACCCATCGCNGCTGGCATGCCATATCCCATAGTGCCGAGCCCAGCGCTGCTGATCCAACCGCGGGGTCCATTGCGCAAGTACTGCGCTGCCCACATTTGATGCTGGCCAACATCCGTGGTGACAATGGCTCCTGGAGCAAGATCACGCACCGCTAACAGCACCTCTTGGGGATAAATCTCACCTTCTGCAGGAGGGATCATGAGTGGATAACGCTCCTTCCAGCGATCAATGCACTCCAACCAAGCCGATGTCCGAGGCTCCTCGGGACGCTGCAAACTCAGTTCCACCAGGCGGGAGAGGCTGAGACGCAAATCCCCCAGAACGGCCACGTCTGCACCTCGATTCTTACCAACCTCTGCAGGATCAATATCGAAATGAATCACCTTGGCCCGAGGGGCAAACGTATCCAGCTTTCCTGTCACACGGTCATCAAAGCGAGCGCCAACGGCGATCAAAAGATCGCATTCCGTTACTGCAAAATTGGCGTAGGCCGTGCCATGCATGCCGAGCATGCCAACAGCCAAAGGATGATTTTCATCAAACGCCCCTTTACCCATCAAGGTTGTGGTGACNGGCAAACGAAAGCGCTCGGCCAACACTTTGAGGCTGTCGTGAGCCGAAGCCGAAATGGCACCTCCACCGACATATAAAAGAGGGCTATCGGCCTGCTCAATCAGAGCAAGAGCTTCAGAAATGGCCGCATCTTCAGGTGGCGCCGGCTGCTGAAAACCGGTCGGGATCACAGAACCGGGCTCCACCGGCACGTAATCGAACATCTCCTGCCCAACATCTTTAGGCACATCAATCAGCACAGGGCCTGGACGACCTGCAGCAGCGATCAAAAAAGCCTGAGCGACGATTGCCCCGAGATCGGCAGGATCCCGAACGACCCAGGAATGTTTGACGATCGGTAGTGTGATGCCAAAGATATCGGTCTCCTGAAAGGCATCCGTTCCAATAGCCGGACGGGGCACCTGACCGGTGATCACGACCATCGGCACCGAATCCATTTGAGCGGTAGCGATCCCCGTCACCAGATTGGTCGCACCAGGGCCTGAGGTCCCGAAACAAACGCCCACTTTCCCCGTGGCGCGGGCATAAGCATCAGCCGCATGGCTCCCCGCCTGCTCGTGACGCACCAAAAAATGTTTCACCCACCCTTCGCTCTCGGCGATGTGAAGGGCGTCATATATGGGAAGAATGGCCCCACCGGGATATCCAAAAATCGTGTCGACGCCATGACGGCGTAGAGCATCCATGAGTGCCGTAGCACCACTCACGCGTGTAGATCGACCCGATTCCTGCCCGCCGACAACCGTGGGAGCGGAGATAAGGGTCACGGCGTCACCGGCGGTATGACCCTAAAGATTAGGGGTCAACAGCTCGTGATGCTCTGTGCTGTCAAATCATGGCCTTGAGAATCAAAACCGGAGTTCACCAGCGGATTTGAAAAGGAATGCCTCNGTGCAGGTGCGGGCCGGTTTTGGGACCAATCCTCTCAACGACACCAATCACTTGCCCACTTCCCACCTCTTGGCAAATGCGACGTATTAGCAGCATTGATCCGATAGCACTCAATAGGCTCATCGGCCGGATGTCATCACATGACTCATGCCAGAAGAGCGATGGGGTCGATNCTCTCGATCAACGCTCCTGCCCACCAACTCAGCACAGCTGATCGGAGCGGGGCGTCGATGTGGAGACCCGGATTTGGTTTCAGNCGTGAAGACAGGCCAAGACGACGACCAACGTCNCTNGTGAACGTCTNGGAGANATGGNCAAGCTGGCCATNGGACGCAAAGCAATCGTTTTAAAGCAACCCGAGCGCGTGTAAGGGGCCATGNCCACTAATCAACTCAAGCAGGAATGCCGAAAAACCGAGCATGGCCAGTCGACCGTTCCAAACTTCAGAGCTGTTATTCCATCCCCATTCCCACTTCTCTTGGGGATAGAGCTTGACCTTCTGAGGCAACTCCGCCGCTGCATCNAGGCTCACCTCAGGGCCTTCCAGACTGGTCGTTACCAGATCGGCCAAACCTTCAATAAATGGAACGTAAGTATCGAGCGCTCTGACCCGGCGGAAGTTGACCACACCAGACTCTGTCGCCAATTCGCGGTACTCGATATCAATCTCTTCCAAGGTTTCAATGTGTTCGCTGACAAAGCTGATGGGCACGACCACCAGGTCTTGGGTCTTCGCCTCACCCAACTCCTCGAGCGCCTCTTCGGTGTAGGGCTTCAGCCACTCCACGGGGCCGACTCGGCTCTGGTAAGCCAAGGTATGAGGATTGCCATGCCCCATCAACTCGGCGAGTTGATTCATGATCAAACCGGTGCAGGCTTCGATCTCCTGCTGATAGGGATCACCAGCCTCCTCGACATAGCTCTTCGGAACTCCGTGAGCACTGAAGAAGATGTGGGCCTGTTCAGGGCTGTCGCTGTTCCGAACCTCTTCTGCGATCAATTGAGCCATCGCGTTGACATAACCGGGATGGTCAAACCAACTGCGAATACACCGAATGGGCAGTTTCTCAAACGTTTCGTCGCCCTGCCTTAAACGCTGCAACTCTCGAAAGCTTGACCCACTGGTGCTGATCGAAAAATGGGGATAAAGGGGGAGAACGACAACCTCATCAATGCCATCAGCCTTGATGTCTGCCACAGCAGATTCTGTGAAGGGATGCCAGTAGCGCATCGCCACATAACTGGTGGCATCGACGCCACGCTGACGCAGCAGACTTTGCAAATCCCTGGCTTGCTGTTCTGTAATTCGCCTTAGCGGTGAGCCACCGCCAATCGAGCGATAGGCCTCCTGTGACTTACCGCTGCGCAAGCTACTAATCAACCAAGCCAACGGTTTTTGCAGTGCCGGAATCGGCAACCGAATGATTTCCGGATCCGCGAATAGGTTGTAGAGGAAAGGACCAACATCCTGGATCCGCTCCGGTCCTCCCAAATTGAGCAAGAGGACGCCGACGCGGGCCATGAACTCTTCNGCTGATTCAGGGGCTTGAGCGTAGCCCGTGTGAACGCCATGGTGGGCACCGAAGAAGGAGCCATGAACCAGCGGATCGAATTGGAGGAGATCAACGCGCAGCTGATGGCGGAGGGAATCCGATTGCGGCTTGAACAACGTGGACAACGACTTGGTCTGCGTGGATCTCTGCCAAACCGCGACGGCAGCATGGGTTTAGCCATGCAGCGATTGAGCTTGGGGCTTCCAGCCGATCAAGCCGGTCTGCGGGCGGCAGAACAACGTCTCAGACTGGTGCAACTCCAGTTGGAAAGAGGCAATTTTCAGTGGAGTGAGTGGACCAGACAGTCGGCTCGAACGCTGGCGAGCACCGCTCCAGACGCCGCGATCGAATCCTTCGAACACTCCTTCTTCTCCGACCCGAAGCGTCGACGCTCGCCTTCAGGAAGCCGCACCACCTGGGCAGGGGCTTACCTCCCTTACTTAAGACGGTTGCAATGGATTGCCGATGGTGTGCCTATTGATGCCCAATTACTGCAAAAAACGCTGGCTAGTTATGTCGATGGCAGTCGAAGTCGTCAGCAATGTGCAACCGCCTTAGCTGCTTTAGCGAAACATCTCGACATCGAATTGCCGGAAAATTGGCGCAGCGAAGCGGGTGGATATGGCCTGCACATGGCCCGCTTTCGTCAATTACCGACGGATCACCAGATCCTCGAAACGGTGCTGCAGATCCCAAATCCCCGCTGGAGACTGGCCTATGGCCTGATGGCTAGCTACGGACTGCGTAATCACGAAGTTTTTTACTGTGATCTCAGTTCACTGGTGTCAGGAGGAGACAGGGTTCTGCGCGTTCTCCCCACCACCAAAACCGGCGAACACCAAGTCTGGCCATTTCAACCGGATTGGGTCGAACGTTTTGGCTTGCTTCAGCTCGGGAATACGCCTGAAGCACTGCCAAGGATCTGCACCGATCTACGCCACACAACATTGCAACAAGTGGGCCGACGGGTGAGTGAGCAGTTTCGCCGCTACGAGCTACCAATCACCCCCTATGACCTGCGTCACGCCTGGGCCGTTCGAACCATCCACATCGGTCTGCCAGACACCGTTGCCGCCAGAATGATGGGCCACTCGGTCTCGATCCATACCCGCACTTACCACCACTGGATCACCCGTCGCGATCAGCAGCAAGCGGTGGATGCAGCCCTGGCCCGACAACGTGCCTAGATGAGCTCTTTTCTACGACCACTGGCCTACCGCCATCGCTGGATCTACGACAGCGTCACCACTGTGTCGTCTCTCAGTGTTGGCGGTGTCAAACGCCTAAGAGGCCTCGGACTAGAGGCGCTGCAACACCGCCTTGAACCTGACGCATTGATTTTGGATCTCTGCTGCGGAAGTGGCGAAGCAGCCGCCCCCTGGATTGCAGCCGGTTTTCGAGTTGTTGGGTTGGATATTTCACCCCGCGCACTCGACCTTGCGGCCCAACGCCACCCGACCATGCAGCGCGTTGAGGGGCTTGCGGAGAACCCTCCATTGCTTGAGAGCAGCTTCGCAGCGATCCAACTGAGCGTGGCCTTGCATGAATTCCCTCGGCCCGACCGAGAACAGGTGTTGAAAAGCTGCCTGCGATTGCTTCAGCCAGGCGGTTGGTTGGTGTTAGTCGATCTGCATCCAGCCGGACCACTGATGCGACTTCCGCAGCAGTTGTTTTGCGCTCTGTTCGAAACGGACACAGCCACAGCCATGCTGGAGGACAACCTTCCATCCCAACTCCAAGAGCTCGGCTTCGCCACCGTGACGCAAGAACTCTTGGCAGGCCGGGCTCTGCAGCGGATTACCGCCCAACGCGCATGACTTCCACCCGCCAAGACCAAAACCTGGATCAAACCGCCTCAGAACTGGGCATGGGCGGTCATCTTGCTCCCGAATCCGATGACGCCGGCTATCGCAAACGGATGGAGCGCCGACAACAGGTGCAACGTCAGCGGGTGGAGGAACGCAATAAGGAAAAAGGATTGGTGCTGGTCTTTACCGGCCAAGGCAAAGGCAAGACCACAGCTGCACTCGGTTTAGTGCTTCGAACCCTCGGCCATGGTGAACGCGTCGCAGTGGTGCAGTTCATCAAGGGTGGCTGGGAACCGGGCGAGGCTCGCGCATTGAAGACGTTCGGAGAGCAGGTGAGCTGGCACGCCTTGGGCGAGGGATTCACTTGGGAGACCCAAGACCGGGTAAGGGATCAGCAACTGGTTCAAGCGGCCTGGAAGACCGCGCTCGACTATTTGCGCACTTCCGATCACAAGCTTGTTGTGCTCGATGAAATCAATGTCGCTCTGAAGCTCGGCTACATCGATGTCGACACCGTTGTGACAGGTCTGAATGAGCGGCCCGAGCTTTGCCATGTAGCGCTCACGGGAAGAGGCGCTCCACAAGCCTTAATTGAGCGTGCTGATCTCGTCACCGAAATGACCTTGTTGCATCACCCCTTTCGCGAACAAGGCGTGAAAGCACAAGCGGGTATTGAGTACTGAAGGGACTTTGTAAGTCGCTCTTCTGGGTGATTAGCTCTTCTGGTCGAGATCTTCATTCAGTCGCCTAGCAGCATCAGTGAGCACTGAAAGGCCGCTGACCAAGAGGGCTCGATGCACCGTTGGTTCCCGCCAACAAGAGGGATCACGGCTGGCTCGAGCCAAGGCCGAGAGAGTGAGACGAGCCATCACGGCGCTATGAGTGGCGTCTGACTCAGCCATCAACCAAAAGAAACCCTTTTATCCAAGCGCTGATCAGATCAGTTGACCAGTGCTTGCTACTGTCATTTGGATCAAGGCACTTGATGGGGTATTCACGCGTCCTGCTGAAGCTCAGCGGTGAAGCTCTGATGGGATCTCAGGGTTACGGAATCGATCCTGCGATTGTCCAATCCATTGCCGAGGATGCAGCCCAGGTGGTAGCTGGGGGGACACAGCTGGCCATTGTGGTTGGTGGGGGCAACATCTTCCGTGGCCTCAAGGGTTCCGCAGCGGGAATGGAACGGGCCACCGCCGATTACGTCGGCATGCTTGCCACGGTGATGAATGCAATCACTCTTCAGGACGGGTTGGAGCGTGCTGGTGTTCCCACCCGAGTGCAAACCGCCATTGCGATGCAGGAGGTGGCGGAGCCCTACATTCGCCGTAANGCCATGCGACATCTTGAGAAGGGCCGTGTCGTGGTCTTTGGCGCCGGTTGCGGTAATCCCTTCTTCACCACAGATACAACCGCAGCACTGCGGGCTGCAGAAATCAACGCCGATGTCGTGTTCAAGGCCACCAAAGTGGATGGGGTCTATGACAAAGATCCGGCAAAACACGCCGATGCGGTGAAGCACGAGCACCTGACCTTCCAACAAGTGCTCAGCGAGGAACTAGCCGTGATGGACAGCACCGCCATTGCCCTTTGCAAAGACAACAACATTCCGATCGTGGTGTTCAACCTGTTTGAACCTGGCAACATCGGCAGAGCCGTATCCGGTGAACCGATCGGATCCCGCATCGGCACCCCTAGCTGAACCCGAAAGCCGCTTTTTCACAACCCATGTCGACCAAGGATCTCGAAGCCAGCATGCGCAAGTCGGTGGAGGCCACCCAGCGCAATTTCAACACCATCCGCACCGGTCGTGCCAATTCCTCCCTGCTCGATCGCATCAGCGTGGAGTACTACGGGGCTGACACCCCTCTGAAATCTTTAGCAACGCTCACGACACCTGATTCTCAAACGATTCAGATCCAACCCTTTGATCGCAGCTCGCTCGCGTCGATTGAGAAAGCGATCGCGATGAGTGAGTTGGGGTTCACCCCCAACAATGATGGAAAAATCATTCGAATTAATGTTCCTCCGCTCACGGAGGAACGTCGCAAAGAGTTTTGCAAGTTGGCTTCAAAATATGCCGAAGAGGGCAAAGTGGCACTGCGAAACCTGCGTCGGGACGCCATCGACAAAGTGAAAAAGCAAGAGAAAGAAGGTGATTTATCAGAAGACCAAAGTCATGATGAACAGGATGCGATTCAAAAGATTCTCGACAAATTCATTGCCGAGCTTGAGAAGCACCTAACTGACAAAGAAGCTGACATCCTCAAGGTGTAAGCCAGAGCGTTTCAACCAATTCATCGCCTTCGGATCGACAAGCGAATTGTAGGCAATGCTGTCATTNCTGGCTCAATGAGACGGGCTGGGGGCGNTAAATGGCCGAGCTGATCAGCCGCCTTCCACTAGCCCAACAAAACTTCCTGAAGCACACCACATCAATTTCTTGAACCCTAATACAAAAAAGGGAACAAGCATCCATCTATCCATTCATCCATCCATTCATTCATCCATTCATTNATCAATCANTNANTNANTNAATCAATCAATCAATCAATCAATCNCGAAATACTGAATCCATTCATTTCCCTTTCGAATTTTAGATCATAATCAATATAGTGAGCAAATCTTCCCCTGCAACGCAAGCTAAATCAACGCAAATCCGAACAAAGATCTTATGACTGTGGCGAATAAGCCTTTTCAAACGTTTCTTTTCATTCGACCAGTTCCAGATTCGGGACTCCCTCTGCAGCCGTGAACGTCATCCACATCACCGCCGTATCACCACCTGTGTTGCCCATGGNATGAGGAGGGGTCTTAGGTCCTGCAATAAATGTATCGTCTTGCTTAAATGTTTCACTCGATCCATCTTCCCTCATGAGCGTTAATTCACCTGTCTCGATACAAGCCATTAATGGCACTGGGTGAGTATGCATTGGGAAGGTGGCACCTTTCTGCAATTCAGCTCTAACCAGCCTCATCTCTCCATTGCCTTTTGGATAAATGAAACCATCTCCATCGACAGTTTTAGAACTCGATGCCATCTCTTGAATATCAAATGGAGCATCTGAAGCCACCGAGCTCGAGACCGGAGTTGCGAGCAGGAGAACAAAACCTACAAACGAAAGAATGATTTTGATTATTTCGTCTGAACATTCAGAATGTTTCTCTTACGCTAGCGCAAACATCTCTCGACTAACGAATAAGACCGACGCCTCTGAGCAAGATTCCTGCCAACCCTTTAACCAGCTGTCAAACCATTCTGAGGAATATCAACGATCAAAGGCGGCATAAACCATAAAAAAGGAAGTTAAGGGACTTCAAGGTAACGATACGACATCAAATTAGCTGTTAAAAATGCAGGAAAAATCAATACCAAGGGGAAACATCGTATCCCTGTATAGGGCACAATACTTCCAGCTAGTGAATACCATGAACAGAAATAGGCTAAGAATCAATCAAGACTCAGCCTTGTTGAACGTCTCTCTCAGGGTGTCAGCAGAGTGATCCGGCCGGTTCATGATGTTCTTGTCGTTGGAGCCGGTGCTGCAGGCGCTGCGGCTGCAGCACACCTGGCTGTGGCTGCGCACAATGTTGTGGTCCTGGAAAAGGATGCAGGACCTCGCATCAAACCCTGCGGTGGCGGAATGGCCGCGTCTGTACAGCAGTGGTTCCCGTTCTCGCTGGAACCTGCCGTGGAGCAGATCATCCGACGCGTCGATTTCAGCTGGTGTCTGACGGACCCTGTCATTGCTGAGCTTCCTGGTGAAGCTCCGTTCTGGATCGTGCGGCGTGAACGACTCGATCAACTGCTCATTGATCAGGCTGTTGCTGCTGGTGCACAACAGATCCGAGGCGTCGATGTCAAAGAGGTCTCCAAACAAGGGGACATTTGGACAATCAAGGCTCAAGACGATCGCCAATGGTGCAGCCGTTCTCTGGTCATTGCTGATGGATCAAGCTCAACATGGCCGAAACAACTAGGAATTGGAGCAAAACGAGTCCAAACCGCCAGCACGATGTCGGTGCGTCTCGAGGGGAAAGGGACCATGGTCGATGGGACCGCACGCTTTGAATTTGGCCTCGTCAAGCAGGGATTTGCCTGGGCCTTTCCTCTTGCAGGAGGGGTCAATGTGGGGGTGGGCAGCTTCATTGGACGGCAGGATGCTGATCCCGAGCAAGTGCTAGCGAAGCTCTTACCGGATCTTGGCTTTCCTGCCGATGCCGGGATTCGCCAACAAGGACAACTTCGTGTTTGGAATGGTCACCATCGTCTAGACGGGGAAGGTGTCGTGGTTGTGGGCGATGCTGCATCCCTTTGCGATCCCTTCCTGGCAGAGGGGCTTCGACCAGCATTAATGAGCGGTTGTGAAGCGGCCCATCAAATCAATGCCTGGTTACGCGGAGAGCAATCCGATCTTCAGAATTACAGCCGGGCGATGCGCCATCGCTGGGGAGAGTCGATGGCCTGGGGGCGTCGTATCGCTCAAGTCTTCTATCGATTCCCAGGAGTCGGATACCAACTCGGCATTAAGCGCCCCACCGCTCCCCAACGAATCGCCCAAATCCTCTCTGGCGAAATGAGCTACGGAGACATTGCTCAGCGAGTCATCCGCCGCTTACTGCTCAAAACAAACTGATTGCCAGATCAGATCAACTGAGAACCCGTCATCAAGACCCAATACAGCATCACTCGAGCAACACCTTCATACCAATCAAGATGTTGATGACCAAAGTTCAAGTGTCAACTGATTAAAGCCACTGTCATCAGCTTTCACCTCTCGCCGCCGCCGGGTTGTTGTCGACTTCAACCCCGCCTTGCGTGATCCATGTTTCCGCTGAATCGCATCGGCATAGCGATCAAACCCGGCCNAACGGCGAATCGCCCAGATCCGATCCTTGGCTTCACGAGCCGTGGCCAAGCAATCGACGATCGGGGGCGGCATCCCACCGCCCAGCCGCCAAGGCTCATGAATGTGGATCAAGGGAACATGCGTCAGTTCCGGACACCACTGACGAATAAATACCCCCTCGGGGTCGTGATCAATCCCTTGCTTGATCGGGTTGTAGATGCGAATCGTGTTAATCGATGTGCTGCCCGACTGCATCTGGCATTGACTCCAATGAATCCCTGGTTCGTAATCGACGAACTGACGCGCTAAATGAAGACCACTGTCCTGCCAAGGCAACCAGAGGTTGTAACTGGCAAAGGACATCAACATCGCTCGCATGCGGAAGTTGATCCAGCCATGGGCCCGCAGGGCGCGCATACAGGCATCCACAAAAGGCACACCGGTTCGCCCTTCTGCCCAGGCCGCCAAAAGTTCGGCATTGCGCTGACGGATGCCGCGCATCAACGGATGAAAGTCCTCCGATTCGATCTCCGGTTGGCATTCCAACTTTTGGATGAAATGGCAGTGCCAATGCAGCCGGGATTCAAAACTGCTGATCCCCCGGCCGTTGAAACGTCGACTGCTCTGCAGCACCTCGCGCATCGACACACAACCCCAACTGAGATAAGCCGAGAGGCGGGAGCACCCGCTAAAAGCGGTGTTTGGGCTTGAGATGGAGCGGGAATAACGCTGAGCGCGGTGGGTTAAAAAATCCCTCAACTCGAGCAAAGCCATCGCACGACCGCCGCGCTGGCGATGCGGGCAGGGATCCGGAGCCAACTCAGCGCAGGGATGAAGGGGGATGGCAGCGCAATCAACACCCTGCAACGGTTGAAGCGCTGAAGGAGCTGGGCTGATGGGCTCCGCCATCTGTGCTTCCCAGCGTTTAGCCCAACCGTTGCGGGAACGAAGTCGACGGATCACGCCGAACTGAGGGATTTGCGTCCAGGTGATGCTGTGCTGCTGGGCCCAAGTTTCCACCCGTTTGTCGCGCTGATAGGTCCAACCNTTTCCGGTTTCCTGATGACTCCACAAAGCCAAACATCCGAACGTTTGCCTGGCCCACTCGAGAACAGCCACCACGTCCCCTACCCGAACGACCAAGGGTTGGCCCAAATCAGCCAAGGAATCGTTTAAATCCAAAAGCGATTCACGGCAAAACCTCCACTGGCGTTCGGATACATCCGGTTGCTGCCAGAGCTCATGTTCCACGACATAGAGAGGTAAGACATCTCCACGCTCAGCCGCCTGCTGCAAGGGGCGATGATCGACAACCCGCAGATCCCTCTTGAACCAAACGATTTGAAGAGCGGACATTCCAGGCTCGCAAGCAACGAATGTCTAAAAAAAGATCAGAGCAAACGTGGCTGTGCCATCCACAAGGGGGACGTCTCTGGAGGTCAAGTCAGCATATTGACAATGAAACCACCACCAAAAATCAACCAAATGAACAAAATGAATCCCAAATAAATCGGCTTAAGCCCTACAGATTTAAATTTATCGACATTAGTTTCCAAACCAAGGGCCGTCATTGCCATGGTCAACGCGAACGTATCAAGGGTATTAATTGTGCCCACCAATGCCGCCGAAGGCTTCAACAACGAATTTAAAACAATAACCAGCAAAAACAAGATAGCGAACCAAGGAATCATCACTTTGCCAGGGGTCGTTACGGCTGAATCACCTAACACCCCATTCGTCTGAGAAGACTTCAATGCCGAACGTTGGCCCAGCCAAAGCAAGAGTGGCACCAATAAAAGAACGCGAATCATCTTGACGATGACCGCATTATTGGACACTTGCTCAGANATAGCCTGCCCCGCTGCTGCAACGTGAGCCACCTCATGCAAAGAGGAACCGATATAAATCCCCATCGAAGCCTGATCAAAGGGAAGGAGGCTAGAGTTGAATAGCAATGGATACAAAAACATTCCCGTTGTCCCAAATAGCACAACCGTTCCAATCGCAATAGCACTTTTATATGACTTGGCACCGATCGCACCCTCCACAGCCAGCACAGCCGCAGCACCACAAATGGAGCTGCCAGCGGCGGTGAGAATCGTGACATCCCGATCCAAACGAAGCACACGCTGACCGATAAACAGGCCCAAGGAAAATGTGGTCANAACGACAAGCAGACTTGCAAGAGCTCCGCTAAGACCAACTGACATAAAATCTTGAATTGAAACACGAACTCCATAGAAAATAATCGCCAAGCGCAAAATTTTCTTTGCACAGAAACTGATACCTGGACGCCATTCGTCAGGAAGGCTATGACCCACCGTGTTGGTGTAAAAAGCTCCAACAAGAATGCCAATAATCAAGGGACTAATCCGCAGGTTCTGCAACCAGCTAGCGGTCGCAATCTGATATGCCGCTAGAGAGAATACGGTCACAAAAGCAATCCCACTTAAGGTCTTAACCCAATGATCAGAACCAAATAGAACACCAACAAGCTGGGAGAGTGGGACCTTCTCATTAAGATCCTGTGCCATGGGAACGACACTGCCATCCAAACCCAGGGACGACCGTATCTCTTGCAAACACTCTGCTTCCGTTGGCGAAATATTCGAGCTAACACCAAACGGGCCACCACCAGCAGCTGCAGCCACTTTTGTCCCACAAGCCAATACAAATTGCTTGTACTCCTCTATTTCCGATGGCAGAGCATTTTCGTCTAGAAACGCAAGTGCTGAGCGAAACGACACATGCATTTGCTGGCTTAAGGCAGCAGCTTCCTCAGTGACATCACTCCAATGCTCGACAGTACGTCGAATCGCATCACGATCCTCAAACAACCCAGCAATCCAACGATGATTGGGGTATTGCCGCTTGGCATCCTCAAGCTGATGAATTAATGCAAGTGTTTCCAAAGCATCCTGAATTAATCCCGTCTCACAACGGCCAACCGACAATCCAGCAAGGATGGGAGCCTGCTGAAGGAGCTCGCGATGCTTTGCTGGATTCAGATCCATAAAAAACACACTCCCTAACGTTTGAGGCACATGGTCCAGGCTAGACAGAAAAATTAAAATCTCCCAATCAAACTTGAAGGTTCAAACTTTGACTTAGCAATCAAAGAAAGCACCTATCTTATCCGACAGNAAAGAGAAAGCAACAAAGAAGTTACCACAAACTATTCAACGCCAAACTTAAACACCAACGAATCCTCTTAATCCAGCCTCTTTATTGGCAACCAATGAATAACATCGATTTTGCTGAAAGCCCTCCTAACCATAATCCGCAACCAAAGCCCATCTACTCACCCAACATGATCATCAATACCTCTCACATGAGATGATTCAAATCTAGGCGAAATCAGATCATAATCACATAGCAAAGCAAGCATTCGACCAAGCCATGGAATCTACTCAACCTCTATCAAGCAACTTAATCCACAGCGCGCACAGAGTCAATTATGACAGCAACAGATCGACGTGCACTGCCGCTTTGAGCGGCTCTTGCAAAGCAGAGTCGCCTTCAAACGTCTCCAGAAAGCTTGCAATTGCTCTTCAGGAATTTGCCTTTAACCCTTAGCTAAATCACTTCAAAGTTAGCACAATAATTCGATAGGCATCACTAAACATACTTAACCAAGCGACATCAGCAATTTTACCGTTACCTCCTTAAATGGTATCAACGAAATGACCATTCACCACCCACTCATAACACCAGGGNCTCCCCAGACCATANATCTGAGGAGTTTAGTGTTACTTAAAGACGAAGTCAACAGTGGATTTCATCGCTTAGCAACCTGCTGCTTTTCGACATTTACCTGAAAAATATACTACTAAGAAAACATCAAACCAAGTGGTACGACTCCGCCATTGACGGAATCGAAATCCTGAGCAATCAATGCCTCAAATGCTTTGTCTTATAGAACATGAGTGAGTGTAGTGATTGGAGTTAGATAGGATTGAAATTAGCGAAGATGATCAATAAACTGGAAGGCCATTCATCCTTAGCCACCAGCTGTCGTCTTCTTCAGGTTCTCCCGGTTCTGGCGCCATGACGTCAAGACCTCCAGAGATGTTTTGAAGCTGCTCATCGTTCAGTTCAACGAAGTCGGTTTTGGTGTGAAACATGATTAAACAAGCGAGTCAGGGAATTTGTGTGATGTGTNGGTGGTGTTNCCTCCGACATTCACAAGTTCACACCCGCTCTGGTGAGCACTGCTATTCCCATCTGGTAAGGATGCATCGGGTTACTGGTGAAGCGGTGGTGAAGGCAACATCCAATGCCACTGCTGATCTGCCCTTGGGTCGTCAACCTCGAAGCTGTCCTGCTGGTGATTTGTTTCATATCAACTTGCGATGCAATAGCAGGCAGTTCTTGATTGCCAAAACCCTTAGGCGTGATGTGTTGTTGGCAGTGCTCAATAAAGACCAAGCAGAAGTTTGTCGTGAAGGTGTATGGGCTATGCCTGATGGCTAACCACCTTCACTTGCTCGTTAAGCCAACCGATGCCAAGGATTTGCCGAGGTTGATGCATTGGTTCGCCTGGTATTCCGCCATGGCCTTGAACCGCTTGAGCGGCCGTTGTGGGCACTTCTGGGAGGCCAGGTATTTCTCAACGCCGATCCACACCAAAGACCACAGAAGGGAGTTGAACCCCTTGAGGACTATCCATGCCAATCCCAAAGCAGCAGGGCTAAGGAAAGGCTTTTATGACCCCTATTCCAACTATGGCCACTACAGCAGGTTGGCGTGTGATGGCATCAGTGAATGGCACCCCAGCTTCCTGCAACTGGCATGAAGCCTGAAGGGCTGTTCCAGGCGTTATGAGCGCTTTTGCGAGCGGTATCGCCATCACGCCAAAGCAGGAGCCAAATGCCATTGGGGCTCACGGACGCTGAAGCGATTTGTTCAGAGCAGCAGGAGCAACAGAAGCAAGAGAAAGCAAATATCACCAGGTCAACAGCAACTCCCTTTTGCTTTTGATGTTCGGCTCAATCAAATCCCAGAGGAGTGGCATCAGCTTGTTTGCAAGGAGCTATTTGGTGGTTGCTCAGTAGAGATAAATCGACGTGTTGTTCGATCCATTCATGCTTGACAACTACTACACCAATGGGTACTTCGGCCTGACAATTTGTCACGGCTAAGAATGGTGCCGCAGCGACGACAGGCGTGTCCATTGCGGCGGTACACCCAGGCCTGGCCACCATAATTTCCATTCATTCCTTCGAGGTCTCGAAAATCGCTGAAGGTTGTTCCACCTGCCCCAATGCTGGTTTGCAACACGTCGACCAGACAGAGATGCAAGGTTTTCAAGCGATCGAATGACAACTGGCCAGCCGGTGTCATCGGGTTGATGCCAGCGGCAAACAGACTCTCATCGGCATAAATATTGCCCACTCCTGCAACCAGGCTTTGATCAAGCAGGGCAGTTTTGATCGGTCTTGTCGAGCCCTTGAGTCTGCGTTTGAGGTGGTGGGCGTCGAAATCAGGGCTAAACGGTTCTGGTCCCAATTGCTTCAGACCAGTGATCACGTTCTCAATCGGTTCATTGGGCGGCACCCACCACATTTCACCGAAGCTGCGCATGTCGACAAAGCGCAATTCTTCTTCTTTTGAATTCCAAAATCTCACTCGGGTATGACGACAGGGCTCAGTCGGTTCACTGTGCCATTGAAACTGACCCGTCATACGCAAATGAACGCCCCAGGTGCCTCGCTCAGGGAGTAATTCAGCCATTAAATATTTCCCCCGTCTTGTCCAGGTCCCGACTTCAGCTCCCTTAAGACCTTCACAAAAAGCTCTTGAACCATCGGGGCTAGCGATGGCTCGTTCACGACAGACTTCTACATCTGCGATCACAAAAGAAATGAGACGATCAGCCAGTCCCCGGCGAACCGTCTCAACTTCAGGAAGTTCAGGCAAATGCCTCAGGCTGGTTCCAGCTCAGCTTCGGCAAAATTGTTGGTGTTGATTCCACCGTCAACACCCTGCATACCGCTGTAGTTGACCTTTTCAAAACGGACAACAACCGGGTAGCGAATGCCGGATTTGTCAACCGACGCAACGGTGCCAACTTCGTTGAACCAGTAGGACTCTGGACGCTTGATGCGCACTTTGGCGCCGCGGGTGATCGCCATCGCTGGGCATGGAGGGATGCACATGTGAGCGTATCTCCCAAGCATCTCAGTGAACGGACAGCGTCACAGAATGTCGTCCCGGCCGTTCCCTTCGATCCATTGAGCAGTTCCGTTGTGCCTGATCAACCCGTATTGCAGCTTGATCTGCCGGATCCCGAACGGGATGACATCAGCACGATGGAATTTCTCGCGAAGCTCGAGCAAGCCTGGGCGGTTTGTGACAGATTCGATTTGCAAACGGAAATCTGGCGGGGCCGGATCCTTTGCGCGGTTCGCGACCGTGAAAAGCGTGGTGGTGAAGGCCGTGGAGCGGGCTTTTTGCAATGGCTTCGAGAGCGTGAGATCAGCAAAACGCGTGCTTATGGCTTGATTCAGCTGGCGGAATCCGCTGATGGTCTTGTTGGTGAAGGAATGTTGGAGCAGGAGAGCGTCAATCAATTCTCAAAGCGTGCCTTTATGGAGACCGCGCAAGCGGCACCTGAAGTGCAGGTGATGATTTCGGAGGCGGCCAATGAGGGACAGGAGATCACTCGGAAGCAGGTGCGGCGTTTAACGGATGAGTTCACTGCTGCCACCAGCCCATTGCTGCCAGAAGAGATCCGTCAGCGCACCCAGGAAAACTTGCTACCCCCTCGTGCCGTGGCTCCGCTCGTCCGTGAGCTCGCTAAGTTGCCGGAGCCGCAGCAAGATGATTTGAGGCGGGTTCTGCGCGAAGAACCTGAATTGGATCGAATTAAAGACGTCACCAGCACCGCTCGCTGGATTACCAAGGCCACAGAAGCTGGAGTGGCCGTTCGCGCTTTCCAGCAGGGGGAGTTGGACCTGGAGAAGGCGATGCAGGAGGCCCAGCGGTTGGATGCCTTAGGCCTCCTTGCGGATGCGGTGGGTCAGGCTCAGGCGCTTGAGTCGGCGGTGCTCAAGCTGCATACGTCCTGGCGCCGCTTGGGAGGCTTGCAGGAGCGGTTGTGGGTGGAAAGCGGAAGTAGTACGCCTTATTTGAGGGATGTGTTGAATGCGTTGCAGTCTTTGAGTGGCGCCACGATGCGGGTTTCACTTGGAGAGTTGGCCGGAGGCAAGCGGGTTCGCTTGCAGCTGGTGGAGGAGTCTCCGGATCAATTGGATCCCCCACCTTTGACCTGACGCTAGATCTAGTGCTCGTTACCATGGCTCCACTACCGGTGGTGGGCCGTGGATCCTCTGGAACAGTCGCTCCAGGATCACTTCGGTTGGTCCGGGTTTCGATCTGGACAGCGCCCTGTGGTGGAGGCTGTTCTGGCGGGTCGAGATGCCTTGGCTGTTCTGCCAACGGGTGGAGGCAAATCGCTGTGTTATCAACTGCCAGCTCTGGTTCGAAACGGCTTGGTGGTGGTGATTTCGCCGCTGGTGGCCTTGATGGAGGATCAGGTGTTGCAGCTGCAGCGCCGTGGCATCGCAGCAGCTTGTCTTCATGCTGGTTTGGAACCGGAGCGGCGTCAGCAGGCCTTGATGCGTCTTCGTGACGAGACGCTGAGATTGCTTTATCTCGCTCCGGAACGGTTGCAAGGAGAGGCGACTCGGCAGATGCTCGAGGCGCATGCTGCCGAAGGTCGGCTGGTGG
>NZVB01000068.1 GCA_002701375.1 Cyanobium sp. NAT70 | reverse complement strand
CGACCCTGTCGTCTCGCCATCCTCATCCCAGGCCACCGTTAACGCCCCGGCCACCGTTAACGCCCCGGCCACCGTTAACGCCCCTGCCAGCGTTAACGCCCCGGCGCCTGTTGCTGCTCCTGTCACTGTCGTTGCCACGCATCGATTGGTGCCCGAGCCCCCTGCTGCTCTTGGTCAGCAGCCTTTGCTTTGGGTCGCACTCGCGGATCATCTCGGAGGCCGTGCCACGGCGGCGCCCCTGCGCTTGAACAGTGCTGGCGAGGCTCTGACGCTGATCGACAGCACCGGCCGCCAGTGGAGTGGCCCGTCTGTTGTGATCACGTGGCGCGAGGTGCCGCTTGAGACACCGATCTTTTTGGCTCGGCGTATCGCTGGTCCTTACGCCAGTTTTGAGTCAGCAGAGAGGGTGGCGAAGCGCTGGCGAGATCAAGGGGTGAAGGCGCAAGTGGCCCATCCGAATGAGTGGGAGGTTTGGGCTCCCAAGGGATCAGCAGCTCCTGAAGGGATCAGCGTGCGCGATTGGAGTGGGGAGCTGACGGCCACAGTGGAACCGGTGTTTCAGGGCCTGGATGGTGGTTACACCCTGAAAGGACCGGTGCAGATTCAGGCCCCGCAGGGGTTGCGTTGGAAGGGGGGTGTTTATCGCGGCCCGTTCCGGTTGCAAGCGGATGCCTATGGCGGATGGACGTTGGTGGAGCAGGTGCCGCTGGAGCAGTATTTAGAAGGGGTTGTCCCTCATGAAATCGGTGCTGGTTCTCCGGCTGCAGCGCTCCAGGCCCAGACCGTGCTGGCGCGCACTTGGGCTCTGGCGAACAGCCATCGCTTTCGCATTGATGGCTATCACCTCTGCAGCGACACCCAGTGCCAGGTCTACAGCGATCCGCGTCAGGCGGGACCTGCAGTCCGCCAGGCGATTGCTGCGACCAAAGGTCGTTTGTTGAGTTGGCAGGGAACGCCGATTAGTGCGGTGTATCACGCCACCAATGGCGGCGTGATGGCTGCTGGTCCCGAGGCTTGGGCGATGGACGCGGCCCCCTATCTCAAGGCTGAAGCTGATGGTGATCAGGCTTGGCAAGTGAGGCATCGTCTGCCGCTTCAACAGAGTGGGGCGGTGGAAGCTCTGCTGTCGGATCAAGCCGGCGCCTATGGCGTCCGCCACCCTCTGTTCCGTTGGCGACGCACCCTCACGGCGACTGAAGTGATTCGGGCCTTAGGACATCAAGCGGCAGGGCTGAAATCGCCTCTAAGCATTTCGGTTTTGGAGCGTGGGGCGAGTGGGCGAGTGCTGGCCCTGCAGATCTCAGGTGCTGGTGATGCCGCGCCTGTGGTCCTCAAATTGGACCGCATTCGCCGAACGTTGCGACGACTGCCCAGCACATTGTTTGTGATCACGCCTCAGGCCAGCGACAGCTGGTTGGTGGTCGGAGGTGGGTTTGGCCACGGAGCTGGCTTGTCTCAAGCCGGAGCGATCGATCTGGCCTGGCGTGGTTGGTCGACTGAGAAAATTTTGGCGCACTATTACCCAGGCACTGTTTACGGTCCGCTCCCTGTAAAGCAGCAGTCCCCTTAGAGTTCTGGCCACCTGACACGGTGCATGACGTCGATCCCTGCCACTGGTGATCACCGCAGGGTGAAATCGGCAGCCTTTCTGTTTGCCTGTGGTTGTGCAGGGGCAGCACCGCATTGGTTGGATCCAGCTCGCTCGTTGCTTCCTGCGATCAGCTTGGCCGTGATGCTGGGCGGTTATGGATTGCGCACGGTTTTGCGTGCCCAGAAGAGCAATCCGGCTGAACAGTCGTCCTCGTTCGATCCAAGTGCTCTGCCCAGCCTGGATGTGGTGGTGGCGGCTCGTGATGAAGAAAGCGTGGTGACCAGGTTGGTCGAACGGCTCACGTCGTTGCGATATCCCAAGGGCTTGCTGTCCACTTGGGTCATCGATGACGGAAGCCAAGACCGCACCCCTGAGATTTTGGATGTCTTGGCCGATCAATACCCTCAGCTCAATGTGATCCATCGTCAGCGTGATGCTGGCGGCGGCAAGTCCGGGGCATTGAATACAGCTCTGAAAGACTTGAAGGGTGACTGGTTGCTCGTGCTGGATGCCGATGCCCAGTTGCAGGACGACTTGCTGGAGCGATTGGTTCCCTATGCGTTGGATGGTGGCTGGTCTGCTGTTCAGCTGCGCAAGGCGGTGATCGATGCCGATCGCAATTGGTTGACCCGGTCTCAGGCGATGGAGATGGCCTTGGATGCTGTGATCCAGAAAGGACGTTTGCGTGCTGGCGGGGTGGCGGAACTACGGGGTAATGGCCAATTGATTCAACGCTCGGTTTTAGAAGCAGCCGGTGGTTTTAATGAAGACACGGTCACCGACGATCTCGATCTCAGTTTTCGATTGCTCACCCATGGTGCTTTGGTGGGCATCCTCTGGGATCCGCCAGTTCAGGAGGAAGCGGTTCCCGGTTTGGCTGCCTTGTGGCGGCAGCGCCAACGCTGGGCGGAGGGAGGATTACAGCGGTTCTTTGATTACTGGCCATCACTCAGTTCTGGCGAGCTGTCGTTGCGNCAGCGGTGGGATTTGGCGTGCTTTTTCCTGCTTCAGTACGGCCTGCCGGTGATNTCGTTTGCTGATCTGGGCACNAGCCTGATCACGCGCACAATGCCCACGTATTGGCCGCTGTCCTTTGTGGCNTTCAGTGTGTCTGGTTTGGCCTATTTGCGTGGCTGTCGCGGTGCCAAAGAAGGTCCCGTGATTCCCTCGCCTGGCCCTGTCAATCTTTTGGTTGCGATTACGTATCTGGTGCATTGGTTTGTTGTGATCCCTTGGGTCACCTTGAAGATGTCTTTGTTCCCGAAAAGATTGGTCTGGGCCAAAACCAGCCACGGCGTTGAGCAGCAGCCGGTTCAGGCNTGAGACCAGTTGGGTCCATGAGAGACCAANTGGATCAATGCAGCGCTGGGTGCGTGGGGCGATCCTNGGCTCCTCCGAATCCTTGCGGCGGGGATGCGCGCTCGGCGCAAATGCCTTGAGCTGCAAGGGTGAAGGGCCTTGATGGCTGAGATGCGCTGCTTCGCGCGATTGAGGGGGTGATGTTCAGCCGAAGTTGGAACTTGATGCGCATCGGGTCCAAGGTCAGCTCACCTTGGATATGGCTGATGTCGGCTTGGGCGTCGAGTGCTGCCTCCCCTGTGCGGATGAAGGCGGAGACCGGAGCTGTCGCCTCGATTTGATAATGCACTGTTTCACCGATTCGCTCCGGTTGATGTCGTTGGAGATGGCGCAGACCAGCCATCGGTTGAATCAGATTCACAGGGTTGATCCGGATCGGTTTGGCTCCTTCCGCCATCCAAAGCGTGAATCGCAGCGGTGAAATCTGTTCGGCGGGATGGGGCAGACCGTTGAATGTGGCCGTTGTGGGATTCAGTTGGCAGATCAGTTTGTAGGCAGGAATGGCAGGTGTCTGAGCAAGGAGCATTGGATGGTGGGGTGATCGAACAGATGATGTGGTTGTTTGGCGTTGTCTTGGCTGGATTCAGTGAGGAGACTGAGCATGTTCAACGCATGCTTGATTATTTTTTGTTGATCGTGATGTGTTTTGTTGGCTAAATTGTTGAATTTGATTGTTGAGGTTGGCCGTGATTCTTGGAGAATTTTTAAGTTGAGTGAATGCTTGGGTTGGATTCAACATATTGGTACAGTCTGGCAATAGATAATTGATCGTCTTGCAGTTGCCATGCCTGTGATGGATTTGGTTGCTGCGAGTTGGTTGCTCTCCAGATTGCTGCGGTTATGGCTCTGAATCTCATGTCAGGTAAGAGGGCTCTGATTCACTGCTAGGCACGAATGCATTGGATGGGATTCAGGGGTTCGCCGGCGATGACACGATCGTTGTGCAGGGTTTGATCAGAAGACAACTCTCTATGGAGGCTTGCCTGGCGCTTCAGATAGCAATGATTCGAGCACCATCAGCGGATCAGTTACAAACTCTGTGATCCTTGGGAATGAAGGTCATCACAGCGTCATGATTGTTGAAAATGTGATGAAAGAGCGATCGTTGGTGGTAGTAAGGGATGAGATTCTTGATCTGTTGGGAACTCTCTTCAGAGGGGAAGTTTTCTGAAGGTGGCCTTGGTATGGATACGATTGATGCCGCATCGATTGCAGCTGCCACTGTGTTGGGTGGTAGTGGCGATGATACTTTCACGTTCGAAATACTTTTCCTGCTAATAGTGCCAATACCTATTTTTTGGCAGCAACGATGGCAGCGACACCCTGATCTTTCAAGCAGGGATGAGTTCATCCAATTTGCAGGGGACCGGTTTTGTGATGGCTTTTGGTGGGGCAACGAATACCACCTCTCAGGTGAGCGTGACTACAGGCACCGCAGTGACNACGGTCGCCTANAACGGCAATACGGNTTATATGCAGGGCTTTACNTCAGCAGGATTTAGTGATGCCAANGCCGCAGGGATGTCATTTATCACTGTGTCCAATGATGTGATTACAAGNCTNGGCTAATCGCTGGACTTTGAGGTCTNAACATCAAGCAATTAGCTTGCAGGTTGGGCGGCCTGCTGGATGCATGTTCCCTTGAACCTCAGATTGATGTCTTTTTGTTCGGTGATCGGAATGTTCATATTCAATTGCATCTGTAAGGTCTGCTGCATCTGAAAGGTCAGGTTTTTAGTGTTCACCTCTAAATCGCCGCTGATCTTCAGGTGCGCCAGCTTGTTGAGTCCTTCTAGGGTTGTATCAGCTGAAGCAGGAAAGAGTAGTTGTTGGTACCCGATGCGATAGAGCACGCGGTCGCCTTGGCGAATGGGCTTATGTTGCTGTTGTTGGAAGATCTGTTCGGATTTTGGGGCGAGATTGGCAGGGATGATCGCTAGGGGTTGGTCGTTGCCATCCAAGCGAAGCGTAAATGTCGCGTCTTTTTTCGCCTGCTTCGGTGAGGCTTTGCCGTTCACGGTTGTTTGTGAGTGATCAGGCTTACAGACCAGTTCNTAGGCAGGTGTTGCGGCCACATCNGAGAACAGCATCATGATTGAAATTGCAATTGGCTTTAAGTTTGGAATAATCCGATCAAGAGTGCATCGCGTTTGTCGATGTTCAACAAGGTTGTGTGAAGACCATCACGGCTTTGAATGAGCAGATCAAGTCTGGCTTTTGATCATTGGTCGGTGATGGCCTGACCGGATNTTGANGATCTNGCTANAACGTANATACAGCGTNTGCAGGTATGCCTTCTAAAATCCATAAGCATTTNGATTCTTCTGGCAAGAAGNACTACCTGTTTGGGCTTGACCTCATCAATCCCACGATTAAGTTCAAGCAGGATGGAAGCTTTCGCCTCAAGACAGAGACTCCCTCTGATTATCAACATGAATGGGTGTCTCGCGATGGAACGCGAGGAGCCGTTCGCGGTCGGCATCTTGCNNAGTCCCGGCGATGGAGGGATTACACCGCTGATCATCAAGGTCGGGGAGATGTCTATACCTCGGCCAAGGGCTTGGCGTCTGAGCGAGGCCTCAAGGATCAAAAGGTGATCGGAGCGATGCCTTTAGGGAAGGGTGCCAATCTGTTCATGTATGAGATGGATCAGATCAAACACAAGGGTGGTGATCTGGTTATTACCGGGCATGTGTTGTCGAAGGACTTCATGCTCGATCATTCCGCTGCTATCAGTGCGACATATGGAACATCGACGCTGCACAATCATCTGAAGTTTCAGAAATATCTACCGGAGGCACTCAAGGCGCTTGAAGCTACTAGCTCGGCTCGGAAAAGTCGGAGGATGAAGGATGCTGTGAGATCGTCGTCTGTTCCCGGGCGACCATTGGCTTTTTGGGGTTCGATTGGTGGCGCCCTTGAGGATCTTGGTGGTGCCATTGAGGAGACGGCTAACGATGCGGGAGAAGCGATTGAAGAGGCGGCCAATGAAGCTTCAGAAGTGATTGTTGAAACGGGTGAGAATGTTTACAACGAGGCGGAAGANGTTGTTAATGAACTAATCGATGAAGTGGAGGGGACCTATGAAACAGTTGTGTCCACTGCCGAAAATCTTGTTGATTATGCGGTTTATGCGTATGAGTGGGTTGAGGATCTTCTGACCGGCGCTGTTGATCTCTCGTTCAGGCTGACTTGGGATGAGATTCCACTGANATACAGCAAAGGCCCATTCTCGTCAAAGATGACTGTGCAGCCCTCGATGGAAGGCAAGGCGAGCTTTAGTCGTGGTTTTTTTGTGGCGGCCACCGATCCTTCCACCATCAGTTTCTCCTTTGAACCTCGTGTTGATCTGATCGGTCATGTTCGTTTGGATCTTGGGGCGGCAGGAGTTGGCTATAGCGAAACATTTCAGGGGCCTTCTTACACAACAGCTGCTCCGGTGATTGGTCAGGCGACGGTGTCGACAGAGTTAGATGTTGATTTCGAAGCTGGCGTCTCGCTTGGGGAAGACGTTGGTGCGATTGGCGCCACACTTTCGGCTGCACCGGCTGTTGCGTTTAAGCTTTCAGGTACCAATGTTGATTTCCAAGATCGCTCTACACCGCCCGACCTAACTCCTGATCTGGGTCAGTTCAGCGCTGATAGCTTGGCGCCCACTGCTGGGATGAATTTGACCGTAACCCCCAAAGTCAAGTTCATTGCAGGCCCGAAACTTCCCGGTGATATTCCTTATATTGGCGGGATGGATTTGGCTACNTTGGATATGATTATCGCGAACCCAATACCATTGACGTANGATTTATCTACGCCTGCACAATTTGATGNGGCAACATCGGCTAATGCGACTAGTCAGTTTAACTTTATGGGTGCACGTGTGTCGCCGCAGCTTATGAATGAACCGCTTTACGGGCCTGAGACTGTGTCGATTCAGGTCTGATCACTCACTCGGTAGAGCTTGCAATCGCACTGCTCTGGATTGATTGATGTCACCTTGGTTTTTCAGAGCCCGTCGATTTGGCGTCAAGTTGCCCGCTGGAACTGCTAGGCATAACTGCCCCCTCGCTGATCAGCATGCAGTCGCCCGCTTCGGAGCACGTGCTTGTTCAAGGACAGGAGTTCTCTGAATGGTCCAGCTTGAACGACACGATCATGGGCGGTAACTCCCGTGCTGGTTGTCGTGTAGTGGGGGAAGGCCTGCTCTTGGAAGGGGAGTTGATCGAACGTGGTGGGGGTTTCGTCAGTTGTCGCTCGCCCCGGTTGCAACCACCGTTGGATCTTTCGCCCTATTCGGCGCTGCAATTGGATCTGGATGGGGAAGGTCGCACCCTCAAGATCGCCCTTGGTTGCCGCGATGGTGCGTTAGGGCTCACTGAATTGATCCCCGGTGGTTTGCGCTGGGTGATCGACGTTCCCACCCACTCCAGCGGAACAACCCAGGTGGTGGTGCCGTTTGCGGACTTGCGCCCCACTGTGCGGGCTAAACCGGTGGGCTTGCCGTTGCGCTTTGATCGCGGCGGGATCACTCGGATTCAAGTGCTGCATTCCAAGTTCGGTGATGCCGGTGATCTCAATCCAGGTTTTCGTGCTGGTCCGATTCGGCTGTTGATCCGCTCGATCCGCGCCCTGCCCTAAACCCATGGATTTGCTGGTGCTGATCGCGAAGGCAGCCGATGTCTGCCTTAAACCTTGGAGCCATGCTGTGGTGCCGATTGATCCCTCCGCTCCTGCGGAGGTAGACGATCTCAACGTGCGCATCGAATGCCGAGATGGCGATGGCCAACGCCACGCTGATCGGGACATCGACTTGGAGATCTATCGCAGCGGTGAAGAAATCAATCTGATGCTGAGCTGGTGGGATCAGCCCGATCGGCCGATGCTGTGGCACGGCCGCCATCCGGTGTGGATGGATGGTGAATCAGGCCAGCGCTGCAGTGCTCCGCAGGATGCTGCGCCGTTGGAGGCGCTGGGTCGGCGGCTGCGTTCGTTGGTGCAACCGGGCTAAATCAACACTTTCGAAGGTGTTTTGTTCAACACTGCGTGCGTCGGGGTCGCTCGAGTGCTCTCCTGGTTTGCTCATGAGATCAGTGGAGCTGATGCACGCTGCAGCAGTCACGCTGCATGCGTACCGATTGGTGCTGGCAGAGGATTGGACCTGATCTGACGGCTTGAAATGAGCCACGGCTGAGCTTGTCTGAATTGAGTTGCGGCANGTCAGGAGGGATTGCTGCGATGTTGCGCTATTGCTATTCAACAACACTTGAACTTTTTCGTCGTTGATGGTGCTCATCTCCGTCGNTATTNTTTGGTTNGANCCTGNNNGAAATGAANATTCANTCTTTNNCGATCTCTTGGTTTTTATTGTCAGCGGTCGTCGCCTTTTGTGGCAGCTTAATCGGTGGATNGGNAGTGCGAGCGCAAGTTGCTAAGGAGATACGGTNACAAGCAAATGATTTGGCTAATGATGGAGATTGTTTTGCTGCTTCGAAGTTGTAAGCCAAGGCAACTGAGCTAGATCCTGAGTTGTCGCGCACATGGTTTAATCGCGCTAATTNCATTCGATATAACTTCCCAAATCAAGGNNGNTGTNTTGGGCNGAAAGACGTTGCTTCGGTGCTAGCCGATGACGGNAAAGCGATTGAGCTTGAGTCATCCAATNCCGAATGCCTGCNACATCGTGCGCACTGCAGATCTGAGATGACAATGTATAACGAGGCAATCGCAGATGACACGCGAGGCATCGCCATTGATCCTACTTGGTATCACTATTTCTCAAGAGNGCAGACAAAGATTGAGATGGGGATAGAGAAGGTGGTTGCGCTGATTTTAAAATGATGCCTGACGCTGCTATTCCCGAANTTCGGAGCGCTGTGGATTGATGCGATTGTCCCTAATGATTGATCAAATTTTCTTGCTCAAACTTGGTTCATGGCTGCTGCGTTGTTCTGGCGTTTGATTGGGTTCTGTGGATCGATTGTTCATTGTTGTGCTGGTCATGGCCCTTGCGGTTTGAAGTCAGTTCAGTCCAAGCAATGGGCAGATATTTCTCAAAACTCGTCAAGCGAGGGGCTTTGCTTTTGCTTGGGTGATGNGGAATAAAGCGTTCCGGGTTGTGGAGGATGCCTTTGCCACCACGCGTCGGTTGCTAGCACGATTTTGTTGCGATATTGAGCCAATATGGTGTTGATATCGTGCTANTTGATTTTGGATTTCCTTCTTCTGGATCAATTCAGATCATCGCNATCCACATCGAGCACCTGGCCGTTAAAGAAATCCGCCAAGGTCTTGGCTTGTCGGTCCAGGCTGGAGGGTTGAACAGGTTGTTGTGGCCCAGCTGTTGCNTGTTGCGNGGCTGAAGAACTGTGCTGTTGGCCTGCTTGTGTTGGGACTGGCGGCTGTTGCTGCGTAGGCGGTTGTTGGTGTGCAGGCGGCTGGTGTTGGGAAGGAGGCTGTTGGTGTGTTGTAGAGGTCTTCGGCAACTGTGGGCTCGCCGGTTTGGGGGCTGTTGGTTGAGGCGTGCTGGCTGCGGCAACTGTGGGCTGCGATGCCGGAGGGGAGCTGGGTTGTTCGACCGGTTTTGGCTCAGCACTGACCGATGCAGTTGGCGCTGGCGCTGGGATCACCGCTGTTGGAGGCGTTTGCACCACGGGTGTCGGTGGAGCGGCAGCCGGAGGCATGACGGCACCACTGCTGGCTTCCAGAATTAGCTGGCGTGTTCCTCCAAGCGCTTTGGCCATCGCTTGTTCCAGCAGGCTGGCGCGGCTTTGAACCATGCTCATCCAGTTGCCGGCCACCTGCACCACGGCTCGGTTGGCATCGAGACGCACCAGCTGAGCTTGTTGCGACAGCAGCATGCGCGTGGAGGGCAATTCCAGGCTTCCGAGAATTTGTTGCCAGAGCTCCGTCAAGTTGGTGCTGCTGCTTGTGGCAGGTGGCGCTGTCGGTGCTGGAGCAGAGGCGGCTTGTTCAGCAACGGGGGCCACACTTGGCGCAGCAGCTGGTGCGCTGGTTGAAGCGGTGGTTTGGGTTTCCGCGACCGCAGTCGCAGGAGTGACAGGAGCAGGAGCAGCCGGCGCCCTGGTGGCGGAGGCGGTGATCGGTTCTGCGAGCAGTCCAAGCAGCAGCACTTCCAGCCATAAGCGCGGCTGCACGCTCTGCCGTAATTGCTGTTCTGCCCCTCTGAGCTGTGCCTGCCACTGCAGTAACCGAGTCCTGCCGATGCTTGTCGCGAGTTCTGGCAGTTGATCGCGGAATTGGGGGGAGACACCTGTGAGCTCTGGTCGATCGGGTGCTGCAGCCATCAGCACGAGATCGCGCAGCACTCCGGCCAGCCCTTGCAGCACCGCGCCTGGATCACGGCCTCGGTCCAACAGGTTGCGTGTGGCCTCAAGCAGCGTGACCGGCTCGGCTGTGCTCATCGCTTTGACGAGTTCCAGCAGCTCCTGCTCCGGTACTGCGCCCAGCAGATCCCACACAGCTGTGGCTTCGATCGGTGCCGGCAGCAGGCTGAGCTGATCGAGCAGGCTTTCGGCATCACGCAGGCCTCCCTGTGAGCGCTGCGCCACGACATGAATGGCTTCTGGCTTGATCTCAATCGCTTCTTGTGCAGCGATCCAGCTCAGGTGCTGCTCCAGGGCATCCAGCGGAATCCGGCGGAAATCAAAGCGCTGACAGCGGCTCAAGATGGTCGGCAACACCCGCTGCGGATCGGTGGTGGCCAGCACGAACACCACTTGTGGTGGTGGTTCCTCCAGCGTTTTCAGGAGTGCGTTGAAGGCGGCGGTGGAGAGCATGTGGCATTCGTCCACCACATACACCTTCCAACGGGCCTGAACCGGCGCAAAGCGAGAGCGTTCGATCAGCTCACGGATGTTGTCGACACCCGTATTGGAGGCGGCATCGATCTCGATCACGTCTAGGGCTGTGCCGGCCGCAATCGTTGTGCAGAGGTCACAGCGACCGCATGGTTCAGGTGTTGGCCCGTCGCTGTTTTGGCAATTCAGAGACCGGGCCAGGATCCGTGCGCTGGATGTTTTGCCCGTGCCGCGTGGTCCGCTGAACAGGTAAGCCGGTGCGATCCGGTTGCTGGTGAGGGCATGGCCGAGGGTGGCGGCAATCGCCTCTTGTCCCACCAGCTGATCAAAGCGCTGGGGACGATATTTGTGATGCAGCGGCTGGTAGGCCGTACTCATGCGCTGCCAGCGTTGAATGCAGATTACTCAAGCTTTCAACGACTTGGGCTGGGCAGGCCCTAACAATGTCTGGTCTGTCGGATCGAATGTCAGATCGATGCCACCATTTCAGCCAAAATAGATTTTGTTTTCGATGTCTCATGCCGCCAGGTGAGACGTGAATTGTGGGCTCTATGAATGCCTCTTCTTGTTGTGCAGGGACCGGCCTGGGAGGTTATGGCGCCTAAACATTGGGCAAAGTAATCATGCCTATGGTGCTGCTTGGACTGATGCAATCAAGACGGGTTTAAGTTGAAACAAGCTGAGTGCGTTCATGCTTCAAACATGCACTTCAAATGTCTTGATTGCTTGTATCTCCAATCGTTATGCTTTTGTTTTCTTGTCACTCTTTGTTGGCATTGTTGGCCTGTGGCAACAGGTTGGGTTGATCGAGTAGGGCATCGATTTTCGCTTTGAGATCTTCCACGGCGGCTAACTCATCGGCGAGACTTTGGCCTGTGAGGAGCAGACGTTTGTCGCTGCCATCGCCAGCTTGTTGCAGCAGGGTTTCTAATTTGTTCAGCAGTGTTTGACGCAACTGTTCGAGCTTGGCGACGCCATCCTTTGCGATTTGGCGGGCCTTCTCATCGAGCAATCCACGTTGCACCAGCAGTTCTAAGCCGCTCATCAGCGCTGAGGGCATCAACCGACTCCAGTGGCGGGCCCGTTCCAGCACGGATTCGATCTGACCGCTGCGGTGACGCCCTGTTTTGCACCAGGTGGCGAAGTGTTCGCAGTTGTTGAACAGCAGGTTGTAGTTCTGCTCGCCGATGCGGCTCATCGCTCGGCGCAAGGTCACACCCGAAGGAGAGGCTTTGTCGTATTCGATCACCGTGATTGGTTGACCTTGGCTGAAGTCATCGAGTGGGTTGCGCAGGATCTCGCGTCCTTCCAAGTAATGAGCGACGGTGCCGTCACCCAAGTCGATGCCATGGTGATGGAACAGGCCGTGCTGGCGTGGGACTTGCAGATGATCAGCAGCGGCCAAGGCCCTAGGCGGTTTTTTGTTGGTTGGTGTCGGGCAATGGCAAGACTTTCCCGCCGGTGTGTTCCTCCACGAGATCTTTGGTGATCGTGAACGTGTTCACGGTTTTTTGAGAGGGCAGGTCATACATCAGATCGAGCATCAATTCTTCAACGATGCCGCGCAGAGCTCGGGCACCAGTTTTGCGGCGATGAGCCTCCTGGGCGATCGCCTCAATCGCAGCCGGTTCGAAGTCCAACTGCACGTTGTCCATGCTCAACAGCGTGCGGAATTGCTTGACCAGCGCATCGCGTGGTTCGGTGAGGATCGATTCGAGTGCATGTTCATCCAGGGGTTCCAGCACCGCACTGACTGGCATGCGGCCAATGAATTCGGGAATAAGGCCGTACTTCACCAGATCGTCTGGTTCCAGATGCCGCAGCACTTGAGCTGCTTGTAGGTCGCGATTAGCGCGGCTGCGTCCACGGCCATCGCTCGGCATGAAGCCGATGGCATTGCGACCCATGCGCTTCTGGACGACGTCTTCTAACCCGACAAACGCACCGCCACAGATAAACAAGATTTGGCTGGTGTCGATTTGGATGCAGTCCTGATAAGGATGTTTGCGACCACCTTGAGGAGGAACGTTGGCGATCGTCCCTTCCAACATTTTCAGCAACGCTTGTTGAACGCCTTCTCCAGAGACATCACGTGTGATGGATGGGTTCTCGCTCTTCCGAGCAATTTTGTCGATTTCATCGATGTAGATGATGCCGCGCTGGGCTTGATCCACATCCATGTCGGCCTTCTGCAACAGGCGCAGCAGGATGTTTTCCACGTCTTCACCGACGTAGCCAGCTTCGGTGAGTGTGGTGGCATCTGCTACCGCAAACGGAACATCGAGTAGTTCAGCCAGCGTTTGAGCGAGCAGTGTTTTGCCGCACCCCGTGGGGCCAATGAGCAAGATGTTGGATTTGTGTAGTCGCGTTGCGGTTTCCTCGGTTTCTCCTTTGCCATCCCCTTGCCAAGCCAAGCGTTTGTAGTGGTTGTAGACGGCCACCGAGAGCACTTTCTTGGCGGCGTTCTGACCGACGACTTGCTGATCGAGGAACCCCTTGATCTCTTGCGGTTTAGGAATCGAAGCCAGGGTTGGAGCCGGTTTGCCACTTTTACGTGTGGCAGGAGCAGATTTGCGGTTCGCTTCAGCGCTCTGGCGAGCATTGCCTTGGCTATCAACTAGTTCTTCATCCAGGATCTCGTTGCAGAGATCGATGCACTCATCACAGATGTAGACGCCTGGGCCGGCGATCAGTTTGCGGACCTGGTCCTGAGACTTGCCGCAGAACGAGCACTTAAGATGGGCATCGAATTTGGCCATCGAACGCCGGGAGATTCAAACGGAGGACATTGCAGAGCACGACCGGAGGAGGTCTCCCTGAACACTAAGGATCGTGAGTCGGAGCGCTTCTGTCAGCTGTCCGTAACGATTCCTCCGTCCCTGGAACTGTCCACCACTCGATCGATCAAGCCATATTGAACCGCTTCCGCCGGAGAAAGGAAGTAGTCACGGTCAGTGTCTTCTGAAATTTTGTCGAGGGGCTGACCCGTGTGATCAGCCAAGAGACCGTTCAGTGTTTCTTTCAGGAAGAGAATCTCTTTGGCCTGGATTTCGATGTCGACGGCTTGACCTTGGGCGCCACCAAGCGGTTGGTGGATCATGATTCGGGCATTCGGCAAGGCGAGACGTTTGCCTTTGCTGCCTCCGGACAGCAGAAATGCACCCATGCTGGCGGCAAGGCCATAACAGATGGTGACCACGTCAGGGGCCACTTGCTGCATCGTGTCGTAGATGGCGAGGCCTGCGGTGACTGATCCGCCAGGTGAATTGATGTAGATCTGAATGTCTTTTTCAGGGTCTTCCGCTTCCAGAAAGAGCATCTGAGCTACGAGAGCATCAGCGACGGCGTCATTAACGTCTGTGCCCAGAAAGATAATTCGTTCGCGTAGCAGCCGCGAATAAATATCAAAGGCCCGCTCACCGCGTCCGGACTGCTCCACCACAGTGGGCAATGGGCCTGGCGCAGAGATCGGCATCTCGTTGCGCCAGCGGTTCTGAATGGGGTGGTGACTGCGGGCGTCGATCACGCGCTCGGTACTTCTCTTAATGCGTCCAATCTATTGGGGTCGCTCAGTCCTCGGAGTTCTTTGCTTTTTTGCTGTCATCGCTCGCGGCCTTTTTTTCCGTGAGGGTGCTGTTGTCTTCCAGCCAGCCCATCAGTTTCTCTTGCAGGAGATCGTCCATGACTGCTTGCCTCAAGCGATCTGGATCAATCTTGGTGTCGCTGGACAGCTCCTTCTTCACCTCGTCCAATTTGGCGTCCAGTTCGCTGTCCTCCACTTGAATCGTTTCAGTTTCGGCGAGGGCGGTGAGGGCAAAGCTGCGGCGCAGGCGCTCTTCAGCCTCCGAGCGGGAGTTCTCCATCAGGCTGCGCACGAGCTCTGGAGTGAACAGGGATTTCACGTCCATCCCCTGCTGTGCGAATTGAGCTGCCGTTTGTTCCAACAGATTGCGGCATTCCTGCTGAATTAAGGCTTCGGGCAGCTCCACCTCCAACTGTTCCACCAGTGCCGTGACCAGTGCATCGCGGCGGTTGCTGGTCTGGCGACGTTCGGCGTCCTGTTTGAGACGTTCTTCCAGATCACTGCGCAGTTCAGCCAAGGTGTCTTTTTCGCCGGCTTGTTTGGCGAAGTCGTCATTCAGCTCAGGCAGTTCCCGAGTTTTGAGATCTTTGAGTTCAATGTCAAAACTCGCCTTGCGGCCACGGGCGTCCTCTTTGGAATAGTCGTCGGGGAATTGGCAGTCGACGCTTCGGTTGTCGCCAATACTCATCCCGATTACCCCCTCGATGAAGCCGGGGATCATGCGACCGGGTTCTAAGTCCACATCCATTGAGTCGGCACTGCCCCCTTCGATGGCAGACCCGTCATCGCTGTAGGTGCCTTTGAACCCGACCACGGCGATATCGCCTTCCTTGGCGGCGCGGTCGTCCACCGGCACCACGGTGGCCAACTGCTTGCGGGAGTCTTCCAACATCGAGTCCACTCGGCTTGGGTCGTAAGCCACAACTTCGTATTCCGCTTTCAGACCCTTGGTGCTGTTCAGTTTTGGCGTTGGGGCAACATCCGCCTCCAGGGTCAAGGTGAAGTCTTCACCGGGCTTGAAGCTTTCTAAGAGCCCGTCAAAGCCGCCGCTCAGCTCGGGCTGGCTGATCGGTTCCAAGGTTTCCTGTTTGATCGCATCCCGCCAGACGCTGTCGACCAGGCTCTCGAGGGCGGTGGCGCGGATGCGTAGAGAACCCAGTTGTTGAACAACAACCGTGCGAGGCACTTTGCCTTTGCGGAAACCAGGCAAGTTGATGCTGCGGCTGAGGCTGTTGATGGCGTCCTCGTAGCTGGCCTTACTGCGCTCACCAGGGATTGTTACCGTCACGGCCAAGCGGCTGCTGGGGCGGGTTTCTGTAGACACCTTCAGGGCAGCGGCGCTCATGGCAGGTCGATCTCACGACAGGGCAGCCCAATACTTTAAGAAATGGGAGTTCCGCTCTCCACCCGGTAAACTGATTAGAACGACTCCTTCTTTACAGGCACCGTCTCTACGGAGTGGCTGTAACGACAAAGTTGAGCTCGGCAGGTTCAAGTCCAGATCATTTTCAATCGTTTGTCTTCGCCCTTCCCAGATCGTCCTCTCAACATTGCTGTTCTCGGTGCGAGTGGCGCTGTTGGCCAGGAACTGCTGCTTTTGCTGGAGGAGCGTCAGTTTCCCGTCAATGAATTGAGGTTGTTGGCGTCAGCTCGTTCGGCTGGGCAGAGCTGCACCTGGAACGGTCAGAGGCTGACGGTGCAAGAGGTTTCCGCCGCCGCCTTTGAAGGGGTCGATTTGGTGTTGGCCTCCGCCGGTGGCTCCGTGTCTCGTCGGTGGCGGGAAGCGATCGTCGCGGCCGGTGCCGTGATGGTGGACAACTCCAGTGCCTTTCGGATGGAGGAAGGCGTTCCACTGGTGGTTCCGGAAGTCAATCCCGATGCAGCGTTCGCTCATCAGGGTGTGATTGCTAACCCCAACTGCACCACGATTTTGCTGACCTTGGCATTAGCACCCTTGGCTGCCAAGCGAGCGATGCGTCGTGTTGTCGTGAGTACCTATCAATCCGCCAGTGGTGCTGGGGCGCGGGCCATGGAGGAACTGAAAGATCTGTCCCGTGTGGTGCTCGATGGCGGCACACCGACCAGTGAGGTGCTGCCTCATTCCTTGGCCTTCAACTTATTTCTGCACAACTCACCTTTGCAGGCCAACAATTACTGCGAAGAGGAAATGAAGATGGTGAATGAAACGCGCAAGATCATGGGGCTGCCGGATCTTCGTTTCACCGCCACCTGTGTGCGGGTGCCTGTGCTGCGGGCTCATTCCGAGGCCGTCAATATCGAGTTCGAGCTGCCGTTTCCAATCGATGAGGCCAGGGATGTCTTGAAGGATGCCCCAGGCGTTGAGCTGATCGAGGATTTCGCTGCCAATCGCTTTCCGATGCCCACTGATGTCACTGGCCGTGATCCCGTTGCGATCGGTCGGATTCGCCAGGACATCAGCGATCCCCATGCGCTTGAGCTGTGGTTGTGTGGCGACCAAATCCGCAAGGGTGCGGCGCTCAATGCCATTCAGATCGCCGAATTGTTGATTCAGTCATGAGTCCTGCTGCTGAGCTCTCTCCCACCCCTTTCGGCCGTCTGTTGACGGCGATGGTCACCCCTTTTGATGCTGACGGTCATGTCGACTTGGCCTTGGCAGGCCGTTTGGCCCGCCATCTCGTTGAGGAGGGGTCCGATGGCCTGGTGGTGTGTGGCACGACCGGTGAATCCCCCACACTCAGTTGGCAGGAGCAGGTGCAACTGCTTGAGGCGGTGCGTCAAGCCGTCGGCCCTGGGGTGAAGGTGATGGCGGGGACAGGCAGCAACAGCACAGCTGAAGCCGTGGAGGCGACCCGTGAGGCCGCAGCCGCCGGAGCTGATGGCGCTTTGGTCGTCGTGCCTTATTACAACAAGCCTCCTCAGGAGGGATTGGAGGCCCATTTCCGGGCGGTAGCCCAGGCTGCTCCAGAGTTGCCCTTGATGCTCTACAACATCCCTGGCCGCACGGGTTGCAGCTTGCGTCCGAGCACGGTGGCGCGGCTGATGGATTGCCCCAATGTGGTGAGCTTTAAAGCTGCTAGTGGCACCACGGAGGAGGTGACGCAGTTGCGCTTGGCCTGCGGTCCTCACCTGGCGATTTATAGCGGTGATGACGGATTGACTCTGCCGATGCTTGCAGTGGGTGCTGTGGGCGTAGTCAGCGTTGCAAGTCATCTGGTTGGCCGCCGGATGCGCTCGATGATCGAAGCTCATTTCAGCGGTCAAGCCGCTGTGGCGTTGGGCCATCACGAGCAACTGCAGCCGTTATTCAAAGCTCTCTTTGCGAGTACCAATCCGATCCCAGTCAAAGCTGCCCTCGAGATCAGCGGCTGGCCAGTTGGTGCCCCCCGCCCCCCTCTGAATTCTCTGCCTGAAACGATGCGAGACGACTTATCTGTGATCCTCACTGCCCTACGCCAGACCTAGCTAGGCCTGGTTCCAAGGCTTAATGAACACATTTTTTTGATTTTTTGTCCATGACCAACAGTTCTAGATCGGCCAAAGCAAAGGAACCCTGCCTACGGGTGATTCCCCTTGGCGGCCTTCATGAGATTGGAAAAAACACGTGTGTTTTCGAATACGGCGATGATTTGATGTTGGTGGATGCCGGTTTGGCTTTCCCCAGTGATGGCATGCACGGGGTGAATGTGGTGCTGCCGGACACCAGCTTTCTGCGTGAGAACCAGAAGCGGATTCGCGGCATGATTGTGACTCATGGCCATGAAGATCACATCGGTGGCATTGCTCATCACCTGAAGCACTTCAATATTCCGGTGATTTATGGCCCCCGGTTGGCCCTGTCGATGTTGACCGGAAAGATGGATGAGGCTGGTGTCACCGATCGCACCACTCTTCAAACCGTTGGGCCACGCGATGTGGTGAAAGTGGGCCAACATTTCTCTGTGGAATTCATCCGCAACACCCACTCGATGGCCGATAGCTTTTCGCTAGCGATTAGCACGCCGGTCGGCACCATCATTTTCACGGGTGACTTTAAGTTTGACCACACTCCGGTTGATGGCGAGTATTTCGACATGGCTCGTCTCGCTCACCACGGCGAGCAGGGTGTGCTTTGTCTGTTCAGTGATTCCACTAATGCAGAAGTTCCAGGCTTCTGCCCGCCGGAACGATCGGTGTTCCCCAATTTGGATCGCCATATCGCAACTTCAGAAGGTCGGGTGATTATCACCACCTTCGCCAGTTCGATTCATCGGGTGTCGATGATTCTGGAGTTAGCACTGAAGAATGGTCGCAAAGTAGGCCTGTTGGGTCGGTCCATGCTCAATGTGATCGCCAAGGCGCGTGAGTTGGGTTATATGCGCGCTCCGGATGAGCTCTTTGTTCCGATCAAGCAGATCAATGATGTGCCGGATCGGGAGACGTTGCTGTTGATGACTGGTAGTCAGGGTGAGCCTCTCGCCGCCTTGAGTCGCATTTCCAGAGGTGAGCATCCTCAGGTGAAAGTGAAGACCACAGACACGATTATTTTCTCAGCCAGTCCAATCCCCGGAAACACAATTTCTGTGGTGAACACCATCGATCGGCTGATGATGCTCGGGGCCAAGGTTGTTTATGGCAAAGACAAGGGCATTCATGTGTCTGGCCATGGCTTCCAGGAAGACCAAAAGTTGATGTTGGCTCTGACCAAGCCCAAGTTCTTCGTGCCAGTGCATGGTGAGCACCGCATGCTTGTGTGCCACTCCAGGACCGGTCATTCGATGGGAATTCCCGTCGACAACACCTTGATCATCGATAACGGAGATGTGGTGGAGCTCACGCCTGATTCCATCCGTAAGGGGGATCCCGTCAAGGCTGGGATCGAGTTGTTGGACCAATCCCGCAATGGCATCGTCGATGCGCGCGTGCTCAAAGAACGTCAGCAGCTGGCTGAAGACGGAGTTGTCACGATCCTGGCGGCGATCAGCACCGATGGACAGATGGTGGCTCCGCCTCGAGTCAATCTGCGCGGTGTGGTGACCACAGCTGATGCTCGCAAGATGTCGATGTGGACGGAGCGGGAGATCAGCTGGGTGCTCGAGAATCGCTGGAAGCAGCTCTGTCGCAATACCGGTGGCAAGGCGCCAGAAGTGGATTGGATGGGTGTGCAGCGTGAAGTGGAAGTGGGCCTCGGACGCCGTATGCGGCGGGAGCTGCAGGTGGAGCCTTTGATTCTTTGCTTGGTGCAACCTGCACCGGCTGGCACCCCCGCGTACAAGGGCCGTGCCGATGCAGAACCCGAAAGCCGTCCGGCACCCCGTGGTGGTCGTAATGGCGGTCGCCCTGCGGGAGGTGCTGGTCATGCCGTCGTCCGTCGTGATGCCGCGCCGGCTCCCGCTGCAGCAGCAGCCAAAGCAGCTCCCGCTGCCGCCAAGACAGCTGTGGCTGAGACAGCTGTGGCCGAGAAAGTGGAAGCGAAGCCCGAGGCTGAGATGCCGGCCGGCCGCACTCGCCGCCGTCGCTCAGCGGCGGTTTAACAGCTTCACGTTCAACGGTTGAATCAGTCGTTGCAACAAAGAAGAGGGTGCCTGGGCGCCCTCTTTTTCATGATCGGCAGGTTTGGTTGTTTCAAGGTCGGAGTGTTCCGATCGGCATAGGGAGCAGGGATTGATCTGGCCCCGCAGCCATCAGTCGAGCAGACCCTCAATTGGGTTGACTGGTTTTGGTCTTCGGTCTGGTACTGCCTCGGGTGTTGGCTTTGTAAGCAGTCTCGGTTGTGGTTTGTTGTTGACTGCAAATTCTTGCAAGTGGTTTCAAATTTGATTCGTATCATCCGTCCTATTGAGATAACTAATGTCGAGGGGGATGTTTAATGACATATGATTCGATGTTAATATTTTAGTACTTCTTTTTAATGATCTGTCTTGGTAGCAGGATTGTCAGTGGCTGTCTTGGCTGATTTGAGTCAAATATTTTTGATGTTTCCGTGGTGAGTGATTAATGTCAATGCCTGTGAATTTAAGTTCGTTTTCTTCGTGCTCTAACTGTCCTTTTGGTGACAGGCATGAGTGACTGAGTGATGACGCTTTGATTCGTCATTGCGGCGAATAACTTTCGTGAGGATTGGCGGCTTAAGCAAGCAAGAGCAGCTCTGTGATTTGCGGCGACAGCTTCTTTCTGTGATATTCGGGGTGTTGATTACTGGCAAAGTTAGTCTTCGTGGAAGGCGTAAGGCCAAGATGAATTTGGTCTGGGATTATTGCTTTGAGACATTAGGCGTTGATCCCTGCGTGCGGATCTTGTTTCAGGTAACTTTGTGCTCGGAAACACGTTGACTCTTAATCCTGTCGTTTAAACGGTCTGACATGTCTAATAGATTTACTTTCTTCAATTACTTTTTATTTGGCGATTTTTGCTGGATCTCAGCGTCGCAGTACCATGAGTTTTTGGGGTGCTGCATCGCTGAAACCGAGTTGCCGGTAAAAGCCTGAGCTATTCGTCGTCATCAGGTAGACGCGTTCCACTCCAGCGACGGCAGGAGCATGGAGGAGTTCCTCCAGGACGCGGCGACCAAGGCCGTGGCCTTGGAGATCGCCGGCTACAACAATGTCCCAGAGCACGGCACGACTAAAGCCGTCGGAGGTCGCACGTCCGAAGCCCACCAACCGCTTGCCTCGCCACAGACTCACCACAGCATCGCTACCGGACAAGAGGCGACGTAATTGTTCGAAACTTCGGCCGCGTGCCCAGAATGCATGCCGATCGAACAAACGCTGCAATTTGAGCAGAGCACGGTTGGGGCGTAGTCCCGGTCCAAGCCCTAGCCATCTCAGGCCGGGGGCGCCGGGGGCATGGTGGACCAGCCGGATCGGGGTCAAGGTTTTTACTTCC
>NZVB01000067.1:0-13453 GCA_002701375.1 Cyanobium sp. NAT70 | reverse complement strand
CNNTNACCGTGNNNACGTAAACGTTAAAACTGGGTGCAAATAGGAGCAACTAGAACAGGTNGGNCCNNCCTGTCAGTTTTAGAACTTCCTAGTCCAGGACATTAAAAAACCCCTCAGAGAGGGGCTTTTAAGTGGTGGCGGGGGGGAGATTTGAACTCCCGACCTTCGGGTTATGAGCCCGACGAGCTACCAGACTGCTCTACCCCGCGTTGTCATGACAAATCATACACATTGGTGTCACGCGAGACAAAAGTTGTTCAGCTTTGCTGAAAACGCAAGGCACCGTTGACCTCGAGGTGGACACCTGGATTGACAACCAAAACCTGCTCCTCGAGCTCTTGTAACCCCATGGGGGTGAGCCATTCGAGCTGACGCAATAAATGCAGTGCTACAGCTTGTTTTGCTCGGCGTGAGCCGTCTTCCACTTTGATGGCTACTCCAAGCCCTTCACCGATTCGACTCAGGCACTGAACCCCCTCCGCTCCACCTTTGCTGAGCACCTGCCCATGGCTGCGATGCATTAACTCCGTGTCGAAGCGTCCGTCACCAGCGACCAGGTCAGGATGCGCCAACATCGCGCGACTGATCTTTTCCAGCTCTGCATGTTGCGAAGCACCGAGATGGGCGTAGAGGAGAGCCATCTGAGCCAATTGCAAGCGCAAGGTCGGAGCACCGCAATCGTCTCGGGCCGCCACCAATTCCTCCGCAGGCAAGCCGAGCAATTCAGCCACGCGTCGGTTTACCTCAACCTGAAGCGGATGATCATTCTGTAAATAGGTCTCTAGCGGCCAAACCATTTTTCGACTGGTCGCCAAAAATGCGGCATGTTTGCCAGAACAATTGTGTTGGAGAGAACTTTCAGCTCCTTCCGGTACAGGGCACTGCAACTGCGAAGCATCCAGTTCAGCCTTCCAGAGCAGCTTGAATGCCTCTCGAGCATGGGTATTGGTTCCAGCATGTGATGCACAGCTGATCGCGACGCCCCGGTCTCCCACATCCATTTGTTCTGCCGCACCACTACTGATAAAGGGCAGTGCTTGAAACGGCTTGAGAGCCGATCGGATGAAGGTTTCGAAACCAGGATTCCCAGCACACATCAACACTCGGCCACGCACATCACAAACAACGGCATGAACCCGATGGAGCGACTCACGAATGCTGCCGCGTTGCAGGGTCACTTCAAGCGGTGGGGTTCCGGATCGGATCCCAGCACTGAACCCGGAGGAGAGAGACATCCTCGAAAGCGTCCTGGCTTCAGAGAGCCTGACAGAGGCTCGCGCCGGCCAACATCAACCCCGTTGCTACAGCCATCGCTCGGCCCAGTCGGCCAAGAACCGGGCGAACCTCATGGCGTGCGATTAGAAGATCCTTTTCTCGCCAGGAGACTGGCTTTTCCCAGGTCTGTCCGTCATACCAGCCTGTTTCTTCGTAATCGACCGTCTCAGCCAACAAGCGTTTCATCACATAAGTCCAGCCAAGCCATTGACGCATCAACAGAAATAGAGGCAGCACAAGAGCTGCTACTGCACCGGCCAACACCAACCTGAGCGGGTCCTGTCGGAGCGTCCAGCTCCCACTGGCCACAAGGGTGGTGATGGGCAGAATCAAAACCCAACTGATTGCCAGTGCGCGCAGAAGAGTTGGCGCCAACCCAAAGGGCCACGAAAAAAACCAAGACGTNGTCAGTTGCTGGAATTCCTCAAGAGGCCTTTGTTCTGGAGGAACAGGACAGGAGATGGATTCGGCCATAGCTGGGCCGTTAATGCGAAGAAGCTACAAACGGTCGACTTTCACCGTGACTCCAGAAGGCCTCGAGGTCGTAATAACCACGCTCTCCGGGCTGCAGCACATGCACGATGACCTCGCCGTAATCCAAAAGTGCCCAGCGCCCCTCGTTGATCCCCTCTTTTCGCAGCGGCAAGCGTTCTGCCTCAGCCTCCAAGCGATCTTCAACTGAACCTGCAATCGCTCTGACTTGCACATCAGACTGGCCGCCGGCAATCACCATCCAGTCGGCTAAAGAAGACACCTCTTCGACTCGAATCAAGCGAATATCTGTCGCCTTGCGATCGTCGCAGGCGTCTGCAGCAAGCTCAGCGAGCTGATCACTATCCATAGTTGTTTTCACCTAGTTGCAGAAGCTGTCATTAGGTCGGACATTGGTTGGGAGCATGGTTTCGGATTGATCAAGACGCTTTTGTCCTATGCCTTAAGGCTAACGATGTCTCCAAAATTGCATGTGATCATGCTAGGGCTGTTCCCGTTCACAAGACGTACAAAAACATCGTCAATGCAATTCATACGATGCATCCGGTCTGCCTGCCGGGTAAGGGCATGAAAAAAATGGCGAACCTTCTTTTGCGATGCATTTTTTTGAGACAGGGCGGCAATGCGTGACTGTTGGCCTGGTATGGCACAACCGATGTGCGGTATGCATTTTTGATGNGTGGCATCAAAAGCACAAATTGTCCAAGGAAATAGATCGAACTAGCACCAGGCATCAAACACAATGCAATCCCTTAATGGATTGTGTGTCTACCAGATCGCTGGACAGGACTGGCGCATTGCTGTGGCCAAGCCACGGAAAAAGTGATTGGAACCATCTGGCTTGATGGTTGATACACCGGCATCAATACGTAAGGCTCTCATCTTCTTGACCCATGCATCATTGAAAGCTGAAAGGCCTTCTGCGTTCGCCTTCTCGCCACGCAGGCAGTTGCGCTTCAGAATGTGTTGATCGGGGCCTAAAAATGCGTCCCTCAATCTTTGCCAGTCGGCTTCTGCTGCATGAGCGGGAATGATCGATGCAGCGAGGATGCCGGACGTCAGCATGATTTTGACGGCAGCCTTTTGCCGATTGATCGCCCTCGTCATTGAGCTGTAGTTCAGAACACCTAGCTTAAGCAGCAAAACAAACAGAGACCATTCATGCCACGTGCAAAAACATGGAAGATTTCAGGTTAATTGAAATCATTGGATCAATATAAGTCAAATGCGCTAAGCTGTTAAAATCAAAAAATTATGGTCCATTTATGGGTGGCCAAAGAAGCTCTTGCAATACGATCGAACTGTGCAATGGGCAGGATCGATCGATGTCGTTCTGATTGGTTTTAAATCTGTACGACATCTAGTTGTAAGGCCAATTCCCATAGGATTTAAAACTTCCCAAGCCTCTCTTCCAAATGTCCGTCCACTCTCGGTACTGTCAATGTCTGAATTTCGCGACCAAAAGGAGGTGACTTAAGACCAGTTTTGAACCTTTGTCTTGATCAACCGTAAAAGGATTTCTTGTTATCAAGAGGCTGCTATCGAAGAGGCGCCGGAGTTGGCTAGAGATAACAGCAGACAATCAGCCCATTGCCCAAATCAGAAGGGGGCATGCCAAAGAGGTTGTCAGAAGAACTAAATTTTTTAAATGTTTTTGGCCTTGGTCTCTGCCTGGTGGTCGGTCAAATATTCTCATCTGTACTTCATTTAAAAAAACCTAGCATGAGCGTAGATCTTGGTTTAAATGTTGGTATTGATCTGAAGCTTGGAGGTTTTCTAAGGATGCTGGTCTTCATCTGAGGCTTTGACGATGCAACATAAAAAAANCCCGCCAAAGCTGGCGGGGAGTGTGAGATGGGACGTGGCTGTGTTGGCTGTATTGGATGTGTTGTCTGTATTGGCTGTGTGTGAATGGATGGATGGATTGGTTTGGCAATGAATTGGTTGTGTTGTGGATCAAAGGATGAATGGTTAGTTGGTTAGTTGGTTAGTTGGTTGAATCGACGGGGTGATTGTGTGCTGAATTAGTTGCTTTGTGCGGTTTGGACTGCGCGTTGCTGGCGCTTTTGTTGGCAGCGGTTGCGCAGGCAAGAGCGCTTGGCTTGCTTGCGCTGTTTCCATTGGCGTGTGCAAGAGGGGCGGCGTGCGATGCGGCGCTTGTTGCAGCGTCCCTTGCGCTGGCATGACCTGGCTCGACGAACGGGTTTGCAGGATCTTGTCTTGTTGCAGGGCTTGCGTGTTTGAGGCTGTTCTGGTGTGGATGGCTCTGGATTGGTTCTGCTGAGTGGAGGCTGGCCAATGGGTGCCTGAGGCATCCAGACAGGAGTGCGAACAGGGGTATGGCTGGTAGGGCTGAAAGGAGGGTGAAAGATCGGTGTTTGGATTGTGTTGTTGACCGGTGTATTGACGTTGGTGCGAATGCTGGTGTGNGTAGGGCTGAANGGNGGNTGNAAGATCGGTGTNTGGATTGTGTTGTTNANCGGTGTATTGACGTTGGTGNGAATGCTGGTGTNANTNGGGCTGAAGGGAGNNTGGAAGATNGGTGTNTGGATTGTGTTGTTGANCGGTGNATTGACGTTGGTGCGAATGNNGTTGCCANCNNGGAAGGGNGTCCATTCGAGCATTCCTNTNACAGGGGNGGANGCNAGCATCGAGGCCATGGCNTGTGGTGAGGCCAGGGTTTGAGGACGTGCTTCTGCGGCAGCGGTGGTGATCAGTGTGGCGCTTCCGCTGACCAGAACAGCGGCGGTAGCGGCGGAGAGGAGTTTGATGTTCATGATCAAAAGTGGGAATGAAGGAGTGGTTTTGTTTGTGTCGTCGGGGCGATTGTGTTCCCCGCCGATGCACATACCATCGCCGAAATGATCGAGCATGTGAATGATTGAAGNCCTAGTTACTTGTGATACTGCGCACGATAAATAGGCGTATTGATAAACACTTAGGCGCTATATATCATCTTCTCAGTTAACACTCATCCACAGAGGAAGGCTGTGGAGTCAGGCCATTGGCGAATCGGTTGACTGCCGTTGCAGCAGCCGTGCCGTCTGCTGTTTGCCGTCTTCAGGTAGCGGCAGCCTTCAGCACGGGCTCGTCTAGAGAGCGGGCTCTTGAAGATTGGATTGGTTGTCAAAACAGCTTCTGTTGTTGAGCGATCGGCCTACACGGTCGATTCAGGTCAAGCGCAGGACAGAACGCAGAGCATCAGCACAGTCAACACAACAGATCGATGGAGTCCAATTGCACAAAAAAGCTGGGAGNGGCAGCAGCGGCCACCAGGGCCAGCGTTGATCCTCAGATTGGATGCCGTTTGCAGCCACGCAATTCAGGTTCCGTACCCACGATTCTGCCTAAAGGCCGAAGCAACTCTTTCCACATATACACCACGTCTNTTCAGAAGCGCTTCATAGGCATCCTAAAACTGTTAATAACAACTAAAGGTAAATTATTNGAGTACGAATAACGGACTGTTGCGTCAATAGACTGTAAGGGCGTACACCTGAATCTTACTTGCATCAAAAAGTCCAATTAAGTAATTTACATCGAACAACTTCATCATATTTTGCAGGTTGATTGGGATTTACCGCTGATTCACATAGCTTTGTAATGGAAAAATTAGGGTCGTTTGCTCTCGATCCNATTGGTCTTGCCCANACTGCTACAAAACCACTCCGTTCTGGATTTTCTGCACAATCTGCATTGACTTTAAGAGCATGTATCGTATTTTCGTGATAATACGTTAGATCGTTCATATCAGAGGAGACATTGATCCAATAGTTATTTTTAATCTCAGGGCTTGATGCATCAAACTCAATCAGTCTAATTCCATCCTTTTCTTCTACTGTTTTAATCAAAGGATCACCTTCTCGCATGAGAAAAGTTTTGACTTCACTCTTGCACGCTGGCTTTTTCAGCGCGTAGTAAATCTCAGTCGCAGCATGATTATGAAATGTATAAAAACTTCCAAGCTTTTGTGCTGTCATGCCGATTTCAGCAACGACAGTTTCGCCATTGATCTCCTTAATACTCAGCAAACCATTTCCTCCCAACACTTCTGCATAAACGAAGCTTCCACGCGTTTCGGGATGGTTGGTTTGGAAGCGTCCCTCCTTGTTGGCATACATTGCCGACCACCCCAGCGAGGCCCATAAATTAGGCAGACTATTAGCGCTAACATCCATAGGGAANGAACGCGGGGNTTGGATATTAGGACCAGTCACGATCTCNCTAAAATTTTCACTAAAAACCAGACCATGTTCTCTAATTTCAGCATTTTCTACAGTCTCAAAAAAATCTTTCATGGTCGGGCGTTCAATGAACTGTGCCGGCAAGGATTGAGCCTGAAGAGCACCGCCAATTGAATAAAGATTTTTGGCATTAACCCTCAAAGAGAAACATTTTCTAGCTTCATCCTGGTTCTCCAAAATTGAGTAAATTTGTCGAACCATTGTTCTCATACCATCTCGATCCATAAAACAAAATGTCTTTGGCTTTCCATTGATGGAGCCAGTCTGATAAACCGCCAAGTCTGAATTTCTACAAAACTGATCAGTAGTTGTCGATGCACGGGCGAGGCTCGAAAGGTAAATCAAAGCTTCCTGCCAAACCACCTCTTCATATCTCTCATAATCGTTATTGAATTGAATTTTATCCTCGTAATTGTCCGTCGAACTCCTACCGCCCAATCGATCAGCCGATTCATTGCAGGTAAAAGTGTTATTACGAAGCGAATCTGAGTGCAGAAATCTCGGTACTTTGCTCTTTAAATAGTCACGCACTTCCGGATTAGTGGAGGCAAAAGACCCTGAAGCTATTAATCCGAGAATTACAAAAAAGATTTTTTAACATAATCAAGTAATTTACAGGTAATCACGAAGCACGTTTCCATGACTAAGGATTTTCTGATTCTCAACATATTGGCAGCACATCACTACGAATGAAGTTCACNNCGAACATTCCAATTAAAACCAGCCTTTAATTGAATCGTTTCACTTCTAATTGCGAAGAATCTTTGAGCAGGCCCAATAGATCACCCATATTATGGCGAAAAAACCAAAAATTTGAATTCATTGAAATCATCTGATTTCAACCACTCGAATACTCCCAAAAACAACGCTCAGGCGGCGAATAAGCACTTGCCCACAATCACGCCCGTTAGCACAAAATTCCAAGGACAAATCAGGGACCACNTCATGAGAGAGACTGCTACCAGACTTAACTAAGTGGCAGCATTGGCTGTCAGCCCTTGCACCGCCACTACGGGGTGACGGCGTCGGNTCGCGCCAGCCTGAGTTTCACCAGCGCCTTCGCTGAAATCGACCGGTTCAGCGACGAGCTCGCCTCTACGGTCGCTTTCCTGCGCGAGCCCAGCTGATGGATCAGCCTGCGGCCGTCAGTCGGCCGGGCTGTCCTCCCGCCGTCCGATGCGCTCGATCCGTTTCATGGCCTGAATGATCATGAATAGAGCCCAGGCCACCAGAAAGGCGGAGAGGAAGGTGTCGAGCAAATTGCCAATGGCGATCGGCCCTCCGAAGTAGGGGATGGCCAGGTCCTTGAAGCTGCCCTGTGGGATGAAGGGATTGATCAGCGGCATCAACAGGTCCGCGGACAGGCTTTTGGTGATCGCTGAGACCTGATCACCAACGACCACGGCGATTGCCAGCGCCAGCACATTCCCTTTGACGAAGAAAAAATCGCTGAAATCTTTGAGCCACCGTTTCATGGAGCGCTGCCTGGATGCCGAGGTTGGCTCCACGATCACAATTGAGCTCTGCTCCGGCAAGACCAGTCCCTCAGTTCTGTTTTCGCTGTTGCTGCTCGAAGACNGCTGATCGAGCGCGTTCGGCACCGGANTCTTCGCCGAGCTTCTCGAAGCTGGTGCTCACGGTGAAGGGGAGCACCGCTGCCCCGATGCGAAACCTGCCAGGCAGCAGGCTTTGCCTAAGGGATCGGCAGGCCGAGCTGGCGGCGGAAGAACGCTTCGGTTTCCTCCAGCACCTGCACCTGNGTGGTCTGGTTGCGGAACCCGTGGCCTTCATCCTCAAAGAGCTGCACCTCCACCGGGATGCCGTTGCTCCGCAGGGCGGCGGCCATCCGTTCGGTCTGCTCGGGGGGCANGACGTTGTCCTGAAATCCCTGGAAGAACAGCACCGGGCAGCGGATCCGATCGGCGTGCTGCAGGAGAGATCGAGAGTCGTAGAGCTGCCGCTCTGCGGGCCAAGCTCCCACCAGCCGATCGAGATCACGGGCTTCGAAGCGGTGGGTGTTGATGGACATGATCAGAATTCGACGAAGGTCTCGATGAAGAAGGTCTGGTGAGCGGCAGGGACGGGCGGAGTAGCTGGGCAGCAGGTCCACCTCAGTGGCGCTCCGCCTTGGCCTTCCCAGTAGTTGCGAAGCTCCGAGAGCGCTCGTGCCCTCATCGCTCCCTTCCGGTTGGCCTTGTAGCTGTCCGAGATCTGATGTCGCCAGTTACCCGACATGGGGAGGGTTACGACTCCCCTTGGGTTACCAATAGCGGGCCAGAGGCCTGCAATCAGATCAGCAACCAAGCCCGCGACGGATCAGCTCACGAGCAAAATCAATCGAGACCTGCGGATCGTCTAGCTGTGGATACATACGCTCTTCGACCTCAGCAAGCGTCCCATGCTGGTCTGCTTCCATGAATCTCCTCATGCTGTGCCTGCTCCGTGCGACGTCCTCAGGCCATGTCTCCGGGTGGTTAACGTCACAGTGAACAACACGCTTGCGCAATGTCTGCATGTTGACCAACGTCTTGAATGATGCGAGCGACTTCCGCTCGCTAACAAGTGCACGCTTCCGTCGTGCAATGCGCTTCGGGTCCTGCATGTCGTTGTCCAGATCTAGAGAGAGCTGCACGTTTTCGAATGCCCTGGATTCCATAGGAAGTAACGACGACCCAGGATGATGCCGANAAGGTACTAGGCGTCAGCACGGCGAAGCCTTGCAATCAGAATTGAGCAGTCCGGCGCAATAGCTGACCCAGATCATCGAAATGAATTCGAACCCAACGACCGCCTGAGTTGTAGTCGTCCCAGAACACCTCTAACTCTTCGAGCCCTGAGGCATCCTCAAGCAGCTCACGGGTCTGACTGCCTCGATCAGAGAGTTCGAAGTGCTCAGCCGACCATGACCAGGTCAGGTGATCACCTTCAGCCTGCAGTTCGGCCAGCTCCTCAATCCACCGATCACGAAGGGTTGCTAGCGATGTCCAGTCTTCATATCGATCCGGTGCCTCGTCTGCTGACCAGTACGTCGGACTATTCGCCCACTTCTTCGGTATCACCGCTTGCAGTCCGTGACGCTTGCAACGACGCAACAGCGAGATGATCCCGCCGGCGTTCTTCAATGGTCCCTGATCCCCCGCGCAGTTGTTCAGCCGGATCCAGGGCTGATCGGCTGCCAGACCTCATGATCACGATTGCCGCATAGCGTCAAGATCTCATTCGACAGAACAGTGACCAGACCCTTCAAGACCTTCTCGTCTCGTTCGCCCTGGTAGGCGTCCCCGAATGCTGCGACGATCTGAGGGGCAAGCACAGACGCACGCTGGACGAGCAAGGCGACCCGTTCAGCCTCGATCCGTTGTTGCTTCAGTTCTTCGAACGATGGACCCGAAGGATTCTCCTGGATCCTCCTAGATAGAGAGGCTAGAAATTGTGACCCTTCTCGGTAAGGCTCCTGACCCTTTTGAGTGAGGGTGTCCCTTCTGAGTGAGGCGACCTTCCATGCGTCCATCGCTGGCCCTGGTGTGATTCTCCACCAATCGCCCTGACCGTGTTGAGGGCACTTGGAAGCCACAGAAGTTGCTTTGCAAATGGGATGAGTATTTCCCGAGTAGCGAGCCGAATGCTCAATCAACCGTTGAGATCATAGAAAAAGACAACACCCAGCGGCTAAGAAAAGAACTTCGTTCACAGCTTTTTTTCAGTGTTCCAAAGCTCACTCAACAATAATTACTTGATCTTCTTCTAAGTAATCTTTTTGTTTATTGCAACACCAAACACCCCGCCATTGCTGACGGGGTGTTCTGTATGAGTGTTCTGCCGGGGGTTTAATCAGGAACCACACATCCTGCTGCCCCGCCTTTCCCTTTCAGGGTTTTGTATAGCTTTCAGTTCAGTAATGAAATTCAGGCTTCCCAGCAGAATGATCAAGCAATAACCTCACCTTGAACAGTGAGATCTGCAGCATCCACGCCATAGACAACAGCAACCATAGTATGGCCGTTGAGGTTGAAAATACGCGCATTTCCATCAGCACCTGGGCGAACAATAACGTTTTCGAAACCATCGATGNNTCTGATTTCGATCTTGTCTTGGCCATCACGAAAATCCATAATGTGGTCCATACCATGTCCAGTACTGAGACGGAACGTATCAGCTCCTATGCCTCCACGAAGCCTGTCATAGCCTTCTCCACCAATTAATAGGTCATCATTCAAACCAGCGTCGATGTAGTCATTACCGGCACCTCCTGAGAGGGTGTCGTCGCCACCTTTGCCGCGTATCGTATCGCTACCTCCCATCCCTTGAACATAATCATCACCTGTGCCAGTGGCAATCTGGTTGGAACCTTCAGTGCCTATAACATTCATTTTAGCGTCTGAATGGTATCCAAAAAAGTCTTCCATTCCATTAATCTGCATGTAGTTTTTCCTTCTATTTGCAACCTCCAGAAAGCGCCCTGTCTGCATATTGAAGCTGTAGGAATCGGCGTCAACTGGATTGTCATGACGGATGCTTAAAGAGTCTGTCTGCTGTGGCTCGCTGTAGTTGCGATTGAGACCATCAGTTGTACGAATGCGATCAGCATCGTAAGCAGGATATCTGTTACCGAACATGCGTTGCAAGAGAAGTGAGAATTTCACCTGTTGCAGAGAGTGTGAGTAAGCCATTGTTTTGAGTGAGATGTAAGTGATGTCGTCGGGTTGTCCCCCTCCGATGAACACACCATCTCCGGAATCACCGCTCCGGTTGATGACCTACGTCATAGGTGCCTGTGGTGTTGGTCACAGGGACTCAGAAGCACTGCAATAGCTTGGGATTTAACCCAATATCATGTTGACGCTTCGCTCACAGGCAAGTCAGCCGCTAAGGCCATTTGGTCTTGCATTCGCTACTGATCTGCGAACATCGCCTTTGTCGATCTGCCAGATGCGAAAGCGTGCCGGCTTGCCTTTCCCTGGGCAACGAAGGAATCTGCGAATGCGAATCAGCACGAACCCACAATCACCCCCAATTGCACAAAAAAGCTGGGACTACTTAAGGACAAGCCTCTTAAACCCTCGGCAAAAACATGCTCTTCATTGGCAGCAAAGGCCAGTGCTTCCAGCGTTGATATCGCTTTAATTGATGCTCAGTTACGCTCAAGTGACCTTCTCTTTGGATGATGCTGTCTCATCCTCCTAGCAAAACATTGACAAGCCCCCCGTCTGTGGGCTGCTGCGCAGAATCCAAAGCAGCCAACTCAGCCTTCATCCAATGCCAAGGCCTCGGGCTCAGTGAGCTAAGCATTGAGGAGAAAAATTTGAGGCAATGAGAAGACAAGGTCTTCATGATCACGACCTCAAATAAGAGTTGGGTGTTGCAAGTCGATAATCCATTGAATTGCAGTGCCCTCAGTAGCAAAGCCTGGATGAAGTTGATTAATTCCTTCAATTATCAGGGTATTCAAGAAATTATCTTGAGTTATAGAGCCTTGCAGCCCGTTGACAAAATAAGAACTGAAAATATTTTCTGTATTCCTGCTGCCATGGGCAGATTTGTCAATGCTAGCAAGGGTTAGTAGACCACTGTTATTATCCGCATCTCTGATAGGGATGAATGCAGCTTCGTTTTTAGTGATTTTATACAAATTACCTTGTGGCGTGGTGATGTTCCCCCAAAAAAGCCATTTGAGTTCATCAACATTGATGTTTCCCTCTCCTGTAATCGGGTCGATCGCTCCTCCAACTTGGCCGACTTCAACTTCTCCCGTAAGGTCAAGAGTGTAGCCGAGTAAAGACGTATTAAATGATCCTTGAGGGCCAATAAACGAAAGGATATTTCCGTGATTATCCGTCTCGACTGAAGCAATTGATTGCCCAAATAACAGCTCCCCAGGATTGCCGTCTATGGGATCGTATTGAAACACAACATCCTCTGCTTCTAGTCGCAATTTCCCTTCTGAGCCTAAGGAATGATTATCAATATGTACTGAACGATAACCTAGGAAGCTCTCAACATCATTGCCGGCAAGATCTTGAATCACTCCTTTCTTTTTATCATTCTTAGAATCTTTATAGGAGATCAGTACATCTGATCCTGCTTTGATCTTCTTGCAGAGAGTCATGCTGACGATTGTGCCTTCTTCTGCAACCTCGATGGATGAGACCTTATTACGCTTGCCATCAACAGTCACCTTGAAGCGACTGTTTTTGACATTGGCTGCCGCAAGTTCTTCGTTGAAGTAAAGACTGATCTGATCATTACTGAATTCAGCATCATCAATCAATGGTGCCTCTGCATCAATCACAAAGTTTTCAATTGGGAAGTTCTTTACAGTTGCAAGGTCATTGCCACAGGAATCTTCTATNACCTTACGATTCTGATCTTTGGCAAGATCTTTATAACTCAGAGTCACAATATCGCCTTCAGCAATGTTTTTTTTCATGTTCAGGATCACTTGCGCTTCATCCCCAGACGTCTGAATTGAATTCACTTTATTGCGCTTGTTATTGACGAGTACCTTGAACCGAGAGGCAACTGGTTCGGTATCATTCAGTTGCTNGCTGAAATTAAGCTGAATCTGGTCAGCATCAACNATCTCTCCTTGANCAAGGCTCAATTGACTGGCATCCTCGATATCATTGTCACAGGAGCCAACGGCATTGAGCTTGGCAATATAAATATCTGATTCACCAGCTGATCTGAGGGTGGTGCCGCCAAACGATGTTGTTCCTTGCAAGTTACCCGTGTCGATAGAGGAGCCGCTCAAGGAGGTGATGCCAGCGCCCGTTTCCCTCTCAGTGCCACCAGCCTGTGTGGCCCGGCTACCGATGAGTGCAGAATTTGGCATTTGCTGTTTTCAGTAAAAGATTTGTTGTGGCGGCAAGAGCAAATGGCTGCTTCTCTTAGTGTTGCAAGCTTCTTTTGCCCGGATTAAAGTAAACTAAATCAGATCCACAGGTTTAAAGGAGTTATATCTATATTTTTTGTAGTATGTGATCTGAGCAATGCCTGAAGCCTCAAGGCAAAGCAATCTCGGCCGCCAGCAAGCACTGGGTTGGGCAGTCTCTCAGAACCTAAGGAAGCTTTGCTTGCCTGTTGGTTAGGCGCTTAGCCCCACACCTGCCTCTCTGCAACCCCTTGCAGGCAGTTGCCCAAGAACATACCCAGTTGCACAGAATTCCGGGGACAACTTAGGGACAAGCCCTTGAGAGCTCTTGCAGCAACGCCCTCTAAAATGGCAGCAGCGGCAACCAGGGCCAGCGTGGGTCTTCCTCCGAGATGCCCTCAGTTGCACGCAGATCGGCTGGCATCACTCAAGTTGATGTTCCATAGACCCTGACTGTGCATGGAGACAAAAGACCATGCAAATTAGCTGAGGAGCAATTGAGGGACCAATGCATAGCAAGCGCTTCACGATTGATTCGCTGATCAGATTGATTTCAGTCCGGCACCTTTTG
>NZVB01000066.1 GCA_002701375.1 Cyanobium sp. NAT70 | reverse complement strand
GTTTGGTCAACCATCCGAACCAGCTAGGGCTACATCTCGTTTCACCAGTCTGAGAGGCATGGCTTTAGACCAAGCCGGACTACCACGCTCAATCTTGGCTGGGCCAAATCCTCATTTGGAGCAATCCATTCAGAATGGATCCAGAACCCCACCCTGCCAATGCTGGCGACCCTGAGCGGAGATCTCTGCCTCCTGTTCGGCCTAGCCCTGCTGCTTCTCCCTCTGCTTGCAACGGAACTCAGCCGTCCTCGCGATGGTGTTTGGGGCGCAATCGTTCTCCTATTGGGCTTGGTTTTGGTCACCAGCAGCGATCGGTTGCGTGGGGCTCCAATGCTTGCCGTTCTATGCGGCAGTCTGCTGATTAGCCGCCTGAGCAGCGAAGTCGGCCAAGCACGCTGGCGGGCTCTAAGCGAAGAGGAGCAACAACGTCTCACCTCGATTGAACACTGGCTGACAGGCCTCAAACAGCTCGCATCAGCGGCCGGCAGCCTCGGCAGTGGACTGAGCGGCATCGCAAAGCAGATCAAACCAGCCGGCCGCTCGGGTGTGACGGGCAAACGCTGGATTAGGCCTGAGTCAGAGGCGGAAGATGAGTCCAAACCCACTCCATCTCCCACACCGTCTCCAACTCCAACTCCAGATCCGACTCCGACTCCGACTCCAGCTCCGACAGCCGCGCAAGCCGCTGATCAAGACCTCACAGACGACACAAACGAGGCCCCCGCAGCGGAAGACTGATAATCCCCACTCCAGACCAGAAGCCTGTGAGCAAGGAGAAGCGCGCCGACAACGAGGGACGTCCCTCCTACAAGGACACGCTCAACCTGCTGCAGACCAGTTTTGGCATGCGTGCGAACGCCACCCAGCGTGAGCCTGAACTGCAAGCCTTTTGGGCCGACAACGGCATCGATCACCAGCTGGGTTTGGACAACAAAGGGCCTGGCTTCACCCTTCACGACGGACCGCCCTATGCCAACGGAGCCCTGCACATGGGCCACGCCCTGAACAAGGTGCTTAAAGACGTCATCAACAAATACAAGGTTTTGCGGGGCTGTCGCGTGCGCTTCGTTCCGGGCTGGGACTGCCACGGGCTACCGATCGAGTTGAAGGTGCTGCAGTCGATGAATCAAGAGCAACGCCAGGCTCTAACGCCGATCAAGCTGCGCAAAAAAGCCGCCGCCTATGCCCGCAAACAGGTGGATGGCCAAATGAAAGGCTTCCAACGCTGGGGAATCTGGGCCGACTGGGAGCAGCCTTACCTGACGTTGCAACAGCAGTACGAGGCCGCCCAAATCCGAGTCTTTGGAGAAATGGTTCTCAAGGGGCACATCTACCGAGGCCTCAAACCCGTGCACTGGAGTCCCAGCTCCCGCACCGCGCTAGCGGAAGCAGAACTGGAGTATCCAGATGGCCACACCAGTCCAAGTGTCTATGCGGCCTTCCCGGCTGTGGAACTTCCCGAAGCGCTGCGTCAGGCACTGCAATCGGAAGGGATCGATCTACCCAACGACGCCGCGGCCCTTGGCGCTGTGCTTCAGGTCGCCATTTGGACCACCACCCCCTGGACCCTGCCCGCCAATTTGGCCGTCTCGGTCAACGAGCGACTCGACTACACCCTCGCTGATGACGGCAGCGGTCGATTGCTCTTGGTCGCGGCCGACCTGGTCGAATCACTCAGCAGCACGCTTGGTCTGCCTTTGGCTCGCAAAATCACCCTCAAAGGGTCGTTGCTCGCGGGGCTGATCTATCGCCACCCATTGCTGGATCGTCAAAGTCCAGTCGTGATTGGCGGCGAATACATCACAACTGAATCAGGAACGGGCCTCGTGCACACCGCACCAGGGCATGGTGTCGACGACTTCCACACAGGCCAAAAAAACGGTTTGCCTGTGCTCTGCCCAGTAGATGAATCCGGCACCCTGACTGCTGAGGCCGGGCCTTTTGCCGGCCTCAATGTGCTCAAAGACGCCAATGCGGCGATCATCGAAGCCTTGGACTCGGCCGGTGCCCTGCTGAAACAGGAGGCTTACGGACACCGCTATCCCTACGACTGGCGCACCAAAAAACCAACCATCTTTCGTGCTACTGAACAGTGGTTCGCCTCCGTCGAAGGCTTTCGGCAACAAGCCCTCGAGGCAATCGACCAGGTCACCTGGACCCCAGCGTCTGGCCGAAACAGAATTGAGGCGATGGTGAAGGAACGGGGTGACTGGTGCATCTCCCGCCAACGCACCTGGGGGGTGCCGATTCCTGTCTTTTACAACCGAAGCAACGGCGAGGTTCTGCTCAATGCCGACACCTTGGCTCACATTGAGGCTCTGATCGCCAAAGAGGGCGCTGACATCTGGTGGGAGAAAGACGAAGCCGAGCTGCTCCCACCCGACTTAGCCGATCAAGCCCCGCAGTGGCGCAAGGGCACCGACACCATGGATGTGTGGTTCGACTCAGGCTCCAGCTGGGCTGCGGTCGCGAGCCAACGCGACCAGCTCAGTTATCCAGCGGATCTCTACCTAGAAGGATCTGACCAGCACCGTGGTTGGTTCCAGTCCTCTCTGCTCACCTCCGTCGCCGTCCATGGCCATGCCCCCTACAAGCGGGTGCTCACCCATGGCTTCGCCTTGGATGAGAAGGGACGAAAAATGAGCAAATCGCTCGGCAACGTTGTCGACCCGATGGTGATCATCGAAGGTGGCAAGAACCAAAAACAAGAGCCTGCCTATGGAGCCGATGTCTTACGGCTTTGGGTGAGCTCAGTCGACTATTCCGCTGATGTACCCATTGGCGCTGGCATTTTGCGGCAGCTGGCAGATGTGTACCGCAAGGTGCGCAACACCAGCCGCTATTTGCTCGGCAACCTGCACGACTTCGATCCAGCCAAAGACGCTATCCCAGTTCGTGACCTGCCCTTACTGGACCGCTGGATGCTTCAGCGCACGGCAGAGGTGATGGATGAAATCACAGCGGCCTTCGAGAGCTATGAGTTTTTCCGTTTTTTCCAACTGCTGCAGAACTTCTGTGTCACCGACCTCTCCAATTTTTATTTGGATATCGCCAAAGATCGGCTTTACGTGAGTGCACCCAGCGACCGTCGTCGTCGCAGCTGCCAAACCGTGATGGCTCTGATCATTGAGCGGCTGGCAGGCCTAATCGCACCAGTGCTCTGCCATATGGCGGAAGACATCTGGCAGAACTTGCCGTATCCGGTTGAGGAGACATCGGTGTTTCAGCGTGGCTGGCCTGTTGCACCGAAGGAGTGGCGCGACCACTCACTGTCTGGTCCCGTGCAACAACTGCGCGAACTTCGGGCAGCCGTCAACAAGGTTTTAGAGGAATGCCGCAGTCGACAGGAGCTCGGGGCATCCCTGGAAGCGGCAGTACGAATTGAAGCTCGCAATCCAGAGCTGCAATCAGCCCTGACCTGGCTCAATGACCACGGCGATGCCGACGTGGATGGGCTACGCGATTGGCTGCTGGTGTCCCAACTCCAGCTCGGGGGAGAGCCATGGGCAGAGCTACTCGCCAGTCAGGATGACGACAGCGTTTTGATCGAAGTGGCTCGAGCCCGTGGGCAAAAATGCGCCCGTTGCTGGCATTACGAAGGGGACATCGGACAACACAGCGATCATCCAGAGTTGTGCGGTCGCTGTTGCAGTGTTCTGCAGCGGCGGGCTGGCGTCACCAGTTGACGTGGCCCAGCAGCTCTAAGGGGGACATCGGTCCGGCAAGCAAGCTTTCAACAGCTGGATTGAGTGGTCCTTGAAGCAGTTCGGCCTGCTCAAGCAACGTGCCCTCGGGTAAGACCGAGGCATCCGGGTCAAAGGAGGTTGGATGAGTCGTACTACTACTAAAACCTCGAAAAATCAGGAGCTCAAAGCTTTGATCATCCAGTCTTCCCGTGAGTCGAACCACACGGTCAGGGTGAGACTGAGAGCGTTGTTCGAGAGCCCGCACGATCTCGACGCCTGTCATGAATTAAAACCCTCCAGCCACGCGACCTTGACGCGGCAAACGAACCAGCAACCACTGCAACAAACCGGCCAAATAGGCCACTAAGGCGACGTAACCGATAAAGGCAGCAACTGCGGCTGTCCACTGCCCGCCGAACACAAAGTCGAACACTGTTTCCACAACGCCATGAACGCCCTGAGGCGCCTCAAGCCAGGCCTGGCAATCCGCAGAACCACTCTGCTGCACGCATCTCAAGCCGGTGGCCGTCATTGTCACGCTGACAAGGGCAAAGCCGCTGAGTGCCCAACGCCAAAGGCGCACAGTCAAAGCCAACGGTCGCCATGCCGGCAATTCTTCCAGCTCTTCATTCAGGTCAACCCAAAACCAGACCGACACCACCATCAGCAGCGGCGCTACAACTGCAGTGAGATAGCCAAGTGGCCTCTCGTCGATCAGCAACAACATGCTGATTCCCATCAAGCTGGCCACCTTCCAATACAAACTGAGCAGCCGCACCACGGACGCCTCTCGTTTGGCGGCAGACCAAAACAGCAACACCAGCGGCAGGCCGAGGGCAAACATGGCGGCGAGGCGATATGTGAGCCAGACCAGCGCTCGATAGGTCAGCTCGTTCACGAAAGCAAAACAGAGAGTTGTCATTATCAATGTCTCCTTCGATTGCCAGGGTTGATAGGGTCCCACTCATGGCGTTGTTCTCCCCTTTCGATTGGTTCCGGGCTGCCTCAGCCAAGCCGTCGTGTCGGACTGCGCTCTCGACTCGTCCCTCACTCGACGAGGCCGTTCAAGACATCGTTAGCCGTCTCGGACGCAACCAGGCCGATCTTGCCCTGGTGTTCGCATCGACGAATTACGCCAGCGACTTACCAAGGCTGTTGCCTTTATTACGCAGCCGTCTGAACGCGTCGCACTGGATTGGCTGTGCTGGTGGAGGTGTGATCGGAACCTCCAGCGATGGCTCAGCATCCGAACTGGAGCAGATGCCAGCTCTCAGCGTGTCGCTGTTGTCCCTGCCAGGAGCTGACATTCAATGCGCAGCGCTTCGAACAGACAGCCTTCCCGATCTCGATGGAGCATCTCAACAGTGGCACGACTGGATCGGCATCAATCCTGAGCATTCACGCGGCCAGATCGTGCTGATTGATCCAACCAGCAACGTCATCAACGATTTGATTAGTGGCCTGGACTATGCCTATCCGGCTGCGGCAAAAATCGGCGGGATCGCTGGTCCCCACAATGCCCCGCACGCATCATTGTTCATGGATGACCGGCTCGTCGGTGGTGCGGTGGTGTGTTCCATCGGCGGCGATTGGACGCTGAAGCCCGTGGTCGCTCAAGGATGTCGCCCGATTGGACCAGTGTTCTCAATCGAACAGGTTCAACGCAATGTATTGCTTGAGCTGAGCGAGGGCGATCGAAAAGCCAGTCCGGTCGCCTGCCTCCAAAGGGTGCTTGCGGATTTGACGGATCGCGAACGAGAGCTTGTGCGTCATTCCCTGTTTCTTGGCATTGAACGGCGCAATTTGCTCATGCATGCCGATGGCACCAATTCAACGCAAGGGGCTTTTCTGGTGAGAAACCTGATTGGTGTCGATCCAAGCAATGGTGCTGTGGCGGTGGCTGAACGCGTCCGCCCAGGCCAAAACGTCCAATTCCAGCTGCGGGAGGCCGACGCCTCCCGACAGGAAGCACTCAACTTGCTGCGAGCTGCAGCAGCTGATCGGGATGAGCCTGCCCATTTCGGCCTGCTGATGGCTTGCCTCGGTCGAGGCAACCGCCTCTTCGGAACACCCGATGGAGACATCTCCATGGCACGCGAAGTGATGCCGCAGCTCCCGGTGGCAGGAGTCTTTTGTAACGGAGAAATCGGCCCAGTCGGTGGATCCACCCATCTGCACGGGTACACCGCCTGCTGGGGCTTGATTGAACACGACCCTCAACCCAGCAACCGCTGAAGCACCTTGCGTCAGCACGTCAATCCCCTCAGTCGGTTCTTTCAATTACCGCTGCAGCTGCCCCCACCGGAACAACTGTTTCGAAGGCCCCATCAGCCGATCCACCTAGACATCGGCTGTGCACGGGGACGCTGTCTTCTGGGGATGGCGACGTTGAATCCGGATTGCAATTATCTCGGTGTCGAAATTCGCCGTCCGCTGGTCACGTCCGCCGATCGTGAGGCTCTCGCCAGCGATCACGGCAATGTGAGGGTGCTGTTTTGCAACGCCAACATCAGTTTGGCCAGTTGGATGCGAGCTCTACCGGTCGACCGGCTGCATCGCGTTTCGATTCAATTTCCAGATCCTTGGTTTAAGCGACGCCATCGCAAACGACGGGTTTTGCAACCCAACTTGCTACTTGCTATCGCAGCAGCACTGCAACCTGGCCGCGAGCTGTTTTTGCAAAGTGATGTGCTTGCCGTGATCGAACCGATGGTCACGCTGACCGAACTCAGCGACTGTTTCACCCGTCCGGTCGGTGACACACAACCATGGCGCAGCAGCAACCCATTACCAGTGCCCACGGAACGTGAGCGCTATGTGCTCGAGAAGCAACTGCCCGTTTATCGCGTGCTGTACCGACGCAACCAGCGATCGCTACCCAATGAATCGCTGCTGGAAAGTCGTTGGCAACAGATCGATAATCCGGCTGAACCCATCCATGCAGGAGCCTGAGCGATGGATGTCTCAGCGTTATCCAGTGGTAAGACCCCGACACCATGGTTGATGCGCTGGCAAGGCCTATGCCGCTCAGATGCCGCTGTGCTGCAGCGACTGGAGTGGTTGGCGGGCGCTGTCTTAATCCTGCTTTTGGCAGGTTTACCGCTGCTGAGCCGCACTGGACTAGCCCTACTGGTCGCAGCCTCTGGATTGCTTTGGCTGCTCTGGTCTCTCCTCACCCCTCCTGAGCAGATCAAACCGATCTCTGGCTGGCTGCTGCTGTTTTTGGCCATTGCAGTGCTCGCGACAGGTTGTTCGCCAGTACCCATGGCAGCAGCCAAAGGTCTGATCAAGTTGTTGAGTTATCTGGGGGTCTACGCCTTAATCAACAAACTGCTGCGCTGCAACTCAATGTGGTGGGATCGCCTGCTCACTGCTGTGATGAGCGGCGGACTGCTCAGCAGTGTTCTGGCCCTTCGCCAGCTCTATGCATCATCGGAAGAATTGGCGCGCTGGGCCGATCCCAACTCAATCAGCCAAGGGACCATTCGCATCTATGGCCCACTTGGCAACCCCAACCTGCTAGCGGGGTATCTGCTGCCGATCATTCCATTGGCAGCGCTAGCCATCATCCGGTGGCGCGGCATCGGAAGCCGATTCTTTGCGTTGGTAACTCTCTTGCTCTCAGGAGCAGCCACCGTTTTCACCTACAGCCGTGGCGGATGGCTTGGCCTCATGGCAGGAAGCGCTGTGCTGATTTTGCTTCTGCTGCTCCGCGCCACCCGTCAATGGCCACCGTTTTGGCGACGCCTGCTGCCGATTGCGATTCTGATTCTCGGAGCAGCCCTACTGGCCGTGGCAGCCACAAAGCTAGAACCGATCCGAACCAGGGTGACCAGCCTCTTGGCTGGGCGCGGGGACAGTTCCAACAACTTCCGCATCAATGTTTGGCTGTCTTCCCTTGAGATGGTGCAAGACCGGCCTTGGCTTGGCATTGGGCCTGGGAACAATGCGTTCAATCGCATGTATCCCCTCTATCAACAGCCCAAGTTCAATGCCCTCAGCGCCTATTCCGTCCCGCTTGAGATCCTTGTCGAAACTGGACTTGCAGGCCTGATCGCCAGTCTTGGACTGCTTTGGAGTGCCATCAAAGCTGGGCTGACCGGGCTGCGACTGGATGATGCAGCCGCTGGTGCGGCGTTAGCCAGCTTGGCGGCAATCGCAGCACTGCTCGGTCAAGGCATTGCCGACACCATTTTTTTTCGTCCGGAAGTACAGCTCATCGGCTGGTTTTGCCTGGCCACCCTGGCAACGCTGCCCCCGGTGTCACGCGAGGCAGCCTGATGCTGCTCGCGGGTTTTGATGGGGGACAAACCAGCACGAGCTGCCGCATTGGTCGCTGGGAACAGGGACAGTGGCACACACTCACCACAGGTGAAGGGGCAGGCCTCTGTCATTTGAATGCTGCGAATGGAGAACAGCGCTTCCGACAAGCCATCCAAAGCAGCATCACCAACGCATGGGCCAATCACGATGGAGACGAGCAACACCTCAGTGCAGCCGTGATCGGTGCGAGTGGCATTGAGCAAGGCACTCCACTGCAAGACAAAGGCAGCACCCTGCTTGCCAAGACACTCAACCTCCCCCGCGAGCGAGTCCTCGCGACGGGGGATGAACGAACAGCTCTTCGCGGAGCTTTCCCACACACGGCCGGCATTGTGGTGATCAGCGGGACCGGCATGATCTGCATCGGTCGTGATGAAACGGGCCGTGAACACCGTTGTGGAGGTTGGGGCTGGCTCTTAGATGGAGCAGGTTCCGCCTTCGATCTCGGCCATCAAGGACTGCAACTGAGTCTTCGGATGGCGGACGGGCGACTGCCGGATCATCCACTACGCCAACAGATCTGGCAGCACCTGAACTGCCACAGCAGTGCTGAGATCAAAGCAAGGGTGGTGCAAGCGGACTTCGGATCAGCCGAGTGCGCCGCCTTGGCCCCTCTTGTGGCTCTCGCCGCAGAAACAGGACTCGATCAGGCTCAAATGATTTTGAACAGTTCTGCCAAAGCACTGAGCCAAGCGATTCAAGCGATCGCCCACAGGCTGGATTTGAGTCGGCCTCGCGTGGTCGCCCATGGCGGTGCTCTGAAGCACTTAGCAGCGTTTCGCTCTGCACTCGACGCAGCAGTACAACGCGATCTACCTGAGCTGATTTGGTGCAAACCAGCTGGAGATGCCTGTGATGGCGCTCTTGAACTGGCTTTAGAGCTGGTGACTGGTGATCTCAAGCCGCATTGAGATGCTGATCGGCCAAAGAGCACAAATGGCTCGTCCAGGTCTCGACATCGTGCTGATCAGCAGCTTCAACCATCACGCGCAACAAAGGCTCGGTGCCGCTGGCCCGAACCAACACACGGCCGCGATCTCCCATGGCTGTCTCAGCAGAGCGAACAGCATCAGCCAAAGGCTCACAATCAGCCCATCCTTTGCGACGAGCCCGATCAAGCACTTTGACGTTGACCAACTTCTGAGGGAAAGCCTTGAAACTGCGATCCAACCAATCGCTCAAGCTGATGCCCTGATCGTGGCAAAGGGTCGCCAGCTGAAGCGCCGTCAGCACGCCATCACCACAAAGACCATGAGAGGCCGCCAAGATATGGCCGGATTGCTCTCCACCGAGGGCAGCACCACTCGACACCATGGCGGCATGCACGTGTTGGTCTCCAACCGGGGTGCGTTCAAGCAAACCGCCACGGTTCTGCCAAGCCCGCTCAAAGCCGAGATTGGACATCACTGTGGCTACCAACCGCTGGTCCGGCAGTGACCGCTGCTCCTGCAACACCGACCCCCACAGGAACAGGACGTGATCGCCATCCACCACACGTCCACGACCATCAACGGCAAGCATCCGATCCGCATCGCCATCAAAAGCAAAACCCATTGCGGCCCCTCGCTCAATCACGGCCTGTCTCAACGGTTCAAGCTGAGTGGAACCGCAGTTCACATTGATGCGTTGACCATCTGGCTCTCCATGCAGAACCGTGAGATCTGCCCCTAGAGCTCGAAACGCTTCAGCACCACAAGCCGTCGCAGAACCCCAACAGAGATCAAGCACAATCGGCACACCATCCAAACGGTTGCCACCGACCGAGGCCAGCAAACTCGCTTGATAGGACGACAACAGATCTGAGCGCTGCACCGATGAGCCGCATCGGCTGTGGTCGCAGCTGTCCAGATCCACCTCCCCCCGCAGGCCAGCCTCAATACGAGCTTGCTCGGCAGCAGCGAGCTTGGCGCCATCGGCACCGAACACCTTGATGCCGTTGTCTTCCGGAGGGTTGTGACTAGCCGAAACCATCAAGCCGCCTGCAGCTGACAGTTGACGAATCAACAGCGGGACCGCAGGGGTGGGACACAACCCCAAGGTCCAAACCTCCCGACCAGCAGCGGTTAATCCTGCCGTGAGTGCGGCCGTGAGCATCGAGCCGCTGCGACGGGAATCCATGCCGATCAGAATCGGGCCCTCTCGTGGTAAGACCCGCCCACACCAATAACCCAGCTGCAGACAGAGGGCGGGAGTTAAGACAGCGCCGACCTTGCCCCGAATCCCATCCGTTCCAAAACCCGGCACAGCGGATCCCAGGGACGGACCGATGGGATGGACGGCGCTTTGAACCATGGGTCTCATTCGTGGACTGCAGACTACGAGCGTTATTCCTGCCCCTACCGCTGCTAGGGGACAGGTACAACTCCGCCCTCAGCGCCAGCGATGCGGAAACCAAATCAAACGAATGACCTCGAGGCCAGCCCAGGCGAATAACAGCGCCAGTGCCCAACCCGGCAACAGCTGAAAGGGCCACAACCAACGCAGCAGCCAAACCAACACAGCAAGCACCAACAGCGCATAGGTCCGCCATCGCTGCCAATGACCGACACGGGGCCCTCCACGATCTGGTGGCATCGCCAAACGGCCAAGGAGCAACAGAATGGCAGCAGTTCCAGCTCCAGCGTGCACGCAAGTTCACGGCACGGAGCAGCTTTGCTGCTCAGCATCGCTGGCCTCAGCTTCGCTGCAGCGGGTCTCGGTCAATGGCAACTGCGTCGTGCGCATCAGCTGCTCAACCCGACCATTTCTAGTGCTGAACTGTGGCGCAGCTATCGCTGGTCGATCGATCCAAATCAACGCCGTGAAGCTGCCCTGTTGATGGTGGCTGGCAGCTCAGGAGATCCAATCCGCCGCCATCGCCTTCTGCTCAATCAAGGCTGGGGTGATGATCCGCTCGCTGCTGTTGCCCTATCGCTGGCGGCGGAAACCAATGAAGAGCTGGGAGAGACGAAACAGGCCAAGGCCCTATGGCACGACCTGCTGCAGCGCTTCCCCCAACAACCAGGGTCTGCTTTAGCCAGGAACAGGCTCGGCGTTGACCAACCTGCCTTGCATCAAGACCTGCTGCGCTTCCAAGCCGCCCATCCAGCTGCGCTGGCTGCAGCCGAAACGATGGAACCGGATCAAACCAAGAATCATCAAGGCGCCATGCACCTTGCCCGCTGGGGAGTGCGCTGGCCTGGCGCAGCACAACGTCTTTTAGACGCCTGTAAAGATCGCTCTGCGATTGCACCAGACGCACAAGAGCGTCAGGGTTTAGCCCGTGCACTCGCCCAGCTCGGGTATGCAGATCGTGCCGAAACGTGTCTGCGAGGCAGTCCAGCCGAACCAAAGACTGCCCTCGCCATCGGTCGGACGCTGCTCAGGGGAGACCGTGATCAGCAGCGCCGCGGTCAACAACGGTTGGTAGCTTTAACGCAACAAGCACCGGAAAGCCCTGAAAGTGCTGAAGCAGCTCGTTTATTAAGCGATCCGTTGTATCCGGATCCAGCTGTTCTCGATGCCCTACCGGAACAGCTGGCGGACCATTCAGCTGCTGTGGCTGCAGCTCGTGTGCGACTGGCACAGGGCAAAGGCGCCAGCAACGTGATTCAGCGATGGCCAGACGACCCAGCGATTTGGCAACTGCAGTGGGATCTAGCCAGGACAGCGCTAGTCGAGAGTCGCTGGACAGAAGCACGAGACCTCCTTTCGCTGCTGCCAGCCAACAGCATGCCCGGACCTCTAGAACGCAGAAGACTGTTCTGGCTTGGCTTTAGCGACGACCGTCTCGGCAATCAGGCCGCGGCCAAACGCCATTGGCAACAGCTGATTGAGACGCAACCAGCCGGCTACTACCGCTGGCGAGCGCAGGTGCGTCTCGGTGCGACATCCAAGCTCGACCTCAACCAGCAAGACACGCACTCCTTCAACCAATCGGACCAGACGTCGAACAAAGACAGCCAGTTCAGACAAAACAGCCAGTTCAGACAAAACAGCACATGGTCGCCACTGAACAGTGCCGACCCTCTGGTCAATCAACTTTGGCGGCTAGGACTAACCGATGCAGCCTGGGGGGCCTGGCGAATGGGCCAAGACCCTGCCAAAAAGCCATCGCATCCTGAGCAGCTCGTCGAAGGCCGCTTGCGACTGGCCCTCGGAGACACATGGACCGGACTGGACCGTCTTTGGCAGCTCAGTTTGCGCTGGCGTGAACCGAACTGCGAGCAACGTCAACTCCTGCAACGGAGTCAGTCCCCACAGCTCTACACAACAGCGTTCCAGCAAGCGGCCCTCGCCAAAAGCCTTCGGCCTGAGCTGCTGCTGGCCATCACGAAACAAGAATCACGCTTTTCTCCCGGCGTTCGCTCCATCGCCGGTGCCCTTGGCCTGATGCAACTAATGCCGGCCACCGCCGCCGACATGGCAGGACGCGACTTGAACGATGACGAACTGACTGAGCCGAGCTTCAATATCGAGCTTGGAGCGGCCTACCTCAGCTATCTGCTCAATCGATGGGATGGAGATCCGATCCTGACGATCGCGAGCTACAACGCAGGCCCAGGAGCCGTTGCCAGCTGGCCCAGCCAAGACATCAACCAGGCCCCAGAACTTTGGATTGAACGTATTCCTTATCCGGAAACGCGTTACTACACTAAAAAAGTGTTGGACAACCTGATCCAATACATCAGCCAAGATGAACTAGCCAGTTGCGAAAAGGGAGGAAGTGGGACTGGGGAGAAGATATCCAACCCAGATTCCGCTAAAAAGAACGAGTGAAAGAATGACCATCATCACAAGAGAAGGAGGGACAAAACCAACGCGAGTCAGATCCAAACGCGCCAACAAAACTGCCGAAGAAACAATCAGAAGATCTGCCAATAAATTCAATCTCAACAGATAAATACCAGAGGTAATAACTAACAACAAAGTCACCACAAGGCTGATTACACGGCTCGAGATCATCAACAAAGACAATCGCCGCATCAGCAAATCAGGCATGGTGCAAATCACAACCACAACAAGACACTGCACTAACTCAACCGTCCAGAACATCTGGGGGGTCATCCCGCGCGCGTTGGCCAAATCAACCTGAAGCTGTGTCCAGTGATTACCCATTACGAGGGCGACACCAAACAAGACCACCAGAAGCGGTGCCCGAAAGGGAAGCAGGAGAAGTTGCAACAAGGCCATGCACTGAAGTTAGCCACAACAGGCTTGCTGGCCTGTCAGAGTGACTGCATTTCAGTGCGAGTCATGACCGGCAGCCCTCAGCAACCGCTGCTCGGATCAATGCAAAAAGGTCTTTTATTAGCAGTAGCGATCGGCCTCGCCATCATGCTGTTGATCTTCAGGGGAGGACTTCAAACGGAATCTCCGATGGAGCAACTTGCCAGACGCTCTTTAGAGCCGGACGTTGCACTGGCGAATGGGCGTCCAACGATTCTTGAATTTTATGCGGATTGGTGTCAGGCATGCCGTGCCATGGCACCAGCCATGTTGTCGCTGGAACAAGCCAGTAAGGGACGTCTCGATGTTGTGCTCGTGAACGTTGACAACCCTCGCTGGGAGGACTTGATTGAGCAATATGACGTCAACGGCATTCCTCAGCTCGAGCTGTTCTCCGCTGATGGACGTCAGCTGGGGCGGTCGATCGGCGTGCGTGAACCCGATGAACTGATGACACTGGGGAAGGCATTAATTGATAACAACCCCCTGCCCAAATTGCGTGGTGTCGGCAGCGTCAGTGCTTTATCGAGCGAAGATCTGGCCAGTCGTGATCCTCAAGCTGGGCCACGAAGTCACGGTTAACAAGCGAAGTCTTCACACCCTCGGCATGATCACGACAATGACTTCCAGGGCACCCCATGGATCGCTTCCGGGTCGACCTGATCGCGGCCACTCCCAATCCACAGCAATGCGTCTATGCCGCAATGCATCAGGACTACAGCGAAGGCTTTGTCGCTAGCGATCGAGACAATTGGCCGAATGAGGAGCGTGCAGGTGAAATCTGTATCAAACGACTTCTCTCCGGTGAGCGAGGCCACTACGGCCCGCTTGAACACGCCCAAATCGTGCTGAATGTGGGCTGGTTTCCCCACTCGGTGATGCAACAAGCCCGCACCCACCGAGTCGGGGTCAGTTTCGATGTGCAATCGATGCGTTATACGGGAGAACGAATCTGTCGAGCCGCAGAGGGCGAGCTTGATCTCGAAGAGGTGTTCTACCTGCGACCGGTCGGCGAATACAGCGATCGGCAAGGCAAGAAATACACCTACGACAATGAGCAGCGTGAGCTAGATCGACAGCACTGCCGGCAAGCCGCCGAACGTTATCGGGATCTCTTGCGTGCAGGCTTTGCGGAGGAACACGCACGCGGAATCCTTCCATTTGATTATCGCCAGCACTTTGTTGTGAGCTTCAGCCTGAGAGCATTTCTGCACTTCATGGATCTGCGAGCCAAGCTCGATGCTCAAAAAGAAATTCGTCAGCTCTGCGATCTGATGTGGCCCCACATGGTGAACTGGGCACCCCAATTTGCCGCTTGGTATGAAAAGAGCCGATTACATCGTGCCCGGCTGGCCCCTTAACTCAACGGAGCTCAACGCATCGATGACTAATCGATCGATATTGCATCCACACTTGCGCCAAATGGCTTATTGAGCTAAGTAGATTCCCTTGAAACTTTGGGTTGGATGTCTGACGATTATGGATCGCGCTACACCAGTGCCTTTCCGTTTCCTCTCACAGCCAGCAGCAATCGTCTGTATTCGGGCACTCTGAACGGCGCGATAGGACCCGATGACACCAGCGACGAAGACTGGTTCAAAATCCCGATGCTGAAAGGGGCAAAATATGAAATCAAGGTCACTGGCGGTCCTGAAGTTTATGACCTCAATGATGCAAAAATTACATGGTATAAACCAAATGGGACATCAACAAATGATTACTGGTATTTCGATCAACGCAGAAGTGACGGCTACATTTTTGACAGCGGAATAGCCACAACATCGGAAATCACAAAAACAGACGATTATTACTTAAAGATTGAACTTGATTCTTATTCTGATGCACTTGACGTTGGGAGTTACACAGCCAGTGTCGAACAGTTAACCGAAGGCTTTACCTCCTACCTCACCAATTCTCTGGCAACCACCATGGCTGACGACTACGGCTCTCGTTATACAAGTGCGTACACATTCCCTTTGTCAACGAACGCTTCAGGCCTTGCATATGGCTCACTCACGGGCGTGATAGGACCTGATGACAACAATGATGAAGACTGGTTTAAAGTTCGTCTACTCAAAGGTGCAACATATGAATTCAAAGTCTCTGGTGGATCTGAAGTTTACGATTTGAACGACGGTAAGATCACATGGTACAAACCCAATGGCTCGTCAACCATTGGTTATTGGTATTTTGACCAAAGGAGAAGTGATGGGTACGTTTTTGACAATGGCATCTACACAACATCTCCCATCTCAAGCACTGATGATTATTATCTAAAAGTTGACCTTGATTCTTACGCTGACTCTCTTGATGTGGGGCAATATACATTTGAAATTGAACAATTGACTCCAGGCTTCGCCGCGCCTGCCCCCACCCCCACTCCAATCCCCAAGCCGGTTCCAATCCCCAAACCGGTTCCGGTCCCGTCATTGGCTCCCGTTCCAACGGCAAGCCCCGCACCTCTCCCGACTGCGCAAGCCACGAAACCCGCACCCCAACAACCCGCCAAACCAAATAACACTGGCGCCCCAACAGTCATCAACAACTACTACACCACAAATAACAACACAAACACATCCAATAATACGAGCAACAACACCAACAACAACACCAATACAACGATCAACAATACAAACGGAACCGTTCAAACTGGCGATATTGGCAGCGTTGAAAACACCAACGATATTGATAACACGATCACCATTGAGAATTCATTCGAACTGAAGTCAGTCAACATCAATCTCTCAAACGCGATCACTAGCGATGGCAAGAAGTCTGCCAAGGTTGAAGGAACAAGCGGTGACGATCTGATTGCCGACGGGGACGGCCGAGGCAAACTGAAAGGACGGGAGGGTGCCGATGGCTTCTACTTCTCAGGCAATGAGCCTTATAAGAAGAAAACCGCCGATCAGGTAGTTGACTTCAACACCAAAGAAGGCGATCAAATCATCATTGCCGACCAGGTTTTCTTCAACCCAATCATCACCAACTCAGTTCTAAAAGATCTCAGCAATAATCCAGAGGTTGTTGTCGTCAACTCCAAGAAAGACCTCAACAAGGCTTCAGAGGACAACAACGACTTTATTTATCACAAGTCCAAAGGGGAGCTTTACATCGACACCAATGGAGCTGACACAGGTTTCGCCGATAAGGGCAGCGATACAGATCCTTTGATTGCCACTCTAGACAAAAAAGAGGAGCTAACAGATGACACATTAGCCAGTCTGGTTGAAAGCCTTGAGGAAGACAAAGCTTCCGACCCTGTCATGACTGTGGCAACAAATAAAAAAGAGTTCAAACAAGCCCAGACTGAAGGTGTTGATGTGGTCTATTACGAACCCAAAGGGGATGTCTATGTGGATGGCAACGGTAAAGATAAAGGCTGGGGGAACAAAATGCAGGGAGGAATCATTGCCGACCTTCCTAAGAATACACCTCTGAGCAGCGACAATATCGTCGTCGCTGAATAAGGCGATTCCCAACAGATCATACCTCTCCCCTAAAAAAAGCCAATCTCTAGGAAAGATCTCTAGAGATTGGCTTTTTATTTATGCAACAACGCTAGACTTTCTGCACATTCAGTCTCAATACAATCAAACTCGCGCCAACGTCACTCGTTCTGGCTGATGTTGATATTTCCCTTTTCGATCACTATAGGTGGTCTCACAGGGATCTCCCTCGAAAAACAACAACTGACAGATGCCTTCATTGGCATAAATTCGACAATCTGCACCAGAACTATTGCTAAATTCAAGCGTTAAATGGCCCTCCCAACTCGCCTCTGCAGGAGTGGTATTCACGATGATTCCCAAACGAGCATAAGTACTCTTACCAAGACAGATCACAGTGATATTGGGCGGAACATTGAGTTTCTCCAAAGCCACACCAAGGCCATAGGAATGGGCAGGAAGAATGAAATATTCACCATCTTCATCTTGATGTAACGGCGTCGGTTCAAGATTGGCCGGATTGAACCGCTTCGGGTTCATCACAGTGCCAGGTACATGCCTAAAAATCATGAATTCCTGCGCAGATAAGCGCAAGTCATAGCCATAGGACGAGCAACCAAAACTCAACACCGGCCGCTCACGATGTTCAGGATCGAGATGACGAACCAACCCGGCCTGAAAAGGACTGATCATTCCTTGAGAAGCCTGATCCGTAATCCAACGATCGTTCTTCAGCATTGGAAGCGTCGACGCAACAGCCGACCACACCAAACAACACTGGCGCCCCAACAGTCACAACAACGGCGGAACGATTCGGATAGGCGACATTGGCANTGTTAAAAGCACAAATGACATTGACNACACAATCACAATTGAAAATTCATTTGAACTCAAGTCAATCAACGTCAATCTTTCTTTTGCAATCACAGGTGAAAGCAAGAAAAGCGAGAAAGTAGAGGGGACCCCAGGAGATAACCTCATCACTGACGGCGCCGGAAAAGATAAGATGTTTGGCAAAGATGGTGGCGATCAATTTCACTTTTCCGGGAAAGAACCCTTCAAAAAGAAAACCGCCAACGCCATCATTGACTTTGATACGGGTGAAGGAGATCAGATCATCATTGCCGACCAGGTTTTCTTCCACCCAATCATCACCAACTCAGTCCTAGAAGATCTCAGAAAAAGGCCATGACTTTATTGACCACCAGCCCAAAGGAGATCTGTACCTTGATCACAATGGGCCCAAGTTGGGCTTCAGCAAAGCTAACAGCACCAGTGATCCATTGATCGCCAAGCTTCCTAAAAAAAAAACCAATCTCATCAACGAAATAATTAAAAAACTGACAGAGGAACTGGAGAAGGATATCAATATTCAGCCCGATCTGATCATTGCTGAAAACAAGAAAGATTTCAAGAAAGTCTCTCAGAACCAAGCTAATTTGGTTTATTTCGAACCTCAAGACAACCTCTATATCAATGGCAATGGTGATGACAAAGGCTTTGGCAGCAAAAAGCAAGGAGCATGATTGCTGACCTTGCTAAGGCAACAACTCTTTCCCAAACTGACATTTTACTAGGCACTTAACCAATCACGAATGAAAGGAAGTTGGAAGTAGTGACCGCAGTGCGACTGGAACAATCTTGACGTCAGTTCTTATAATCGGATCGTCGATCAACGCAGCGAAGGTTCAAGACCTTCCTTCAACCAATCTTTCCTAACTCCCATGGCTGACGATTACGGCTCAACCTACACAAATGCCCACACCTTTCCTCTTGCTGTCAACCCTAAAGGTCTTGCCTACGGATCTCTGTCTGGAACGCTTGGAGCCGAAAACAATGAAGATGAAGATTGGTTCAAGATTAAGCTGCTAAAAGGTGCAACATACAAAATCGCATTAAAGGGTGGCCCTGAAGTTTATGACCTTAATGATGGAAAGATTACATGGTACAAACTCAACGGAACAAACGGACCATCCACCATCCAGTATTGGTATTACGATCAGAACAGAAATGGTGGCTATCTTTATAACGATGGCATCTACACGACACCACCTGTTACGGCAACCGACAACTATTACCTCAGGGTTGACTTAGACAAATATGCCGATGATCTTGATGTTGGCAAATACAAATTAAGCGTTAACCAGCTCACACCAGGCTTCGGCGCCCCCGAAGCAACGGGCACAACGCAACCAACGCCTGACCCCACAAAGGAGCCAGGCACACCGAGCCCAACCACGTCAGATCCCACTCCCACCAAGGATCCACAGGCACAAAACAACGGGAATGGCCCTGGGTCCCAATCCAATGGAGGCGATGGACCAACTGTTATCAACAACTACTACACCACAAATAACAACACAAACACATCCAATAATACGAGCAACAACACCAACAACAACACCAATACAACGATCAACAATACAAACGGAACCGTTCAAACTGGCGATATTGGCAGCGTTGAAAACACCAATGATATTGATAACACGATCACCATTGAGAATTCATTCGAACTGAAGTCAGTCAACATCAATCTCTCAAATGCGATCACTAGCGATGGCAAGAAGTCTGCCAAGGTTGAAGGAACAAGCGGTGACGATCTGATTGCCGACGGGGACGGCCGAGGCAAACTGAAAGGACGGGAGGGTGCCGATGGCTTCTACTTCTCAGGCAATGAGCCTTATAAGAAGAAAACCGCCGATCAGGTAGTGGACTTCAACACCAAAGAAGGCGATCAAATCATCATTGCCGACCAGGTTTTCTTCAACCCAATCATCACCAACTCAGTTCTAAAAGATCTCAGCAATAATCCAGAGGTTGTTGTCGTCAACTCCAAGAAAGACCTCAACAAGGCTTCAGAGGACAACAACGACTTTATTTATCACAAGTCCAAAGGGGAGCTTTACATCGACACCAATGGAGCTGACACAGGTTTCGCCGATAAGGGCAGCGATACAGATCCTTTGATTGCCACTCTAGACAAAAAAGAGGAGCTAACAGATGACACATTAGCCAGTCTGGTTGAAAGCCTTGAGGAAGACAAAGCTTCCGACCCTGTCATGACTGTAGCAACAAATAAAAAAGAGTTCAAACAAGCCCAGACTGAAGGTGTTGATGTGGTCTATTACGAACCCAAAGGGGATGTCTATGTGGATGGCAACGGTAAAGATAAAGGCTGGGGCAACAAAATGCAGGGAGGAATCATTGCCGATCTTCCTAAGAATACAACTCTGAGCAGCGACAATATCGTCATCGCTGAATAAGGCGATTCCCAACAGATCATAGCTCTCCCCTAAAAAAAGCCAATCTCTAGGAAAGATCTCTAGAGATTGGCTTTTTATTTATGCAACAACGCTAGACTTTCTGCACATTCAGTCTCAATACAATCAAACTCGCGCCAACGTCACTCGTTCTGGCTGATGTTGATATTTCCCTTTTCGATCACTATAGGTGGTCTCACAGGGATCTCCCTCGAAAAACAACAACTGACAGATGCCTTCATTGGCATAAATTCGACAATCTGCACCAGAACTATTGCTAAATTCAAGCGTTAAATGGCCCTCCCAACTCGCCTCTGCAGGAGTGGTATTCACGATGATTCCCAAACGAGCATAAGTACTCTTACCAAGACAGATCACAGTGATATTGGGCGGAACATTGAGTTTCTCCAAAGCCACACCAAGACCATAGGAATGGGCAGGAAGAATGAAATATTCACCATCTTCATCTTGATGTAACGGCGTCGGTTCAAGATTGGCCGGATTGAACCGCTTCGGGTTCATCACAGTGCCAGGGACATGCCTAAAAATCATGAATTCCTGCGCAGATAAGCGCAAGTCATAGCCATAGGACGAGCAACCAAAACTCAACACCGGCCGCTCACGATGTTCAGGATCGAGATGACGAACCAACCCGGCCTGAAAAGGACTGATCATTCCTTGAGAAGCCTGATCCGTAATCCANCGATCGTTCTTCAGCATTGGAAGCCTCGACGTAATTCGGTGACCTGATCCGCCATCGCCATCACGCTGGAGGGAATGGCAGGCCCAGTGAGGATTACATCCATCGAACCAGGGCGCTGCTGAAGCGCAGAGACAAGTTCCTTCTCGTTCAAATATCCCAAACCAACAGCCAAGCCCACTTCATCCAAAACCAACTGATCAAGATCACCCGCCATCAAGTGCTGACGGCATGTGGTCCAGATCTCAGCAACCGCTTCTATCCCCCCCTCTTGATCGGGTTCAGCCAAACAAGCGGTGACGTCTGGACGCAACCAAGTCAAGCCACCACACAGCTGCACACACCCTGCTGGCCCCTGACTGACCCCTCCCTTCAAAAACTGCGCAATAAGAACACGGCTACCAAGACCAGCCGCTCGCATGGCTTGGCTGAGCACACTCGAAAAACTGCCGCGGTAAGGAGCGGTATGCACCTGCAATTGGCCTTCCAGCGCGACCAGATGCAACGGCGCTCTCGCCGGAGACGGCACCAGAGGACGCAAGCCAGCCCGCTCCAGTGCTCGATGGTCCTTCGAGCGGGCCTCTGGAGATCTGTGACTGGTCCTCAGGCTGGCGGTCATCAGGATGGCAATGGCCAGGGACACACCCGGCAGACCTTGAATCTAGCGGTGAAAGAGATCCCAACAAGGGGAATAGCACTACCCGTAGCGTGATGCTGTCAAATGTTGCAGGTGCCCTGCAAGGCTCGAATGATCTCGACAAACCTTGCGCCATGGCCGACATCAGCCAAAGCCGCAGCGACGGCCGCAGACTCGATGCGCTGCGAGCATTCAGCGTGAGTTGGGATCCCATGGGCTTTGCCCTGAGCTCTCTCATTGTGCGCACGGGACGGACAGCCGTGCTCTGCAGCGTTTGCCTTGAAGAGAGTGTTCCCCGCTGGCGACAAGGGGAGGGGCAGGGCTGGATCACAGCGGAATATCGACTGCTGCCTGGATCAACCCCACAGCGACAAGCGAGGGAATTAATGAAGCTCTCTGGTCGCACCCAAGAGATCCAACGGTTGATTGGTCGCAGTCTCAGAGCAGCCATCGACATGCAAGCCCTGGGAGAGCGAAGCCTGTTGATCGATTGCGATGTGATTCAAGCGGATGCGGGAACGCGCACCGCTGCGATTACAGGTGCCTGGCTGGCGTTACGCAGCGCTGTGAATCGTCTGCTGGCTCAGGGTGTCTTAGATCGCGATCCAATCCAGAAACAAGTGGCTGCCGTCTCTGTTGGGATTGTCAAAGGAACACCACACTTGGATCTCGACTACAGCGAAGACAGCACAGCGGACGTTGATCTCAACGTCGTGATGAGTGCCGATGGCCAGTTACTCGAGGTCCAAGGCACAGCAGAAGGAGCCCCGTTTAGCCGCCAACAATTAGACCAATTGCTGGATCTTGCAGATGCTGGATTGCATCATTTGATCGCTTCACAACGTCAAGCACTGGAACATGACCCTTGCAAACCGTAATGACTGCTACACGTCAGTGTTTGACTGAACTTTAACTTCCAAAGTCTCCTGGTCAGTTTTGAAACCATGAGCGTCGTCAGCAGCAGTGGTTTCAGTCGCTACGCGCCACAAGTGAGCGCGCCAGATCCAACGTCTCAAGCTAAAAGCAATCGATCTCTGCTCGATGTGATCAGAGATCTGGAGGGTGCCAGCACTGAACTAGTCGAGCGCAACAAAACAATCTTCTTTCCTGGCGATCCTGCCGAAAGGGTCTATTTAATTCGCCGCGGCGCTGTGCGTCTCTCCAGGGTCTACGAATCAGGAGAGGAGATCACAGTGGCGTTGCTGCGCGAAAACAGCTTGTTCGGGGTGCTTTCCCTGTTAACGGGTCATCGATCCGATCGCTTTTATCACGCAGTGGCCTTCACTCGCGTCGAAATGGTGACAGCACCAGCGGCATCAGTACGAGCAGCAATTGAAGCCGATACAGCTGTGGGCCTTCGTCTACTCCAAGGTTTATCCAGTCGCATTCTGCAGACGGAAACCATGATCGAAACCCTGACCCATCGGGACATGTCCTCGCGCCTGGTGAGCTTTCTGTTAGTGCTCTGCCGTGATTTCGGCATCCCAGATGACCTCGGAATCACCATCGACTTGCGTCTGTCCCATCAGGCCATCGCTGAAGCGATCGGCTCCACCCGTGTCACGATCACCCGCCTGCTGGGAGACTTGCGCCAATCAGGGCTAGTTCAGATTGACCGGAAGAAGATCACGGTGCTCGACCCGATCGCTCTGGCCAAGCGATTCAGCTAATCCACTCACGGCCATCCAACACAGGCCGCTCCATCACAGGTCTGTCCATCTCAGCTCCGTCTTTACAGACAAGACTCAACCAACACTGGAGTTGGTCCCGTGAGCGGTTGGCTGCTGATCACGGCTCTCCTCGTTCTTGGTGGGGTGTTATCGACCCTTGGCGACCGCTTAGGCAGCCGAGTTGGGAAGGCACGTCTCAGCCTTTTCAAGATGCGGCCACGGCGGACTGCCGTTGTGATCACCGTGTTGACCGGAAGCCTCATCAGTGCCCTTTCACTTGGCTTGATGTTGCTGGTCAGCCGCCAGCTGCGAGTCGGCTTGTTCGAATTGGACTCACTCCAACTCAAGCTCAGAACAAGTCGCCAACAACTGGAGGAGAACCGCAGCGCCCTCGCCTCAGCGGAGGCCGAACGCAGCAAAGCCAGGGAACGGGCCGCAACGCTGCGTCGAGAATTGGAGCCCTTGCAAAAGCAAAGAGACCAACTGGAAGCGGAACGTGAACGGCTGAGCCGCGATATTCAAACCAGGGATGCCGACATCCGTCGCACGGAGGCGGAGCTCAAACAAGTGCGCAATCGGATTCAAGCTGGTGAAGAAGAACTCAAACAGCTTGAGCGCAATCTCATTGCTCTGCGCCGTGGGGCCGTGGTGCTGAGCAGTGGCCAGACACTCGCCACCGCAACGGTTCGCCTCAACAATCCCGCACAAGCCAAAAATGTGATCGACCGACTCCTGCAGGACGCAAATCTGACGGCTTACACCCGCGTGAGACCCGGCGAAAAGCCCGACCGACAGATTCTGCTTGTTCCGCGTAGCGACGTGGATCGACTAAAAACAATCATCAGCAAGCCAGGCACTTGGGTCATCGGCGTTCGATCAGCCACGAATGTTTTGCGAGGAGAAAGCATCGTCTATGGCTTCCCGGATGTCCGGCCCAACAGGACGATTGCGACGGAGCAAGAAGTGCTCGCCAGAGCCACCTTGGAAGAAGAGGAACGAACACCAGAAGCGATTCGAACGCGTTTAAATCTGTTGCTGGCTTCCGCCTTCGCTGAAGTGAAGCGGCGCGGATCATTGACGGAAGGTCTGCAATTTGACGGCAATGCCTTGAGCCAACTGGGCCAGGCCCTGACGGAGCGCCAGGTTGGCAGCATTGATTTGGAAGTGGTCGCTGTCCGCAAGAGTGACAGCGCAGAGCCCGTGCTCGTCGCCGTTCGGATTCAGCCATGACCCATTTGGTAGGGCTCGACCCCGGACGCAGCAAATGCGGTCTTGTGCTGGTGGATCTCCCCTCAACCCAAGTGTTGAGCGGAGTCGTCCTGAGTTGTGCAGACGTCCTGCCACAGCTTTGCGACTGGCAGCAAAACGGAGGACTTGACCACATTGTTCTGGGCAATGGCACCAGTCATCAGAACTGGAACAAGGCTCTAAGAACGCTGGCACCGGTGCACGTGGTGAACGAGCGAGGAACCACCCTGCGAGCTCGACAGCGTTACTGGCAACTTTGGCCCGCCGTTGGTTTGAGACGATTGCTGCCGGAAGGCCTGCGCGTACCGCCTATTGATCTAGATGCCGTCGCTGCCCTGGTGATGGTGGAAGAGCATCACCAGATCCGATGCGTTTGGCCAGGTCCACCACCCCGCCCCCAACCGATCAAAAGCGGGCACGTACCGTGAAAACATAGTCGCCACCTGGCTCCAGCTTGTAGTCAGCCCGAACCAAGAAACGACGTAAAGCATCCTGAATTAAGGCTCTGCCCAGAGAGGGTTCAACCGACAACTCACCACGGTCAAACGCCCAACTGAACTGCCAGTGGAAGCCTCCTGCTGAGACTTCTCCATCCATGCACTGCTCGTTNAAGCATTGTCGCAGCACCCGCAGATGGGCTGTTGTCGCGGGCAATGCTGTCATCGACCTTCCGACAGAGCATCAGGTCTGAAGCCATTGATCCGGTTGCCTGCCCGTTCCAGTCCAAGGCGCTGGATTACAGCGAAACCATCGATCACTTCGTCAAGGATGTGCGAAACAAGCAGCTGTTCTTCCTTGGCAAAACACCCCAAAACATGGGAAACCGTTTTTGCTTTTCGTTCAGCGGCAGATGCACCAGGTGCTCCAATNCCAATCCGCAAGCGCGGGAAAACCTGGGTGCCGAGATGTTGAATCGTGCTGCGAAGGCCATTGTGGCCTCCAGCACTACCCTGGCTCCTTAAGCGAAGTCGACCGAGCGCAAGATCCATATCATCCACAACAACAAGCATCTGGTCTGGCGTAAAGCCAAACCAGTCGAGGGCAGCTCGAATAGAACGTCCACTGTCATTCATAAAGGTTTGAGGCATTAGGAGCCTCAACCGGTGATCACCGCTGCCAATTTCTGCCATCAAGCCGTGAAGCTTGCCTTGGTTTCGAAACACACTTCCCTCACGACTTGCCAGCCGTTCGAGGGCCATAAACCCGATGTTGTGACGAGTTCCAGAATATTTTGATCCTGGATTTCCCAGGCCAACCACCAACCTCAACCCGCTCATGAGCGATCAATTCAACTGGTTGGAGGTGTTTGATCAGACCCTTCGATCCGTTCTTGCTCGAGTGGCTCAGGATCCGCCATTGCTTTGTTGATCTCGCGTTCAAATTCCTTAGACGCTGATTGAAACCCTTTCAATGTTTTGCCAAGGGTGCGTCCAAGTTCTGGTAACCGTTTGGGACCAAACACCAACAATGCAACGGCGCCGATTACCGCCATTTCAGGAAGGCCGACGCCGAAAACGTTCATCAGAAGGAATCAGCCGAAACCATTCCANTTGACATTGATTCCTTCAAGGATCAAAGACTTGTTGTAGAGCTGAAGAATGACCAACAAGAAGACCAGAAAAAGAACCATAAAAGTTCCCATCACTGGCGTGGTACCCCATCCGGGCACCACCTTGCCGTACTCGGAGTTTAGAGGGCGGAGGAGGTCTCCCAGACGAGTGCGCTGAGCCATGGCGACGCTTGGTCTCGGTTCTATTGAAGTGTGGATACTGTAGGGCCGACTCCGGTTTGCAGACGATCCTGTCGAGAGATGTGATGGAAACTTCTTCTCCAGCCCTATCGATTGCGGTCGGCGTTCTCGCCGTCCTCTTGGGCCTAACGGGTTTTGGGATGTATCAAGCCTTCGGACCACCCTCGAAGGGATTGGATGATCCATTCGACGACCACGACGACTGACACACGATCAACTCGATCAGCTCCCCAGGAGCCAGCATCACAGTTGCCAACGCTTGGCTCGACTCGACACGTCGCACAGTCCAGCCAGACCCTGGCTCCCAAATACAACGCGAGGCGCCAGGATTGATCACCCGCAGAAGAACTCCTTCTGGATGGCCGTGGATCGAGATAGGCACGATGGTTTCTGGCAGGGCTGGCAGGAGGGTTTGTCGACAGTTCACCTCAACCGAGCCCCACCAACCCGGCTCTCGGAAGGCAATTGCCGCCTGGGGAACCCCTGAGCGAGACCAATCGTCAGAGAGAGGCATCAGAGCAAAACGCAGCCGATGAGAGCCGTGGTCAGCGCTGGGTTCAGGCCAAGTCGGCCCTCTCAACAGGGAAATGCCCATCCTGTCNGGCTCACCATCCACGCCCTGGGGGCCATCGAGCAAAACAGCTAACCCTCCCCCTGGTGCTGAGACTTGAGAGGCCAGCCAAGAAATGGTCGGGACCTCCCACCGTGCTCGCTCTCGGTCACTGCATGCTCTGGCCGGTCGTTCCAAAACACCACCACTTGTATCGGCAGCAAACCGAACAGCTGATGCCGCCAAAGGCAAGTCCAACCGCAGCAGTTCATGCGTCTGTTGCCAGTCGATCGAGGCAATCAATTCCAGCCAGCGACAATCCGCCCGCAAACGAAGATCCAGGCGGATCCGACTCAGGCCGGCCCGAAACCGCAGAACGGCATGGGCGACCAGCGGGCCACGCTCGAGCCACTGCAGCGAACCCTCCGACTCCAGATCAAGCGGATGTGTGCGGTAGTCAGCCGCAAGATCCCAAGCGTCCCAAAACTGATCGCGATCACGGAACCGTCTGAACTGCAACGGTTCTGCCAATTGATCCCTGCCCTGCCCATCTCGCAGCTGCAACAGACCAACACTGGACAGATCACCCTCAACCAAACCGTTGCCGATCCGCCAGATCCCTTGACCAAGATCAACAACGTTCACGGCACCGCGAACCGATGCATGGCCCTCGGCCTCGCCAGCATTGCGGTGAAGGGCAACCGACGCCATCCCATGGCGTCGCGGCAGCTGAACCCAAACGCCACCGCCAAAGGCCGGCTGCTGTACGAGACACTGGGCTCCGACGCTCCATCTCCCGAACGGCAGTCGCAGCAGTGGAGACCAAGACGCTAAGGGCTGTAGGCCAATCCAAGCCCAATGATCAGCTTGACCAGCGGACACCCTCTGATCAGGAGATAACAAGCGCCTGATCAAAGCATCACGCTGCGCTTTGGCACGGCGCCGAGCTGACCGCCAAACCGGCTCCGCCTGCTCAAACACCTCGGGAATCGACGTTCCCGGAAGGATGTCGTGAAACTGATGGAACAACAGGGGGCGCCAATCAGCCGGTTCATGGCAGTCCCCATNGGCACGAAGCAAAGCCCCACAGGCATCAGCCTCACGCAACAGCCGTTCCAAGGAACGGTTGTGACGCTTCTGATCTGGACGGCTGGTGGCACAGCCGCGATGCAATTCNAAATACAACTCATCACGCCAGACCGGCAAATTCAGGGCCTGCGGCTCGAGCAACGCAAGAAAGCTGCGCACACTGCCGGATTGACGNGGCAGAGCTTGCGGCACCGGATCCCAGAGCCGCATCTGGTCAAGCATTTCTTCGGTCGGGCCACCACCGTGATCACCAACACCTGGTATCCATAGAGCCGATTGAAGGCCGGTTGCCCGCTGCCAAACCCGCTGTTCCCGCAAAATCTCCAAAGGATCCCCACGCCGGCCAATCGGGGGCAACATCAAGCTCAACACCTCAAAACCACCGCGACTGCGCCAGCGAAACAAGCGGTGAGGGAAGGGATTCTCAGCGTTCCAGGCCAACTTATGGGTGCAAAACCAACGCACACCTGTACGGGCAGCCACGGCTGGCAAACCAGCCCCAAATCCAAAACTGTCGGGCAGCCAGGCGAGCTGATGACTCCACTCCGGGAACACCTCACGGCTGTAGTCCTGACCTAACTGGAACTGTTGCCAAAGCGAAGCCGTGCTGACCAACACACAATCCGTCTCGACCCAAGGGCCGTTGATCGGCTCCCAACGCCCAGCAACACTGGCCTTGCGCACAGCCTCGAACAGCGCAGGACGGTGCTGCTGCAGCCAGGCATAGAGCGCTGGCGTGGAATGGGCAAAACGAAGCTCAGGATGGCTCTGCATCAGAGCCAACACGGAGCGAAACGTGCGCTCAGCGGCCTGCCAGGTCTCAGCAACCGGCCAGAGCCAAGCCAGATCGAGATGGGCATGCCCAACCCAATGCATCGATCCTGAAACCGCCTCAGATCCGCTCAACTGCTGCTGAACAGCCGCCAAAGCCTCTCTCCCAGACGGATCAAGCTGCTGCCAGTGCGAGGGCAACTCTCCTCCGGCCTCAAGATGCAGCAAGAGAGCTTCAGCAGCCCTCACCCCATCCGGATCGTGTTCCGGCAGATGCGGCTCAAGACACAACGCACTCTCAATCAGTGCCCCGTCGTCGTGGCAAGGGCTGCACAACTCCAGGATCAACCGCAACTCATCACCACCGTCACGGAAGCGATCAGGAATCGCCCAACGACAGGCCGTGTCAAACAAATCCCCCTCATGCACCAGGGTGTTGTTGACCCACAAACGCATCCGCTCCGCCCACCAACTGAGCGACAAACGAGCACGGCTGTTGCGCACAACGTCCCAAGCCGCCGGCCAGGTCAATCGTTGCTCGAGTCGCAACCATTGACGCCCCCGCGGCCAGACCAATAAACCGCGTTCAACCCAATCAGGACGGTGCTCTCGCCCCCAAGGCTCCGCAACGAAAAACTGGTCCTTCGGGACGCCGACGCGATGCCATCCACTTCGCAGATCGCACCTCGAGCGGCTTCGAAACGTTTCAATCCACTCCGATCGCCTGGCCTGTGCAGGGTCCTTCTCCCTACTGACGCTGTCATGCCCCATAAGATGATGCCGCTGTCACAGACGCCGGTCGGTCTCCATGCTCGCCCTCAAGATCTCCGTTTACTCGGTCGTCTTCTTCTTTATCGGCATCTTTGTGTTCGGCTTCCTAGCAAGCGACCCAAGCCGCACACCAAGCCGTAAGGATCTCGAAGACTGAAGCTTCATCAACATCGGTCCGCGCCACACACTGGTCCGCTGATCACTTCGGATTTGTTCTGAAGTGGGAAGATCACCGTTCCCACCAGCCTTCTTGTGTCGGCGACCGGCCTTTCGATTTGTTTAGCCGGGCTTCTGCTTGCAGGAGTTGCCGATACGGCTTTNTCGCCAGGTTGGGCGAGCGAACAGGCTCCTGCCGAGGCGCCTCAACCGCCTGAAGCGATTCAACTCCGCTCCAAACGCCAGTTTTACGACAGACGTCGCAAGGTCACCGTTGCTGAAGGGGATGTAACGGTCGTGATCGGCAACGCCGAGCTCAAGGCCGATCGGATCGAATTCGATGCCGGTTTCAGGAGTCTTTTTGCCCGTGGGTCTGTGCGGCTCACGCGTGGCAAACAGTATTTCCAAGCTTCTGCATTCCGCTACAACCTGATTCAAAACGAAGGTGAATTGGATGATGTTTATGGGGTCATTGATCTCGAAGCTTTATCCACCGACTTCAACAGCACTGCAAGCCGTCAAGACGCAACAGAGGAAGCAGAGCCAGCGCGCCCGAGCAGCAATCAATCGAAGATCAATCAACCCGACACCAATCAACCGAACAGCCTTCAACCGAACAGCCTTCAATCTTCCTCCAACCAAGACACGTCGTCTGAAGGCAGCTCAGCCCAAGCATTGGTCATGGCTGAGACCGAGTCGAGCATGGCCTGCCCACCCCAGCTGACACCAGTACCAGACTGGCATCCCGAGCCTTGGGCAGTCACGGCATGGGGGGGACAATCCATCGATTCCAATTTCGGCGACACCTTTCTTTTCAATGGACGAATGCGACCGGAATATTTGCTGGGAATCGGTCTGCAAAAGCGGATCTTGAGAGCTGGCCCTTTATCTCTCGAGTTAGAGGCAGATTTATTTGGCCACAAAGCCAAGAAACAACAAGGCGGTGAATTTAATCAGAAAACACCTTTTTCTGATTTACCACCACAAACTTTTGGAGAGGGAATTCTTGGCATTGGTGCCCGTCTATGGGTGCAACCATGGTTGAGCTTTGGATTTATTGAGGGGATCAGCTACAACACTGATTACAGCCTCTATGAAAAAACCTTCCGAGAGAATTACACCCAACTCCTCAACTATTTGGGGTTCGAAGTTGAGGCTGCCGTCTCATCTGATCTCTCTTTAGTCGGACGCATTCACCATCGTTCAGGCGCCTTTGGCACCTACAACGGCGTCACAGAAGGCAGCAATGCTTACCTCCTCGGTGTGCGTTACCGCTGGGGCGAAGACCCCGCGCCGCTACAACCCACCGTGATGCCACCTCCGTTGGGCTGCCCCGACCCCGACAGAGAACAACGGGTCAAGCCATCCACCCTCTCAGAACGACTTGAGTCAGTCGCCTTGAGCGATGGCGGCAAACCCCAGAAGCATGTGCCGCCTCCTGCCAGATCCCAACGGTCCACCATCACTCCAGCGCAACAGCAGGCTCAGCGCACTGCAGACATTGCTCAGATCGATCAACGGGTGTCTGATGTGAACTTCCGAGGCGCTCTGGCCATTGAACGGCGCAGCGGAGTTCCGGTGATGCAAATTGAATCCAATATCAAAGATGACAATCGCTTCGGAGTTGTGAAGGTGCCTCAGCTCAAGCGGCTGGGCCGAGCACAACTCATCGATGGAACGATTAGTCGTTGGCGCATTCAAGCCTCTCGCATCCAAATCACCCCCAATGGCTGGAAAGCGGATCGAATGGGGTTCACGAATGACCCATTCACCCCAGCACAAACCCGCATTGATGCCGAAGGAGTGATTGCACGTGAACAGATCAACGGTGACATCCTGATCACCGCACGACGCAATCGTTTACTTGTGGAGGACCGTCTCCCAATCNCGGTCAGCCGTCGGCAGCTCATCCAAAAAGAAGAAGAAGTCGAGAATCGCTGGGTGATTGGAATCGACAACGAAGATCGAGACGGATTGTTCATCGGTCGAAACCTCAAACCAATCAATCTCGGCACAAACACAGAGATCTCTTTGCAGCCACAATTCATGCTGCAGCGTGCCATNGACGGCACCACGGACACTTACAACAAGCCAGGCAGCCCCCCTTACAGCAAGACAATCAGCCAGCCAAACCAAGCGGGTGACCTGTTTGGACTTGAAGCCAAAGTTCTCGGTCGCTACGGGAATTACAAGCTCAAAGCCAACGCCGACATCAGCACTCTGAATCCTGACAACTTCATCAATGGCAGCCGCTTCTGGGGCAGTTTTGGGCGTGATATCGATGTAGCCGGCCTCGGGGCCGTGCAAACCAACCTCTTTGGTGCCTACCGCTATCGAACCTGGAATGGCTCCCTCGGCGAAACCAATATCGAGGCCGCTTATGGGCTTTATGGCGAACGACGGGGCGAGTGGCTCCAAGGCAAAACCGAACATCGCTATCTGTTGCGCGGAGCGCTTGGCGATTATTACGCGGAGCAATTCAACAAAGACCGCATGCTCCACACAGGACGCGGCAGCTTGTTCGGGTCTCTAACGAGCAGTTATCCGCTTTGGAGTGGTGAAACCGCCGAACTCACTCCCCAGGCGGCCTATCGCTATTCACCGGTTCCGATCGTGCCGGGCGTCACCTTAACCACCAATGTGAACAGCAGCCTGGCGGCGTACGGCGGGGGGCAATACCAAAAAACACTGAGCTTCAGTGGCGGACCAACTCTCACGCTTGGCACCTTCAGCAGACCGTTCCTCGACTTCACACAACTGACTGTCATCGGTGGTGGCACCTTGCGCAGTGGTGCTAGCCCATTCGAATTTGATCGCGTCGTCGACTTCGGGACCTTGGGTCTAGGCCTCACCCAGCAAATCGCAGGTCCGCTTGTGATTAGTACAGGAGTGAACTTCAACGTTGATCCCGGCTCTCCGTATTACGGGGATGTGATCAATTCCAATGTCGAGCTCCGCTGGCAACGCCGCAGTTATGACCTTGGTGTGTACTTCAACCCTTACGAAGGGATTGGTGGNATTCGCTTCCGTCTCAACGACTTCGATTTCAACGGAACAGGTGTTCCGTTCGTCCCTTACAACCCAATGAACCGCCTTGAAAAGGATGGCGACCTACCGCTTTAAGTCGTCGTCACCACCTCCATAGATCAAATGGCTGCCGGTGAGATCAGCTCCTGCATAGCGGATTCCATCCGTCTGCACTCCTGGTGCATAAGCATTGATCACAACCGCATGGCTGAGATCAGCACCGCGCAGATCCACATCCGTTAATTCAGCGTTGGTGAGATTGGCACCTTGAAGATTGGCTCGATTCAACTGTGCCCCAGTCAAGTCTGCTCCCTCCAAGTTGGCGCCCTGCAGATCAGCACCGCGTAGATCGGCCTGGCGCAGATCCACACCGATGAGATGGGCACCAGCCAAATCGGCATCGCGCAGATCGCAGGCTTGGCAGGCTCCCTGTTGAATCAAGCGCTCACTGGGTGGAGCGTGTGATTCAACCTTGAGCTGGACCACTGGCGCAGCAAGCGAGACGCCTGCCAACGGGGCTAGCAACCCAGCGGTCAGGAAGGCACGGCTCAACAGCGCAACTTGAACGGCACCCCGATCCATAACAACAAGTCTTCTGTCTTCTTCATAGACCCGGGAGTCTGATCCTGCTACACCGCTTCCGCCGGTCGGAAACCGTTGAGGTAAGGAAGCTTTCGCATCAGATCCGTCAAGTCATCATCACGAGCGAGCAGCTGGGACGTTGCGTCCCAGCGACCACTCAGCAGCATCTGCCGAGGCCCCTCTTCAAACATGACGGGCCAGCCCTCTGCTGATGTGGTCAGCGTCATCGCCTCCAAATCAAGGCACCACTCGCGTTTTGGGCCTGCAATAACGGACTGCTGAATCTCCAGAATCCTCTCTGCCGGTGCTGTCGCGCAGGGAAGACCAAGCGCGAGGCAATTGCCAAAAAAGATTTCCGCAAAGCTGACGCCGATCACGGCCCTAATGCCCCAACGCATCAAGGCCTGCGGCGCATGCTCCCGACTAGATCCACAGCCAAAATTGCCATTCACGACGAGGATGGAAGCCCCCTGAAACGCTGCCTGATCGAACGGGTGGGCACCATTGAGTTCCTGACGGTCGTCTGCAAAAACCTGGGCTCCAAGCGCTTCGAAGCTGACGCATTTCAGAAAGCGGGCCGGAATGATCCGGTCGGTGTCGATATCTTCTCCCTGCAGCACAAGCGATGTGCCGCAAACGTCACGGATGGATCCTTCGGGGAAACGACGACTCGAACGACTCATCAGGACGACAACGAAGGGGTGAGACTGCGGACATCAGTGACCTGTCCATGCACGGCAGCTGCGGCCACCATCGCAGGACTCATCAAGAGGGTGCGTCCACTGGCTGAGCCCTGACGACCCTTGAAATTGCGGTTACTGGAGCTGGCACTGATCTGTCGACCTTCGAGTCGATCAGGATTCATGGCAAGGCACATGGAACATCCGGGCTCCCTCCACTCGAACCCGGCATCTCGAAACAAATCATCCAAACCCTCAGCTTCCGCCTCCCGAGCCACCTGCTCAGAACCTGGAACGACAAATGCTTTAACGCCTTCTGCGACCTGACGACCACGGGCTACGGCAGCCGCGGCCCTCAGATCACTCAGTCGTCCATTCGTGCAACTTCCAATAAAGCAAACATCGACATGGACACCCGCGATGGCTGTTCCAGGCTTCAGATCCATATAGCGGTAAGCCTCCTCTGCGATGGGACGTTCACCGGGCTCCAACGCATCCAAGCTCGGAACCGATTCATCGATCCCTAGCCCCTGGCCAGGCGTGATTCCCCAAGTCACCGTGGGNGCGATGCTTGAGGCGTCGTAGACCACCTCGTCGTCGACCACCGCATCTGCATCCGTGGCAAGCGAGCGCCACCAAGCGACAGCTCTGCTCCAGGCCTCACCGGAAGGGGCATGGGAACGACCTTTCAAGTAGTCGAACGTGATCTGATCCGGGTTGACGTAACCACAGCGAGCGCCACCCTCGATCGCCATATTGCAGAGGGTCATCCGTTCCTCCATCGACAGGGCCTCAATCGCTGGCCCAGCGAACTCGTAGGCGAAACCGACACCACCCTTCACTCCCAGCGTGCGAATCACATGCAAAATCAAATCCTTGGCTGACACACCACGCCCAAGCTGCCCATTCACCTGAATGCGCCGCACCTTGAGTTTGTTCATCGCCAAGCTCTGAGACGCCAAAACATCACGGACCTGACTGGTTCCGATTCCGAAGGCAATGGCACCAAAAGCGCCGTGCGTCGAGGTATGGGAATCCCCGCAAGCAACCGTCATCCCGGGTTGGGTCAGACCGAGCTCAGGGGCGATGACATGAACAATGCCTTGCCGGCCACTACCGATTCCATTGAGTGCAATTCCATACTCAGCGCAATTGCGCTCAAGCGTGCTGAGCATCTCCTCAGCCAGCGGATCAGCAAATGGCCTTGCCTGAGAGGTCGTGGGAACGATGTGATCCACCGTGGCAACGGTCCGATCAGGACAGCGAACCGTTAGTCCCTTGTCCTTCAAAGCCGAAAAAGCCTGTGGACTGGTGACCTCATGAATCAAATGAAGACCCACGAACAGCTGGGTTGAACCACCGGGTAGCTCAGCCACGCGATGCAAGTCCCACACCTTGTCGTAAAGGGTGCCTGAACTCAACAGCTCAGTTGCAGGAAGCAAAAACCTTAGCCGTAGGAAAGCAACCCTCAGCCTGAGAGAAGCCTGAGCCTGAGGCGATCTAAAGCACGGATCACACTCAACTGCTGTACGGCCTGTCGACCGCGACGGTCACCGAACCGCTGGCTGATCGCTTCACATCCATCAGGACCAGCCACAGCCAAATGCACCAATCCAACTGGTTTTTCTGGATCTCCCCCGCCAGGACCAGCAACCCCACTAATCGCAACAGCCCAATCGCTACCGAGCCGCTGACGCACTCCCTGAGCCATGGCAATCACCACTGGGTCGGAAACCGCTCCATGCTCTGCGAGCACTTGCGACGGCACAGAGAGGAGTTGCTCCTTCACGGCATTGCTGTAAGCAATCACCCCGCCGAGGAAAACCTGCGAGGAACCAGGCACCGCTGTAACCGCCGCACCAAGCGCTCCACCTGTGCAGGATTCCGCCACAGCCAGTGTCTGGCCTGCATCACGAAGCAACCGCAGCACAACGGACGCCAAACTGTCCTGATCTGTCCCGTAACAGAACCGACCCAAACGACGACGCAACTCGGTTTCAACAGGCTGGAGCAATGCTTCTGCCTGATTCGAGTCATCCGCACACGCCGTGAGCCGCAAGGTCACATCACCCAAAGACGCGTAGGGAGCCACGGTTGGATTTGCTCCTTCCAACAGATCGGACACCTGTTCGGCCAAACTGGATTCGCCAATGCCGCTGAAACGCAGCTGACGGCTGACGAATACGTCTGATGTCCCGCCATGACGGCGTAACCAAGGATCGGCGGTTTGAGCCCACATCGCCTTCATCTCAGAGGGAACCCCCGGGAAGGTCAGCACGGTGAAACCTGGGGTCGGCGTCCAGATCATTCCTGGTGCCGAGCCAAGCGGATTGGGGAGAACCTCAGCACCACGCGGAAGCAAGGCTTGGCGTCGATTGCTGGCTGCCACAGGCCGCCCTCCCTGCCCAAGCTTCGCCTGAATCTCTAACCACAGTTCAGAGCGCTCCTCCAAAGGGGTGTTGAAGGCTGACGCCAATGTGGCGGTGGTCAAATCATCCGGGGTCGGTCCGAGCCCGCCAGTGGTGATCAACACCGCACTGCGTTGAGCCGCCTCAAGAACCGCTGCGGCGAGTCGTTGCGGATTGTCTCCTACAACAGTTTGCCGGTAATGGGGAAGGCCCAATGCGGCCAACCGTTCAGCGATCCAACGGGCATTGCCATTGAGGATATTTCCCAGCAAAAGCTCAGTGCCGACGCAGAGAATCTCAACACTCGCTTCAGCCATGCCGATCACCGCAAGTTGCGATGTCTGGGTTCTTCGATGGATAGGACGGAGAGGTCTCCTTCAAAGCCAATTCGGTCTGTAATTGACGCCGGCTAATCACCACCGATGCCACAAGGATGGCTGTGGCGAGTGCAAGCCACAAAAAACGCATTTCAGCATTGGCCACCACAAGAGCGAGCGATGCAAGCCACTGAGTAAACACATAGATCAACACCACCGTCCGCCGATGGCTGAAACCAGCGCGTAGCAGACGATGATGAAGGTGTCGCCGATCGGGGTGGAAGGGCGAGCGCCCTTCGCTGAGGCGACCCATGATCACAGCCGACATGTCAGCCAAGGGGAGGGACAGGATCAGCAGAGGCAGCAGCAGGCTGACGGTCGTGAGACCTTTTGCAGGGCCGACAATGCTGATGGCCGCCAAAGTGAAGCCGAGAAAATAAGAACCTCCATCACCCATGAAAATGCGGGCGGGGTTGAAGTTATGGCGAAGGAAACCAAGACATGAACCAGCCAGGGCAGCAGCCAGAAAACCCGCCGCCACTTGATGCAGTGAAAAACTGACCGACACCAGTCCAACCGCAGCAATTCCTGCGACGCCGGCGGCCAAACCATCTAATCCATCCAACCAATTGATGGCATTGGTGATCCCCACCAACCAAATGACGGTGGCCAAAAGGCTGAGGCTGTCTGGCAAAACGATGGCTGACGTTGCACCGCTCAGCCAGGGAAGATCAATGGCTCCGATTCTGAGTCCTTCACTCCAGATGACAGAGGACACAACGATCTGGCCCGCCAACCTTGGCCAAGGCGAAAGCGCAAACAAATCATCAGCAAGACCAATCAAAAAGAAGCAAAGCGAACCTGCCAGCGTGCTCCAGATCAATTGATCTTTGGCTGGGGCCAACAAGCCAAAACCACCCATCAACCAAATCGCCGCAAGCGAAATGCCGAAGCCCAACACCATGGCAATACCCCCCAAGCGAACCATGGGGGTGTGGTGCTGCTTACGAGAATCAGGTTTATCTGTAAATCCGAAATGAAGACCAAGGGCTCGCACCAAGGGCACCAACAGCATGGTGATACTGCCCGCCAGTAAAAAGCTGACCGCGGCAACCACAATCGGGCTGTTTACGAGGGTCAAGAGAGCTCCTTGGATGCTGAAACCCTTCGGAACGGAAAGGCCATTAAATCCTAGGAACCCTGATCGGATGGATCCAAGTTGCTTTAGACCAGTCAGGCAATCGCCGGTTGCCTCCCCATGGCATAAAGCGGGAAGCGCTCGCAAAGTGCATCCACCCGGCTGAGGCATCGCCGCTGGATCTCGTCATCCTCTGGATTCAAGAGCCGATCAGCAATCACATCACCAACCTCACGGAAGGACGCTTCATCGAAGCCACGCGTTGTGAGGGCAGCGGTACCGAGGCGCAGACCGCTGGTCACAAAGGGTGACTCTGGATCAAACGGAACGGTGTTTTTATTTGCGGTGATGTGGACATCGCTGACCAAAAGGTCGGCAACTTTGCCCGTCATGCCAATAGAGCGCAGATCAAGCAAGACGAGGTGGTTATCAGTTCCACCACTCACCACATCAATCCCCCGCTCAACGAGTCGTTCAGCCAGAGCGACTGCATTGGCAACGACCTTTCGGCTGTATTCCGCAAAAGAAGGTTGCAGCGCTTCTCCAAAGGCCACTGCCTTTGCCGCGATGACATGTTCCAGCGGACCACCTTGAGAGCCTGGGAACACAGCTTTGTCGAATTTTTTGGCGAACTCACGATCTCGGCAAAGAATCAAACCACCCCTTGGTCCGCGCAAGGTCTTGTGCGTCGTCGTGGTCACCACATCGCAATGCGGGACAGGACTGGGATGAACCCCTGCAGCGACGAGGCCAGCGATGTGTGCCATGTCTGCCAGTAAGAAGGCACCGACTTCATCAGCGATGGCACGGAACGCCGAAAAATCGATCGTGCGTGGATAAGCCGACGACCCACAAACGATCAACTTCGGCTTGTGTTCGACCGCAAGCTTGCGAATCGCCTCCATATCAAGGCGCTGCGTATGGCGATCCACGCCGTATTGGACCACGTTGAACCACTTGCCACTGACGTTGACAGGTGACCCATGGGTGAGATGCCCGCCATGGGACAAATCCAGCCCCATGATCGTGTCACCGGGCTTCAGCAGCGCGAGGAAGACAGCGAAATTGGCTTGAGCGCCACTATGAGGCTGCACATTGGCCCAGTCGGCGGAAAACAACTGTTTGGCCCGTTCGATCGCGAGCTCCTCAATCGCATCGACGTGTTCACATCCGCCGTAATACCTCTTATTGGGTAGCCCCTCCGCGTATTTGTTGGTCAGCACAGAACCCTGGGCCTCCATCACAGCCTTAGAGGCGAAGTTCTCGCTAGCAATCAGCTCAAGATGGGTTTCTTGACGCTGCTTCTCCCGATCAATCAATCCGGAGATCACTGGATCGGACGTGGCGAGATGAGCATTGATTGCTCGGTTCTGCTGCTCACCCATGACATGGCTCATCAGACCTTCATTGATCGTAAGGAAAGGGTTTCCTGGACGCTGCACAGATGTCCAGAGCCAAAAAAAAACTGCCACTCGGGCAGTTTCGATAGAAAGCGCGCCTGGAGAGATTCGAACTCCCGACCCTCTGATCCGTAGTCAGATGCTCTAATCCGCTGAGCTACAAGCGCTTGCGCGAATCCAATAGACCTCATCGAGGGGGCCTTCGTCAACTGACCCACAAAGAGCGCGACAATTAACTGGTTTTGCATCGGTCTATCCATGCCGATCCGCTGGTACGGACCCGCTGATTCCTCTGACCCGACTTACCGACATTTCGAACGGATCGTCAATCTTTGTCTGCACGGCATGCTGTTTGCCGCTGTGAACAGCGGTCTTTGGTTCATCCAGGAAATCCGCCACCCTTGGTCAGGGCTGGCGTGGATCACCGGCATTTGGTTCGCTGGTTGGATCGCAAATCTTTGTGTGGTCATCGTGCTTCGTCCGCGGCAGACAGAGCAGACAAATCACTGAGGCAGCATGGTCTCGGGTCCTCACGCGTTTCATGTCGCTCCCCGCAAAAGACCTGCAGGATTTGCAGGCAACCCTCGCTGATCGCCTCTACATCCAGATCAGCGGCTGGCATTTGTATTTGGGGGACGCCAAGCTCGCAGAAACACTGGCGATCGAATGCAGCGCCCGCATCGATCAAGGTGCCTCCATCGCAGCACGACAATCGGTAGAAGCTGTGAAGGTCTCTGTCGCAGGAGGAGCAAGCCAACTTCCCCTCGCACGGCTGATGCCGCCCGCGCAACTTCGTGAACTGGAAGAGATCCTTGAGACCCATAGCCGATAAGGTTGCAGACCGGACGGGACAGGTGGAGTGTTGATCATTGAGGTCACCAATCCCCGAGAGTTGGTGCGCCAGCGGATCGGTCCTCTCGGAGAGCGGTTAATCGGCACAGTTGTTGACCCTGAGGCGCAGGTCGAAAAAGCCTTGATCCAAGAACTCGAAACCGCCTTCCGCAAATACGGAATTGAAGCCCGTATCGTCTCGGTCCAGGGAGCGCAGCTTGTGGGTCGCGATCAATTAGAGCTTCCGATTCACGTCCGCGAAGAGCGAGACATCAGACTCAGCGAACTCTGAATCGTCGCGTCAGGCTGGTTGCAAGCGCTTGAACCTCGGGAACTGCTAACGCGGTACCGAGCAACCCGAACAAACTCAAACTCAAGCCGGCTGGCAGGGCCACCCGAAGAGCCAGACCAAACAGACCTTGCGGCCAATCCACTGCAGTGGAGAGCCACCAGGCGGGCAAAGCGGCCAACAAGCCAGACACCACAAGACGCATGCCATCCAGGGCCCAAACCGAGAGAGGCAAGATTTCAAGACGCTTCTGCAACTGAATCAGTAAGGCAACGCATGTGATCGCATTGATTGCGACGGTGGCCAACACAAGCCCAGGCGCTCCAAAGCTGAATGGAAGCTGGTTCCCCCAGGGTGTGGGGCCACCGACAAGCAACCAATCAAACAACACATTCAGACCAATTCCCGCCAGGGACAGCCGAAAGGGTGTGGTGCCGTCGCCGAGGGCATAGAAAACCCGCACCAGCACATCGCGCCCGAGATAAGCAGGCATCCCCAGGCCATAAGCCATCAACAACCCCGTCACCAAACGAGCTGCCGACGCGTCGAAGGCTCCCCGCTCGTAGACCAGCGTCACGATCGGATCACCCAAAGCGATAAACAAAGCTCCAAGAGGAACCATCGCTGCTGTCGAGAGCATCAACCCCTGTCGAATGCGCACAACAAGCTCAGTTCTGTCCTCAGGCGCCGTCAGCCTGGAAAAGGTGGGCAGCAATGGCACCAAAAGAGCGTTGGAAATCAACCCAAGTGGGGTCTGAACCAGCAGGTTGGCGTAACCGAGACCAGCAGCGGCGCCGATGATGCCAGACGCGAAGAACAGATCGGTAAACACATTGATCTGCAGCATCCCCGACGAAAGAGTGGCTGGCCCCATCACGCGCCAAACCTCTCTCACGCCGGGATGGCGCCAATCCCACACCAACTGAAACCGCACGAGTCCCTGTCGAATCAACGGCGGCAGTTGGATCAGCCACTGCAACAGGGCTCCAACCAAGGTGGCAGCAGCTAAGACAGCCCCACCAACCAAAGCCATTCCAGGCTCTGCGATGGCATCTCCAAGCTGCCACCAGAGCAAAACGACCCCCACGATCAGTGCAGCACTGGACATCAAGGGCGACACCGCCGGGATCCAGAACTCATCGGCAGCATTGAGAGAGCCAAAACCCAAGCCGATCAACCCCGCCAGCAGCGCCATCGGTGCCATCACTTGCAATTGCACAACAGCGATGTGGTGCAATTCAGAACTCAAACCAGGCCCGACCAGGGTGATCAAGGGGTCAGCTGCCACAACCAGTACGGCCGAGACCCCCAACAAAAGGGCACTGACACTGGTGTTCAGGGCTGCGAGCACATGAGCGCTCTCCTCGCGAGGGCGGCGGCTCAACACACTGACCATGGCGCTATGGAACGGTCCGTTGATTCCGCCGAGCAGAATCAACAAAAATCCAGGCAACACATAGGCGTAGTTGTAGGCGTCGTAGGCGGCACCAACGCCAAACGCCGCAGCAATCACCAATTGACGAACCAAACCGCCAAATTTGCTGAGCAGCGTGCCCAGGGTGACGACGAGGGCAATGCCCTTCAGCGATCTGGCCATAACAAGACCCCGGGGAGCCGCCGCATTGTGCAGCGCTGGAGCGGCACCATGGCCAGAGCACGGCTAGCCGCATGACCGGACCAGTCCTGATCCGCTTCGACCCTTTGGTGGAAGGGGTGCTGATCAAGCGCTACAAACGCTTCCTCGCAGATGTGGAACTCAGCAACGGTGATGTGGTGACAGCCCATTGCGCCAATACCGGACCGATGACCGGTGTCCTGCATCCCGGTGGCCGCGTTCGTCTGCGCCATGCCCCATCGCCGAAGCGAAAATTGGCATGGACCTGGGAACAAGCAGAGGTTCCAGGAGCAGATGGTCAACCCTGTTGGGTTGGGATTAACACGGCACTTCCCAATCGCCTGATCCGAGCGGCAATCGAAGCGGGATGCCTTCAAGAGCAACTAGGACTGATCGCTTCGATTCGTGCTGAGGTGACGTATGGCGAGAACCGGCGCAGTCGCATTGACCTTTTGCTGACTCCAGCAAAAGACAATCCAGATCAACGTGAGATTTTTGTTGAGGTTAAAAACACCACTTGGACCGATGGAAACATCGCTTTATTTCCTGACACAGTCACTGAACGTGGACAAAAGCATCTCAAGGAACTGATGGGCGTTCTGCCCTCCGCAAGAGCTGTGCTCATTCCCTGCTTGAGTCGATCTGATGTCAACATTTTCGCCCCCGGAGACCAAGCAGATCCCAGATATGGACAGCTGTTTCGAGAGTCAGTCCAAGCTGGGGTCGAAGTCATTCCCTGCCGTATTCGCTTCCAACACTCGGAAGCAGTCTGGGATGGAACTACTACTTTCCAACTAGCACAAAAGCATAATTCGTAAATGCCAATCTGGCCAAAAGTAACTTTTGGTATCTATGCAAACTTTTTTTTCGTCTTTTAGGAGACAGCGTTTGTTCGTCCCGTTACAACGGGCGAATGCAGCCTCGCGACCTTTCTATGACGACTGCCATGCATCCAAGCAAGGGGCGTCGCAAGATCCCTCTTGCCGAAGCCTCACTGATTGAAGCCCCTGCTCTGCTTCTGCGAAAAATCCGCAGATACGGATCCCATCGATCCTTAATCTGGCTTGCCTGCGTGCCACTGGCACTCTCTGGCCTAGGGCTGTTCAACTTGGCGGCACGTGCTCAAGCCTTGCCGAAAGGAACAGAGCTCACCACAGCCTTCCTCGCGAACAATCTCTGGTTGTTGATCGCCGCCATTCTGGTGATCTTCATGAATGCAGGCTTTGCGATGGTTGAGGCCGGCATGTGCCGTCAAAAAAATGCTGTCAATATCCTCGCCAAAAATTTAATCGTCTTCACTCTGGCGGTAACTGCTTATTGGTTCATTGGCTACCAAATCATGTACAAGGCCAACTGGGTGATCCCAGGCGTCCTCAAGCTTGGTGGGGTTTTCTTTGATCCAGCTGTTACGCCAGCAGACGTCGCTAGTGCAGGACTTGTTCCAAGCATCGACTTCTTATTTCAAGCAGCTTTTGCAGGAACGGCGGCAACAATTGTTTCTGGATTAGTTGCTGAAAGAATCAAGTTTGGCGAATTTGTGATCTTTTCACTGATCCTCGTCGGAATTCTCTATCCGATTGCAGGCTCGTGGCAATGGAATTTTCCAACGGACGATGATGTCGGCGGTTGGTTAGCTCAGCTTGGCTTTATTGATTTTGCTGGCTCAACCATCGTTCACTCCTTTGGAGCCTGGGCAGGCTTGATCGGCGCCGCGTTGCTCGGACCACGCCTCGGCAAATACACAGGTGGACGCACGCAAGCCATGCCTGGTCACAATCTGGCCATTGCAACGTTGGGATGCCTCATCCTTTGGATTGGCTGGTACGGCTTCAATCCGGGTTCGGTGTTGGCGATGAATGAAACCGTTCCTTATGTCGCTGTCACCACCACCCTCGGTGCCGCAGGCGGAGGAATTGGAGCGATGATCGTGAGCCAATTCACCAGCGGCAAACCAGATCTGACGATGGTGATCAACGGCATCCTGGCCGGACTGGTTGGCGTGACCGCTGGCTGCGATGGCTTCTCCATGATTGCGGCCTGGGTGGTTGGTTTTATCGCTGGCGTGATTGTGGTGTTCTCCGTGGGCATCTTGGACAATCTCAAGATTGATGATCCGGTTGGCGCATTTTCCGTTCACGGCACCTGTGGAATCTGGGCCACGCTTGCAGTGGGCCTGTTCAACGTCGACAAGGGATTGTTCACCACCGGCAGCATTTCCCAGCTTGGAATCCAGATCGTCGGAGTCGTGAGCTACGCCATCTGGGCGATCGTCACCTCGTTCATCGTCTGGAAAATCATTGGTGCCATCTTCGGAGGCATCCGTGTCACCGAACAGGAAGAAACCGATGGTCTTGACATCGGAGAACACGGCATGGAGGCTTACCCAGATTTCGCCACAACCAGTAACTGAGCTCGGCGGATTCCCCGCATAGAGTCTCGACACCTGGGAAACGACTATGGACACCCACGCCTTCAAGCGCTCCCTCCACCATTCGGAGCGCTACAACAGGCGTGGGTTCGGTCGTGCTGAAGAAGTTGCTGAAAGCCTGGAACAGGCCTATCAAAGCGGTCTGATTGGCACCATCCGAGACAATGGCTACAAGCTCAAACATGGCCGCCTGAGAGTTCGCCTTGCCGAAGCATTCGGGTTTTGTTGGGGGGTAGAGCGTGCCGTCGCGATGGCTTATGAGACGAGACGACATTATCCAAACGAACGCTTATGGATTACGAACGAAATCATTCACAACCCCTCTGTTAATGATCACTTACGCGACATGAATGTTGAGTTCATTCCTGTCGAGAAAGGAGTCAAAGATTTTTCTGGTGTGAGTTCTGGAGATGTTGTTATTCTCCCTGCCTTTGGAGCCACAGTGCAGGAGATGCAACTCCTGAATGATCGTGGCTGTCACATCGTTGATACCACCTGTCCTTGGGTGTCGAAGGTGTGGACAACCGTTGAAAAGCATAAAAAGGCTGCTTTCACATCAATCATTCATGGAAAGGTGAAGCATGAAGAGACCCTGGCAACCAGCTCGTTCGCAGGGACTTATCTGGTCGTTCTGGATCTCGAAGAAGCACAACTGGTCTCCGATTACATCCTGGGTAGCGGAGATCGGGCAAGCTTTATGACCCGTTTTGCCAAAGCGAGCTCTCCAGGGTTTGATCCAGATCGTGACTTGCAGAGGCTTGGTGTTGCCAACCAAACCACGATGTTGAAAAGCGAAACCGAAGAGATTGGCCGGATGTTCGAACGCACGATGCTGAAGAAGTACGGTCCGACTCAACTCAATGATCATTTTTTAGCCTTTAACACCATCTGTGATGCCACCCAGGAGCGTCAGGACGCAATTTTCTCGCTGGTCGATGAACCTCTCGATCTGATGGTTGTAATTGGAGGGTTCAACTCCTCCAACACCACACATCTTCAGGAGATTGCGATCAGTCGCGGGATCCGCTCTTTCCATATCGATACCCCAGAACGAATTGCCGAGGACAACACGATCTGCCACAAGCCCTTGGGTGAAAAACTGACAACAGACACGGATTTTTTACCGCCTGGCCTGGTCAATGTCGGCATTACCTCCGGTGCGTCCACTCCTGATCGGGCTGTCGAGGAAGTGATTCAGAAGCTGATGCGCCTCAGCGAAGCCTGAAGCCCGCACCTGATACTTCACAAACCCTTTACATTTGACTCCGTCCTGATTCGCCGGTTCACCGACAATCCCCTGCCTGTGCTGATCTTGTCGCGCTCAGATACCGACAATCTGCGCCATGGATCTGACCCTCAGGTCCGTTGTTACCGAAGCACGTTCTCCGATCAGATGGAGATGCTGGCACCAACTGATGTGGTCTCCAGCTATCTCGATCGTCATGAAGGCTGGTTTGAACGCTGTGCAGCTCCAATGCTGGCCAAGCCGATCGACCCCCAGTCTTATGAACTCAGGCTGGGACGATTCGGCAACTTCGGCTTTGAAGTGGAACCGACGATTGGCCTGCGCCTACTTCCTCAAGAGCAGAAGGTCTACAGAATCCAAACGATTGATGTTGAAACTGATCCTTGCCTAAGAGGGCATTACGACGTGGACTTTCAAGCCCGCATGGAGCTGAAATCCTGGTCAGCCTCTGAGAAAGAGCATCCAATCGATGCAACGGCCGTGAGATGGGATTTGGACCTTTCCGTCTGGATCAAGCTTCCGAAGATGATCACGCTGCTTCCGGAACAACTTGTCCAATCCAGTGGTGACCAACTGCTCAAGCAGATCGTTCGTCAAATTTCACGTCGTTTGACTTGGAAGGTCCAAGAGGATTTCCATGCCACCCATGGCTTGACATGCCCGCCAAGGCGGCGGGCGGCCTTCTAATCAGCGGTTCGTCCAAATCTTGTTGACAATTTCGAGTCCGCTGACGGCCTGCCAGAGGAACAGGGTCATCACGCCCATGTTCAATCCAACATGCGCTTTGCGCGCAATCAAATTGCCCTGCTGCATCAGCGGAGAGAGAGAGGCAGCCACTGCAATCATTCCGGTCATGGCAAGACCGACAAGCAGGTGAGGGCCAACAAACAGCTTGCCGTTATTCAGGTAAGTCACCGCCATACCTCCCAGTGTTCCCAGGGTCATCACAGCCAAAACAAGACTTCCCCAGCGGTAATGCCGCTGGGCGTACTTCCCGGGGATGAGCTGCTTGCGCTGCTCCGGTGTGCCGGTCCGCGTCTTCTTGACCTTGATCCCTAGGTACAAAGCCCAGCCAGCAGTGGCAAGCAGCCCCCACTCCAGCAAGGGATGAACGAAATTAAAACTGAAGGGAAGGGTTGCCAGCATTGGGCAGGATGGAGCGACCTGGCGAGGCTAAGAGTCGACGGGTCCCAAAGCGATCAATGCAGAAAGTGACGCCGTCCGGTCAGCATCATCGCCAGTCCCAACTCATCGCAGGCCTTGATCGAATCGGCATCTCTCACACTGCCACCCGGATGGATCACGGCACTAATCCCATGGGATGCGGCAAGACGCACGGTGTCATCGAAGGGGAAGAATCCGTCACTGGCAAGCACCGCTCCACGTGCCTGCTCACCTGCAGCATTCAAAGCTAATTGAGCCGATCCCACACGATTCATCTGACCGGCACCAATCCCCAAACTCTGCCCCTCACGTGCCACCACGATGGCGTTAGACCGAACATGACGGACCAGGCACCAAGCAAAGGCAAGATCTTGTTTTTGTTGTGACGTGGGTGGAGTTTGAGACGCCACGGTCCAGCTCTCGATTTCACTCGGCTGATCATCGAGATCTTGGACCAAGAATCCGCCAAGGATGCTGCGGACATGATCTGGACCAGCCACATCGATCGCATCAGCCGACAGCTCAAGTAGACGCAAATTGGGCTTTTTGGCCAAAATCTCGCGAGCCTCAGGACTAAATCCCGGAGCCACAACACATTCCAGGAACAAACTGGTGAGTTCGCGAGCCGCTGCAGCCTCCACCAAACCATTGATAGCCACAATGCCGCCAAAGGCACTGACCCTGTCCCCATCCAGGGCTCGGGTCAGGGCCATCGGAACCGCAGAACCCACAGCAACTCCGCAGGGATTGGTGTGCTTCACCACGACAGCGGCCGGCTGCAGCGCGGGATGCAAGCCGGCCTCGCCATATCCAAATTCACGCACCGTCGATAACGCCGCTTCAAGATCCAACAGGTTGTTGGTGCTGAGTTCTTTCCCCTGCAACTGAATCGCTCCACCCCATCCATGGTTTGGCTGGCTAAACCAACGCGCTTTCTGATGCGGATTTTCGCCATAACGCAGGGTCTGACGCAGCGGCACAGCAGCAAGCCAAGGACTGGTGTCGCGTTCCACCTGTGACGCCATCCAGGTGCTGATTGCCGTGTCATAAGAAGCAGTGTGCTGAAACGCCTCCAAGGCCAGCTGACGGCGCAAATCTGCGGGGACAACCCCATCACCCTGCGCCATAGCGCTTAAAACACTGTCGTATTGGTCTGGGCTGGTCAGAACGGCGACATCAGCGTGATTCTTAGCCGCGGCACGAACCATGGCAGGACCTCCAATATCAATGTTTTCAATCGCGTCCTGCCAGCTGACATCAGGCCGGGCAATCGTCTCTCGAAAGGGATAAAGATTCACCACGACCAAATCGATCGGAGCGATCCCCTGCTGCTCCAGATCGCTTTGATGAGCAGGATCATCCCGTTTCGCCAGAATCCCTCCATGCACCCGTGGATGCAAGGTTTTCACCCGCCCGCCAAGGATTTCAGGAGCACTGGTGTGATCGGAAACCTTGGTCACAGTCAAACCAGCCGCCTCAAGCACCTTGGCGGTGCCTCCGCTGGACAGAAGTTGATAGCCAAAGCGTTGATGAAGAGCCTCCGCTAGCGGCACCAGGTTGGTTTTGTCCGACACGCTCAGCAGGGCGAAAGGAGCCATGAATTCCGGGGCCACTCAGTCCTGAGCCAACCTACGCATCAGTGAACGAGCCTTTTGATGACCGATCGCCTCGTCCTGCTGCATGGCTGGGGCGCCAATGCCGACGATCTTCGTCCACTTGGCGAAGCCTTGGCGCAACGCCATCACGCCCCTTTGGAGGTGGTGGCCCTGAATGCGCCCGACGCACACCCGCAACCTCCGGGTCGTCAGTGGTATGGACTCTTCCCCGCGCAATGGGATCAGGTTCCTCAGGCTGTCGAGGAACTCCGCCAACGGCTTTTAAACCTTGATGGCGAACAGGACAATCTGAAGTCAACCGTTGTGTTCGGTTTCTCCCAGGGGGGGGCAATGGCACTGCACTGTGGCTGCGCTTTACCGGTTGCTGGAGTCATCTCCTGCAGTGGCTATCCACATCCAGGCTGGCAACCGCCTAGCAACCATCCACCCGTCCTGCTGCTCCATGGTCAACAAGACAACATCGTGCCCGTCGAAGCACTCGAAGAAATCTGGAGCCGACTCAATGTCGAGCATCGAGACCAGCTGCTTTTTAACGATGGCCACACAATCCCTGCAGAAATGATGACACCCCTGCAGAAAACCTTACAGCGTATGCTTCCTATTCAAAAACCATTCACAGCTTAAATATCAACCCGCTGATTTCAAACAAAGGCGTACTCGTACTCTTCCATCTCTTCCCAATCATCGGAAGCAAGATCCAGTCCTTCAAACAACTGGTCTTCACCAATGGAATCAACAATGATTCTCAGTGAGGGGAAGAGAAAATGATTCTCTTCGGCATATTGCGCACTGAAGAGCCCTTTCTCACCCCAGAAAAAACGATCGGTTGTGTGCTCGTTGCGTCGCACATTCAACAGAGCCGGAGGCACAAGACCAGCTTCCGCGATGAAGCGTCGCGCGGCTGTAACGGGTTTGTATTCACCCGTTTCGAGATGGTGGGTGGGGACGTGAGCCAGAACACGCTGACCGGCGAGGCGGCGGCGACTGATGCGCTTGCGTTTCTTGGACATCAAGGCACTCCGGGAATGAAAAAAGAGGATTACAAGGAAGACATGGATGATCCAGTCGATGGAATTCCGAAACAGCTGCTGCCGTGTCGGGCTCATCGATAGGGAGAGGTCGACGCAGGAACGTCATAGGACCGCGTCAGTTGATGGTTACGGACGTGCCGTAGCCATCGAAAGGACACCAACCACCCTGCAAGGCCGAAGCCGGCACACAGCAGGGGGCTCTTCACAGCCTCTGCTGTAACCTTGGTCGCACAAGAAAAGCAACCTTTGTTGGGATATGACGAGCACCGGCTCAGGGAGGGGTGCTTAGGCTGATCATTGAATCTTAAGACTTTTTCCAGATTTTTCAAGTCCCTCTTGACTCGCCGGCCAAGTCCCCCGTTTTCGTCCGCACACCTGTCCCCATGCAGTTGACGGATCGGTTCTTCGTCTTTGCTGAGCAGCAGCTCTCGGAGCTATGTAAGGCGATGGAGCTTCGCCATCTCGCTCTTTACTTAAGTGCCAAGGGTCAAGATCAAGAACCGGCCCTGGAGCTCGTGCGTCAATGGCCACTGGACGGTCTGCAGCTCCCTGCTGCAGACCGGGATCCAGAACTTCGTCTTCCTGCCGGGGAACGTCGCTGGTACCCCCTCCAAGATGGACCTCTCATTCTTGGCGCGCTTCGGGCAGAACTGAGCCCCGAACAACGTTGGACCCAAGCTCTCGACGGGCAGCTCCGCATGGTGGCTGGATCGATCAGCCATGCCCTCAGCCGTGATCTGGAGTGCCTGAGACTGCGCAGAGACGTTGTCCAACAACAAGAGCAGTTGCGCATGCTGGTTCACCAGCTTCGTAACCCGCTTGCCGCCCTTCGCACCTACGCCCAATTGCTGCTGCGACGGCTGGAACCCGACAGCCGCCATCGTGAATTGGTGGAAGGCATGCTCGGAGAACAACGCCAACTCGATCGATATATCAGTGCCATTGAAGGCATTGGACAAGAAGCCCTGCCTGGGACAACAGATTCAGCATCCCCCCTGTTGCTGCCTCCGGGCCTCTCCCCTGCCAGCAGTTCTGTTCAAGATCTCCTTAAACCGCTGGTGGATCGGGCCGCTGCCACAGCAACACTGCAAGGTCGCCCCTGGCAGGGCCCCAATCAGTGGCCAGCTTGGACGAACCAACCAACTCAATTCGATGGGGCCGCCATCCTTGAAATCGTGGCCAATCTCTTGGAAAACGCGTTCCGCTATAGCCCCACCGGCTGCGCCATCGGCCTAATCCTGCTGGAAGCTGGCCTCTGTGTTTGGGACAGCGGGCCAGCGATCGCCTTGGACGAACGGGACACAATTTTCCAACAAGGGGTGCGTGGCTCAACCGGACAGGACCGTCCAGGCACCGGACTCGGACTAGCACTGGCTCGCTCCCTGGCTGAACGCCATGGCGGGCAGCTCACCCTGTCCGTCCAACCCTCGCTGATCTCGCCATCCTTGCCGACCAGCGGCAACGCGTTCCAGCTCAGTTGGCCGAAGCAATCACAGCCAGACACAACAGTGTCAACGCCTCAGTAACCAGCAGAACAGACCCATAACTATCTCCGGTGTGCCCTCCCAGTTGACGTCCAAGCCGCTCAGCGACCAACACAGCCACTGGCAGTCCAACAAGCAGCTTGAACGGTGGGATCCATGCCGCCATCAACAGAACCGCCATCAGCGTCGGCAAGACATCCCAACCCGGGCGGCTATGGCGCCGATGAAAAGCCGCCGTGCCATTAGGGCGCAAATACTCAAACCGAGCCATGGCCCAGAGCGGAGAGACCCGTCCCCAAAAGCCCGCAAGACAAAGCGCGATTGGAGCGAGCGCCCCCAACTGCACAAGGGCGCTGAACTGAACCAACATCAGGGTGACCAAGGCCAGAACTCCACTGGCGCCAACCCTGCTGTCCTCCATCGCCTCCAGCTGGCGGGACGCCCCTGCCGCCAGCCCATCAGCCGTGTCCATCAATCCATCATGGTGGAGCCCTCCGCTCAAGCGAATCCCCAAGGCCATCACGAGTGGGGCAGAGGCAATCGCCCCCCAGCCGAAGACCGACAACACCATCCATAGGCCCGCCTGCACCGCCCCAATCAACAATCCAATCCACGGCGCAAAGCGCGAGATGCGTTCAAATCGCGGCTGAGGCCAAGGCCAAGCCGGGAGCACCGTGTAGAAAATCCACGCTCCGGCCAAGTCCTGCAACCACATCGGTGGCATTCGGAAAATCACATCAACAATCCAAGTTGAAACTAGACATTGCCAATCTGAGCTGCAGATTGATTCCAGCGTTGGGTTAAGCCTACGGCGCCAGGATGCGTCACCCAGATGACAACAAAATTTGAGCTAAAAAAATTTGATCGAGATTCATTGACCAATGGAATCAGCATCAGGCCAACCTTCCAGGATTTGCGCATCGCGAAAAAGATTGCAATATAAATCAACCACACAATCCATTCCATTATCAGCGATCACATGATCAAATCGAGGAGCGGAATTGAGCTCGATTAAATACAAATCACCATCTTTTGCTCTAATGATATCAAAACCCACCAATCCAAGTTCCAACTCTGCAAAAACCGGCCGAATAAACTCATACAATTCGGAAATAAGCTCCCCACTCGTTTCAAGCTGGGCACGGCCTCCTGCCCCATGCTCCCAATAACGAGCATTAAATTCCGCCCCGTCCCCACGACGATATACCATCAAAGGGCGATTAAATCCGCAGATCAATCGATATTCAAACGCAGAAGCAATAAATTTCTGAGCGATAGAAATGTAATCATAATTCAGCGTATTTTTGTTATAAATAACAGACAAGGCATGTTCTGCCTCAGAACGATCCTGACAGAGAAAGACGTTGATCCCAAGAGACCCCTTATTCGGCTTGATCACATACGGATAAGAAAAAGCCGACTCAGCCTCAGCAAGAATAGCTGGCAACGAATCGTGGGTTAGATATTTTCGATAGCGCTTATCACCACAAGGGTCGAGAAAAGACCGCATCTCGGGCAGGCGGACTCTCGTTTGCAGCAACTGATACGAGCGGGTTTTATCTTTGCAAATACACGCAACCGCTTCAGCATTAAACGGACTTCTTCCTAATTCAAAGTATTGCCAACGAGACCCGAATCGAACCCGAATAAAATTTCCCTCAGGATCGATTGACTCCCAAGTAAGCCCGAGCTGCTGGCAAGCAGCAATCGCACAGCGTGTGTTGTATTCCATCGTCAATTCGTAGCGAAGGAAAAACGAGCACCTCCGGTTCAGCGTTGCTCGATCGAACACTGTTCCTCACCCCTAGCCTGATGGAAAGTCCAACAGGTTCAGCCAGGCTTCTGAAGGCATGAAGCGTTCTCGCGACACCATTTCACACCATCAGGCCAGCCTCCGGATTGAGAACTTTCTCCATGCCGTTCCCACCAGCAGCAAGGTGTCCTCAGGCACGAGCGGACTGAGCCCCTACTGGCAAGCAAAAAAATCCATTGGAACGTACACCGCACAAGAAGCTCAGCGCCTTTCCGATTTAGGAATCGAGGCCCGAATGAGAGTCAAGATCTCCGACCACTACGAAGCCTTAGTCACAGGGCAATCAGGGATGCCTCCCAGCGAACCACTTCGCTTCTTGGTGACGGCGCGAGACGAGGAAGTTGTCGACCTCTCCGGGGAATCCGATCCATCCAGTCAAATGTTGTTCTCGCCGATACCTGGACTACTCCATAAGTACGAGATGGCCTTGATCCATGTTGTCAATACTTGTAGCGCCCATTGCCGCTATTGCTACAGGCTCGATTTTTTCTCGGGAAAAACAGGTAAAAAGATTGCAAAGATTCCCGATGTAATCTCCTATATCAGGGCGCATAACAAAAGACAGCTTCAGACAAGTGAAGCTAATCCAATCCGAGAAGTATTACTCTCTGGCGGTGACCCGATGGTGTTAACCAATGCCAAGTTAGCGAGCTGGCTCGGGCATCTTGCCGAAGCCGGGATTAGCCAGATTCGTATTGGCACCAAAGAACTCGCCTTCAGGCCCCAGCGCTTCGACGAAGCGTTGTTTTCCATGCTGGACGACTTCCATCACTTCTACCCAAACGTGCGTTTGGTCTTCGCAGTGCATTTCTCTCACCCCGACGAATTTTTACAACGGGACGAATATGGAGATTACATCGAGACAGCGAAGGGTATTAACCAATGGATCGAAGCCGTGGAACTTCCGGTCAATCAGCTCAGCAAACGCCGCAATTTTATTTCACTAGAAAATCAAACTCCAATTATCAAACATATCAACGACAGCTCGAACGTGATTGAGCGACTTCAAAGGCAGCTTTATCACAAAGGGATTGGCAATCACTATTTCTTCCAATGCCGTCGGATCGAGGGGCATCGTGCCTTTGCACTCCCCGTGGAACGCACGCTCCAAATCGTGAACGACTCCCAACGCAGCCTCTCAGGAGTGGAGTGCCATGCCCGCCTGGTGATGTCGACCCAACGAGGCAAGATCGAGATCGTTGGAGAGGCTGGAGACCAGATCGTGTTTCGGCTGCTGCGAGATTCCAACGGGGGAGCCCAAAAAGGTGCCATCGCCATCGCCCAGCGAAACCCAGAGGCTGTTTGGATCGATGACTACCTCGATCGGATCATCAGCGATCCTCAAACAGTCCTGAAATGACATCAGCCTCGCGACGAGATCACGCTGATCTCGAGACATGTCTGGGGGAGCTCTGAATTTGCGATCGAGGCTCCGATCAGCACCATCGAAACGTCCTGACCGTAGGTTCAGCAAAAGGGTGTGACGCTTTGTTCGGCTTTGAAATCAGCGCACATTGCACGCGTACGTCAGCCCGATGCGGCTGTTTTCAAACACCCCATGGCCCTGTTCACACTCCTCGGTTCATGCCGGTGGGGACGATGGCCACCGTCAAAGGACTCAGCATCGATCAACTTGCGCAAACCGGTGCGCAGATGGTCTTGTCCAACACCTATCACCTGCATCTTCAACCCGGTGAAGAGATCGTGGCCGCAGCAGGAGGACTACACAAGTTCATGGGCTGGAGCGGGCCAATGCTGACTGACTCCGGTGGATTTCAGGTGTTCAGCCTCGGGAACCTCAACCGGATCGATGACCGAGGTGTGGTGTTCCGCAACCCCCGCGATGGTCGCACCATCGACATGACGCCTGAGTTCGCCACTGGAATCCAGATGCAGCTTGGAGCCGATGTCGCCATGGCATTCGATCAATGCCCCCCTTATCCAGCGAGTGAAAATGACGTCGCAGAGGCTTGCCGACGCACCCACGCCTGGTTGGAACGTTGCATCAACGCCCACAAGCGGGAGGACCAGGCCTTGTTTGGCATTGTTCAGGGGGGCTGCTTCCCACACCTGCGCCGGGAAAGTGCCCGTGCCGTCTCAGACTTCAACCTGCCCGGCATCGCCGTGGGAGGGGTCAGCGTCGGGGAACCCGTGGAGGAAATGCACCGCATCGTGCGCGAGGTGATGCCTCTTCTTCCGACCGATCGCCCCCGTTATCTGATGGGGATCGGCACCCTGCGGGAAATGGCCGTGGCGGTCGCAAACGGCATTGACTTATTTGACTGCGTTCTGCCCACCCGACTGGGACGCCACGGAACAGCTCTCGTCGGCGGCGAGCGCTGGAATCTGCGCAATGCGCGGTTTCGCCATGACCACACGCCCCTCGATCCAACCTGCCCCTGTATTGCCTGCCGCCAACACAGCCGGGCCTACCTCCACCATCTGATCCGTAGTGAAGAACTGCTGGGCCTCACCTTGCTCAGCTTGCACAACATCACCCAACTGATCCGCTTCACCACCGCCATGGCACAAGCGATTCGTGACGGCTGTTTTTCAGAGGATTTCGCTCCCTGGGAGCAGGACTCCCCAGCTCGCCACACGTGGTAGCGTCCGACGCAACGCCTGTTTGACACATAGGGATGTCCGCCTTCACCCTCGACCTGCTGGCTCAGCTGCCCGAGGCCTACCAGGCCTTCTCACCCCTGGTCGACATCCTTCCAATCATTCCCTTGTTCTTCTTGTTGCTTGCATTTGTTTGGCAAGCCTCGGTTGGATTCCGTTAAAAATCAGCACGGCAAAATCACCGCTCACCTTGTTTCAAAACAGCCCAGGCAAAGGCTGGCAGGGTGAGCATGCGTCGCCAACGACTGGGTTCTTGAATCAAGCGGTACAGCCATTCGATTTGCAGTCTCCCCATCCATGCGGGTGCTCTTCTCTTAGACCCTGACCAAACGTCAAAGCTGCCTCCAACGGCCATCCAAAGTCCATTGGCACCAGCGCTAACCCGCTCTGACCATGTTTCTTGGCGTGGAACACCAAGGGCGATCAAGACCAGGTCAGGTCGTGTTGCGATCAACTCCGATTCAAGCGCCGGCCAAGCCTCTTCAGATTGATATCCATCCACCGCCATCACGAGATTTAAACCAGGCAATTGCTGGGGTAGCTGCTGTCGGAGGGTCTCCATCACATCTGGCGAGGCGCCAACCAAAGCCACGCGCCAGTGGTGAACCGCGGCATATCCCAGCAACGACCAAGCCAATTCAATCCCAGGACTGCGCAACACCTTGATCCGTTGGCGAGCCAGCGCCCAAACCACTCCGGCGCCATCGGGAATGACCAGATCAGCAGAGGCAATCGCGCCGTAGAGATCAGGGTCAGCCCGCGCCATCATCGTCATCTCAGCATTGAGGGTGACAATGCGGCCACCGCCGCGGGCATGCAGACCGACTGCAGCGGCAGGGACATCTCGACAGACATCCACCGGAACACCAAGAACACTGCGGCGACTGCGGTCATCCGGGGTGGTGGTGACGGAATCCATCCACGAAAGGCTGGGAGGGAGAATTTAGAGGCGGTGCCATAGAGGGTCATGATTCATGTCTCAACGGACACCGACAGTGCGGCGATCAACTCCCAACAGCTGCTGGAACGCCTAGACCGTTCGATCGAACGGGTCGTTCTGCAACGGCAGGATCCAATCAGTGGATTGCTGCCCGCCAGCACCGCTCACACGATTCACGGCAATTACGGCGATGCCTGGGTCCGGGACTGTGTGTACTCGATTCAATGTGTCTGGGCTCTGGCGATCGCGCATCGACGTCACTTCGGTGCCCATAGCAGCCGTGCATGGGAACTGAACGAACGCGTGCACGCGCTGATGCGTGGCTTGCTGCGATCCATGATGCGGCAGGCCGACAAGGTCGAGCGGTTTAAACACAGCCTTGATCCCCTCGATGCCCTGCATGCCAAGTACGACAGCGGCAGCGGCGATCCTGTCGTCGCCGATGACGCCTGGGGGCACCTTCAACTGGATGCAACGTCCTTATTTCTGCTGCAACTCGCCCAACTCACCCGCTCCGGTCTAACCGTCATCCGGAGCCGCGATGAAGTTGATTTTGTCCAGAACCTGGTGCATTACGTCGCCAGGGCATACCGCACCAGCGATTACGGCATTTGGGAACGGGGGGATAAAGGGAACCATGGTCTGCCAGAACGCAACGCCAGCTCGATTGGCATGGCCAAAGCCGCCCTAGAAGCTCTCGAGGGATTGGATCTGTTCGGTCCGCATGGTGATGGGAGCGTCCGACTGCTGATCCCGCAAGGAGCGATCGTGCGACTGCGACGAGCCCTCGTGAGCTTGTTGCCACGCGAATCAGCGAGCAAAGAAGCCGACAGTGCCTGTCTTTCCATCATTGGATACCCGGCTTGGGCGATTGAAGATGGCGACCTAATCGAACGCACAGTCCGCCGTATTCGGCGAGAACTTGGTGGGACCTATGGCTACAAACGCTTTCTGCGGGATGGGCATCAAACCGCTGTGGAAGACATCAGTCGCCTGCACTACGAGCCGGAAGAACTCGTGGATTTTCAAGGCATTGAATCGGAATGGCCCCTCTTTTTGGCCTTTGAGTTCGTCACGGCCTGTTGTGAAGAACGCTGGGAGGAGGCCCGTGATTGGCATGAACGTCTCACACCCCTCGCGGTAGACGTCGACGGCGAACAGCTGTTTCCAGAGCTCTATCTCGTTCCGAACACCCTGGTGGAGTTAGAGCGACGCAACCCTGGTAGTCAAACGCGTGAAGCCAACAACAACATCCCACTGATCTGGACGCAGAGCTTGGTCTGGGTTGGCGAAATGCTGCTGGCAGGACTGATTAAACCCGAGGATCTCGACCCCTGCGAGCGACGTCGGCTGAAACCACTGGGGGCGGCTTGCGTTTTGGTGGCCATGGCACCGGAAACAGCAGCCGTGCACCATGCCTTCGTCGAGGCCGGATTGCCGGTGGAGACCAGCGACAGGTTCAATGTGTTGCCATCCAGTGGCCTGGACCAACAACTCCGCGGCTTGGGTGCCAATCGCCGACTGGGCCTCAGCGGCCAACCCCCCCAACGCGTCGAGACCGAGGAAACCGCTTGCTTTTATCGCAAAGGCGAAGAGACGCTGACCTTCACCGCAGCAGTTTTAGAAGATTCGATCAGCTATCTCGCCGATGACCCCCTGCAATTAGCGGACACCGTTGTCGATGAGTTGTATTTACTTCAACGCCACTGGCGAGGCAATGGGCTTCCGCTGTTGGTCATTCCCGTGAGTGCAGAAGCCTTTCAAGTGCACCATGAGGCCTACCTCAAACTGGGCCGAACGCTTCTGAGCGGATCCATCGAGGGGATCCCGGTGCAATTTGACCGTTTATCCGCTCTTGCAGAACACGGACAGTGGCTGACGCTGCCCAGCTCGCGGGAACCGCTCGAGACCACAGCCCAATCCCCGACAACGACAACGCCATTGCTGCGCGACGCGACCGATCTACGCGATCTGACAGCAGCAGAGGAACAGGAACTTGACGACACGTCGATCGAGCAATTGCAACTGCGCTTGTGGACCAGTGCCTCCCTGCATGAACAAGCAGAAGTTCTGGAATTACTGCAACGACGTGGCCCGGAGCTGATCCAAACCGGACCGGAAGGGCAGCCCGTTGCTCTGCAGAGCCTGCTTGATGAGGTTTATCACCATGGTCTGCGCTGCCAAGACTGGAATGTGGTGCGCCGTTGTGCCGGTGCGATGGGGATGGTGCACCCACAACTCGAGGATGCCCTCACCGATCTGCTGATGCGCCAGAAACAGATTGTGGTGGGACGGAATTACACCTCCGACTCAAGACTGAGCACACCACAATCCAGCACTGCGATTGCGGCTCTGATCGAACGCACCAGCGGCAAGGACGCGCGGGAACGGATGCTGGAGCAGGAACTTCTGCTGGCCCTCGATGGCGTGGCCCGCCGCGAACCAACGTTGCTGAAAGGGAGCCTCACGTTGCAGTTGGGGCAGCTGCTGCTGCTGCTCACTTCAGAACTCGCCAGTGAACACGAGCTCAGTCAAGACGAGGCCTTTGAAGCGGTGTGTCGCGAAGCCCCCCACGCCATCCGCACGCGGCTACGAGCGGTTCTCACCGATGTGGAACGGGCCAAGGCTGCGCTCCAACGCGGTGAGCAGTTGCATCTCAGCGGCCGTGTGCAGTGGAAGGTGCCGGATCCTCTGGCGGAACGCCCCAGTGGTGGAGGCTGGTTGCAACACCGCATTCGCCTGGGCACCCTGCAACGCGTGCCTAGGGACTTTTATGCCGGGATTTGGTCGCTACTGCAGCACTGTCGCGGCCTTGTCATCGGTGACAAGTTGGAACGTCGCAACCGACTCACCAGCCGTCTTGTGCTTGAAAAAACCGCCGGGGAACGCAATTTCGCCACCCAGGTCGAGCATCTGCTCAGCCGCATCGACGCACCGGAATACCGTCAGCTCAACTGCGAATGCCTCCTATCCCTGATGGCCTTTGTCGATGCCAACCCCGATGTGCAATTCGACGATGACTTAATGCTGGATGTTGTGATTGGTCATGCGGTGCGTGTCGGCTGGCAGCAGACGCATCCCGACATCGATCAAACGACCTACGCGCAACACAAGGCCAATGCATGGGGGCAGTTCTATGCATCGTCTCCAGGGGACTGCCGTCACTGGCAGGTGTCGGCCCTGCGACAGCTTGCAGACCAAGGGGGACTGGTCAAATCGGGGCTGTAAGAGGGACCCCCATCGTTGGATGTTCCACCGCTTGTTCAATCAGATCAGCAAGGCGCAACGCACGTGAGGCCTGTAAACCATCAACAGCCGGAGTTTCTCGGCCACGAACACACTGAAGGAAATGCTCTAGTTCCGCATATAAAGGTTCGATTGATGTTGTACTAACTTCTTCAATAAAGCCGTCGTTTCGATATAACAATTCGCCGTGATCTGCCGAATACCATTCATGGGCTCGGCGATGAATGTGCAGCGTGTGATTGAGAAAATCCGTCTCTACCAAACTGGAACGGCAATGAGCACTAAGGCTGCGAATTTTGCGGTGACTCATCTTGCTTGCCGTGAGACTCGCCACCACGCCGTTGTCAAATCCAAGCGTCGCATTCACATAATCGATCGGGCCATCAGCGCTGCGACCGCCCGCAGCCGCCAAACGAACCACGGGGGCTTGTGCCAGCTCCAGCACAAGGTCGATGTCATGAATCATCAAGTCAAGAACCACCGACACGTCGTTGGCACGATCGCCATGAGGGCTATGACGACGACCCTCCAACACAACCACCTCCTCATTCGCCACCACCTTGATCAACTCGCGAAAGGCGGGATTAAACCGTTCGATATGCCCCACTTGCAGCAATCGTGCTGCGCGATGTGAGGCCTCAATCAGGGCTGCCGCTTCGTCTTGACAGGCCGCGATCGGCTTCTCAATCAGCACATGCAGACCCGCATCAAGGCAGGCCATACCAACGGCGTGGTGCAACAGGGTTGGAACGGCGATGCAAACCGCCTCCACCTCGCTGAGCATCGTTTTGTAGTCCTGAAACCAACGGCAACCGAATTGCTCGTTGGCCAGTCGGCAACGGTCCTCATCTGGATCCGCAACACCAACAAGATCAGCATCCTTGAGCAGGCTGAGCACACGAGCGTGATGCCAGCCCATGTTGCCAATGCCGATCACCCCCACCTTGACCGGAACCATGGGGTCGGGTGACATCGGCTGACCACGGCGGTTGGAGGAAAGATTAAGGGTGATCAGCCCTCTTCTTCCGATAAAGAGGGCAGCACCAGGCGGACTCGGTCGATTCGAGGCCCTGCCATCGCCGTAATTTCGAACTGCAGACCGTTAAACCGCAAGGCTTCCCCTGGAGCGGGGATGTGCTGCAAGCGCTCCAACAGAAACCCAGCCAATGTGTGGTGATCATCTGCTTCGGGTAAATCGAGCTCGAGCTGACGATTGAGCTCAACAATTTCCAAATCTCCCGCCACAATCCAGACCCCGAGTTCACCATCGGCCTGCTGCAGATCTGAATCGTTCGGCTCCTCCTCCAGTTCATCCCCAACAATTTCTCCTGTGAGATCAGCAGCGGTCACCAAACCCTCGGTCCCACCGTGCTCATCCACCACGAGCAACAACGGATGACCACTGCGAATCAACGGAAGCAGTTCAGCCAACGTGCTCGTCTCTAAGACCCGCACAGCAGGCTGGAGATAAGGCTCCAATGCTGTCTCAGAGGAAAGCTCCCCTCGCGCGATCGGCTCTGCTAAGCGCCGCAAATCCAACATGCCTCGAACATCATCCAAGGACGTTCCAATCACCGGGAAACGCGCATGCCTGGTGTGATGAACGCTTTGCATCAACTCGGCAAAACGAACATCCAACGGCAAGGTCACCATCCCCGCGCGGGGAACCATGACCTCTCGCACCTGGGTGTCCCTTAAGGCAAACACGCCCTCAAGAATGTTTCGCTCGTCTGGGAACAGGCCGGTGACACGACCGGATTCAATCAAGGTTTCCAGTTCTCCTGCCGATAGCGAGGGCACAAGCGAATCCCATTTGGATGAGAGGCCAACCAAACGCAAGAGAAGAACCGCTAACGCCTCCAGCAAATTGAGTAATGGGGCCAAGGCCCGCATCACCACTTCAAGCAAAGGAGCCAACCTCAGCGCCGCCGGTTCCGGCCGATTCAGCACCCAAGCCTTGGGGATCAAACCGGCGAGCAGGGTGGCCACCAAGACGACCATCAAAAACAAGCCCGCGTCAAACCAAGCTGCTCCTGAGGTCCCATGCGGCCACCACTCGATCCCTAGTCCACGACTGACCCAGCCAACGGCGACAAGGGCCAAGGTGGCGCCGAGCTGAGACACCATCAAGGCGCGCCGCAGCGTGCGTTGCAAGCGCTGCACAGCGGATGCACCACTCCAGCCTTCTTCGACCAGCACCTCAACTCGACTCGGGCGGAGGCGCAGCAAGGCCACTTCCGCAGCCGCGAAGAAGGCTGGAAGAACCAACAGCAGAGCCAGCAGAGGCAGCCGCATCAACTCAAATCAATGGGGGTCGCGAGGATCGAACTCGCCTTAGGCGAATTATGAGTTCGCTGCATTCACCAGATTGCTAGACCCCCGAATGGTCTTGAACAACGGAGTGCTCAACGTCTAATGAGTGTTACCACAAGGTTCGAATTGGCGCGACCTCAGACGCGGCCTCGATCGTGAGACTGGAATCAAAACCATTGGACAAATCCATGGTTCTCAACGGCATTGGGCTGCTCTGTTGCTCAATCAGAGCATGCGTGGTGTTGTCCAGAGCAGACGCATCCCAGATCACGGTTTGATCCGGAAACCCAAATCCCATCAACCGATTGCCACTTGGGCCAGCCAGTGCGATCCCGAATAAATCCGTGACTTGGTGAAGCATGTTCACGCCACGGGCATAGGGGGCAGTCCAGGTGAACAGACGCCTCTCAACGAGCTCCATCGTGGTTTCAACCGGTTCACAGACCGTGAGCTCAACAGGCGCCAGGCCGACCTCAGGGGGATCAGGCGCCTCCAGCGTGGTCGTACACACCACAGGACCTGCCATCGCTGGGGATGCGCCGAGGACCACACCAATCAACAAACGCAACAACACGGATCACCACCCCTCTAGGCGCAAACTAAGGAGGGTTTTCCGATGCGGCCAGCCCTATGCCCACTCCGCCCCCTTCAGAGGATGTTCAGCGCAGCACGCTGTTGCATCGTCTGGCCCAGGAGGCCTATCGGCGCGGCCAATTCACACTCTCCTCAGGGCGGAGCAGTGAACACTATGTGAATTGCAAACCGGTCAGCCTCAGTGGCAGTGGCCTGCTCCTGCTCAGTCAGGCGATGCTGAAGCATGTTGAGGCGGATGCAACGGCCGTGGCTGGTCTCACTTTGGGCGCCGACCCACTGGTCAGCGGGGTGGCCATGGCAGCTGCAATCGCGAATCGATCCCTGGATGCTCTGATTGTCCGCAAAGCGGCCAAAGGTCATGGCACGGGCGCCTGGCTCGAAGGACCACGACCAGCCAAAGGCACGATCGTGACGGTGCTGGAGGACGTTGTGACCACGGGAGGGTCCTCGCTCAAAGCGGTCCATCAAATCCAGGAAGCGGGATATCGCGTCCAGCGGGTTGTCACCATCGTGGATCGAGAAGAAGGCGGAGCGGCCGCGATGCAAGAGGAAGGGCTGGAATTGATCAGCCTGTTCCGTCTGTCCGAGGTGGCCGATTACGCCGGGGCCCTGCCGACATGACCACGACGACCACCAGGCCCGACAGCTCTGGCCAAGACAGCCTTCGCTGGGACAGTACGTTCCCCGTCCTGCGTTTAGAGGGGGCAGGAGCCCGCTCCTTCCTGCAAGGACAAACCAGTGCCGACATCCAGCACGAGGATGTCGAACTGATCCAGAGCTGCTGGCTCACCGCCACAGGTCGCCTGCGTGCACTGTTGGAGATCCAGTTGGATGACAGCGGGGCCAACGTTTTGGTACTCGCGGGCGATGCCGATGCTGTGGCGACTGGATTTGATCAAGTCATCTTCCCGGCTGATCGCGTGCGATTAAGGGATGCAGGTCGACAGCGTCGCCTGCAAAGCCTCAACCGAAGCAAAGCCAACGAGGTGATGTGGCTGTCAGCAGATCAACCCTTGCCCGCCAACTGGGCCAACCGCCTGGCTGCGGATCCTGACGAGCTGGAGCGTTGGCGCGTGGAGCAGGGATGGCCGACGGGTGATGGGGAGCTGAACGGTGACACCAATCCCTTTGAACTGGGACTCGCCGATTGGGTCAGCCTCAGCAAAGGCTGCTATCTCGGGCAGGAAACGATGGCCAAACTCGCCAGTCAAGCGGGCGTCAAACAGCAATTGCGTTGCTGGTCTTGTACCGAAAAACTTGAAACACAGCAGCGGCTCTTTCACAACGAGGACCGTGCTGGCATGGTCACTTCGGTGCTGCCAAAACGCGTTGGCCAGCATTGGATCGGTCTTGCTCTCATCCGAAAGCAATGGCTGGATGAACCATCCCTGCATGGGCCGGACAAACAGCTCGTGACCATCAGACGCCCCCATGGCTTTCAAGATCCGCCTCATCCAGACGCTCGCTGAACGTCCGAGCTGACTTAGTCGATCAGGCTGTTTTGATTAAGCAGGCTGTCTTGCTCCAAAAGCCAGGCAGCCACGGCCCATGTCGCCAAACAATCGTCCCGGTTGTAAGCAAAGATCCAGCGCAAGACTTGGTCACGGCCGCGTTGCTTCAAGCCATTTCCCTGCCACTGGCGCCACCAAAGCAAAGCTTTGGCACCATCAGCCCCGTTTTGGCTCCAGTGAAAGCCCCGCCAAGCAGCGACGGTTTTCAGGCCGTAACTATTGAGCGGCAGGCGCCAGTGGCGACGAATCCGCGCGTGAATATCGATCAAGCGTTGTCGCAACTTGGTCTGCTGAGCGGTCGAGAGTCCCTGTCGCTGGGCCATGCGTCGTAAAGCCAGGGCTTCTGTCTCGCCGTAATGCAAGACAGGCCAGTGGGGATAACGATCAAGCAGGGTTTTCAAACGGCGCCAACAACTGCGTTCGCTGTGCTGCTGCAACACGAAAAGAGGGTGGTAGCGCGACGCGGCCAAGTCCCATTGGCCATCATCCCGACGCGGCAACCGCACGAAGCCATGCAAAAAATCATGGCGAGCATCCGGGTCGGATTCAATGTCGTAGAGCAACACGCCAGGGGCATCCACCAACTCGGGCAAAGCCAGTTCCGAATCAAGTCTCTGCACCCGTCCATCCCGCTGCACCATCGCTTGCGCCACAAGGGAATGGGCCACCTCACCGTGCTGCTCACCAAACCGTTCCATCCGCAGGGCCAACTGCTCGGGATCTGCTGCAGCCAGATCCTGCAAACCTTCAATGCCCAGCTCAAGCAGCATCTCGCGTCGTTTGGCACCAATTCCGCTGACTTCACTGAGATGCCCCGCCTTTGCGGCCTCAGCACTGCAGACTCCACGCCAGCAGCAAAGCGCACACTTGCGGCGATCGGCAGCCAGAGCTGGTGGCTGCGAACGCTCCAAATCGCTGCCTAACTTGCGCAAAGCCTCGGCCAACTGCCGTTTCAGACCAGCCGAAAAGCCCACGCGTTGACGCTCCAAGCGGCGACCACCGCCACCGACAACGAGCATGTCCGGCACCGAAGCCTGCTGCACTTGCGCCAGGACGTGGGCGATGAAAGCCAGCGGAATCTGATGTTCCCGGGTCAGACGCCGACCCTGACGAGCCACCACAGGCTGATAGGCAAAATCGCCCCAGCGGCTGTGTCCTCGCACCCTGAGCAGCAACGGTGGATGCGACTCGAGCACTTCGCCACCAGGGCCGAAACCCTTCAGACGCAGTCCAATTACGCCAGGCGCCCCAGCGCGACAAGCGTCTTCTCCATGGCCGGGGCGCTCGGGTAGCAACGCCACAAAAGAGCGCTGCTGATCATCCAGTTGCAGGTTGCGATGCGCCGTCCATTGGCGATCGTTTGGATTGCCACGGTGATCCAACCAAGCCTTGCGACGACAACGCAACCAGCTGCGCAGCAACCGATCGGTCAGAACGTTGGCGGCAGGAGGGGTGTCACCCATGCGGCGACCCTAAGGCGACCGCCTGCTAGATCCAGTGCACTGAAGTACGACCCATGTCCTCGGCCCCCCTGCCTCTGGGCCCAGCCCCGATCAAATTCGGCACCGATGGCTGGCGCGGTGTGCTGGGTGTGGACATCACCGTTGATCGGTTGTTGCCTGTGGCGGCAGCCTCAGCCCAAGAGCTCGCGCACCGGGCGCCCGAAGGCCTGGACAGTCGCACGGTGTTAATCGGCTATGACCGTCGCTTTTTGGCCCCAGAACTGGCCGAAGCCATTGCCGCCGCGGTGCGGGGCTGTGAATTGGAACCTCTGCTCACCGACACCCCAGTGCCAACACCAGCCTGCAGTTGGGCGGTGGTGGAACGGCAAGCCCTGGGGGCATTGGTGATCACCGCCAGCCACAACCCGGCGGAATGGCTGGGACTCAAGATCAAAGGACCATTTGGCGGATCGGTGGAGGGGGACTTCACCGCAGCCGTAGAGCGGCGGCTGGCCGCCGGCGGCATCACCCGGCCAATTCAAGGAGTCGTTCCCCGGTTTGCAGGCAGGGCAGAACACCTGGATGGATTGCGGCGCAAGCTTGATCTGCCAGCCCTGGTTCAGGGGTTGCAGACGATGCAGTGGAAGGTGATCGTTGACCCCATGCATGGTTCCGCCTCAGGCTGCGTCTCGGAGCTATTGGGACCGGATGCGATTGGCTTCGTCGAGGAGATCCGCAGCCACCGCGATCCGTTGTTCGGCGGCAACCCACCAGAGCCCTTAGCGCCTTATCTGAGCGAATTGATCGCGGCCGTCAAGCGTTCCACAGCAGCCGGCATCCCGGCCGTCGGGCTGGTCTTCGACGGTGATGGGGACCGCATCGCAGCCGTGGATGAAAACGGACGCTTCTGCAGCACACAACTGCTGATGCCATTACTGATCGATCACCTCGCCCGCGCCCGGCAATTGCCGGGTTCCGTGGTCAAAACGGTGAGTGGCTCGGATTTGATGCGACTGGTTGCGGAGGGGCAAGGCCGCCAGGTGCTTGAAATGGCTGTGGGGTTTAAGTACATCGCCAGCGAGATGTTGACCAGCGAGGTGCTGATCGGTGGAGAGGAATCCGGGGGCGTGGGATTTGGCATGCACCTGCCCGAACGCGATGCCCTATTCGCGGCGATGTTGGTGCTCGAGGCCTTGGTCGAGGGAGGTCAACCGCTCGGCGCTCGGCTCGATGCATTGCAACGCACCCATGGCGGCAGCAGTCATTACGACCGGCTGGACCTGCGACTAGCGAGCATGGAGGCCCGTCGACGCCTCGAAACGCTGCTGGCCGAAACACCCCCGACAGAGGTGGCAGGGGTGGCTGTGCAGGAGGTGATCAGAACCGATGGCGTCAAGCTGCGGCTCGGTCCAAGCCATTGGCTGATGCTGAGGTTCTCTGGAACCGAACCGCTACTGCGTCTGTATTGCGAAGCGCCTGATGCCGACCGTGTCCAAACCGTTCTGGCCTGGGCCCGTTCGATCGCGGAGGCGGCATGAGCAACAGTGAGCGGGTTCTGGTGATCGCCAGCGGCAACAAGGGCAAGATTCGGGAGTTTCAGGGGCTGCTCAGCGCACTCCCACTGCAAGTGCACGCCCAACCCGATGGCATCGAGGTGCAGGAAACAGGCAGCACCTTTCGCGAGAATGCCCGGATCAAGGCTCAGGCTGTGGCGCATCTCACCGGTCATTGGGCCCTGGCAGATGACTCGGGCTTAAGCGTGGATGCCCTTGACGGCGCTCCAGGCGTGCACTCCGCCCGCTACGCCCCAACGGATCAGGAACGAATCGCCAAGTTGCTCAAAGCCTTGAGCGACAGTGCCAATCGTTCAGCCCATTTCTGCGCGGCGCTGTGCATCGCCATGCCGGACGGAGAGGTGCTGATTGAAGTGGAAGGCCGGTGCGAGGGATTGATCTCCAACACCCCGCGAGGCCGAGATGGCTTCGGCTATGACCCGGTGTTCGAGGTGTCGGGGACCGATCGCACCTTTGCGGAGATGACACCCAACGAGAAGAAACAACACGGACATCGCGGCCGCGCCTTTGCCTTACTGCAACCAAAGTTGGAAAAGCTGCTGGGGATGGCTTGAGCACTGCTCTGGATCGCGGAAACGGCGGGGAGATAGAGCGCTCTGCTCTGTAGATCACCTCGATCGCCTCTAGAAGCCGACGAAAACCGTCGACCTGGCTTAACCCGAAACGGATGCCTTCAAACCTCCACGCAGGCAAGCCGGATCCACAGCGCAAACCCCCGTCATTTGTAGGATTGCAGTTAAAACCAGAATGAATTAGATTAACAAACTACATTCGTATTTGGCTTCAAGTCGCCTTAATGTCCTATCGACGAGACATTTTAAAGCGCTCGACAAATAAGAGGGATCGATATAGCAAGGTAATCCGCATTCCATATAAGCAAAATCACAATTCACCCTCAAATCAACCCAATAGTTTTAACCAGGATCCTCTCAATCCTCTTTCCGATAACCTTATCAATCGCGTCGCATTCGGCCACCCGTTTGGATGCCCTTGTTGCGGCACACTTCCAGATGACGATGGCACCAATATCGGCGAACTCCTCTTGGCCAACCAAAGCGAAGAGGAATTATCAGCAGGGCCTGCAGGAAGCAATCAAACCTTAGCAACATATTTACGCAATGGATTCTGGACTGATTTTGGCGGCAGTCCACGCAAATTCAATGTCACAAATAGTGGCACTAATGCCAAAAACAATGTCATCACATACAACACTTCTGGCAATAGCTTTGACAGCAATGGAATTGCATCATCCCGCGCAGAACTCGTTGATGAAGCATTTAAACTGCTGAAAGCTGTTCTAGGAATCAACTTCCAGAGCACGTCAGATTCCAATGCATCAATTCGCTTCGGAGATCGCAATTCAGGAGCCTATGCATGGTCAAGCTATAGCAATGGAAATATCAATTATGCGAATATCAACGTCAATTCTGGATGGCATGGATCTCTCAGCGGCTTTGGCAATTACACATTTCAAACAATATTACATGAAATCGGCCATGTTCTTGGCTTAGGCCATCAGGGAGATTACAACGGCTGGGCGTCATACAACACGCACGCAAAGTACGCGAACGATTCATGGCAATCGACCATGATGTCGTATTTCGACCAAAGCAGAAATACATCGATTACTGCGACAAAAGCTTACCTCAGTTCACCGATGGCGGTGGATTGGATTGCCCTCGATGATCTCTATGGTCCGCAAGGCTATGGCGTCAGCAATGCATTCTCTGGCGATACGATTTATGGATTCAACACCAACATCTCCTCATCGACCAGCGCAATCTTCGCAGAGCTTAAAGACTGGATTAATACAACAGCTTTTACCATCATTGATGGATCAGGAACGGACGCGATTGATTTTGGTGGCTTTAACAATCATCAAACGATTGATCTCCGCCCATCCGAAAAATCAGCTTCAAGTGTTTACGCCTCCAATATTGGCGGTCTTGTCGGAAATCTGACGATTGCTGCAGGAACGATTATTGAAAAAGCCATCGGCGGCAGCGGCAACGATGCGATCAAGGGCAACACCGCCAACAACACTCTGGAGGGGGGCAATGGCAATGACACTCTCGATGGCGGCAGTGGCGATGACACTCACGTTGGCGGCAGCGGTGATGACACCTACATCGTGGATTCAACCAATGATGTTGTCACTGAATTGAGCAGTGGAGGAACCGATCTCATCCAAACATCGGTCACTTATACCGTCGACAATCACGTCGAG
>NZVB01000065.1 GCA_002701375.1 Cyanobium sp. NAT70 | reverse complement strand
TCTGGTATGGATGCATCGGGTTTCTGGTGAAGAGGCGGTGAAGCGGTTCCTCCTTCTTCAAATCCACTACAGAACAGTGGTTCCAACAAAAATCCCGCCATTGCTGACGGGGTGGTGTGAGCGTGAGTGTTTTGTTGGGAGATCGTTGGCGACAATCGACTCGATTGAGGCTGAGTTCATTTCCGGCAAGTACGCTTAATTACACTTTTGCCAGGCATAGGCCCTGAGTTTGTAGGAACGAATTGATATCAAACTTTGAAGGTTTTTGGTTTTACTATGCTGCAGAGGTTCGAGCGCAACACTGCCTGATGCCTCGTCATCCAATATCGTCATCTTTCCATAGTGATAACGCAAGCAAGGCTCTAGATACTCTCATTATTGGCATTTTCAAGCTAGAGTGCTTCTAAAATAGTCAATGAAACAAAACAAACAGATACTCACTAAAGGTGGATACAAAGAGATTGAGAAGAAGAACGCAGCGAGTTGGGATGGAACGTGTTTGAGCACGCAATACGTCAGCAGCAGTGACAAGTCCAATCAATAAATGGATGGTTATTCAACCTCACCAATAGAACATATTCTTTTATCAACATGAGAGAGTAAGCTGTTGCCAGAAAGAGCTGCCGATATCCAACTATCAATACTATCACTGAAACCATCAAAGGGAGTGGAGAGTTCATCTCTTTTCTGTGTGTAATCCTCTCTGACTTCGTTGAGTCTCTCAACTGTATAGAGGGGTATAAAGAAATGCTACCAAGAATCAGAAAGGGAACTATTATGAAAAAAGATTTTTGATTCCTATGTCTGATCCAAACGAAACCAACGAGGAGCTCTCATTGGATGAACTAAAGGATGTAAGTGGTGGGCTCAAGGGTGATGAGCAATGCGAAGATAAAATGGGGCAGGCGAAGGCGTTTAGGAAAATGGAAAACCATCCAACTTGGACAAAGAAATCAGACAATTGGAGCGGAATAGAGATGCAGGAAAACAACTCAACTATTAATCCATCATAAGAGAACGAATCCCTTATGATCGGATGGGAATAAGGATTGACAAGAAAATAAGGTTGACTTCTTTGAGGAGGGTTATCCTGATTGCCTGGCTATACCTCAGATCATGAGAACAGAATATCCCTGCTTCTCTCCAAGAGTTCTGTCATTCCAAATGTTCAAGGAATTTGATTTTCCTATTGTTGAGGGAAGGGTTAGAAGTAAAGAATAAGATCTTATTGTCAGTGCTTGGCAACGGAACTACAATAAGAGAAGAGTATTCAAACCCATGACTGAATCCAAAGACAAAGAACTCTCACTGGATGAACTAAAGGATGTGAGTGGTGGGTTGAAAGGTGGTGGAGGTAGTGTCGGACGAAACTCATTGCAACCAGAGTATTCGGAGAGACTTAATGCTGGGGGACTGGGTTGTAATGCTGGAGGATACGGTTCCCATGGGTTAAAAATAGGAGACAATAAGGGGCAGAGACTTAGTATGGGTTGCGATGATGATGATACCTGTAGATAGAGAGAAAGATAAGCTATGGATAATAAGTTATTGTTGCCAGTGGTGGGTAACGGAACTACCATTAGAAAAGCACATACAAACCTATGACTGATCCAAACGAAACCAACGAGGAACTCTCACTAGATAACTTGAAGAGCGTGAGTGGTGGTGTGTCTGGAGCAGGAATTGATATACCAAGAGTGACTAGAAAGCAGACTTCTGATAGGGATTACAATGATGCTAAGACAATCTTCAAGAAAACGAAAAAGAAAGGACAGCAGTTAACTTCAGATGATTTCGAAATATCTACTTGGCATGGGTAGAAGAACGGCACCCAGCAGAAACAATAAATAAATGGTTATTCTATCTCCCCACCAGAACATATAGAACAGGAAACTTAATAGCAATTACAACAACAAGAAAGGAGAGAATGATATCAAGTATCAGGAGTATCATTTGGTGATAGGTACGTGTAAGGAGAGATAGATGTCGAACGAGAGGTTGAGGAACCCACTGCTTTCTCCTCTCAGTGCCCCACTAACTCCTCTCTCAGACCTCTTCTGGTGCCTTGTAACCAGTATCCACCGCCATCACATAGCGAAGCATTTGAGACACGCTTGTCATGAGCAACAGACTTCAAATGAGCTAGAAAGTGCTTATCAATGTTCCAAGCAAACTTCGCATCTTGCTTGGTTCGCTCCATCCATTCAATCGGTTTGTCACCTCTGGGAAGAGTATCTTTTCCTAGTGATTTCCATGCCATTGAGTTTTCCTCCGTTATATATATAAGCATATACATATACATTTAAAGATAGGACTGCTTCTGTTGCCTAAATGATTGAATTTATATGTGAACAAGTGTCGTAATGCGTGAGAATGCAAGCAATGCGTGTAGGTGTATCTGTCTTGGCACGATTCTGATGAAGAATCAACTATTCAGTCCAAACCAACGCGAATCAACACAAAACCAAACTCAATTCAAGTTTGATGAACTGGTTTGAACTTAATTTTGGTTCCACTCCTCTCATCACTCAAAGATTCTTTGCTTCCGCTCCTGCCATCACACAAGTTCCTCTCCTCTTCTCTTCTACTGTGATTCTCCGAGTATTTCTAGACACGACAACACACCGAACGAGATACTCTCTTTTCAGTGAAGAATCTTCTCTTTCTTCTATCTCTCAGTGATGCACAGGATTATCTCTTGCAAAATCATCTCGTCTTCTAACGCCCGATCCATATAGGAGACCGTTCAACTTAAAGGGACAAAGATGAATCAGCATGCCTGATTGATGATTTAGCGTTATTGAGCAAGGCTCCAAACCTCAAACTGGCACCCACTGCTAATCTGTTTTCCCACTACCCATCTAATAACTACTACTGAGACAATGTCAATCCAACAACAATCAGCCTCCAGAACCCAGTGATCTCAGGGCATCTTGGCGAATTCGGCGGCGATGAGATTTCACATGTCGCCCCCATAATCCTTCCCAATAAAAGAAAATAACGCCATGACCACGCTGACGAGATAAGCGAACTTTCTGTTTAAGATCTTTGATCGATGTTGTGCGCTTCCCAAAGCCTGCCAAAATGCCAATCTGCGTTGGAATCCGCCATTCCCGGGCCTTCCGCAACGCCGGTTGGTCAAGATCACGGGCAAAACCTTTCACCGAGTAGGCATAGTTCTGCACCACTAGCTCATCGATTAGTTCTCCCATTGCCCAAAGCTCCCAATCCTGTAACCAGAGGTTGTAGGACTGTCGAAACGGACCAGGAGACAAACTGATCATGGTGGGGAGATCTTCTGCCTGAAGTGACTTGCGCAACTCCCTCAATAGACCCGTCAATTGTTGACGTCTCCAGGTCATCCAATTGCGATTGGTGTGATCGCGGGGCGGAGGCGCACCCGNTTGCTGCTCATACAACGCCACTGTGTAAGGGTCATATCCAAATTCAACCGGCCAAGCGAAGTGATCGTCCAACTGCAAACCGTGCATCGAACAGCGTTTTAACGTCTCCACCACAAGCCCGATGAACCGTTTGCGCACTCCTGGATGAGCTGGATTCAACCAGGCCATGCGATGACTGCCGTGCATTGTCTTCCAGGTCTGCCCGTTGGCCTTCGCCAACACCCATTCAGGATTGTTCTTCACCACCTCTGCATGAGCTGGCTCCATCAAGCCGTACTCAAACCAGGGCATCACCTTGATTCCCCGTTTGCGACCTTCTCTTGCAATCGTGCAAATCGGGTCAAGCCGAACCCCAGCTTGCTGGAGCGGAGGTTCCACGGGCGCATATTGGCTTTGATGAAATGTGGTGCCACGACTCCACACATTTGGAACAACCCGATTGAATCCAGCGCGCTGAAGTTCCTCCATCGCACGTTTGATGCGTTCACGCTTGTAGTACAGCTTGCTTGGGCTATTCGTCAGCCATACCCCCAGAGTTGAACGCGGCTTCAAGGCAGCATCCAATCTTGACTGTGCCAAGGCTGATCCGCTTAAGCCAAGCCATAACGCCGCCACGAAACCAGAACACAGTGGGCTCAAGGGCACCCTCACAGGTTGATCAGAACCACTTGTCGCAGAGTCGCCTTCCTGCCGAACAAAAGCAAGTAATCTCGGGCAATCAGCGACAAACTTTGACAAAAATCGAAGTCATTTCAGGACTCTTGCACTCTCTATTCTCATAGAAAATTAATTATTGAACCGCTCGCTCCGAAACATTTTTATCGCAGCAATACAATCGATCTTTGACAAAATTGAAGATCAAGTAGCTCCCAAAAAGGCACAAGCTAAAGATCTTCATTGCTTAAAAACAAAAACATTCAGCGGAACATTGAACTCACAGAACTCTCCTCATGAATCCGCCAGATCGCTTCCCCGAGCATGGTGGCCACGGACAACACCTTCAACTGCGGAAATGTGCGTTCCTGCTGAATTGGGATGCTGTTGGTCACCACAACCTGCTCAAACAGACCATCTGCCGACAACCGCTCTGTCGCTGGCGGAGAGAACACCGGATGCGTCGCGCAAGCGATCACTCGCTTTGCTCCCTGCTGTCGCAGCAACCTGGCGCCGGCGCAAATCGTGCCACCGGTATCAATCATGTCGTCAATCAGAATTGCAGTCCGTCCGGACACATCACCAATCACCGTCAGGCTTTCCGCCATGTTGTGACCGGTTCGGCGCTTGTCGATGATCGCCAGTGGTGCATCGTTCATCTGTTTGGCAAACGCCCTAGCCCGCGCAACACCCCCCACATCCGGGGACACCACCACGATGTCCCCGAGTTTCTGAGTGGAGAGGTAATCCACCAGCACCGGTGAACCGTAAATGTGATCGCAGGGGATGTCGAAGTAACCCTGAATCTGAGCGGAGTGGAGATCCATCGCCAGCACACGATCCACCCCTGATTTCACAAGCAAATTCGCCGTTAACTTGGCGGTGATCGACTCACGCCCAGCGGTCTTTCGGTCAGCGCGTGCGTAGCCGTAATAGGGAACGACAGCAGTGATTTGACGTGCTGAGGCCCGCCGACACGCATCCACCATGATCAACAGCTCCATCAAATGGTCGTTGACCGGGGCACAGGTGGGCTGGATCAGGAACACATCACAGCCCCTGATCGACTCCTGAATCTGCACATACAACTCACCATCAGCGAAGCGTTTGCACACCCTCGGGCCATCTGGCACGCCGAGATAAGCGGCGATCTCTCGAGCGAGCCCTGGGTTGGACGTGCCGCTAAACAGCCTTAAACGCCGCGTATCCGGAGTGAGCTTCTCCTGTTCGGCGCGGGCTGCTGTTAGGAAGCTGGTCACGGCGCCCGCGGGACGAGTTCTGCTGTAATCCGATGGTAGTGGTGAGTTGGGTGCCTATGTCCACAAATTGTGTGGTGATTGTGGGTGCAGGGCCCCTTCCAGAACGACTGATGCGTCAAACCTGCGAAGAGCTTGCAANCCGCTGTGCACTGCCATTACTCAGTCATGGCGTTGGTGAGCCTGCCGAACCGCTGCTGAACGAATGGCGCAATCAAAACGGACTGATTCGTCTCAGCGGCGATGCGGCAAGACGACAGCGGCAAGCTTGCAGCTGGCTGGAAGCGCTCTCGGATTGGAAACAACCGGTTCTGTTGCTCACAGCGGCCGAAGCTGACGGTGGCATCCCTGGGAGCGCAGCTGCTTACACCGCCCTCTGCCGTGAACTCAACATCGATCTGATCGGTCTGATTCAGCTGCAAAGTGACTGGGATGACGCATCGAGACGACAAGACGGCCTGCCTTGGTTCGGCTGGATCCCTGACAAAGACCATCCCGATCGGGACGATGGCCTTGANGCCTTGGCCATGCGGATCCGCAGGCGCCTTAAGGCTGTGGCCAAAGCGGCAGCGTCTGTCCGGGCTTGAGCTGTCGAAGCGCTTGTTTGCCAGCCCTTGGTGCCAAGGAAAGCTGGGTAAAGCTCACCCTTGATGGGCTAGCAATCACCGCCGCGGCCAAACTGAGCATCTCGCTCAAACTCAAATTGGTGTCGAGTTGAAGATTGATCTCGTTCAACACAGCACCAATGCTGACGATGCCACTGGGTGCCTGGAGTTGTTCCAACATGGCCCGCATCAGCATCTGCTGACGCTCGCGACGATTCACTTCATCAGAGTCATCTTTTTTGTATCTCACCAACTGTTCGGCCTGAGCACCATTCAAACTTTGATGTCCAGCTTGCAAATCAATCTTGTAACCCTGGGTTTTGTCACTGCGTTGATAGGACTGACTAAGAATCACATCCACCTCACCTAAGCCATCCACCAGCGCACGCAAACTTTGACGCGGTAAGACCACATAGCGCTGCAATTCCTCCGCTGGAAGACCGACGATCTCTCGAACGGCATCAGCGGTGAGAGCCACACCGCCAGCCTTCCAAACGCTGCTCAGCGTCATTGGGGAAGTTCGACCTGGCAGCCGCACCGCAAGCTCTGTCGGCAACTGCAACACCTGCAGCGATGCATTGGCTTCAACACGCATCAACAAAAGAGCATCCGCATTGGCAGGACCACGCGGTGCTGCCTGATTGCTCGGATCCGTGAGCCGATCAGCATCGACGCCAATCACCAAAACGGTCACGGGCGACTCGGGAAAAGGAGCGAGGCTGGTTGGGTCGGACAGACTGGGCGGCGCCCCCTTGGCGACCTGATCAGGTTCCGGCCAAAGCATCGTCAGGAGCCAACCTGTTGCACCTACCCCAACCACAGCGGCCATCATGCGCAGCAAGGTCCGTAGCGGGCGCCTACCGAGCCAACGATTCCATCGCCCTTGATCGGAAGCCGCCATCGTCTGTCAGCACCAAAGCGGCGACCAGTTTCGCCCAGCTGTCCAGTCCGTAGCGTTGATGTCTCTAGAACGCCTGCCATCCATGCCCCTGCGCCACGATTTCCGCAACCGTCCACCAGAGCAGGTGCGGGTCGTGGTGTTTGGAGCCACGGGGTACATCGGCCGATTTGTCGTCAAGGAACTGGTCCAACGTGGCTACCAGGTCGTTGCCTTCAGCAGGGAACGCAGCGGTGTGGCCGGGCGATCCAACCGTGAACAGGTCATCGCTGATTTATGNGGTGCCGAGGTGCGATTCGGCGATGTGACCGATCCAAGATCACTGGCCCGTTATGCCTTTGATCAACCCGCAGATGTTGTGGTGTCGTGCCTCGCCTCCAGGAACGGCGGCCGACAGGATTCCTGGGCAATCGACCATCAAGCCACGCTGAACACGTATCAAGAAGGTCGCAAGGTGGGCGTGGCGCATTTTGTGCTGCTTTCGGCCATCTGTGTTCAGAAACCGCAGCTTGAATTTCAAAAAGCGAAGCTGGCCTTCGAGAAGGTGCTGCGAGAGGACAACGAGATGACCCACTCGATTGTGCGACCGACCGCATTCTTCAAAAGTTTGGCTGGACAGGTGGAGAGCTGCAGGAAAGGGGGACCGTTTGTGATGTTCAACGGCGGTGAACTAGCTCGATGCAAACCAATCAGCGAAGCCGACCTGGCTCGATTCATCGCCGACTGCTTGCGTGATGAGCAAAAGATCAACCAGGTTTTACCAATCGGGGGGCCAGGACCAGCCTTAAGCGCCCGCGAACAAGGAGAGATGTTGTTCCGTGCTTTGGATCGCAAACCCTGGATGCTTTCCGTCCCCATCGCCTTGATGGATGGGCCAATTGTCTGTCTCGAAGCCCTGGCCAAGCTGCTCCCGGCGGTTCAAGACACAGCTGAATTCGGTCGCATTGGGCGCTATTACGCCCGTGAATCAATGCTGCTTTGGGATGAGCAGGCTCAGTGCTACGACGCTGAAGCCACTCCGTCTTACGGAGAGGACACTCTCGAGCAATTTTTTGAACGGGTCGTGCGAGACGGAATGGCCGGACAAGAACTTGGGGATGCGGCCCTGTTCTGAACAAGCCATCCTGAAGATGAATGCAAACCCTGATGGATCAGCAGACGCCGCCCCGTGCGCGCACAACTGGTGTGCTGCTTCATCCCACCGCTCTTCCCGGCAGTCCTGTCTGCGGAAGCTTTGGCGAACCGTGTCGCCGTTGGCTCAAGCTGCTGGCCGAAAGCAACATCGGCGTTTGGCAAATCTTGCCATTAGCTCCACCGGATCCCACGGGATCCCCATATAGCTCGCCCTCCTGCTTCGCCCTGAATCCTTGGTTTTTGGATGCTGCTGACCTGCTCGCTGAGGGCTACGTCCATGCAGACGCCATCAGAGCTCTGCCAGGCGCCGATGCACCTCTCGACGGTGTTGGCCCCCTGGATTTTGAACTCGCCGAGCGACGCAGCCGAGCGCTAGCGGCTGCCCTACTCGACGCCTGGCCACAACAAGACCAAACGCGCAAAGACGCCTTCCAAAACTGGTGTGAACGCCAACCCTGGCTTGAAGACCATGTGCATTTCATGGTCTTGCATCTTCAATACAACGACGCCTGGTGGGCCTGGCCAGACCCAGCCTTGGCACGACACGATCCAAGTGCTCTGCGGTCCTGGGCACAAACCTGCAGCTCGGAGTTGCTTCAGGAACGGCTGTTGCAATGGCATCTCGACCGTCAATGGCAGGCGATCCATGACCTGGCCGCTGAACTTGGCGTTGTGCTGTTCGGAGATGTGCCTTTTTACGTCAGCACAGATAGTGCTGACGTCTGGAGCGAGCGCTCCTTATTCACCGTTGAAGCGGATGGACGCCTGATCACACAGAGTGGCGTACCTCCCGACTATTTCTCCCAAACCGGCCAGCTTTGGGGATCTCCGGTCTATCGCTGGTGGCGCCATCGCCTCAGCCGCTTTCGCTGGTGGAGACGTCGCATCAGTCGTCAACTTGCTCTAGTCGACCTGTTGCGACTGGATCATTTCCGAGCTTTGGCGGGGTTCTGGGCCGTACCAGGAGACAACACCACAGCCGAGCATGGACGGTGGGAACGTTCACCCGGTCGAGCTTTGCTGGCCCTACTGAAACGCGATCGAGGCGGTGTTCTCCCACTGATTGCCGAAGATCTTGGGGTGATTACTCCCGATGTGGAATCGCTCCGAGATGATTTCGCCTTACCCGGCATGAAGGTGCTTCAGTTCGCCTTTGATGGCCAGCAGGACAACCCCTACCTACCGGAAAACATCGAAGGGAACCGCTGGGTCGTTTATACAGGCACCCACGACAATCCGACCACGTTGGGTTGGTGGAGACAACTGGATGACGCAAGCCGCGGCCGAATCTCAACACGGATGAAAAGTGCGGAGGATTCGCCTGCATGGACCTTATTTGACATGGCCTTCGCCACTCCAGCTGGACTGGTGGTGGCCCCCCTTCAGGATCTGCTCCACCTCGATGACCAGGCCCGATTCAATACACCTGGAACCAGCACAGGCAATTGGAGTTGGCGTTTACCGCACTTCAATGAGAGTCTGCAAGGAGCTTTAGGCGGTTATGGCGAACGGGGTGCCGTTTGGGGCCGCTCCCGCGCCGGAGCCGAGGGCTTACGTGGGGCATCTGCCATGCGATAAAGCCCTTTCTCTTGGGCATCCGACTGCTGCTGCTCACCGTTCCAAAGCACTTGATCTTCAGCAGACGGTGGTGGACTGATGGTGAGCTGAATGGGCGGTAGAAGTTGCAGCGTGAGATGGCCAGCACTGCCCTTCAGGTCCAGTCGATCGCCACCCCGGCTAGACACCTGGACACGTCGCGGAGCCTTCAGGGTCACTTGCAGCACTCCGGGCGAGTTCAACGGATCACCACCACCAGCGTTCAACCACTGTTCCGGTCGTCCGTCCTTCGCCTGGGTGAGTGGTCTTAAAGCCAGCACAGAGGGATCCCTGCTGAGCAGGCCCTCCTTGTTCTCAAGAGTCTGAAGATCAGCGCGAACCGGTTCCAAATTTTGGGTATTGCGTTGGGTGAGCTCCTGCTGCTGACGATTCAGCGCCAACACACTGAGACTGATCACGAGCGCATACACAACACTCCCTTGCCAGGTTGTAAAAACATCGATGCTTCCTGGAGTAAACCGCCTCAGACCGACTGAATTAACCCGACGGTTGTCCGCCCGTGGCGGTAAAACAGGCTCAAGGCTGCCCGGCGGCAAATCCAAACGCTGTTCGAGCTGGGGCAACATCGAAGCCAGGTAAGCCCGTTCCGGCAAACGATCACGCCAACCGCGCTCAAGCGCTTCGATCACCGGCGTTGTGATCCGCGTTTCGGTGGCCAGATCACGCAAGGTCAAGCCCAAGTCTTGACGGCGATGGCGCAACATCACACCGATGTTTTGCAGGGTTTCCTCCTGACTGACAACAGGATCACCAGCCATGCCGGCATCACCACGATGGCGGCGCCACCAAAGGCGCGGAAACTTCAGTCGCATGGTCTTTGCCGCTGGGTGCGGGGCGCGTCGCCATCAAGCAATGGCGCCCATTCTGTCGTGCTGAGTTGGCGCCAACAGCCCTCAACGAGATCACCGAGCTGCAGATCAGCGATGGCGATGCGCTGAAGGTCGAGCACGGGATGGCCAAGCACCTCTGCTACCCGTCGGATTTGGCGATTGCGCCCCTCCTTCAACATCACTTCCAAAAGGCTGCATGGCCCCTGCTGACGCAACAGTTGCACTGTGGCTGGGCGGGTTTGACGACCGTCCAGCCACAGCCCCTGTCGCCAGCGTTCCAAGGTTGTCTGTTGGGGGCGACCTTGCACCCAAACCCGATAGGTCTTGATGTGGTCATAACGGGGATGGGTCAACTTGAGCGTGAGTGCGCCGGCATCGGTCAAGAGCAATGCCCCACGACTGTCGGCATCAAGACGACCCACAGGATGCAAACCGTTGCGCTGGGACGCGGGCAATAAATCCATCACGGTGGTTCGCCCCTGAGGGTCATGACAGCTGCAAATCACTCCAATCGGTTTATTCAGCAACAGCACGCGACGTTGATCACTGATGTTGAGAAGCCGGCCATCCACACGGATCGTTTCCAGATCGGGATCAGCCTGATCACCCAAGTGCGCCACTCTTTGGTCGACGGTGACACGTCCCTCTTGCAACCATTGCTCGGCCCGACGACGAGAACAGAGCCCAGCGGCAGCGATCAATTTCTGAAGGCGCTGTCGCGTCACTCCGGCAAACTCTTCGGCAACAAAAGCTCAAGGCAAGTGCCGCCATCAGGATGATTACGAGCTTCAACCCTGCCGCCATGGTTCACGGCGATCTGCTGCACAATCGCCAGACCAAGACCACTGCCGGTGCTTGCTGCGCGGGAGCGGGATGGATCACCCCGATAAAAGCGGTGAAACATTTTGCCGAGATCTGATTCACTCAAACCTGGGCCATGATCGCGGATGGTTAACAACCACCAGCCACCGCTCGGCAGCACTTCCACCTCAACCAGCCCCCCATTCGGGGAGTAACGCAGAGCATTATCAAGCAGATTCAGCACAGCCCGATGGAGACGGCTTTGATCTCCCATCAGTGGGCCAGATTCCGAACGATCCAAGTCCAACGTGACCTGACGTTGCTCCGCTAATGGACGAATACTGCTCCAGGCACTGTCGACCAAATCCTCCAAGGTGAGCAGGGTGTAACTCCCGCTGTCTTGGGGAAGACAATTTTCAAGTCTGGAGAGTTCCAACAGATCGTTCACCATCTGCTGGAGGCGGTGGAGTTCTCGCTGCAACCGCTGCACTAAAACAGTGTCTTTGCCATCAACGGCCATCTCCAGCCGATCGCTCACCAACATCAGGGCTGTCAGTGGTGTTTTCAATTCATGGGCCACATCACCAACCCATCGCTCCTGCTGCTGCTGTTGCGCCTCCAATGATTGGCGACTCTGAATCAAGACCAACAGCCACTCATCAGTACCAGGCAAGACAAATGCTTCTAATGGTTCTCCCAACTGGTGCCATTCGCTGCGCTGAGGGCGTTGCAGATGCCGGGTACTCACGATTGCCTCGTCCAGTTGTGGAATCGAAAGGACCTGGTCCAAATGAAGGCCTCGAACCAGCAGATTGCGCGAGAGGTGAAGCAAGCGCTCTGCGCGAGCATTGATGTAGGCAATCGTGAGATCTGGAGCCAAGATCATCCAGCCTTGCGTTGCAGCATCAATCCAAGCCAGCAACTGAGGCGTATTAATCGCACCTGCTGCAAAGCCAGGGCAATCCTCATCAGACATCAACTGCCGACGTCGACTCCAACGCTGAACCGACAGGGTCAGCACAACTCCCAACAAAAGGCCGACAACGGTGAACGTCATCACAGAGACAACGTCAACCGAAGCGATAGCCGAAACCGCGTACGGTTCGGATCAGTTCTGGAGCGGAAGGTTGTTCCTCAATCTTTTCGCGCAGCCAACGAATGTGAACATCAACCGTTTTACTGTCACCAAAGAAATCCAAGCCCCAAACTTTTTCAAGCAATTGATCACGACTCCAAACCCGCTTTGGATGTTTTAGAAAAAGTTCAAGAATCTTGTATTCCTTAGGAGAGAGATTGAGATCCTGACCATTACGAGTGACTCGGCACTCATGGATAAACATGGAAAGATTGGCATAGGTATAGATCTCAGGCAGGGACATCGACACCTGTCGGGCCCGGCGGAGCAAAGCGCGACAACGGGCCACAAGCTCTCGTAATCCAAAGGGTTTTACCAGGTAATCATCAGCTCCCACCTCCAAGCCGAGCACCCGATCTGTCTCACTATCTCGAGCACTAATCACCAAAATTGGAGTGTTGTCATTCGTTCGGCGTAGCTCGCGACATAAGTCAAGTCCTCCGAGACCAGGCAGCATCAGATCAAGCACCAACAGATCAAACTGCTCGCTTTCATGGGTCAGAAACGTCAAAGCCTCCGACCCATCAGCACAGGGAACCACCTCGTACCCCTCAGCACGCAAAGCCTCATCAACAGTCTCTCGAATGCTGTCGTCGTCTTCGACTAACAAAAGGCGACTTGTCTCAACAGTTGAGACAGGCATTGGACTGATCACCTGAAAGATCGCAATCACGACACAGTCTGGACTCTGATGTCAACAGAGTCAGCCGCCGCATCAAATGAGCTTTAGAAGAACTCATCGAAGTTGTCGAAATCAACGGCTTTGAACTGACCACTTTCCACCTGCTTCATCAACCGTTCCAGCTGCACCCACAACGCACCACCCGTCAACAGCGAGAGAACAAGGGCGACGAGCAGTGCAGCTCCGGAGGCAAAGCCAAAGATCTGCAAACAACAACCAATAAACAACGTGACCCCGATCAACGTTCCGGAGTAACTGATGCTGATTTGGACGTTGCCAAGAGGCAACAAGGGCAAACGATCCTGCTTCCAACCCTCCAGTTTTCCCTGCACCAATCGAGAAAACGTCAGTCCACAGAGCAACGCCATCAGAAGGCCTGCTCCTGCTAGGAAATAAGGGGGCTGAGGCAGCACCATCATCTGCAGCAACAGCTCTTCTGTGCTGAGGTCATCGATCATTGCGGCGGAACCGATCCGGTCAGCGACCTTAGCGACGCTTGCTTAAGGCTCCCAACTTTGGGAGCCAAGAAAGGTGAGTTCCACAAAATCACTGGCTTGGTGATCGGTGCGGCTCATCTGGAGCTTGAAACCTCCGAGGTCAAGAGAATGGATCGATTCCAGCGCTTCGACCAAGCGCTCCCTCGTTGGGTCTGCACCGGCCCGCTGCAGTGCCTCAGTCATCATCCGCGCAGCCAGAAACCCCTCAAGGCTGGTGAATCCAAAACTGGGATCTTCATGGGTCAGGCGCATCAACCGCTGATATTCAGCCACCACTGGGATCCAACGGTTCCACGGGAAAGGAACAACCTGAGCCACACCAATCCCATTGGCCTCTCCTACGGGCATCGCCTGCTGCAGCGCTTTTGTGCCAACAAAGGAGACATTCATGATTTGCGCGCGATTACCGCGCGCACGCAAATCACTGGCGAGGGCTGCTGAGCTCACATATGCAGAAATGATCACAACACCATTGGGTTGCGCTTTCATCAGACGGTCGACCGCTTGAGAGACCTGATCGGAATTGCGCTCGACCGTGGCGGTCACCACTGGTTCGAGACCGTGGCTCTTCAAGGCAGCCAACGCCCCTTTGAGACCGTCCTGACCGAACGCATCGTTCTGATACACCACAGCGATGCGATGACGAGCATCGTGCACAAGTCCGTCGACGATGACGGCAATCTCCTTGCGATAACTCGCCCGCAGGTTGAACACCATCCCCAGACCCGGGCGTCTCAACAGGCTGGCACCTGTCATCGGTGCAATCAGAGGGACTTTCTCCGATTCAATCAGAGGCAGAGCCACCTTGGTCGTTGGTGTTCCCACATAACCGAATAAGGCCAACAGATTGCGTCGTTCCAGCAATTGTTTTGTGTTGCGGAGTGTCTGATCCGGCTCGTATTGGTCATCAAGACTGACCAAACGGATCCGCCGCCCATGAATGCCCCCCTGTCGGTTCAAATGTTCAAACCAACTGATTGCCCCACGTCTGTAATCCCGGCCTAGTTGGCCCGATGGCCCTGTAATCGGTAACGACTGACCGAGGACCAACTCGAGCCCTCCCCGCAGTGATGCCGGCTTGGAAAGAGCGTCTTCAGCGATCAGCGAACGCGATGGAACAAAGGCAAGACAGGCAAGCAGAGCTCCGCCAGCCAAAGTGAGACAAGTTCCACGCCGACGATGGCCCCGAGGAAACAGAAGCATTGGAACATCCTCGCCGCCGTTTCAATTCTGCTTGCTGCTCTCCTGGCTGTTTCAGGAATCACCCAATTGGATGTGGGGCGCGTCCCCAGCCGGGACGCCTTAAGGCTCGCCTCCTCCTCACGGGCACTCACCACAGATGTCAAACGCCTCCCGGGAGACGGATGGAGTTCTCTGCGAGGAGAACAACTCAGTGACCGTGAAACCAAAATCGATCAACAGGCTCTCGAGAATTCCAGATATCAGGTGCAGGTGGGCGTTTATGCAACCAGTACCTACGACCTCGATCTGAGCATTCCCAGTTACGCCTCCAATGGCTATGTGTGGCTGCATTGGAACGCCGCACTACAGAATTACTTAGAAGAACGAGATCTCAGCATCGATGAAAGAATTGTTCTGCTTAATGGTCTGCTTTCTGATGCCGATCCAGTGCTGACACCGTTATCCAAATCTCCAGAGAGATGGGCCGATGGAAGCTACTACCAGTTGTTTCGCTACTTGGGACGTTTCTATATCGACAAGGCAAGTTTTCGTCACTTCCCTTTTGTCACCGTGAGCCTGCCATTGGTGATCGAAGCAGACGATGTGGATGGCAACTTCGACTACGCCCATCTCCGTTTTGAGCCTGATATTCAAAACAGTGGGATGGGGCTCTTCGCAGGCATTATCGGTTGGTTAAATCGAGGCTGGTCGATTGCTGAATATCGACATAATTACGCCACAAATTTTGGTCTCGGTGGTGGTTCTGATGACTACAGCCAAGTCGTTTTCGACATCTCCTTTGGCACCTCAGCCTGGTCTGCCTTCTGGAGGCTGATGTTGCCTCTTCTTGTTGTCATGACCATGGTGCTGCTTGTCTTCAAAGTACGAGCAGACGAACAAGATGCCCGCGCAGGTATCCCCGTAACAGTTTTGCTGACACTCGTTTTTCTGCAACAAACCTATCGCGACGAATTACCAGACCTTCCTTTCCTAACTTTTCTCGACGAGGTCTATGTCGTTGCTTATGTCGTAACTCTTTTGGCCTTTGTTTTAGTGATCTGGATCGGTCGACGATATGGCGAGATGGATGAAATGCCCGATGGTCCTCAAAAACAACTAATCGAACAGCGATTGCATCGACTCGATGAAATTTGGCCTCTAACTGTTGTAGTTTTTAGCTCGATCAGCATTATCACCTGCTGGATCATGCTGCCGCCAGGGGGTTGAGTTGCTGCAAAATACCTCCTGCTAAACGAGCTGGTCCGAAGGTGCGACCCAACAGTGCAACCATTGCCCGCACATCATCGACGTGTAGACGATCGTCACGAATCAACGTCAGCAAAAGGCGACGGCGCAAATCGGACCCATCACGACTGAACAACAAGCGAATGCCAGCACCTGCCACCGGCAGCAACTCTTTCCCAGGAGTAGGAGCATCTTGACCAACCACTGCCAGCAAACTCTCCAATCGATCGATTCGTATCCGTCCATCTCCATCAAAAATAACTTCCAGCAACTTTTCGCGCATTTCACTGGTATCTCCGGCCAGAAGGCGACGAGCTACATAAGGATAAGCAACAGCAATGATGCGAAAATCTGGATCCAATCGTAATGCCAAACCCTCCTGACTCACAACCGCACGGATGATTAATGCAAAACGAGCAGGGACACGAAAGGGGTAATCAAACATCAGTTCCGAAAAGCGATCTGTGATCGCTTTGAAGTTGAAAGAACCAACAGAATCGCCAAGACTTCCCCCGAGGACCTCCTCAAGAGCAGGAATAATTGGTGTGAGGTCAGCATTGGGACGAAGGAAACCAAGACTTCGAAAATCCTTGGCCAATGCAGCGAAGTCTCGATTAATGAGATGGACGACAGCTCCGGTGAGCGTGAGGCGATCCCGATCACTGATCGTATCCATCATTCCAAAGTCAACGTAGCCAACATGACCCAGATCTCCCGTGCGACCTCTCAGGGCAAACAGATTGCCGGGGTGAGGATCTGCGTGGAAGTATCCAAACTCCAAAAGTTGTTGCAAACCGCTGATAACTCCGGTACGAATCAACGCGGTTGGATCCAAGCGAAGCGACTTTAGTTCTTCACTATCCCGCATCTTGGCCCCCTCGACCCAGGCGGTTGTTAAAACGCGTCTGGAACTGAGCAAACGTTCAACCTGCGGCACATAAACGGCTGGATTGTCAGCAAAAAGAGCTGCGAATCGTTCCGCATTGGCAGCTTCTTGTTTGTAATCGATCTCTTCAAATAGGCTACGACCAAATTCATCAATTATGTCACCGAGTCCGAACCCGAGATTGAGCGGTAATAGTGGAGCCGTGATGATGCCCAGAAGCCGAATCAGCACCAAATCACGGCGCAGAATGAACGTGAGACCTGGGCGCTGAACCTTGACCGCAACCCAAAAATCTCCCTGCAAGCGAGCCTTATAAACCTGTCCAAGACTCGCTGCCGCAACAGGCGACTCCGGAAACTCCGCAAATAATTCATCGGCCGGTGCGCCCAACTCCTCCTCAATCCGCTTTAAAGCGATGGCGTGGGGAAAAGCGGGTAGGTCGTCTTGGAGACGTGTGAGCTCTTCCAGCCAATCGCGACGCACCAAATCAGGGCGTGTCGACAATGCTTGTCCAACCTTGATGAAACAGGGTCCAAGCCCAGTCAGAGTGTTGAGGATGCGGCGAGCAAGACGCTTCTGAACCTGGGGATCCTCACGAGAACCTTCCACAAGGATGGCCAGCACAAGCCCAGTCAGACTCCAAAGCACCGCGATCAATCTGGGGATTGCCACCCAGGGACGCAGCAGCACCCAAAGCAGATCCCGTCTGGGTTCGTATCGCATCAAGACTGGGCAAAGCGGTTTGCGACTGTAGGGAAATTCAGCCCAATCACGACACAATTCGTTCGACTGTCAAAGCAGAGGTCAGAGAAGACTTGCCTGAACGAATGGTCGGATGCGTTGTCAAGTTTGAACCTCAAAAACGCTTTCCTGCTTAAGACAGTGATTGGAACCGTTTCAACGTTGGAGCACCCCTCTGAAGATCATTCCTCTGCTCCGTCAACGGATCAAACGCCCCTTATTCCTGCCGGCCCACACGCGCGGGGCAACTTTGCCAGCCCCGTTGCAACAGCTGTTAAGAGGGAGACCAGGCTCTTGGGATCTACCAGAACTGCCTGAACTAGGTGGACCACTGCTAGACAGCGGTGCGGTTGCAGACAGTCAACGCACTGCAGCAACCGCGATGGGAGCTCAGCATTGTTGGTTTGGTGTCCACGGTGCAACAGGTTTGTTGCAGGCAGCACTCCTGGCCATCACCAGTCCTGGACAAGCGGTGCTGCTCCCACGGAATGTGCATCGCAGTGTGATCCAGGCCTGCTTGCTTGGCCATTTGACACCGGTGCTGTTCGATTTGCCATGGCTGGCAGACCGGGGCCAACCAGCCCCAGCGGATGAAGCTTGGCTGAACAGGGTTCTGGCTGCGTTGCCCACCAACGGCCCAGCCATTGCCGCCGCCTTACTGGTTCATCCCACGTATCAGGGCTACGCAACCGATCCAACACCTTTGATCCGGTTGTTTCACGAGCGGAACTGGCCAGTGCTGGTCGATGAAGCCCATGGCAGCCATTTCGCCATCGAGGTTGATCCTGCCCTACCGCATTCGGCACTTCACTGCGGTGCCGATCTGGTGGTGCATTCCTTGCACAAATCAGCATCTGGCTTGGCGCAAACCGCTGTGCTCTGGCTGCAAGGGGATCGCATCGATCCACACGCCATTCATCGCAGCCTGAGTTGGTTGCAGACCACCAGCCCCAGTGCTCTGCTGCTGGCCTCCTGCGAAGCAGCGCTTGCGGAATGGCAACAACCGTCTGGTCGCAAGGCCCTGCGTAGAAGCTTGGATTCAGCGCGTAACCTCGCCGATCGTCTCCGAGAGCAGGGCGTCCCCCTGCTGGTCAATCAAGACCCACTGCGATTGGTTTTACATACAGGAGTTGCCGGGATCAGTGGCCTAGAGGCAGACCACTGGTTTCTGCCACGAGGGCTAGCCGCAGAACTCCCCGAACCAGCCACATTGACCTTCTGCCTGGGCTTCAAAGCACATCGAGGACTGGAACGCCACCTGTGTCGTGCTTGGTCTGATCTTGTAGCGGCTCATCCCAACCGAGAGGCTCAATCTCGCTTTATCCCCGCACCGCTGCCACTGGTGAGTCAACCGGTTATGGAACTAGCCAAAGCTTGGCGAGCAAGGTCGATCGACGTCGATCTCGATCAAGCCGTAGGAGGTATCGCTGCAGAACTGGTGTGTCCTTATCCACCAGGGATTCCAATCGTGATTCCAGGGGAGCGGATCGATCAGGTACGCCTTAATTGGTTAATCAACCAACGCAACATGTGGGGCGAACAAATACCTAAGACAGTGCGATTGGTGGTCCTGGAATAAGACGCGTCGAAACTTAGATCAGCACAGTAACTAGAAGAGCTGACTGGTCGAGGCAACCAATTTAATGCTCCTTTTTGTTCTTCCGCTGATCTTGGCGAGCCTGCCAGCCCAAGCCGAATCACAACTCATGCGAGTGGTGAATGGAGCTGCAAGCTGGTACGGACCTGGCTTCTACGGCAACCGAACAGCGAGTGGGGAAACATTCAGGCCTGGAACGTTGACCGCCGCTCATCGCACCCTGCCATTCGGGACCCTTGTGCGTGTCACCAACCTGACGAACGGCCGATCGGTGATCGTGCGCATCAACGACAGAGGCCCCCACCGGCAGCGGCGGATCATTGACCTCGCCCATGGAGCGGCTCAACAGCTTCAAATGATGCAGGCTGGCGAGGTTCCTGTTCGGCTCGAGCTAATCGAAAAAAATGAGGAAAAAGACATGTCAAAAAGACGTCAACCCCTCGTTCATTCACTACCTTGAGTGCAGTGATCTTTCTTCACTCCAATGCCACCAACGGCATCGCTCACCCCTCTGTCCACAGGGCTAGCAAGAGCTTCAGCAGGTTTAAACCTTTGTCATGAGAATGCTCAAGAGCTGTTTGACAAGAGACCAGAATTAGATTTCATCCAAATCCACCCTGAACATGTCCTGCAAGAGCAAGGAGGTGTTTACAGGGATCAGCTGGATGAATTGCGTCGCTATTACAATGTAATTCTGCACGGTTTTGGATTATCAATCGGCTCATCTGGTCCACTAGATCGCGAATATTTACTTTTGGTTCGGCAGCTGCTCAAGGAGCATCCGGAGGCTGTTTTTTCTGACCACTTCTCCTGGAGCTCTCTATCGAAACACCACTTTCACGACCTCATACCGTTAATACAAACTGAAGAGACCATCCAATACATGGTCGAACGAATTGAAGAAACGCAAGACATTATTGGATCTCCGATTTTACTTGAAAATGTGAGCAGCTACATGCGGTACAAAGAATCAAACTTCTCGGAAATAGAATTCATCAATGAAATCACCAAACGGTCTGGATGCTACGTCTTACTAGATATCAATAATATCTGGGGTAATGCGATGAATTTCAAGGAAGACCCCTGGACTGAACTGAGTAGATTAAGACCTGAAAGTGTTCGTGGGTACCACATGGCTGGATGCACTCTAGAAAAGGTTGGCGCAGGATCTCTCTATATTGATTACCACCGAGAGGCGGTTCATGATGAAGTGTGGGATCTTTATGAACAAGCTCTAAGCCTTTTTGGCCCCTGGCCCACACTTCTCGAGTGGGAAAACAACGTTCCACCTCTCGAACGAACCCTTCAGGAAGTTGAGAAAATCAGCAAGAGACTTCGCCCTTACTCCCTTGGAGCAGAACAATGAGATCACAACAAATTGTCCGTCTTCAGCAACAATTTCTCACCAGCCTGCATGACAAACCAACGGATTGGTTGCTAGATCAAATCATTCCTGCCCCAGCCTTTAAGGACAGCGGTGAAGTTCTAGGAATCTATCTACATCGCGCCATGGCGCGAACAATTGATCCCCTACATTCCATCTACAAGTCACTGGAATGGTTGCTCGGTGAAACAACCTTCGAAACATTAATTGAACAATTTTATGCCGAGTCCTTGGGCGAACCTTTAAGTGCACAGGCATTGGCAACAGAATTTGTTAGTTATCTCGGAGAATTGAAGGAAAATGAAAGTATTTGGCAAAAGTTGTCGGCCAACGTCGAAGTCGATGCACAGTGCAAGTTCACAGCAGCACAAGCACTTGTAGCGGCAGCGTTCTTGGATTGGCGATGCCACTGGGTCTCATTAATGCCTCACCAAATCCAAGTTTCAGCTGAAACCTTGCACAAACGTATGCATCATCGATCGTTTATATGGTTACGTCCAAGACTGAACTCGTCTTCAAGGATGTGCGTCTCCGGCTTCGATCTTGTTGCCCTGAACAAACTTGTCGACTCTAATTCCAAAAACAAGGTCGTGCCATTTTGTCCAAACGGCCCAGAAACATTTCTCATTCACGCGGATTACGACCACAACGTTGTTGTTCGTCAATTGAGTGCTGATGAGAGTCGCCTTCTGAACCATTGCGATGGCACGCACACGATCGCATCAATCGCTCATGAGGCCTTGTTCTTCGAACGAACACGTGATCAGACAAAACAATTGTTGAGCGATTTAATTGATCAAGGGGTCATCACTGCACTTGAGGAAAAACTAACCTAAGTTAATGACATTTTCCCAGGAGACTCTCACCTCTCTACTGAACCTAGTAGAGAGTCATTTTGGTGATGCTCAAACACTTGAATTAATCCGGAAGTTGGGGGGACACCCCACCAAGAAAGATTCCGGCGAGCCACCAGACCTACACCCAAGTCATCCCTCTTCACGCACCATTGTTGTGGGTGCAGGTGTTGCCGGTCTCGTTCTGGCCTACGAATTAAATCAACGTGGCGCCAATGTTGAACTCTGGGAAGCATCAAGTCGTGTTGGTGGGCGCAACCTGACAGTGCGCCCTGGTGAAACAATTAAAGAAGAGGGACATCCCGACCAGATCTGCAAATTACCTCAAGGGGCTTATCTCAATGCAGGTCCTGGTCGCATCTCGCATCATCACAGAGCAGTGTTGCATTACTGCCGATGTTTTGGTCTAGAACTTCGCCCCTATCAAACTCTTAATCGGTCGGCACTCGTCCATCGCTTCTTCCCAAGAATTGATCAAGATGTCATCGTACGCAACCGACAACTTCAATTTGACGGACAAGGTCGCATCGGAGAATTGGCTGCAAAGGTAGGTCCATGGTTAGACGAGAATAGTGAGATATCTGAGGAGCTATCAGATGCATTTGAGGATTGGCTCCATGACAATTTTGATGTGCATAAAAATGCGTCGGGGGAGTGGCAATATCGGGCAGGAGGGCGACAAGGCTATGAACACAGCCGTGGAGGTATTGATTCACCAGGCGTTGTCAAGCAGCCTCTGACTCTAGACCAGATTCTAGGATTGAGGCTCTGGTATGACGATCCAAGGCGAAGCCCAGATGTCATCGATGAACAGCTCAGTATGTTTGAGCTGGAGGGCGGAAATGATGGTCTCATTCAAGCCCTGAGTAATCAACTTCAAGACCAGCTTCGATTGAACCGCCGTCTAACACAACTAGAACGTTGCAGTTCGGGTGGGGTGAAATTACGTGCTGTAGATCACTGCTCAGATGAGATCGAGGTTGAAGCAGATCGGGTCGTGCTGGCGATGCAGCCTCAAGCCATGCACGGAATGGAACTTGATTTGCCCGCTGAATATCTCGAAGGATTGCGGTCAATTCCCCAACGTTCTGCTGTCAAAGTTGGTGGATGGATGCGTCGCCGTTTTTGGGAAGAAGACCTTGGCATCTATGGCGGCATCAGTTTCACAAATCTTCCAAATCAACAGATCTGGTATCCAAATAGAGACTTCCATAATCCCGCAGGTGGCTTTTTGGTCATGGCATACTCAGCTCTCAAATATGGCGAAGCACTCGGGAAACTCAAGCCAAAACAGCGCTGCGAACTCACAGTTGAACTCGCAAAACGTATTCATCCACAAATCGAAGATGAACTAAATGACTCCACTTTGCTTACCATTGCCTGGCAGAATGTTCCTCACATACGATCTCCCTGGGTTGCTTGGACACCTGAGCTCTATCAAAAATGGTTTAGCACTGTCGCGAAACCCTGCGGATCAGTAGCGTTTGCAGGTGACTGGTGTAGTCACCTGCCGGCATGGCAGGAGGGAGCAATTCGATCGGCCTATTCACTGATGCCTTGGGCCTTATCTTGACATCTGTCATGACAGAACAAAGAAGAGACGATCGTTGGCTGCTGCTAGTTCTTCTTTGCCTGCCAACGATGTCGATTTTACTCAGCACCAACATCGTCATGGCGAGCTTGGTGCCCATTGGTAAGGCTTTCCCAAATGTACCGAGCATCGGCGAATGGACGTTGATTGTGTATTCTCTGACCGCGGCGAGTTTATCAATTCCGGCTGGAGATTTAGGTGACCGTTATGGACTACGCCGTTTATACACGTACGGGCTGATTATCTTCATTGCAGGGGCATGTCTTGCCGCTGTAGCCAATAGTGCATCGCTGTTGATTCTTGGCAGAATTCTATCTGGAGTTGGATCGGCAGTTTTAGCGCCAGTAGCGCTGGCCTTCATGAATCGCTTGTTTAGTGGGAAAGAAAAACCGGTTGCCTTTGGCTACTGGTCCGCAAGCGTCACGCTGGGAACAGTGATCGGCCCTCTCTTGGGTGGTTGGATTGAATCCGTCTCCAACTGGCGTTTTGTCTTTCCTGCAGCAGCCATACCAACGATTTTTGCACTGGTGATGTTATATCGATTACCAACATACGCGTCTAATCAAAAATTGCCTCCGATGGATATCAGGGGATTTATTGGGCTGGCACTCCTTCCATTTTTAACCTTATATACAATCACAATGGGAAGTGGTTTAACAGCCTCGATTCTGATCACACTTTTGGCAGTGATTGTAGGCCTATTTTTCTGGACGTGGCGACACTTGCATGTGTCCAATCATCCAGCCATCAATCTTCGTCGACTTTTGCATGCACAGTGGTGGAGACCATCCATGTTGCAGCTGCTGATCCGCTGCCTATTCATGGCCATGCTTGTCTTATTGACGGGCTATTTCCATTCCATACAAGGAAAAAGTGAATTGGACTCAACATTGGCCCTGTTGCCATTTTGCCTGGCCGTGGGGGCAATGTCTTTCACCAGTGGGTTTGCCTGCAAGAGATTAGGAGTCAGACGTTTAATGGTGATGACATTTTTAATCGCATTTGCAGGAGCACTAACATTGTTATCGGTTGATGCGATTGGGTTCCGTTGGATGGACTGGTTGGCCGTAGTCGCAGTTGGAGTACTGGTCGGAAATACAGCTCAACTGAGTCGATTGGCAATGGCTAATTTTCCAGCGGAAGAATCGATGCGTGGCGCTTCTGTTAATACTTTGATTATTAATCTAGGCTTATCATTAGGTGCGGCATTACCAACTCTGGTTCGATCCATTAAGCTTCCCCAATTAAGACTGAGTGACATTATTCCTAAGCAAGAACTGTTGGACATTATGCACATAGAAATCATGGTATTGATTCTGCTTTTCTCCCTAGGCCTTTGGCAAGCCTTTCAGATCAAAGAGTACTCAGACTCGTCCCAACAAATCGTCAGGCAAAACTGAGCACTCCCGCCAATTAACATCAGTGATCGAATTCACTCATGCGAGCAGTCGCAGGAGCACGCAAAAATTCTATTTCATAAGCGATCACATCACAGTCACCTGTGTTCACAGCATTATGTAATAGAGGGGCCTTATGAGAAACAGCAGCACCTGGCTTGAAATGTGTTTCCCGACCAGTCGCTGTAGCCATTTCACTATGATCCTTGGCAACGTAATTCATCAACGTACCTTCTGAAAGCTGAATTGTTAGAAAACCCAGATCGTGAAAATGCCAACCCGTTTTTTCACCAGGCTTAAGAACATATTTGATCACTCTCGCCAGATCATTTTGCTCCACAATTTCGATGTGCTTAGCGCAATCTTCAGCAGGGTTCAAGGCATACATCGAAGGATGCGCCTTATCCACAAAGAGCGACGTGAACTTGTTTTGCTGGCTTTGATCTTCAATGGATGCAGTCATCAGGGGATCAGCGACCACCCTTATTTTGGCCCGAAATCCCCATCCTGCCAGGTAGATCCTCTGGGATTCACTCAAAAGCAGACAACTGCAAGCAAGAAAAGTAAGAAAAAGTGAAAACATCAAGGCCAACCGGCCTAAAACAGAAGATTTCAGGTCATTGAGGCTATAAGCGAGCATCGCCTAATTAAACTTATACAAGACTATTTTGAGTAACCAATCATGACAAGTGAAATGAACTATGTGATTGGCAGCTTGTTCCCACGCAAGCAGGACGGCATCACTCCAAACATCGCTTTTTCATCCAGCCTGAAGCAATCAGGTTCAGGAGCCAATATAACCATTGAAAACAAATCTGGAAAGAAAAACAAGAACTTACTTGAAACAGATCTGAATATCACAAGCGACCCTGTAACGATTCCAGGAGTCAATAAATTTATCACCGATTGGTTCAGACCACAGATCACAGCAAAATCACTTTCGTCAAACGATGCTGGCACTGATGGGTCAACAACGGAGTCAGACCAAGTTGACTCATCATCAATTTTCGGGGGTGTTTACTCTAAGGTAATCAAAAAATGGACGTCGCAAGCAAGGAATAAATCGATGAAATCACTCGTGATGATTGGATATAATGGTCCAGGATCAGAAAACGCTGCGTCAGATGATGATATTTGGAGCAGCAATGGCACTAAGACTGACGAATGGTACGAGAAAATAAAAGACCTCGACAATTATGACCCTGCCAAATTATGGTCAAAATATGACAGCACATCCGATCTAAAGGATACGATCTCATCTGACTTTGACATCCCAAGTTTATTGCAACATTTGCCAGAGGGTCGTCAAAAATTAGCCGAAGGTGTTAATCCCGATTTATGGTATCCAGCTTTGCTGTACACATACGGCTTAGAAGATGAAGGGACCAGTTATCCGGGTCCAGTGTTAATGGTCAATCCCGGAGATCAGATCAGGCTCAATTTCTCCAATGACATCAGAATAGGCAATCTAAGCACCAAGCAAGTTCAAGACTCAACTGTTGCCGTCAATAGCACCTATGGAAACTCGGCAAGCGATGGTCTAGGAGGCACCACTTCAACCAATTATCACCTGCACGGATCACACACCAATCCCACAGGATTTGGTGACAATGTGGTGTCCAGATTCACGACAGGCCAAGATTGGACAACAATCATCGATCTCCCGTTTGATCATGGTCAAGGCTCCTATTGGTACCATCCCCATTATCATCCATCGGTAAATCAACAGGTTTATGGAGGCCTATCAGGCTTCCTGCAAGTGGGAGATCCACTCAGTAAAGTTCCCGGCTTTGAAGATATCCCACGCAATTTAGCCGTGATCAAGATGATGGATTTGGGTATTGATTCAGATACTGGCTCTTTAGAATTGACTGGTTTTGATAATTTCCCACTATTAAGCAACGCCATGACCATGGTCACGGTCAATGGCGAATTTCAACCTCAAGCACAGGCAGGCAAAGGTGGCTGGCAGTCGATCACACTGAGCAACCAAGCCAACCAAGCTTTTTACAACATTAGCTTGACCAACAACGGCAAGACATTGCCGATGTGGATTTACGGAGAGGATGGACACCAATTTCCCCAGATCAGACCAGCAAGCGGAACATTATCAACAGCTGCGCCAACAAAAGTACCAGCGATGTATAAGCAGCAAGACAATGTGGTTTCACTTGCACCCGCAAAACGTGTCGATGTCTTGGTCTATCTGCCAGAAGGAACCACAGAAATTACATCAACCTATACCTTCAAAGACGAGATTGCCACATTCAAAACCCTTAACATGGGTGGTTACCCGGATCTCACAACAGCAGCACAACAGAAAGGCGCGAGTATTGGAGGAAGTGCTGGCCCTTTAGCTCACTTTATCGTCAATGATGGCGTGCCTTCATTGACCGATGAACAGCTCCAAGACGAGATCGACGAAGCCAATCAAAAGATTTCGGTACAAAAAATTGAACCCTCAACCAAGCCCGAGGATTACGACACAAACTCAGTGCCCAGTGTAGATCTATTCAAAACCAATTCGAAAGGAGAAGATCGATGGAAACCACTACGCACGAGACAATTCAATTGGGCCAAACAAGTCTTGGTTGGCCCAGCAGAGGAACGCGACATTCCCACCCAACAACGGATTAGTCAATATAATCAAGCAGCAGAAGCATACAACGCAGCCAATCCAGACAAAACACAACAAACTCCATTTCAACAATATCAGTCAACAAACAAACTAGTCAAATCTACAACATTTCCAGATCTTGATGAGCGCTGGTTTGGTTATGAAAAACCATTTTTGATCAATGATCATGTCTTCCCGAATGGTTCGATCACCATTGCACAACTTGGCACGATGGAAGAGTGGACCCTACGCAACTGGAGTGTCAACTTTCCATACAAATACATTGGCCACCCCTTCCACATTCACATCAATGACTATCAAACCTTCAATAGTGACACGGAATTAGACAAGAAAAGAAGTCTAGAAGACGTCACGATGTTAAATTCATCGGGTTATAAATACAACGATCCAACGAAAGGCCTACAAGAACTGTCACCCATGCGTGGCAGCTTTCACGCTATTGACCCATTACCAACGTGGAGCAGCAAAAGTAATCCATTAGATTTAGCCACTTGGGGTGCAAATGATCAGAAGATCCGAATGTTATTCCAAGATTATATTGGCACTTACGTCTTCCACTGTCATATTCTCCCCCACGAGGATGCGGGGATGATGGAAGTGATCACCGTCGTTGAAAATACTGATTCCAGTTGGCTTATGCCAGCCGAACCAAACAAGCCATTAAGCAAGGATGGATCAATTGAATTGACTTTGGCTCAGGATTACACGGCACGTACTCTTAAATTAGATGACACCTCAACAGATGTAAAACGCATCCAAGCAGGCGATCTCAACCATGATTTCAAGCAAGATATCATCCTTAGCCGTCCCGGTAATGAGAATGTATCTGGGCAGATTGAAATTTACGATGGTGCATCAGCACTGAAAAACAAGGCCCAACTCCTTGATAGCTTCAGCCCTTACGATTCTGTTCTGGCGCCATGGACATTTGCAGAAGATTTCAGCGGCGATGGAAAACGCGATTTAGTTACGGCTGGATTTGAAGGTGCAACGTCATCAACGGTTGATTTGAAAGATCTTCGCATCAACGCCTGGGAGTCTACTGATGGAGCCAAGTCGTGGACGGAACAATTTAACTTCGATCCATTCGACGACATTAACGCAACAATCCAGATGGAAAAGCAGGCCATGTTTGCCACAAAAGAAGCCGCTGAAGCGGCAGCGGCAAGTTTTGGTTGTTCAGGTGCTCATCAAATGGGTGATATGTGGATGGTCTGCAAAGACATGTCGGCAGCAACGAGTGATGGACACGACCACATTCACCCCGTCGATGATCTACAAGCCAGCCAAGTCAGCGTGGCCATGGCTGATATGAATTTGGACAATTTCCAAGATATTGCTATCAGCTACGCCATCAAGGATGGACTGCGTGTTCTTATTTTAGATGGCGCAGCACTCTCTCTCAAATATCAAACGGGAAAGATGAATGGTGGCTATTTCCCGGATGATCACGTTTTGGCCGATGCCTTGATCATCGATAACTCACTGAAGGATCTCAGTGAAGTAGTCCTCACAGCGGGGTTCAGCAGTTATGCCCAGTCAGCCCTTGAGGATTTAGTGATTACAACGCAATCCCCAAGCGGATCCCAGGTCTTCACGACACAATTGCAAGCAGGTCACTTCATCGCTACATCCGAACTCAACCAAACCGATGGTGATCACAGTGGCCACGCCCACCATGGTGCCATGCCTGAGCAAGACGATCGAGTACACAATATGCGTGACAATTCAATGCCCCTCTATATCGCCGAAGATCAAACTTACCGTTCTGCAGCGACGGCCGCCACACCAGTCATCTCTGGGGTATTTGGAACTGGAGCCATTGTGCTCGGTGACAAACTTGTCATCGCTCAAGGTGTCGAATCCAAAGATGGAGAATTCCACTATGGCAATAGATCCAGTAGCCCAAGACTCGAAAACACCTCCCAAGAGCTCTTCTTCAATCTTCCACAACTCAGTTTAGCGAATAAAAATGATCTCAGCGGGGTGCGCAATTCCGACCTAACGTCCACATTCAGTGGCAAACAAGGAAGAGCACGCGTCAACCTGACCAATCTCACCTATCAGGCCTATACCGGCTCCACTATGGGGCCGTCTGATCTGGCAGATTACGCTGCGGTCATTCTCGGAGCAGGACAGACACCGCAAGATCTCGTCGACGATCTCTTGGACAATCCTGATTCAGCAGCCGCGATTGATGCCAGTTATGGCGCACCACTGAATGATCTTTCCGTGAAAGACATCGTGACGGGGGCAACTAAGAATTTATATGGTCGTGATCCAAGCAAGCGCGAATTAAGTGACTGGCAAGGAGAGGTAGGTGATGGCCTCGATAAAACATTGTTGCCCCTTTCCATCCTTCAAAGCACGAAAGACAACGACATCTACCGCACAGGCGTTATGTCTGCCGCAGCGAAATGGAATCAGGCTCAATGGAGCACCAATGCCAACCTCAAGGGAGCCTTCGGCCAGGGTCTAGCAAGTGATGTCGACCGGTTCACAACGATCACCGAATCCCTCGATAACGTCGGCGTTTTAAACAGTTGGGCTGACGCGCAAGATGAACTGAATCAATACACAAAAGAGGCCTTGAAGACCTTGATTGGCACAGAAATTTCCAAATCGGGCTTCTTCTGATCCAATGGATCGGCGGCAAGGGACCACGGCAACGATTGTTACGCTTAAAACATGTCGGCTCTTTAGGGCCTCCTGCTAAAAGCGTGTGATCAGCGAGGCCCTTGCCGCAACGACCCAAACAACTGAGAGGAGAGGCATCCTGCGCAAGCGCTTAATCAGTGGTCTGGCTGCAGGAGGTTTTGGTCTGCTCGTGGTCGGTCTCGGTGGTTGGTGGTTCACCCTGGCCGTTGGGGTGATCGTTCACCTGGGACTGCTGGAGTTTTTCCGCATGGCCCAGTTCAAGGGCATGCGGCCAGCAACGAAAACAACTCTGGTGGCATGTCAGTTGCTGCTGCTCAGCACGCAGTGGGCAGCTCAGGGAGGTCTTCCCGAAAGCATCGCCCATGCGGTGTTGCCACTCTCCGGCGCTGCCATTTGCAGCTGGTTGCTGCTGCAACCAATCACTGGATCCATCGCCGATATTGCAGCATCGATCTTCGGACTGTTTTATCTGGGCTTCTTACCCAGTCACTGGTTGGCCTTGCGTAATCTCACAGCGCCTCAACTGGTGCCCTCTCTGAATCAATTGCCAGTGACTTGGAGCTGGCTGAGCAGTGGCCTAGTCATCACTTTGTCAGCCTGTCTGATGATTGTTGCGAGTGACATCGGCTCATGGGCTGTCGGCAAGCGCTTCGGCAAACACCCCCTCTCCCCGATCTCACCCGGCAAAACAATCGAAGGAACACTCGGGGGAATTGCTTGCGCAACGCTGCTTGGTCTGATCTGTGGTTACGCCATGGGGTGGCCATTGGCCGGGCTACCGGGTTTATTTCTTGGTGCGTTAGTCGCCCTGATTGCTTTGGTTGGCGATTTAACAGAATCGATGATGAAGCGCGATGCTGGGCTGAAGGACTCTGGTGATGTGCTGCCTGGGCATGGCGGAATTTTGGACAGGATCGATAGCTATCTCTTTGCTCCAGCGGTGATTTATTACGTGATCGGTTTAGCAAAACCGTTCTTGTCCTGAGCAGGCAAGGAAACAACCGAATCCCCCCTAGGGGGTGACATCAGCTTTCCCCTTCAGGTGAAGCAAACCACCGCACAACTCCGCCTGTTCAATCTGAATCGTGGGATCCATCGGCAAAAGTGTTTGCTGATCTCGATCGAGAGGACGGATCAGCAGCGTGCCCTGGTCTGCGCAGAGCCGAAAACGACGGCGCGCCAAATCCTTGTGTGCGACAACGGGAGCTTGAAGCTCCAACACATCATTGTCGATATGAAGACGGCCTAAAGGGGTCAATCCCATCAACTGTTCAGCCAACCAATCGCCCAACCAACGCCAGGGTTCCTTCAGCAAGGCTTGGTTCAGACCGCGCCCGGTCATGGTCACCTCACCCTGCAAAACAAACGGTTGCTGCAGGCTGAGCATCCGTCCAGGTTGGAGCAACTTGACATCCACCTGAATCGGGCCACTTCGCAGATCAGCATGTTGAAGTGGCAGCCCCTGAAAGCTCACATCGCGGGCCATCAGCACGGCGCCACGAAGATGCCCTCTGAGCAAGCCAAGACCGGATCCATGCAGCTCAAGCTGCAGTTCACCAATGCTGTCGCACCGACTACGAATCCATAACTTGATGCCGCCGGCAATCAGTTGCAAAAGCGGTCCAGTCGTCGTACTCACGATCAGCTTTCCATCGCGTAATCGAGCCGTTTCATCACCCAACGACTGAGGGGGCGCTTCAGCAAGCCATCAAGATGTTGCTTGGATTCATCATTGAGAATTGATTTCCACTTGCCTCGGTTATCAAAAATTTTCTGATTAACCTGCCAGCTTCTTCGTTTGGCATGATCTTTGCCAGTTTTTCCACTCTTTAAACGGCCCGCTTCACCATCCCCCTCAACATTGAACCATCGTGTTTCATTCGCTTCTGTATCCAACATTGAAGCGTCAAAATCAAGCCGAGCATGGTTACAAATGCGCCGCATTGAAGCTTCAGGGTCTTGAACAAAATCCTCATATTTATGCACGATTGAATCCTCGAATGACTGCTGCTTCAAAAGCGCAATATTATCTGCCATATAGCGTCTATACCCGGTATTAATCGCTTTATTGTCAACAGGGTCGCGTTCTCGAGCAGCCAAAGAAGCAATCACGTCATATGGGCTACGTGTACACAAAACAAAGCTGGGGTTTTTCAACGTGCGCCGCGCATAGTCAATATGAAGAATATGCTTGGGAGTTTTCTCACAGATCACTTGCTTGCCTTCAGCCCGAGCTTGTTTCTTGAATGATTTGAGAACCTTTGGCAATTGCTCAATCTTAAATGGATCGAACATATGAGTTTCAACATCGACACCAAAAACATGACTATTCAAACCAATGATTTTTGCGGTGATCGTCGTTCCCGTATGTCCACAACCTGCAACAAGAATCCAACGCATCGTCCCAATCAACTACAAGCTGTTTGACTTTACTCTGCAATCAATCTGTACCAGCAAACGACGTTTGATCACTTAGACGGAACCAACGCTCGGCCACTTGTTGCGGATGGTCAAGATGAGGCAAGTGGCCGCAACCATCGAAGGTCTCTACAGGTTGTTGCAGAAGATCTAAAACCGCTTGCTTTAACGCTGGCCGCAAAATTCGATCTTGATCACCCCAAATCACATGCAATGGCTGAGGCGGCAAAGGGGCGCCACAGCCAGCAAATCCACCGCTACGCGCAAAACCAGCCAAAGCCTCCGCCCAACCAGGAGACTGCAAATGCAAGGAAGCGATCTGCTCCTCAGCCGGGCCAACAGAGGCCTCTGGATCCGCAAACGCTTGCCGACAAAGCCCCAAGCGCACACCAGGTCGAGACAAAAACCAAACCCCCAATCGATCCAATAGGGGTGGCAACGGCATGGGACGACCGCTCAACCCGGCTGGAGCCAAAAGCAACAATGCATTGACCCGGCTCGGACAACGGCGAGCCAGATCCATCGCTACCGCACCTCCCATCGAGGCACCAATCAGAGCGAGGGGCTGATCCTGGGGCAAGCGCTGGAGCAAAAGCTCGAGATGTTGCAACACGGCTTGCGGCCCGAACCGCGTTGTTCTGGGCCGAGGAGAGAAACCAAAGCCAAATAAATCCGGAATGAACAGGCGATGCCGGGTCGCCAAAAGTGGAGCTAAGCGGCGAAATTCCAAAAAACTGCTGTCGAAACCATGCAGGAGCAAAAGGGGTGGCCCCTCACCCAGCACGGCAACAGGAAATGGATCTTCGATCTCCAGCTCAGGCAGGACCCACCACTGAACCGTTTCGGCAAGATCCTTGGCTTGAGGATCCAGAAGTTGGGGAATCAGTTGTTCGAGCAGCGAGGTCAAGAGCGAACTGAGCTGAGTTCCGCTGCACCAACCAGCGCTTCAAGCAGAGCGCCAGGAGTGACAGAAAAGGGAAGATGATGCAGATCTGAATCGTCTCGGCAAGCGAACTGACACACCTGTTTCAACTCAGCCAAACTGACTCCTGCCAGACCAAGATCATCAAGGCTGACCGGAAGGCCTAGATCACTTAGCAGTGGCATCAATTGGCGATGGGCTTGAGCCGCCAGGCGATTTCCACCCAAACGATCTTCGAGCCGTAACTGCACGAGCACACCGAAACCAACCTTCTCACCATGCAAAACATGGTGACAGGCCTCCAGCTGAGTCAAACCGTTGTGCACTGCATGAGCTGCGACGGTGCGGCAACGGGCACCGCCAAGACCTCCGATCACACCTGCTGTCAATGCGCAGGCTTCAGCCACCCGAACCCATGCATCACTGCTGGTGTCGCGCATCGCCTCAGCACTATCGATCAGCAACTGGTCTCGTAAAACCCGCGCCATTTGCACCGCCTGCTGAACCAAACCATCGCCACTATCACCACTACTGACAGATGCCTCGTACCACTTGGCCAAGGCATCGGCGATCCCACTGGCCAAAGTGCGCTTGGGGGCTTGACGCACGAAAGCATGGTCAAACACCAACAGGTCAGGACACCGTTCAAGTGCCAGATCAGCCTGAAAAGCTCCCTGTGGGCTGTAAAGATTGGCCAGCGCGGTCCATCCAGCACAGGTCGCAGCGCTGGTGGGAATTGTGATGCATGGAAGTCCAAGACGATGGGCTAATAACTTGCCTGCATCGAGGACCTTGCCGCCACCAATGGCGATCACCGCATCGCTGCAATCAATAGTTCCAGCCAGCCGCTGAAGGTCGTCTTCGCAGCAATCAAAGTTCAGACGTTCTTCACGTGGAAGCAGACCAATTGCAGTGAGATCATGCTTGATCTGCGCTCTCAAAGGAGCTGTCACATCGCTGCGTCCAAGTAAAATAGGACGTTGACAAAGTGCTGCGATATGGGGCAAAGAAGTACCCCATGCACCCTCCCCACGCAGCACCGCGGCAGGCGCGATGGCGTGGGCAGAGATGGGAGCGATCATTTAAACAACAGCACCAGCGAGTTGAGGAGTGGCATCCGCACGCCCTAAATGGCGTACCACCACTTTCTTACTTTCGTCTACATCAACCTCAGCGTGATCGCCATCTTTAATCCGTCCAGAGAGGACTTCTTCAGCGAGAGAATCTTCCAGAAGACGCATCACAGCACGACGCAAGGGTCGTGCACCGTAAGCAGGGTTATAGCCCTCCTCAACCAAACGCTCCTTGAACGCGTCGGAAACAGTGAGCGTGATGCCTTTCTCATCCATGCGACCAAAGACCTCTTTCAACATGATCTCAGCAATCTCCTTCACCTCATCGCGACTGAGCTGACGGAAGACAATAATTTCATCGAGTCGATTGAGGAACTCAGGCCTGAAGTACTGCTTCAACTCCTCATTCACCAAGGAGCGAATTCGTGTGTACTGCGAATCCTCAGCACTTTCACCAGAGAACTCAAAGCCCAGACCACCGCCACCTTTCTCAATCACCTTTGAACCAATATTCGAAGTCATGATGATCAACGTATTCTTAAAGTCAACGGTGCGACCTTTGGAATCAGTGAGGCGACCATCTTCAAGTAATTGCAAAAGGAGATTGAACACGTCTGGATGTGCTTTTTCAATCTCATCAAACAAAACGACAGTGTATGGGCGTCGACGCACCGCCTCCGTGAGTTGCCCCCCTTCGTTGAACCCGACATAACCCGGAGGAGAACCAATTAACTTACTCACCGTGTGACGCTCCATAAATTCAGACATATCAAGACGAATCATTGCCTCTTCACTTCCAAAGAAGTAGGTGGCCAATGCTTTGGTCAATTCCGTTTTGCCTACTCCTGTAGGACCCGAAAAAATGAAGCTAGCGATAGGACGGTTGGGATTTTTAAGCCCAACACGAGCCCTACGAATAGCCTTGGAAACGGCCTTAACAGCTTCATCCTGGCCAATCAAGCGCTGATGCAACGTCTCCTCCATATTCAGCAACTTCACTGACTCACTTTCAGTCAGTTTTTGCACAGGGACACCCGTCCATGAAGCCACGATTTGAGCAATATCTTCTTCATTCACCAGTGGCGTGGTTTCGACATTGGCATCAGCCTCTTTTGGTTCAGCGCTGGCATCCCCTGTTTCTGTCGTCGCTTCATTTCGGCTGCTCTGAAGAAGAGAACGAATCTGTTCACGCAGTTCAACTTCTTTCTCCCTTAACTCTCCTGCTTTTGTGAAATCCTGATCGCGAACAGCTTCTTCTTTTTGCTTCTGAACGTTCCTTAATTCTCGGTCGACCTCTTTTGCCGCAGGGGGCAATTTGGAATTGAGTAAACGGACACGACTACCAGCTTCATCAATTAAGTCGATAGCTTTATCAGGAAGGAAGCGATCAGAGATATAACGATCACCAAGAGTAGCTGCGGCGACTAAAGCATCATCGGTAATTTTGAGTCGGTGATGTTGTTCATAACGCTCTCGTAAACCCTTCAGGATTTCAATCGTGTCATCAATGGAAGGTTCACCGACATTGACAGGCTGGAAACGACGCTCCAAAGCAGCGTCGCGCTCAATGTGTTTCCGATATTCGTCGAGAGTAGTTGCTCCAATGCATTGTAATTCACCTCTCGCCAATGCAGGCTTCAAAATGTTGGCCGCATCGATAGCACCTTCAGCAGCACCAGCTCCAATCAAGGTGTGAACTTCATCAATCACCAGAATTACATTGCCCGCAGACTTAATTTCCTCCATAATTTTCTTAAGACGTTCCTCGAATTCACCGCGATATTTCGTACCAGCAACCAGGAGACCAATATCAAGAGTAAGCACACGTTTATCTTCCAAAATATCTGGAATTTCACCCTGCTGGATGCGTTGAGCGAGACCTTCGGCGATAGCTGTTTTACCAACACCAGGCTCACCGATCAAAACCGGATTATTTTTAGTTCTTCGACCCAGAATTTGAATCACCCGATCAATTTCATTGTGGCGACCAACCACTGGATCGAGCTTGGCCTCACTAGCCAATTGGGTCAGATTGCTACCGAATTCGTCCAAGGTCGGAGTCTTGGTTGAACCCTTAGAGCCGCCGCCACCGCCACCACCAGCCGTGACTTCTGCGGTTTCACCAAGCATGCGAATCACTTGGGTGCGAACCTTGGCAAGGTCTACACCTAAATTTTCTAGAACACGCGCTGCGACTCCTTCTCCTTCACGGATAAGACCAAGGAGAAGATGTTCAGTTCCGATGTAGTTGTGGCCGAGTTGACGTGCTTCTTCAAGAGAAAGCTCTAAAACGCGCTTAGCACGGGGCGTAAACGGAATTTCAACTGCTACGAAACCAGAACCGCGACCAATAATCTTTTCGACTTCCACACGAGCGTCCTTGAGATTGACGCCCATGGACTTGAGCACTTTGGCGGCAACACCAGTTCCCTCACCGATGAGGCCTAACAGAATCTGTTCAGTCCCAACAAAATTGTGGCCGAGGCGACGTGCCTCCTCTTGGGCCAACATGATCACCTTGATGGCCTTCTCGGTAAATCGTTCGAACATCGTTGAGGCCGATGTGTAGATGACCCCAAGATATCAGGGTTGGGGGAGCGGTGCGACTGTTCGGTTTGTACGGTCACTTTCCAGTCATAGACAGGGCTGGAACATGCCGAAATTAACAATTAATTCGTAAAAATGTGGCGGTATTTTTGTTGACCGTAGAGAGGAAACCGTACACAACAATGGCATCCGCCATCAATCACTCAGTTCACTCAGACGTATCCATTGCACCAGAGCATCCCGACCGTCGCTGTAGTAACGATTGCGGCAACCAGCATCTTGGAAACCAAATCCTCTGTAGAGAGCGATGCCCGCGGTGTTATCGCAAGCGACCTCAAGGGTGGCGTGTTCCGCTCCGGCCTGAAGGGCTCGCTCCAGCAAACTCCTAAGCAGCACGCGACCGTGACCTTGCCGACGTCGACCTGGATCAACGGCCAATGCCGTGATGTGCAGCTCATCGACCACAACCCAGCCACAAGCCACTCCAATCAGGTGTTCACCATCAGCCAGGCCCAGACAGAGTCGGCTCGGTTCGACCAGCTCGCGCCGCCACTGTTCTTCGGTCCAAAGCCCCTCCAGCGACCGTTGATCTAAAGCGACGCAAGCCGTTAACCAACGCGCATCAAGATCGACGAGATTCATCCGGCGTGCTGGATCGCACCATCGATTCCTACATTGCCTTTCTACGCCGGTCAGTCTTGAGTCAGACCATTACCAACAACCAGCCGTTCGAGGCCAACTGCGAGTTTGAAAGTCCGAACCGCAACCTAGCCCCCGTTACGTCGACTCTGGATTCGCAGCACCGATTGATGGTGGGCGGTTGCCGATTGAGCGAATTGGCTCAGCGTTACGGAACACCGCTCTACGTGTTGGATGAAACAACCCTTCGCTGTGCCTGTCGCGCCTACCGCGAAGCGCTTCAACAGCATTACCCAGGTCCGTCCTTACCCCTTTATGCCTCAAAAGCCAATAGCTCATTGATGTTGAGCAGTCTTGTCGCATCAGAAGGGTTCGGGCTCGATGCCGTGTCTGCTTGCGAAATGCTGACCGCCTTGCAAGGCGGGATGCCCGGGCAGCGCATGGTGCTGCACGGCAACAACAAATCTGACGAAGAACTCCTGCTCGCCTATCGCAACAACGTCACCATCGTGGTCGACAACCAACACGACCTCGAACGGCTTGAGGTGCTGATCCCGAAGGACAGTCCGCCAGCACGGCTGATGTTGCGCTTCACGCCTGGCATCGAATGCCATACGCACGACTACATCCGCACGGGTCACCTGGACAGCAAGTTCGGTTTCGATCCCGACCAACTTGCACCGGTCTTGCAGCAACTCGTGAAGCAACCATGGGCGCAACTCACAGGGCTGCATGCCCATATCGGCTCCCAGATCTTCGAATTGGAACCGCATCGAGATCTGGCAGCGGTCATGGCTGATGCCCTCAAACTGGCCCGTGATCTTGGTCATCCAGTCGAGGATCTCAATGTTGGAGGGGGTCTAGGAATTCGATATGTCGAAACCGACGACCCACCAACCATTCAGCAATGGGTGCAAGTGATCGCTGATGCGGTTACCACAGCTTGCCGATCCAGAGATCTAAAACTGCCAAGACTGCTGTGTGAACCTGGTCGCTCGCTCGTGGCCACAGCCGGGGTCACCCTCTACTCGGTGGGCTCGCGCAAAACAATCCCCAACGTTCGCACATACGTTGCGATCGATGGAGGGATGAGCGACAACCCACGTCCCATTACCTATCAATCGCTCTACACGGCAAAACTGGCAGATCGTCCCCTAGAGGATGCCAATGAAACCGTGAACCTTGTTGGCAAGCACTGTGAATCTGGTGACGTGCTGCTAAAGGACCTGGCCTTGCCCCAAACCACAAGTGGAGACGTCGTGGTGGTCTTTGCCACCGGTGCCTACAACGCCTCGATGAGTTCGAATTACAACCGTATTCCGAGACCAGCTGCGGTTTTAGTGCATGACGGATTGTCTGAGCTGGTCCAAAAGCGGGAACAGCCGGATGATTTGCTGCGCTACGACGTTCTCCCAGAGCGCTTCCAGCAGCTAGATTAAGAAAAGTAGGGCTGGATTGAGTGAATGCATTGGCGGTGATTAATCCGCGCATCATTCTCAATGTACTGGACATCCTGTTTGCCTCAGCCATTGGATTCCTGCTTTTCTCCCGGGTTAACGAAGCCCGTACCCTCTGGCTCCTGCGTGGTTATCTATTTCTTGTCGCAACCGCATGGTTTGTGCAGCGTTTTGCCACGTTGCCACTCACATCAAAATTAATTGATGCACTTGTCTTAGCCTGTTCACTCTCCTTAGCCATTCTTTGGCAAGGTGAATTACGACGGTTGATGGAACTGCTTGGCACCGGTCGTTTGGCGGTGTTGCTTGGAAGCGCTCAAAAAGAATTTCGCGCAAGCGCAGGAACCGTAGCCCACATCACCGATGCAGCTGGTCGTCTGTCTCAGCAACGACGCGGGGCCTTGATCGTTGTGGATCTTGGTAGTGATCTAAGACCAGAAGACTTTCTCAATCCCGGCGTCATTATCGGAGCTCAACTCAGCCGCGAACTTCTCTTAAATCTGTTCGCTGCTGACACCCCGTTGCACGATGGGGCCGTATTGGTACGCAGCAATCGGATCGAAGCTGCTGGAGTGATTCTTCCTTTATCCCGCCACAGTGTCAGTCGTTATGGCACACGTCATCTAGCCGCTCTTGGCATCACCGAGCGATTTGATCGCTGCATCTGCATTGTGGTGTCTGAGGAGACCGGAACACTTTCACTCGCTAACCAAGGAAAATTGGAACGCCCCATCACCAGCAGTCGATTAAACGAATTGCTGCGCGATTTGTTCAGCAATGCTCAAACGCTTCCTCCAGCAAGGCGTAGCGTGGGCAGCTCTCCATCTGAATCGCTGTCTTGAGCCGGCAGGCTGCCAGCACCGACACCTCAAGATGTTCCGCCTGCCCGCCGGAACTTGATCCTGCACGATTGCCAATCCACATCGCAGTGATCATGGATGGCAATGGCCGCTGGGCCCAATCGCGTGGATTGCCACGGGTGATGGGTCATCATGCCGGTGTAGAAGCTTTAAAAACCACCCTGAGACTTTGTAGTGATTGGGGGATCACAGCCCTAACTGCTTACGCTTTTTCCACTGAAAACTGGTCTCGCCCTGGCGATGAGGTGAATTTTTTGTTGACACTGTTCGAACGGGTCCTGCAAAAAGAACTTCAAAGCTTGGAAACCGAACAGGTGCGCATCCGCTTTCTTGGAGATTTAGATGGGCTACCCGAAAAACTGCAAGGCTTGATTCAAGATGCCGAGGAACGCACATCAGCCAATACAGGCATCCATCTCAACGTCTGCACCAATTACGGGGGGCGACGGGAACTGGTGAGAGCGACGCAAAGGCTTGCAGCTCGAGCCGCCAGTGGAGATCTTGAACCGCAGAACATTGATGAGAACACCGTCGCAGCTGAACTGTTCACGGCAGGCGAACAGGATCCTGATCTGCTAATACGCACCAGTGGCGAACACCGAATCAGCAATTTTTTGCTCTGGCAACTGGCTTACGCCGAAATACATGTCACTGATGTCTTCTGGCCAGATTTCGATGCGGAAGCGCTAAAGAAGGCACTGTTGGATTACCAAAGTCGAAACCGCCGGTTTGGCGGCCTCGATCCGATCTCGCCATGACCCGTCAAGCCATGACCTGTCAAGACATGACCTGTCAAGACATAACAGTGCCGACCCGTCACGACTGGACAACGGAGGAGATCCAAACCCTGCTTGAGCTCCCCTTAATCGACTTGTTATGGCGGGCTCAAACCGTGCATCGAGAAGCCAACCCTGGCTACAACGTTCAACTTGCTTCTCTGTTGAGCGTGAAGACCGGAGGTTGCGAGGAAGACTGCGGTTACTGCTCGCAATCAATCCACAACAGCAGCGATGTGACTGCTTTTGAATCCCAGATGCAAGTGGAACCTGTCTTACAACGAGCCCAAGTTGCCAAGGATGCCGGTGCTGATCGCTTTTGCATGGGCTGGGCTTGGCGCGAGATTCGCGATGGCGCTCCATTTGAAGCCATGCTGGAAATGGTGCGAGGNGTCCGCGCAATGGGCATGGAGGCCTGCGTAACCGCAGGGATGCTCACAGATCATCAAGCCGAACGACTCGCGGATGCAGGCCTAACGGCTTACAACCACAACCTCGATACCAGTCCTGAGCATTACGACAGGATCATCACCACGCGCACCTACCAAGAACGGCTTGAGACTTTGCAACGAGTGCGGAATGCAGGAGTCACCCTCTGTTGCGGAGGAATCATCGGCATGGGTGAGACCTTGCGGGACCGAGCCTCGATGCTTCAGGTGCTGGCGACCATGACCCCCCACCCAGAAAGCGTGCCAATCAATGGCCTTGTCGCTGTTGAAGGCACAGCTCTGGAAGCGCAGAAACCCTTTGAACCACTCGAGTTGGTGCGCATGGTGGCGACCGCACGCATCCTGATGCCTTACTCGCGAGTACGTCTCAGTGCAGGCCGAGAACAATTAAATCGAGAGGCCCAAATCCTTTGCCTACAAGCAGGTGCCGATTCCATCTTCTACGGCGACACATTGCTGACCACTGGCAACCCAGACGTTGAGGCAGACAGACAGCTTCTAGCGGATGCAGGAGTGNAGGCCAACTGGCAGGACAGCTCTGCGGCCTAGTCGAAAAAGAACGACTCCACTCAGGGCAATGCGGTAGAGACCAACCATCCAACTTTGACTGAGGGGCTGCGAAAACCACAGCCCTTCAGCCCATCTCTCAAGTCATCAAAACAAATAGCAACCAGAATTCAAGAGCAATCAACCAATAATTCCGTTGGGCAAAATGATGTCACCAAAAATACTCTCCCAATCATTTTTAAGAGCAAAGGGAATTTTTTTCCAACCAGTATTACCAGTGACCACACCCGACTCATTCGTTGACCAAATCGAGAATCTGCCTCGATTCTTTTTACCTCTACCTTTCAAAAGCACCTCATAACCATCATCCTCAGGCACAGCTTTAATAATGTTGTAGCCCAACTTACGATTTTTCCAATTCGACAGAACCCTGCCACGACGGTTCGTAATAGATATGCCAGCATCATTGTGGAAGATCTGAGACTGATTCGTGCCATCAACCAGACCATCGTTGTTCTTATCAGCAACAGCCGGCAGCCCAATAATGCCGTCTGGCTTGATCAGATCCCCGAAGCGATCTTCCCATCCTTCTGAAACGGCAAGTCCAGGATTTTTCCAACCACTTTTGGTTNTGATCACACCATTGCGGTTGGTTGTCATTTGCTGGAACTTATTCCTGGTCCAGGAGCCNTTCCCCTTGAGAAGAAGGGCAAATCCCTGGTCTGTCGATACAGCCTTGATAACGTTGTAGCCCGTCTTTTTATGGCTGGAATTCACTTGAATCCTGCCGGCCTTATTTTTAATCGCAATACCTGCTTCAGAATCTGGATTGTAAATTAGAGGTTGCTTAATTCCATCGACCAATCCATCTGCATTGTCATCCTGAGCTGGGGGAAAACCAACATGACCATCCTCATTAATGATGTCACCAAAGCGATCCTCCCATCCATTGCCGACAGCAAAATCAGCAGATTTCCAACCACTGCGCTTTGTAAGCAAACCATCTGAATTTGTATTCCATAACATGAACTTACCACCAGTCCACTTACCATTTCCTTTCAGGAGCAGATCAAAACCAGACTCTGAAGGAGAAGCCTTAACAATCTGATAACCCAGCTTCCAATTCTTGAAATTACCCTGTGGCGTTCCATTTTTATCCTTAATCTGAATAGAACGCGAATCGTTAAAGATCTTGGATTGATTGCTNCCATCAACAAGTCCGTCTGAATTGGCATCAAACGCAGGGGCGGGGCCAACAAAACCATCTTTATTAACAATATCACCGAAGTAATCTTCCCATCCCAATGCAACAGCATCATCTGAAGTCTGCCAGTCACTTTTAACGGTGATCAGACCTGTTTCATCGATGTTCCATAGACGGAACTTACCAATCCGATGACTACCCACCCCTTCAACCAGGATTCGGTNTTGACTCTCGTCAGCAACAGCTTTTACAAGCTTATAGCCAACCTTGGCATTTTTATAATCACCCTTGGGCCGACCTTGTTCATCCCGAATTGTAATCACACGACCACCACNACTCAAAATCTGTGTCTGGCCACTTCCATCCAATAAACCATCCAGATTGAGATCTGTTTCTACACGATCCCTGACCGAGAGAGTCACAGGTTGAACACTAATATTTCCAGCCTGATCAGAGGCCTCAACAACAAAGGAATACGTGTTATTTGCCTCAAAATCAGGGTCAACGATCAAGCGAACATCTCCAGTTGCAGAGTCAAGCGAAAACTGCGATGAATCATCACCATTGCCCAATTGAAGGCTTAGTTCAGTGGCGGTTTGATCAGTGATTGCTGCTGTATAGACAACTTGATCAGGACCACTATTTTCCTCAATTGCTAAAGCCTCATCACCCGATGTGAATTGGGGTGAAGTGGCATCAATCGTGATCGATAATGGTTTTGAGACGGCAGAAGGAACACCAAGCATTGCCGTCTTCGCGGTAATCGAATAGACCCCATCTGCCATCGGTGATTCCTGAGGCACCGTGTAAGACCAGCGGCCATCCACCCCAATCTGGGTTGTGCCTAACGCAATCGAATTCTGGAACAATTCGATTGTTTGACCTGCTTTACCAACTCCAGAGAAGGTGGGAGTGTTGATGCTCGTGATCCGGTCACTACTAGATACACCGGTATCGGCAGTTTGATCAAACAAGGGAGCATCGGGTGCCTCTGGTGCCTTTGGGTTCACCGGCGTAAATGTCCACACATCGCCAGGAATCGTTTCTTGTTCAGTGACGGTATCAATGCGCCAGTAATACGTTTGGCCAGCAACTAAAGGTACGGTAGGAGTAAAGATGTTGCTGCTCTGATTTCCCTGGAATTGAAGATCAGAAGGATTAGAACCGAAGTAAATATCGCTGGAAACACCATGACGGCCTTCAAGCCAGATCAGATCGGCATTAATCTTGGCATTATCTGCTCCATCAGCCGGAATCGGAGTTTTAGCTTTCGCGGTTTGATAACCTGGAATCCAATAATGATCATCACCATATTCATACGCTCCAATATCGGGTGCAGCACCCACAAAACCATCGGTAAAACCAGGCAAGTGTTTGCCANCATCAATAAAGATNGATCCTTGCTTAGGCCGAAAATCATAGTTGTCAATATCACGTAACTCTGATTCCATCGTCGAACCATTACGACCTTGTTTAGACATCGAATTATTGGTTCCATTCTCAGGATTAGAAACAGGAATGGCTGAATTCTTGTCACCTGCATTGTTATGAATAATAGAGTTCGCATGCCCAGCGATGGGAGCGCCAGTCTGCTTGCAGAACCATTCCCCATTCTGCTTCATTTTCTGAGTTGGAGCACAATTCGTTCCTGGCCTCCATCCATAGAATTTATCTGCAGTAACACGAACATCATTATTAGTGTTCCTGAAAGCGATGTTATTGAGAATGGTGTGATAATCGCCCTTAAACCGATATCCACGACGATTATTAAAACTGACATTGTGATGAGCAGTTCCACCAAATCCAGCTGGCGACCCATCAAAACGAATGCCATTTCTTCCTGGCATGTCATGCGTCCAATTGTTCCGCAACGTCAGGTTGTAGACCTGAGCCTGGTTAACCTGGAATGCAGAATCATCACCATGATAGAAGGGGTTATAAATGCGTGAAAGTTCAATCGTGGATTTAGGATAGTTAGCGTCGCCACCACCGTATTGCTTGGTTCGCCAAACCTGATTACCGATACGGCCGATCCCCCCATAACCGAAGGTGTGATACTCAACCCGGCGGACATGATTATTGCCAGAATCTCGACCAATTTCAAACGCAGAATAACCAGCCGGTTTATTGTGAAAATAGACATTATCGAGAGTATTACCAGAGACGCCTTTGCCCCAGGTCAGAAAACTGCCTCCATAGGTATAAGCAACTTCACTGTCACGTATGGTGAGATTGCGATCCTTCTCAAAGCCAAATCCTCGCGCGAGACCCTTATCAGCAGCGTAGGCAATATTATTCGTATGAGTATTAACATAACCTCCAGTGCCATACCTAAAATGATCGGTAGCCTCATCAACAAGCATATGCGAATGATGGCCAGAATAGAGCAACTTAGAATTCGAGATAGTTGTGTCATTGACGCCATTAAAGTTAATTTCGCCAACACGGAAAGTGAGTCCATCAAATACAAGATTTGAGGAAATTTGCACATCAAGTAAATTATTTTCTGCCGAAAGGTTGGGTCTTGGACTGAAAGCTCGAGCCTCAATATCTCTTTCATTCGGATCAGCTCCGTCGGGCAACCATACATAAAGAATGCTTGGTTTTCTTTTTAGGATGTAATCCTTATTTCCATAGGACATATTGATCCACTTCCCACTATGCCTTTGCTCAAGGTGCCATTCACCGGGCCGATCAAGAAGATTCAGATGATTTGTCAGATAATAACGACTTGGCAACTTTTGATTCGGCTCAGTGAGCGTCAAACTGGATGAATCCGCTGCCTTCTTGTCAATGACGCTAATAGAGTTGCCACCATCAGGCCCATGGGGCACAACGACGGCTCCATCCAAGGAAACCTTCGGCAATTCACTGGAACGAGAGGCATAACTGTTGGGATGCCAATAGCTATCCGGCGTAGGATTATTTGCATTGGAATCATCTGGCTGATCCCAGTCCTTGGTGATATTGGGCCATCGGGCACCCGTCAACATTTTTCCATCAAGAAACAATTGAGAGGGAAGATAATTAATTTCAGTCTTCCAAATATTGTCATCATGCTTCACCCATTGAGTTGTCACTGGATGCGCACCAGTGATAATGACCTCTTCATCTTGATAATTTTGTATTCGAATCGGCTGATCTTTTAAACCATGAAAACCAGTAATCGAGATGACAGAATCTTCTTTATTATGAGGTTGCAACAATTTTTGTCCTACCGGCAATCGATACGTGCCACCCCTGATCGTTAAAGAACCTCCAGGAACATTGCGAGTCTGAGCAAGTCGTCGCACGCCCATCTTGATCGTTTTAAACGGTTGCTCAAGAGTTCCAGGATTTTTATCATCACCGTCTAGGGACACAAAAAAGGTATTCCTTGGTGGCGGAGTGATTACACCATCTGGTTTAATAATATCTCCAAAACGCTCCTCCCATCCGTAATGCAATGCATAGTCAGCCGTTTTCCACTGTCCTACACTAGCGATTAAACCCTTGTTATCTGTTTGCCAGATATTAAATTTGTTGCGATGCTTGCTGCCGGTTCCTTTCAGAAGCAATTCATACCCCTTATCAGTAGGAATCGCTTTGAGAATTTGATATCCCCAGAGCTTATTGAGTGAATTTCCCTTGTTAACTCCATTCTTATTGGTAATCGGTATTCCAGCTCCATCGTGCAAAATCTGCGACTGATTAGTATCGTCCACCAATCCATCACCATTGCGATCAAGAAAACCATCGGCCACCGTGATCGTGGACTCAACAGATGATTCCGATGTGAACTGAGGCGCAACAGTATCAACAACAAGAAGCAATGCATCCGATGGCGCAGAAGAAGCATCGCTATCGCTCACGCGTTGCACTGTGATCGAATGGGCCCCATCCGCAAGCGCTTTACCGTNTGGAACTTGGAAGGTCCATACCCCATCCTCATCTGCGGTCACGCGACCCAAATCATTCTCACCAGCAAACAACTCCAACTCCGAGCCTGCTGATGCTTTCCCGCTCAAGCTTGGCGTGCTGTTAGAGATGACAAGTTGATCAGAGCTTTCCCCCTCAGTTGGGGTATCAAAGACTGAGCTGAGAACAGGTGCTGATAGACCTGATGAAGAGGATTCTTCCGTTGAACCACTCGTTGGCGGCGTTTCAGCAGTCTCCGGTGAATCCGGAGTCGTTGAATCTGCCGGAGCATCCTCTCCAACCGTGGAGGACTCATCCCCGGAACCAGGTGTTTGAGGATCGGGATTCGTCGATTCCCCTCCCTCTTCAATCGGAGTTTCTGATTCAGACACAAGAGGCTTCTCATCAGACCCTGAGCTGTCATCAATCGGGGGGTCTTCTGACGAGCTGTCTTCTGACGGGCTGTCTTCTGTCGGGCTGTCACCAGAACCAATGGCATCAGAACTCTGCTCCGGCTCCGAATCAGCCTCACCAGAATTGACTGGATCATTGGGAAGAGCAGTTGATTCGTCTGAGGAAGCAGCATCCGAATCAGATTCTTGATCCTCTTCAACACTCAACGCACTGATAACATTCTCATCTGGATCACTAACAGCATTTTCATCCAAGTCATTGCTGGATTGACGCAATGTCAAACCGACTTTTACAGGCAATTCACTGCGATTACCAGCAGCATCAGTTGCCACTACCGTGAAAACCAAAGTGTCTGGAATCTCCTGGAGACCCTCAATGTTGAAACGAACTTCACCAGTTTGACGATCGATCGTTAGAACACGATCAAAAACGTCTTCCGACTCCTTAAAGCTAAAAGTGACGGCAGAATCATCTGAAACACTCGCCTGATAAATCAGCTCACCAATCTTGTCATCCTCACCAACGGAGGCGGCTTCCAGACCTCCACCAAAGCCATCACCAACCAAAAGAGAGCGGAAACGCGTATCCCAGCCTTCAAATAATGCTTTGGCACCCTTGAGCCAATCAGTCTTGGCAATAATCTCACCAGATTGATTAACATCTGCAATCTGGAAACGATTCCGACGTTTTCCTTCAGACCCAAGAAGAACTTGAAATCCATCCTCTGTAGAAATTGCCTTTAAAGCATTCCAGCGTTTGGATGAACGATCAGACAAACGTTCACCCTTTGAGCCTCTAAGGCTA
>NZVB01000064.1 GCA_002701375.1 Cyanobium sp. NAT70 | reverse complement strand
GACGCGCGCCTCAGCGGGGATGGTTTGACGTCCTCGATGACTGGCTCAAGCGCGACCGCTTCGTTTTTGTCGGCTGGTCCGGCATCCTTCTTTTCCCGACGGCCTACTTGGCCATTGGTGGTTGGCTCACCGGCACCACCTTTGTCACCTCTTGGTACACCCACGGCATCGCCTCCTCGTACCTCGAAGGTTGCAACTTCCTCACCGCTGCTGTGTCCACCCCCGCTGATGCGATGGGTCACAGCTTGCTCTTGCTCTGGGGCCCAGAAGCCCAGGGTGATTTTGTTCGATGGTGTCAGCTCGGCGGACTTTGGGCTTTCGTGGCCCTGCACGGTTCCTTCGCTCTGATCGGCTTCATGCTGCGTCAGTTCGAAATTGCCCGTCTCGTCGGCATTCGTCCTTACAACGCCATCGCCTTCTCCGGCCCGATTGCGGTGTTCGTCAGTGTTTTCCTGATGTACCCCCTCGGTCAGAACAGCTGGTTCTTTGCCCCAAGCTTTGGCGTCTCCGCCATCTTCCGCTTCCTGCTCTTCCTGCAGGGCTTCCACAACTGGACGCTCAACCCCTTCCACATGATGGGAGTGGCTGGCATCCTCGGTGGTGCACTGCTTTGTGCCATCCACGGTGCCACGGTGGAAAACACCTTGTTTGAAGACGGCGAGCAGGCCAACACCTTTAAGGCGTTTGAGCCCACTCAGGAAGAGGAGACCTATTCCATGGTCACCGCCAACCGTTTCTGGAGTCAGATCTTCGGGATCGCTTTCTCCAACAAGCGCTGGCTGCACTTCTTCATGTTGTTTGTGCCCGTGATGGGCATGTGGACCAGTGCAATCGGCATCGTTGGCTTGGCGCTCAACCTGCGTGCTTATGACTTCGTCTCGCAAGAGATTCGCGCTGCAGAGGACCCTGAATTCGAGACCTTCTATACCAAGAATGTCCTTCTGAATGAAGGTCTGCGTGCCTGGATGGCACCGGCTGATCAGCCACACGAAAACTTCGTCTTCCCTGAAGAGGTTCTGCCCCGTGGAAACGCCCTTTAATGCAGGTCTTGTCGCCACTGGCGGCAAAGATCTTGACTCCACCGGCTATGCCTGGTGGTCTGGTAATGCTCGTCTCATCAATCTTTCTGGCCGTCTTTTAGGCGCCCACGTGGCGCATGCCGGCTTGATGGTGTTTTGGGCGGGAGCCATGATGTTGTTCGAGGTGAGTCATTTCACCTTCGACAAGCCCATGTACGAGCAGGGCTTCATCTGCATGCCTCACGTCGCCACCCTCGGCTACGGAGTTGGCCCNGGTGGAGAAGTCACTGATCTGTTCCCCTTCTTTGTCGTCGGGGTATTGCACCTGATCAGTTCCGCTGTGCTGGGACTCGGCGGCTTGTATCACGCCCTTCGTGGTCCAGAGATCCTGGAGAATTACTCCTCCTTCTTCTCTCAAGACTGGCGCGATAAAAACCAGATGACCAACATCATTGGTTATCACCTCATCCTGCTCGGTGTTGGATGCCTGCTTTTGGTCTTTAAGGCCATGTTCTTCGGCGGTGTTTACGACACCTGGGCACCTGGCGGTGGTGACGTGCGCATGATCACGAATCCAACGCTGGATCCCGGAATCATTTGGGGTTATCTGTTCCGAGCCCCATTCGGTGGCGAAGGTTGGATTATCGGGGTGAACTCCATGGAGGACATCATCGGTGGTCATATCTGGTTAGGTTTGACCTTAATTTTTGGNGGAATTTGGCATGTGATCACCAAGCCTTTCGGATGGGTACGACGTGCCTTTATCTGGAATGGTGAGGCTTATCTCAGTTACAGCCTGGGCGCATTGAGCTTTATGAGCTTCGTGTGTTCTGCCTTTATTTGGTTCAACAACACCGCTTATCCCTCGGAATTTTGGGGACCAACCAACGCTGAATCTTCTCAAGCGCAAAGTTTCACTTTCCTTGTGCGTGACCAACGCCTTGGAGCCAACATCGGTTCTGCCATGGGTCCAACTGGCCTGGGTAAGTATTTGATGCGTTCACCAACCGGTGAAATCATTTTTGGTGGTGAAACCATGCGTTTTTGGGATTTCCGCGGTCCCTGGCTTGAGCCACTACGCGGCCCCAACGGTCTCAGCCTCGACAAGCTGCAGAACGATATTCAGCCATGGCAAGTGCGTCGCGCTGCTGAATACATGACTCACGCTCCCAACGCGTCGATCAATTCAGTGGGCGGCATCATCACAGAGCCCAACTCTGTGAACTTTGTGAACCTGCGCCAATGGTTGGGTGCAACGCAGTTCGTGCTTGCATTCTTCTTCCTCGTTGGCCACCTGTGGCATGCCGGACGCGCCCGTGCGGCGGCTGCCGGCTTCGAGAAAGGAATCGATCGTGAGGCCGAGCCTGTGCTTGGCATGCCGGATCTCGACTGATCCCTTTTTTCTCTTTGAGTTCAAGCGATCGTCTCTTCAACCCCCGCCGCAAGGTGGGGGTTTTCTTTTTGCATTGCACCCACCTAGAGATCGTTGGATCCCAACAAGGTTTCAGAAGACCAGGACAAATCTCTCCGCCCTAGACATCCGAAGAAGAACTCAATACTTGTTACCAACACAATGCAGCTTGTCACCCCTATCAAGGTCTTAAAAAGAGACGACGTCCAGTCCACTCCCGCCCCTCATTTCCCCTGATCATTTACATCACCAACCATGAAAAAGCTCCATCAAGCGATGAACTCCATCCACTTAAACTCATCAGCAAATTCTTTCATCACAACGGCAGATCCGTTGCCCTTGACAGAGCAAATTGACCTTGAATGGCCTCGAAGGGTTGCAACAATCGGGCGAAATAGATTTTAGAACTTGCAAATGATCACTCAAGAAGCAAGCAAACACCCTTTATTTGTAACCACGACATACCTGCAAAACATCACTGATCCAGCAGCAGCAGCTGGCTTGAAATTCCGAGGCCAAACAAAGCATGCCGGAAAGGATGAGACCTCAAGTCAACCAATTGAGCGCGATATTGTTACGATATTGAGACTAAATTGACACGATATCGTACCAACAGTGCCTTCTTAGCCTGCCTGAATCGATTTGGCGGTTGTGAACGAAGGCCTGAACACCCGTGTCATCCACCACGGCGAGAGCTACGCGGCAGACACCGGCACGGTGATGCCGCCGATCTTCCCCAGCTCCACCTTCGCCCACGGCAACCCCAATGGTTTCGACTACACCCGCTCTGGCAATCCCAACTTCCGCATCCTCGATGGCGTGCTGGCCTCGGTTGAGGGCTGCGCCCACGCCACGGTGTTCGCCTCCGGCGTTAGCGCCATCACAGCAGTGGTGTCCCAGCTGAAGCAGGGGGATCTGGTGCTCTGTGAAGAGAACCTCTACGGCTGCACCGTGCGCCTGTTCGAGCAGGTGTTTGCCAAGTTCGGCCTACGTACTGAATGGCTGGACTTCACTCAACCCCAAGCGCTTGACGCCATTCGGACAAGCCAGCCAGCCATGGTGTGGCTGGAGAGCCCCACCAACCCGCTGCTGAAGGTGATCGACCTCCAGGAGGTCTGCGACGTGACTCGGCCTCTAGGAATTCCCGTCGTGGTGGATAACACCTTCGCCACAGCCCTGGTGCAGCGTCCGCTCGAGCTCGGCGCCACCCTTTCCCTGACCAGCACCACCAAATACATCAACGGACACTCCGACGCTCTTGGCGGTGCGGTCTGCACCAACGACCCGGACTGGCACCAAAAAATGGTGTTTTCACAAAAGGCTCTGGGCCTGCAGCCCTCTCCTTTTGATTGTTGGCTGATCACCCGCGGCATCAAAACCCTGCCGCTGCGGCTGCGGCAGCAGATGGGTAACGCCGCCGCGCTGGCCGATCAACTGGCCAAGCATCCAAAGGTGAATTGGGTGCGTTACCCGCATCGCAGCGACCATCCGCAACATGCCGTTGCCAACCGCCAAATGTCAGCCGGCGGCGCCATCGTGACCGTGAGCTTCAACGCCTCACAAGACCAGACTTACACCCTGTGCAAACAGCTGAGGTGGTTCACGATGGCCGAAAGTCTGGGGGGGATCGAAAGCTTGATCTGCCACCCCGCCACCATGACCCACGCTGCGGTTTCAGCTGCTGTCAAAGCCAAGCTGGGCATCGACGATGGCCTTGTGCGCTTCTCCGTGGGCTGTGAAGACCTCACGGATTTACAACAGGATTTGGAGCAGGCACTGGAGCAACTGGCGTGAGTCCAAGGGATCTCCTCAGTGACCCCTGCTGGCAGGGCCAAGATCTCGGCCATCCGTTGCCGGATGCCCCCCATGCCGTCTCTGTCGCACTCCCCCGCTGGCAGGACGTGATCGCCTATGAGGAGCAAGATCCGATTTGCCGCAATGCTTTGCAGACGGTCTATCCCCGCTTCGGGTTACACCCACTCCTGCAGGACTTAGCTGGACAGGCCGCGCAGGAGGGATGGAGTGCTTGGCCCTACCCCACACACGCCGCCGCTGCCGCCGCCCAGACCCATTGCCGGCGCCAGGTGCCGAGCAGCAGCACAGCATTGACCAGCGTCAGCCAACTCTCTTGCCTGCTGGTTGATGCCAGCGCCACGCCCCATGCCAAGGCGTTCTGGCAGCACACAGGACTCGGAGCCTCCTCACGCCAAGCAGCGATCAGCCTGGGGCGCGAGCCCGCTGCCTCTCCCAACCAAGGGCACGAGGCCAGATGTGCCATCCGCGAGCGTCTCGCCAGCATCCATGGCATCGATGCCGAACGGATCAGCCTGCATCCCGCCGGCATGGCTGGCTTGTATACAGCCCTTCGTGCCCTCGAGAGCTTGCGGCCGACTCGACCCACACTGCAACTGGGCTTCCCCTACGTGGACGTGCTCAAACAACCGCAAGTGGTGTTTCACGGAGGTGAGCTGCTTCAGAGCAACGATCCGAAAGACATCACCGAAAGCCTGGATCGGTTGGATCCAGCAGCGGTGATTGTGGAACTGCCCAGCAATCCACTGCTGCGCTGTGTCGATTTACCCGCTGTTGCAGAGCTCGCCCATGCCCGCGGCATCCCCGTCATCGCCGACGACACCATCGGCACGGCGCTCAATCTCGACGCCTTGCCTCACGCCGATCTGATCTTCACATCGCTCACCAAAAGCTTTGCCGGCCGTGGTGATGTGATGGCCGGCAGTCTGCTCGTGAGTCCGCACTCACCCTGGGCTGATGAACTGCAGGCAGCAGTCAAACCACTCACAGAACTCAGCGATGCCGATGCCATCGCCCTGGAAGAAGCCAGCCGAGATGTCAACCAACGGGTGCCGCAACTAGATGCAAATGGCTTGGCTCTCGCGAGGCGACTAGAGCAGCATCCAGAAGTCGCCCAGGTGATGCACCCGAAGGACTGCATTCACTTCAAAACGCTGATGCGCGATCAGGCTGGATATGGCTGTTTGCTGTCGTTTGAGCTGAAAGGAGGAGAACCCAAAGCCCAACGTGTCTACAACAATTTGCGTGTCAGCAAGGGGCCCAGTCTTGGGACCTGCTTCACCCTGGTCTGCCCGTACACCCAACTAGCCCATTACAACGAGCTGAGCTGGGCCAGCACATTTGGCGTTCCAGCCCACCTACTCAGAGTGTCCGTCGGACTGGAGGAACCAACGGAGCTTTGGCAGAGATTTGAACAGGCTCTGGCCGGTTAAAAACGCCAGCGCAGACTGGCCAAAACAGACTGGGATTTCAGATCAAGATCCGTTCCGCCCACCTCCAGGTTCAGCTTTCGATTGGGCCGCTGAATTCGAGCGGTTCCTGCGCGCGTCTTGACAGTGCCGAGATCTGTCCAGCGATAGGCCAAATCCAGATCCAGTCTCTCGCTCAGAGGGAGGCTCACCCCAGCGGTCAGCAAGTAAGCCAATGAACTGGCACTGCCTCCCCTGGCTCGGGTGAAGGAGTTCTGCGAAATGCCTGGAAATCGATAGGTCACATCGCCAAGCTGGGTTCTGGACGCTCCCAAGCCAGCCCCGACATAAGGACGCATACTCGCCAGAGATGGACCATCCACGTAAATCACCCCAAACCCGGCAAGGGCATAGCCGGTAGCAGTCACAGGCTGATTCGTTCCAGCTCCGAGGAAATTGCTCTGGGCGTTGAGCTCAAGATGAGGCGACCAGTGCATCAAGGCTTCTGTACGCAACCAGGTGGTCCAGCGATATCCGATCGCCGCATCGACCACCGCACCTGTCTCAAATTCCCCATAGGCCCCCAAACCGCGGCCATCGTCCCCCTGACCACAACCAAACAAAGCCGGGGGATCGCTGCCGGCACAGTTCTGATCTTGAAGGACATCAAAGTCTGGCCATTGCAGGCCTACTCCCATGCGCACGTACGGCCCGCGATCGGGCTTGTTGTCAACCTCTGCGAAGGCTGGAGTCAGGCCTGAACAGGCCAGCACAGCCCCAGCCAAAAATGGTCGAATCTGCTTTAAACCAATCCAACGCATCGAATCCTTTTTGGATCCATGTTGTCTAAGGGCAACGGTCTGTTTGACGCAGACGTAACAAACCTCTCTCCAAGTCTGAAAAAGGGCTTAAAGGCCAGGCTGGTCATTGGTTGAAGTTCCTAAGTTAATGCGATTGGGCTTCCTGCGTTCCCTACATGTCTCGCATTTACGACGACAACAGCCTCGCCATTGGCAACACCCCTTTGGTGAAACTGAATAACGTCACCAAGAACTGCAAAGCCACGGTCCTGGCCAAAATCGAGGGTCGAAATCCCGCTTACAGCGTCAAATGCCGCATTGGCGCCAACATGATCTGGGACGCTGAAAAGAGTGGCAAGCTCACGAAAGATCAAGTCATTGTTGAGCCCACATCTGGGAATACAGGCATCGCTCTCGCCTACACAGCAGCAGCCCGTGGCTACAAACTGATCCTGACGATGCCCGAATCGATGTCAATCGAGCGGCGCAGAGTCATGGCGGTTTTGGGTGCTGAAATTGTGCTGACGGAAGCGGCGAAGGGCATGCCAGGCGCCATTGCCAAAGCCAAGGAAATCGCTGACAGTGATCCGGCCAAGTACTTCATGCCCGGACAATTTGATAATCCGGCCAACCCTGAGATCCACTTCAAAACCACCGGTCCAGAAATCTGGAATGATTGCGACGGTGCCATTGATGTCTTGGTTGCCGGGGTCGGCACCGGTGGCACGATTACAGGCGTGTCCCGCTACATCAAAAACGAGGCCGGTAAAGCGATTGAATCCGTTGCGGTGGAACCAAGTCACAGCCCCGTCATCAGCCAGACCATGAATGGTGAGGACGTCAAGCCTGGTCCCCACAAAATTCAAGGCATTGGTGCTGGCTTCATTCCCAAGAATCTCGATCTCTCTGTGGTCGACAGCGTGGAACAGGTCACCAACGAAGAATCCATTGCGATGGCATTGCGCCTAGCCGAAGAAGAAGGTCTCTTGGTTGGCATTTCTTGCGGCGCAGCTGCTGCTGCTGCCATTCGCCTCGCGGAACAGGACAAGTACGCCGGCAAGACAATTGTCGTGGTTCTTCCTGATCTAGCCGAGCGTTATCTCTCGTCGGTGATGTTTGCCGAAGTCCCCACCGGGATTATTGAAGAACCCGTTGCTGTTTGATCAAACCAAACACCATTGAAATAACAATCCCCGCATCAACACGGGGATTTCTTTTTGCATGAACAATCAATCAAAACCNGGATTCGAGACAACATCAAATCANATNATACNAANTTCAAGCCGTGAACAGACTCGCAATCGCTGAAATTGCGGTGGAGGTAAACAAAAACGCAAGCACCGCTTGAACCAGAACAACTTTTCGCACTTCCAAGTGAGCAGCGGCAACATCTGTCATCCCCAAGGTCAAACCAATCGAATAAGAAACATACAAAAAATCAAAAAAAGCGGGCTTCATTTCTTGNGGAAAGTCAAAAAGCTTGGACGCGCCATTGTCTTGATCCAACTTGGAGCTGCATTCAAAATACTTTTTTGCATAATGNATCGCAAAGCAATGATGCAAGCCAGCCCAAATCAATAGAATAGCAGCGAAATAAATAAATATCCTTGCATCGATAGGCAACACAGAGGAATGATGGCCAAGATCATGCACACAAGCACTCATCACACCCAACCCTACAAAATTCAACGCCACTGTGCGTTCTACCAGCACACCCGTTTGCATTTTTACGTGCCGGAAAAGATCTTCTGTTTGCCGCGAATCAATAACCCATGCCAGCCTAAGAATCAAGCCTGCATCAACAACAAGAGCGACTAAAATTGCCATTGACAGCACCTCCTTAACAGAAAAGAAGCTCCATAAGAGAACGCTCACAACACTGCCAATCAAAAAAGAACGTCGCAATCGAAAGCGATCTAAAAACACTTTATCGATAGAGATTGGGCCCACCATGACAACCCTCGAAACACGTCCTTTCTCCAGTGTGGGGGTATCCCCCTAGGACATGGCAACCCCACCAACAAAGACAATCAAAGAATCACAGTCCCGACCTAGGCCCCCAATCCCTACTCAATTGAACAGCCACCCAGAGATTGAAATGACGCCAGCCTGCGTTCGGATGGTGAATGCAATCTATTTGGGTCGCAGCCCATGCCAGCGCTTGGGGCAAGACTTGCTTGAGACGTTCATCCAAAGCTCTGCATCCAGGCAGCCGTTCTGACCTCATCCCTCTTGGCTGGCACCAGCCTCGGACAAGCAGCTGATTCGTTCAAGATCACAAAGCAGCACATGATTGCGCTGGTGGACGTTGCATACACAATTGCTGCAGGATTTAGCCGGCCAGCAGAGCTCAGCTCGTCCATAAAAAACAACATCAAACTGGCTATTAATGTCATCAAGAATCCTGTCTTCACGAGACTCACCTCGCAACGCTCAGCCAACCGAGTGGATCTGAACCAACTGCAAACCTCTTGGAGATCAATCTCAGCACGTCGTCTCGATGGCCGTTCAGTCGCTCTCGATCACTTCAACCCTCACGGGCTGAGGGCAACGTCGCCTCTGGGGCAATCCACATGGCATCGCCATAGGAAAAAAAGCGGTATTGACGACGCATGGCCTCGTCATAAAGGGATAAGAGCCTCTCGCGTCCGATCAGGGCACTGACCAACAACAGCAGTGAACTTTTGGGCAGATGAAAGTTGGTGAGCAGACCCTGGACAACCCGAAAGCGGTAGCCGGGTTGAATCACGAGGTTCACCGGACCGGTGAATGGCTTCAAGCGTCCGCCATGCACCTGAGCAGCACCCTCGAGCGCTCGCACGCTGGTGGTTCCTACGGCAATCACGCGCCCAGGACAGGCCTGAATCGCATCCACGACCTCCGCACTCACCTCCACCCATTCACTGTGCAACGCAAGGTTGCTGAGGTCTTCACTCTCTACAGGACGAAATGTGCCCAGACCAACGTGCAACGTGATTCGTGCCANTTGCACCCCCTTGCGCTGCAAGGCCGCCAGCAATGCATCACTGAAATGCANGCCAGCTGTGGGNGCAGCGACCGCGCCCGGCCGATCGGCATAACGGGTCTGATANCGCTCNGCATCGGCTGGATCATGTCGCTCGATATAGGGCGGCAGCGGCACCTCACCGCACTGATCCAACAGCGTCTCAATCGTTTCCGCATCCCGGCAGTCCGTCGGGAACTGCACGAGTCGCCCCCCACTGGCCGCGTCTTCNGCCACGACCATCAATGTGATCGAGGTGCCCTCAATCGTGAGTGGATCACCAGGCCGCATCCGTTTGGCTGGTCGGGCCAAGCAAAGCCATCGCCCTTCCCCCCTGGGCTCCAGCACCAGTAGCTCGGACAAACCACCTCCGGCGCGNCGGACCCTGAGACGGGCCTTGAGCACCCGGGTGTCGTTCACCACCAGCAGATCGCCGGAATGCAGCTGCTCCAACAGATCCCAGACCACGCCATGACGGGCCGAAGACGCCTGGCTCCCTGCCGGTGGCACCATCAGCAGCTTTGCACTGTGGCGAGGCTCGACTGGTGACTGAGCAATCCGCTCCGGCAACAACGGATAGTCGTAGCTGCTGAGCTGTAGATCTCTTGGATCGCGCGTCACAGAGAAGTCAGCTGTCCTGGTCAGGTTGGATGACTCATTTTGGCCTGCGACGACACTGCCAGAGCCAGCAGGGACTCAATTGCACAAGTCAATTCAAATCCATCTAAATAGACAACGACCAAGCACAAACTCCAAGAAATATCAAAAGCTTTGTTTGGCATGAATATGTCAAAAAAGAAACCAACCCTGGAATGACTCAACAGCCAATCGACAACTGACCCAAATCAAAACATCCATCCAAACAAAGGTTCCCGAANGCAACGAAGCCCTGTCAAGCAATACATCTAGCTACTAACTATTATAAATCGCCCCAATCAAAACCGTACCGTCGAAGTTAAAGCGCCAAACTTTCCGGGCGAGTTTCAATTAACTCAGCAAGATCCTTGAGGAACGCGGCACCATCTGCGCCGTAAACAACACGGTGATCGGCGGTGAGGTTCACCTGCATCTGCCGCTTGACCGAAATCGAACCATCCTTGCCAGCCACAACGGTGGGGCGGGAGGCAGCCACCGCCAGGATCGCTCCGGTGCCCGGCGGCAGGATCGCATCNAAGCGATCCACACCGAACATNCCGAGATTGGACAACGTGAAGGTGCCNGTGCTGTATTCCTCCGGCTGCAGCTGTTTGCTACGGGAACGCTTCACCAGATCCTTCCACTGTCGAGACATCTCGTAGAGATCGGTGCGATCAGCACCGCGCAGTACCGGGGTAATCAAACCGCCGTCTTCCATCGCCACAGCAACCGCCACATTCACATCAGCCGGGTAGGCCATGCCGGCAGCGGTGGTGGCAGCATTCACTTGCGGATGGCGAGCAAGGGTCACGGCCACCGCCTTGGCCAGCAGGGCCGTCATCGTGACGCCCTTGGGCTTCACCTGCTTATAGAACGCATCCAGCTTGTCGGTGGTGATCGTGTANCCGACACGGAAACAGGGCACCGCCAAGCTGGCTTCCATGTTGCGGTTCACCGCTCCCTGCAAGGTGTTGAACGGAACGGTTTCCCCAGGGCGACCAAAACTATTGCCCGCCGGCGCAGCAGCCTTCACGGCTGGAGCCGCGCTGCCATTGCCGGACGCCGCTGCGGCCGTGCCTTCCGCTACACGCGGCACCGAAATCGGTTGACCACTGGCCTGCTCCACGTCTTCAGCTTGGATGCGGCCATGGGGACCGCTGCCCCGCACGGTNGCCAGATCTACCCCCAACTGAGACGCAAGCTTTTTCGCCCGTGGGGTCGCGACGATGCGGCCATCATTGACCACTGGTGGACCAGAGGCAGGTGCCGCTGCTGCTGCAGGCGCTGCTGCCACAGGAGCAGCCGCTTGCGGNGTGGCCGCCGCGGCAGGTGCGGCTGAAACAGGGGCCGGTGCCGGAGTTGGGGCAGGTGGAGCCGGAGCTGCCGCTGCTGCAGGAGCGCTCGGGGCTGAGGCCTGCACCTCAGCGATCTCTGCCTCGCTCTCCACAATGAGGCCGATCGTCTCACCGACTGGCGCCGTGCTGCCAGCCGGCATCAGCACCGCAGCCAGATAACCGTCTCGAAACGACTCCACATCCATATCAGCTTTATCAGACTCCACCACCAACACCGACTCACCCCGTCCGACCTTGTCACCCGGTTGCTTCAGCCATTCCACGATCTTGCCCTCCGTCATGGTGGAGCTAAGGGCAGGCATAAAAATGTCGTGGGTCGCCAAAACCGTCTCCGAGTGGGCAGATCAGGGGAGTTTACGAGTCAGCTGAGGACTGCGATCACACACCTTCGATCGACTCAACAACGCCATCACGCACGACGATCGCGATTTGCATCTTCTCCACNAAGTTGTCGCCCACCTTCAAATCACAAGTGCTTTCCAACTGCCCCTGCTCAACGATCTGATCCATCTCCAACTCACGCACCTGCGACTGCTGCTGCAGGAAGTTGCGTTTCTGCTCTTCCAGCTCAGCCCGCTTTGCTGCCACCTGTTGCTGAATCTGAGCGACTTGATCCTGCACGCGGGGATCAAGGGGATTAGCGCTCTGACGACGCACTTCATCCACCACCTGTTGTCCCTCTTGCTCCAGCTGACCCAGCTGTTGATCAATGCCGGCGATGCTGTTGCTGATCTCCCGCTCGGCTTCCTCTTTCCAGGTAGGAGTCACCACNGCGCGGACGGTAATCGGGCGCTTGATCGTCAGGATGGTGCCGTCAGACATGGGACTGCTGGATGTTCAGCAAGCGTCTCAGTCGCAAGGCTTGCGGTCAATGTCCGGAGAACCGCCACCAACACATAGCCATACGTCAACGGCCATAGAGGATTTCAATCAGCGCCGCATCACGAGCGGTAATTCGATCCCGCCGTTGCTTCAGCGTTTGAGTGAGCAAGCCGTTCTCAATGCTGAACGGAGCCACAAGCACCACTCCAGCCAGCCGTTCATCACCGCGGGAGCCAACCCGCTGTTTCAACAACTGATTGCATTCCCGCATGAGCAACTTCAAGAGCGCCGCATCACCGGGCTGACCGCCCAGATCATCGCCAAGCGCTAGCCCTTTCTCCATCGCCCAGGCTTGCATCGCCTCCTGGCGCGGAACCAAGAGGGCCCCCAACTGACGCTCGTCCTGCCCCACCAACATCACCTGCTCAATCAGCGGGCTGGCCACCAAAGCCTCTTCTAAAGGCCCCGGCTCAATGTTCTCGCCGCTACTGAGAACAATCGTGTCCTTGGCGCGACCCGTTAATGCCAGGGAACCATCGGTCAACAACATGCCGAGATCACCTGTGTCAAACCAGCCATCAGCATCCAGCACCTTGGCCGTCGCTTCGGGCTTGCCGAGATAGCCAGTCATCACCTGGGGCCCGCGCACCAAAACACGACCACGGCGCCGGAAAGGCAGCGGTGCGCCGGTCTCTGGATCCACAATGCGGAACTCCGTCTCCGGCATCGGCAGACCAGCACTGCCGCGAATATTGCGCCATGGCCGGCGACAGCTCACCACCGGACTGGTCTCGGTCAAGCCATAGCCCACTAACAATTCAATCCCGACCGCTTCAAAAAAGGCATCGATATGGGGGGCAATCGCACCACCACCGCTGATCGGATAGGCCAGCTGTCCGCCACTGAGCTGACGGCGCAGCTTCGGCCAAAGCAGCACCGAGGCCAAGCCATGGACGGGCCAGCGCACAACCGCCTTGGCCGCGGCCTTGAAACGCCCCAACGGAGCCACGGGTTCGATCAATAAATCCCTNGCCGTNCGCCATGCCNGACGCTGTGAGGCACTGTTGGCCAACGCCAGCCGCAACACCCGCTGCCNCAACGGCGGCAAGGTCTTCACCACATCGTCGAAGCCAGCCTGCACCGCTTCCCACAAGCGCGGCACCGTCGCCATCGCGATCGGCTGCACCCTCGGCAGATCCTTCTTTAGTTGCTTAATCGTGGTGTAAGTCTGCGTACAACCACAAGAAAAGAAGTAATAGCTGGCGCTGCGCTCATAGGCATGCCAAATCGGCAGCACGCTCAGCACTGGCGATCCCGGCGTTGGGTAAGCCACGCAAGCGAGTGATCGCATTTGATGCAGCAAGTTGCTGTGACGCAACGGCACCCCTTTTGGCTGACCGGTCGTCCCCGAGGTGTAGAGAACGGTGGCGACCGCCTCAGCGTCGAGTGCTGGCTCCAGCTTCGGCAAACCTTCGCCTGATTGGAGCAGCTGATCCCAACCCAGCACGCCCTGCTCATCCGGGGCACCCTCCAGCTGCACCACAAAGCGCAATCTGGCCCGCTGCTCAGGGCTCAATTGCAGTCNCCGCNATAGATCCGCCGTCTGCACCACCAAAGCCGTGGCCTGGCAGTCATCCAGGATGTAGCGAAGCTCCTCCACGGGAGCCGAGGCCCCGCGCACAGCATCAGCGGCACCCGCCCGCATCAACCCCTGATCCGCCACCAACCAACGTGGGCTGTTCTCCGAGAACAGAGCCACCACATNGCCCTGTTCCACGCCGTGATGCCTGAATGCAGCAGCAGCTAAGGAAATGCGCTGCGCCAGTTCGCTAAAGCTGAATCGCTCAGGATGAGCGGCATGCGGTGCATCCACCGCGAGCACCGCACCATGGTGATCGGCAAGCCAAGGCCAAATCTGATCAACCCGACTGAGTCGACTGACATAACCATGGCTGAGCAGCACCTCCTTTTCCCGTGCCGTCGGCGTCCAACCGGCCCGGGCCTCGTTTGGACTGGGTGCGGTCATCAGCGGGACATCTCGATCGCGGTAGGCCTATCACGATTCGTCCTGCCAGACCAGCTGAAAGCGTTCGGCCAACGCGTCCCTCAGCAGCGGTTGCACNTGGCTCACCGTCAAACCAGGCAACCAGTCACACAATCTCCCGACCTGTTTTCCCTTCAATCCACAGGCCGTGATCAGCTCAAATCCACTCAAATCGCAGTCGATATTTAAAGCCAAGCCATGCTGAGTAATCCAACGGCGGCAACCGATCCCGATCGCTGCCACCTTGTGATTTTCAAGCCACAGCCCCGTCAAGCCTGGTCTCTGCTCACCCCTAAGCCCCAAACCGTCCAATACATCGATCAGCACCAACTCCAATTGGCGCAAGTAGTGATGCAAATCAGGGGTACGACGCTGCAGATCAAGCACGGGGTAGGCCACTAATTGACCGGGCCGATGGTGCGTCACCTCACCACCTCGATCAATGCGATGCACGGGCGCAGGCGGATGGGCCTCATCAAAGTGCAGGTACTCACGACTCGCTCCACGGCCCAGGGTGTAGCAGGGGGGGTGCTGAAGCAGCCAAACCGCTTCAGCCGCCTGAGAATCATCGATCAGTTGGCGCTGCCAGCGCTGCTGGTCCANCCAGGCGGTTTCGAAAGGCACCAGAGCGTCCGGCTGAAAACAAATCGCGGGGCGGGGGTGTGCCGACACGCAGACCGGTCCTAACTTGCTGTTACCTACCGGCAAAGGAGCGAGGCATGAAGTTGCTGATCCATGGTCGCAACCTCGAGATCACGCCGGCCCTCAGGGATTACACCCAAACCAAGCTGGAACGGGCCGTGCATCATTTCGGTGATGTGGTTCGAGAAGCCGATGTGCACCTCTCAGTCGCGCGGAACCCACGTGTGCCCCAACAGACCGCCGAGGTCACGGTCTTCGCGAATGGCACGGTGATCCGAGCACAAGAACGCAGCGAAAACCTTTACGCCAGCATTGATCTGGCCGCTGGCAAACTCTGCCGGCAATTACGTCGCTGGAAGGATCGCCATAGCGACCATCACCACAGCCATGGTCATCGAGCCAGCATTACGCCTGGAACGGAAACCGTTAGTGAAGATAGTCAAGTCGACCCCTCACTTCTGGAGGGACGTCAAGCGGAATTGCCCGATCCCGGCGTTCGCCGCAAATACTTTTCGATGCCGCCCATGAGCCTGGAGGAAGCCCGCCGCCAGCTCGACCTGATCGATCACGACTTCTACTTATTTCGCGATCGCGACAGCGGAGAACTTCAGGTGATCTATCACCGCAATCATGGGGGATACGGCGTCATCCAGGCCCGCGCTTAAGCCACCACACCCCATTTTTCGCAGCCGATGGCCGATTCCACTCAGGAGTTGCCGGATCTACCGCCCCTGCTTGATCAGGCCATCCTCGATCCCATGTTGACGAATGAGCAGCTGCTCGAGGCTTGTGATGCGGGCCGACAGGAAAACGTACGCGCGATTTGCACCACGTTGCGTCAGCTGCCATCGCTACGAGAACGCCTCGGAGGAAGCGGTGGTCCGCGTCTGATCGCTGTGATCGGATTTCCATTCGGTGCCCTGCCGCGAGAGCTCAAGCAAGCGGAAGCGGAGTGGGCCGCAGCCCACGGTGCAGATGAATTGGATGTGGTCCCAGATTTCAATGCACTGGTTAATCACAACAGCAGTGGATTCGCCGAAGAGTTAGCCGTCCTCTGCGACATGGGCTTACCCGTCCGCGTCGTGCTTGATCTGGCTCGACTGTCTGAGGACCATCTCGCCCTGGCCGTGGAAGCCTCAATCGATGCAGGCGCGCAGGGTGTGCAGACCGGGAATGGCTTCGGGCCGGCAGCGAACAGCGCTCAAGTGACCATGCTTCAGCAGCTTTGCCGTGGACGCTGTGCGATTAAGGCCGCCGGTGGAATCCATCGGATTGAGCTGCTGCTGGAACTTGTGGAAGCTGGTGCCGAACTCATCGGCACCAGCAGCGCCCCGCAACTGCTCCAGGCCTTGCGCCGACCTCACGACTAATCCATTGGTGATGGGCGAACGTCGCTTGCAAGGATTAGCCCTGAAGGTGGGACCACTGGGAGAACACGATCGGCTTCTGACCCTGCTCAGCGAGGCTGAAGGGGTGACGCGACTTGCCGTTCCTGGTGCTCGTCGACCAAAAAGCAGTCTCGCCGCGGCCGCTCCTTTGACGCTGCTGGAGCTGCAAGTGGGTGGTCGTAGTGGGCTTTCACGGGTGCGACAACTGCGTGTAGAGCGCAGTTTTTCCAGGCTGGGACGGCAACTAGAAACCCTTGCCGCCGCTCAGGCGCTCACCGACCTTTGCCTTCTGATCGGCACGGACGATCACCCCATCCCAGGGCTGCTCCCGACCCTGATCTTGCATCTCGAACGGTTGGAACAAACAGCAGGCGACCGAGACATCGTCTTGGCCTCCACCGTTCAGGCCAGCATTCACCTCCTCACCCTTGGCGGTTACAGCCTGCCGCTGCAGAGCTGCTGCATCAGTGGCGCTGCCCTCAATCCACCGATCGGTCAGTGGGACTGGCGCTGCAGTCTGCTGCCGGAGGATGGCTTTGCGATTGGATCCCAACCAGAAGCGACGCTGCAGCTCAACCCATCAGAACTGGCTCTGTTGCAACGACTAAGTCGTGCCGATTTGCCGCGTCGATCAACCGGTGAGCTGATGGGACCGCAACGGGTCTGGCTGCGTCTTCTCGCGGTGGTCGAAATCTGGATCCGGACCCATCTGCCACGGCGCAGTCGTGCCATGGCGCTGTTGCGAAACAGTCTTCAAACGCCGCAGGTAAGCGATCATGACGCCGACGCGAATACGTCTTGAGCGGCCCGAGACTGAACAGCCAGGAACAAACCGTTCCCATCCATAGCGATCCCGAGCCTGGGCACGGTCTGCAAGCCGTCTTGCAACTGACCGATTTCAAGCGGCTCTGGGTGGGCCAGATCTTTTCGCAACTGGCGGATAAGTTCTACATCGTGTTGATGGTCTATTTGATCGATCAACACCTGCTTTTGAGCACCCAAAACGGTGCCTTGGCTGGCGTGGCTTCCGCAATCCGAATGGATTTGACCACGCGGGCTCAGGTGATCACCTTGCTGGCCACTGGCATCTTCGTGGCCAACACGATCCCGGCAATGGTGCTCGGCACCGTGGCTGGTGTGTGGTCCGATCGCTGGCCGAAGCGCCCAGTGATGGTCGCGTCCAATGCGTTGCGCGCCTTACTGGTGCTTCTCGCGCCCTTTTGCCTGTTACCAGGACCAACCTGGCTCGGCCTGCCTTGGGGGTACTGGGGGTTGGTGTTGATGACCTTCTTCGAGTCGATCCTCACGCAATTTTTTGCCCCATCCGAACAAGCCGCCATCCCCCTGCTGGTTCCTAGCAAACAACTGCTCGCAGCCAATTCGCTCTATCAGGCGACCAGCATGGGAGCCACGATTGTCGGTTTCGCCCTGGGAGAACCGATTCTCAAAGGGTTGCATCAGCTCGCGCTCCACTTCGGCGCTCAAGGGGGAGAATTCCTCCTGCTGCCCTTCTGCTATGGAATGGCTGCGGTGAGCCTGCTCGCCATTCGCCTCAAGGAGCAACCGCGCCCCCCAAGTGGGACCAGTCTTTGGCAAGAGATTGGAGAAGGCCTGCAAGTGCTGAAGCACGTCCCCACTGTGCGTGGCGCCATGGTTCACCTTGTTTTGCTCTACAGCCTCCTGGCGGCGCTTTATGTCCTGGCTCTGCAGCTGGCTGCCCTAATTAGCAGCTTGGGGCCATCCGGATTCGGCATGCTCTTAGCGATGAGTGGAATCGGGATGGCTCTTGGGGCTGTTGTCATCGCCCAGATTGGTCATCGCTATAGCCGCCGCCGCCTGACGGCAGTCGGACTGGGCACCATCACCTGGTGTCTTGTGCTGCTCAGTCAACTGCGCGGGTCTCTTGCCTTCACCCTGACCCTGTGCGGAATCCTCGGCATTGGTGCCGCATTAGTGGCTATCCCAGCCCAGACGACCATCCAGGAAGACACACCAGAAACCGAGCGCGGACGTGTCTTCGGGTTGCAGAACAATCTGATCAACATCGCTTTGAGCCTTCCCCTGGTGCTGGCCGGCACTTTGGTGAGCAGCATCGGTCTCGAACCCGTCCTGATTCTTCTCGCCGTCATGGCGGCATTAGCCGCAGTACTGGAGCGACCTTGGAAGCGCTGCTAACTTGCAGCCTCGCCTGAGGAGGGCCGTCACGGTTGGCGCAGATCGCCTGGCTGGGAAAGAAGTCACCGTTCTGCGGGAATGTCTCCTACGGCTTGAGCACCACGGAGGCTCTTCGCCTGCGAGGGCATCAAACCCACTTCATCCATTTCGACAATCCACGTCTTCCAGAAAGTGCCGCCGCATCGCTCCTGGCCAACGATCCGGATGTAAGCCTTCCGTACCTGGTCAAATCTCAGGTTTACACAATCCCCTCGCCAAGAGCGCAAAGGGAACTGCGTGAGTCACTCAGCCGACTCAAACCGGATCTGGTGCACGCCAGCCTCACCCTTTCACCACTCGATTTCCGACTACCCGATCTCTGCCAGCAGCTCGGTGTCCCCCTCGTTGCAACCTTTCATCCTCCCTTCGATGCAGGTCTACGCAACCTCACGGCCGGCACGCAACAGCTCACATATCAGTTGTATGCCCCGGCCCTAGCTCGTTGTGATCGTGTGATCGTGTTCTCCAAGCTGCAGGCAGAAGTTCTCGAGCGACTTGGCGTCCCAGCGAACCGACTGGCAATCATCCCCAACGGCGTGGATGTGGAGCGCTGGAAACCTGCACCCAAAGGCATCAGCTCCTTCGTGCTGCAACGGGTTCGTCAACGGCTTGGGGCGCAACGCATTTTTCTTTATATGGGTCGCATCGCCACCGAAAAGAATGTCGAAGCCCTTCTGCGCGCCTGGCGCTTGATCTCCCCAGAAGGCTGTCGCCTGGTCATCGTGGGAGATGGCCCGCTTCGGGTCACGTTGGAAAACAGCTACAACGATGCAGAGATCTTGTGGTGGGGCTATGAAGCCGACCTCGAGACCAGAGTGGCGTTGCTTCAATGCGCCGAGGTTTTCGTTCTGCCAAGCCTGGTCGAGGGCCTTTCACTCGCTCTGTTGGAGGCGATGGCTAGTGGCACCGCCTGCGTCGCCACCGATGCTGGCGCCGACGGCGAAGTGCTGGACGAAGGGGCAGGCATTGTGATGAGCACCCAAGGAGTGACCACCCAACTCCGCACCTTGCTGCCCGTCCTACGCAATCAACCCGTACTCACCCGCGAATTAGGGCGCATGGCCCGTCAACGCGTTCTGGACCGCTACACCCTCAGCCGCAATATCGACGCCATCGAAACCCTTTACGACGAGGTGATGGAAGCAACGCCGATGGCCGCTTAGAGACTTAAGCAAGCTCCCGACTGCGTTCGGCAGCAGCGACCACCGCTTCGATCAGAGCCGAGCGAAGCCCTGCCTGCTCCAAACAACGAATCCCAGCAATGGTTGTGCCCCCTGGGGAACTCACCATGTCTTTGAGCTCTCCCGGATGCAGATTGCGCTGATGCAACAACGCCGCCGTGCCCGCCAGGGTTCGATGGCTGAGGTGTTGGGCCAACGGGCGAGGCAATCCAGCTGCCACAGCACCATCGGCCATGGCCTCGGCAACTAATGCCAAGAACGCGGGACCTGAGGAGGTGAGTGCCAGAAACGCATCAAGCTTCTCCTCCGGCAGTTCCATCACTTCACTCACGGGGCTAAACAGCTCCGTCACTTGCTGGCGCTGATCAGGCAGGACGGAATCTCCCCAAGCCAACGCTGTAAGACCGGACCCCACCAAAGCCGGAGTATTCGGCACGGAACGAACACAGCGATGGCTTGGAAACAACCGCTGAAGACGCTCAAGCCGTACACCAGCCAACACTGAAATCAAGAGAGGCTGGCCATTGACCGCAGGGACCTCTGCAGCGACAGCGTCGAGTTGCTGCGGTTTGATAGCTAGCAACTGAACCGGAGCCTGCCAAACCGAGCGTGCCTCAGCAGACGAGGCCGGATACACCGTGATCCCATCAGGCAACTCATTGTTGAGACGAGAGGCCGAGAGTTCACTACCCACGACAGTGACGAGTTGCTCAGGCGGAATCACACCACGCTTGAGCAGCGGTTCGACGATGGCCCAAGCCATCCGACCCAAACCGATCACGCCAAAGGCTGACCGCATGACCATGAAACAAACCGCAAAGCGGCTCTAGAGGGACGATGTGTTGCCCCAGGCCGGTGACGGTGCTGCTGATGTTTCAGGATCGGGAGCATCGGCCTCACGAGCAACCACCGTGGGTGAGGAGGTTTCCTCTTGGCTCGTGTTGGTCACCGTGACGCAACTTGGCGCGAACAGAAAAATGCTTTCGCCCACCCGTTCCTGATGTCCATCGATCGCGAAGGTGCCACCAGCCACAAAATCAACAGCCCGCTGAGCCTGATCCGGCTCCATCATCGTGAGGTTGAGAATGACCGTCTTGCGCTCACGCAACGCTTGGATGGCCCTCGGCATCTCATCAAAGCTTCTGGGCTCCATCAGATTGACCTCGGCTGCCGCCGTACTGATGCCGGGCATGCCGATGACGTTCGATCCAGTCAGATTGTCGCCAAGATCAAAAGGGTTACTGGTATCGGAGATGGTGGCTAATGCCCCTCCCTCCGCATGGCTGGCACGTTGATCATCCTCGTGCTGCTCATCGTCGTAAGCAAAGTCATCGAGTTCGCCATCGAGATAGTCATCACCAGCGACGACGGCACGTAGGCGGGAAATCAGCGACACCTTGGAATCCTCTCGGGCTGAGACGTGAGACGAACGGAAGCGAACCCTGGACTAAACCAGGCAACCTTCTTCCTGAATAGCGTTTCAGCTTGCCGCAAGCAAGCCACTTTCAACCATCAGTTACCGCTGACCTTGGCCCAAACAAGGCAGAACCAAGCCGCAACCAAGTGCTGCCGGCCTCGACGGCCTCACGCCAATCACCACTCATGCCCATAGACCGTTCCGGCAAACCGAGCCGCTCAGCCAGCGCTGAACATTCTTGAAACAAGCACAACCGCTCTGTTGCCTCCAGCGCTTGCGGGGCCATGGTCATCAAGCCCTGAATCTGCATCGACGGCAAGCTGACAAGTTGGGGCCAGACCTCCAACAGGAGCTCTTCTGTAAAGCCCCCCTTAGCCGGATCTGGACGCAATTTGACCTGAAGCAGCACATCTGGGGAACAACCTTCCTCTGCCGCAATCCGCGACACACGCTCGGCCAACGCAAGCGAATCAATCGAGTGAATGATCGAGAAAGCACGAACGACGCCTCGCACTTTGTTGCTCTGCAGACGGCCGATGTAATGCCACTGCAGCGGTAGGTCTTCAAGTTGCAGCTGCTTCGGCACCGCCTCTTGAAGGCGACTTTCACCAAAAGCCAACTGTCCAAGGGAAGCGACTTCTCGAACCGCCTCAGCTGAATGGCCTTTGCTCACCGCCAGCAAGCGCGCTGTTGGCGGTAAGTGCTGCATCAACTGACGCCAGCGTTCTGCAGATGGGTGCTGCACCAAGTCAGATAAAGGTCTGATCAAACAATTGTCGCCAGGAACTCACTTCATCCGGAGCATCGCGACGACAACGGGAAAGATGCACTTCCGCATGATGGCGAGCATCTTGATAGGGAATCACCTCAAACTGAGCACCACGGGGTTGCAAGGTGACCAGAAAAAACATGCGCTGGGCATACAACGTGGCGTAGACGTCACGCCCTGTTCCAGCAGGAGCCACGCGGTAAAGCATTCCGAACGTGGGGTGATTGAGATAACGCTCGGCAGTCATCATCGCGACCCGAGATCACAGAGCACCGAACTTACCTCTCATGAAGACAACGGCCAACAGTGTGATTGCTGATAGCAAGTTCAGCCACCTTGAAATTGGATAAGGCGGCATATGGAAACGTTCTGGTCCCAAAATCAGTCCCCCACGAGCCACCATCGCGTCGGCACCTTGTTCCGCCCGAAGCAAGATATTGGCCAACAGTCGTTCTCCGAGAGCAAGCACCAGTCCGAACGCAGCTTTGAAGCCAAGACGCCTAAGACTCACGGCTCGACTAATCAGTGATCGAAGCAAATTTTGTAATTCTTCCTGAACTAGAGGCAGAAAACGCAGGGCGAGTAACAGCTGGAACCCCAAACGATCCACCGGCAATTTTGTCCATCGCAGCGGCGCCATGCACCAGGTCAACGCCCACACCAAGTCTTCTGGCGTCGTGGTGATCAAGACCAAATTGACGCTGTGGATGACCGTGAAGATCAAGGTGGAAGTCCGCAAGCCAAGCAGTGCGGAGGCGCGATCCACGACCAGAGGTCCCAGTTTCAAAGAGCCCAATTGCAATGGCCCTAACCTCAGCAAATCCCAAGCGGGCCCTTCCGCCGAGACCCCGGGCAATTCCTGGGGAGGCCGCAAGGCCAAGGTCGCCGGTGGATCCACTGCAGGCAAAAGCGTCGCCAGCACGCCAACGGCGCTCGCCAACACGATCAGAACCAGCAAAGAGCGCCACCACAACCGAGCGGGAAGCCCACTGCAAGCGGTTAACAACAGGAGGGCCGCGACAAGGGAGATGCGCCAGATCGGCCCGGCCAGGACAGGGGTGAGCAGAAACACTAAAGACCAGGCCAGCTTTAAACGGGGATCAAGGCGGCGCAACCATCCCTGGCGGCCGTCAACGTATTGCCCCATCGGGATCTGCCGCAGCCAATCCATCGATTACGTCTTGCGTGTCTGTTGACGCGCAAGATCCCGTTCAGCATCACGTTGCTGCTTGCCCCGCCAAAACAATCTCAACGGAGTGCCATCAAAGCCAAGACCTTCACGAATCTGCCGTTCCACATAACGGCGATAGGTTTCGCCAAACAGCTTGGGATCATTGACGAACAAGGTGAAACTTGGCGGCCGACTAGCGACCTGCGTGCCGTAATACAGGCGTCCCTGGCGCCCGCCACGGGTGGTTGGAGGACTGCGCCAGCTGAGCGCCTCCTTCAACACTTCATTCACCACGGAAGTCGTGACTCTCCGGCGATGCTGCTCCACCGCCAGTAAAGCCAAAGCAAAGATGCTCTCAACCCTTTGACCGGTCAGGGCCGAAGTGAACAACATCGGAGCCCAATCGAGAAAATAAAGCTTGGCGCGTAAGGATTTTTCCATCGCGGTCATCGTGTGGCTGTCTTTCTCGACCGCGTCCCACTTATTCACCACAACCACACAGGCACGACCGTCTTCCTCAATACGACCGGCCAAGCGTTGGTCTTGCTCGGTCACGCCGTCGAGGCCATCGATCACCAACACACACACATCACTGCGATCAATTGCTTTAAAGCTGCGATTGATCCCAAAAAACTCCGGGCCATAGTTCACACTGCGTCGACGACGAATTCCGGCAGTATCAATCAATCGCCAGGTGCGATTTTCACGTTCAATCCGAGTGTCGATTGTGTCGCGAGTGGTTCCACGGATCGGGCTAACAATCGCTCGTTGCTCCCCACAAATGGCATTGAGCAGGCTCGACTTCCCCACATTGGGACGTCCAATAATCGCCAGCTGAATCGGCTCCTCCTCCTCTGCCGCGTCATCCTTGGGGGGCAGGAAGGTGAGGACCTTGTCCAGCAAATCTCCTGTTCCGGCCCCATGAATTGCAGAGATCGGAAACGGCTCACCTAAGCCGAGGCTCCAAAACTCCGCCGCCATCGCCAAGCCCTGCTCAGGTGACTCGCATTTATTCACCGCTAGAAGCGTTGGGCAACGATGGCTACGCAAAAACTCGGCGATGGACTCATCTGCGGCTGTGATGCCCTGCTGACCGTCCACAATCACAAGCGCAACGCTGGCCTCTTCCAGGGCCAAAGCAGCCTGCTCGCGGATCTCCGGTAAAAATTCACTGTCGTCATCAAACACGAGGCCGCCGGTGTCGACCACTGTGAAGTCGCGATCCGCCCAATAACCGTCTTGATAGGTGCGATCGCGCGTGACACCGGGCTGATCATGGACAATCGCCTCCCGGCTACGGCAAAGCCGGTTGACCAGGGTGGACTTACCGACGTTGGGACGTCCGATGATCGCGACGACGGGACGCGCCAAAGGGCGAGGCTCCGATCAATGCATGACCTTACAAAGGCGCCGAAACGAAAATTTTCCCAAGCGAGACTAATGAGTCTTAAACGAGACAGCTAGCTGATGGTTCAGGCCCCATCCATCAGCGCCCCATGATCGAGCTCGTCGCCAGCCTCGTGGTCGACCTCTCCGACCAAAAACTCACGGTTTACAACAGTGATCAGGAGGTGGTTCGGGTGATCCCCGTCAGCACCGGCAAACCCTCAACACCCACACCAATTTTCGACAGCAAGGTCTTCACCAAATACCGTTCCACCACGATGCGGGGGCGGACCTACACGGTTCATGGCGTGCCCTACACCATGTGCGTCAGCGCCAATGAAGCGATCTGCATGCACGCCGCTCCATGGCAAGAGAACGCCGGCCAGGCCTTTGGCGTGCCGCGGAGTAATGGCTGCGTTCGAATGCCCTTAAACCATGCCCGTTGGCTCTTCCAAAACACGCCGACAGGCACACCAATCTCGATCCAGGCCTAGGCCAACCCTGATCAAACCACGGGTAGATCACCGGGGTGTCCCTGCACCGGATCAACGGGTGGAGACAATTCCGGCGCCATAGGTCCCTGCTCTGGCAGGGACTCACCGCGTTGGGCGAGCCAACTCAACAACCAACTCACCGCCGTGGCCCGGCGGGTGCGGCGTGGATAGAGCTCTCCGATGCGATAGCCCGCAAACGCTAATTGTTGCTTCAGCAACTGCTTGAACTGTTTCGGGATCGAACGCGTCAGGCGCACCGACGCAGAGCGCTGGGAAATGACCGGCGGTGCTTCGGGGAAGGCTTCAGCCCATTCGGGTGGAGTTGTCTGGCCTGCAGACCAAACTCCGCCAATCTCGCAATAGCCCAATCTTTCCCAAACGCGCTCACAAACGAAGCGATCACTGCAACGGTCTTCGAGAATTTGCAGAAGCAGAGAACGACTCAGACACCAGAACGCAGGCACGTGCACTAGCAACAGCAGTCGTCATGCCATGTGAACACACAAGAGCGGCCGCTGACTAGGGGATGCAAGAAACAAAACATTAGGAATATCGGAAACTTACCAACCGAAGCATTCACTCAAACCCAAACAAGGATAGCCATTCAACCAAGACAATTCAAGAAGAGATACAACTACTCCACCAACAGCAAAGCCAACAATATCTCAACAAAACCAATCATCATTAGCGACCGCCTCATCACACCCAAATCCGCTCATCGCCCTGATCCCATCATCAATTGCTGTCGCTTGATTCCGCCTCCACCCAGTCCAATACAAACTCCAACCCTCTTCAAATGCGGTTCATTTGCATCCTCTTTTTGCAATCGATTACTGCATGGCTGCAGTGATCCAATCCCTGAAGCAACCCAGATCAACAGGCCTACCAGCATTGATCCTGAGCCATGAACTCCGCCAATCCCCACGAGTTGTAGGCTTCGTTTAAGGCTATACATTTCGGGCAAACTCTTAATAGACATACCAAGCCTTCTCATCCTTGCGATTCACATCCAACGGGGATTATGAGCCACAAAGCATCCATACAGCCCCTTTCGTTGAACGAACCACTTGTAATTCATGGACGCGACCATACACATCAACTGAACTCAAGAGTTTTTCAGTCTCCTTTGGCCGGGGTCAGCGATCAAGTGTTTCGCAAGCTTGTACGTCGCTGGGCTCCAGAGTCTCTGCTGTTCACCGAAATGGTGAACGCCACCAGCCTGGAACGAGGACATGGCCGCCGCAAAGTTGAAGAACTGACCAAGGAAAGTGGCCCGATTGGGGTGCAATTGTTTGATCACCGACCGACATCTATGGCAGAAGCTGCCCGGCGGGCCGAGGACGCCGGTGCTTTTCTCATCGACATCAACATGGGTTGTCCGGTGCGAAAAATCGCCCGTAAAGGCGGCGGCTCAGGCCTCATCCGAGAACCGGACTTGGCAGCACGAATTATTGAAACCGTGGCAGCTGCCGTGCGGATACCGGTGACGGTAAAAACCCGCTTGGGATGGTGCGGAGCGGATGCCGATCCCGTCAGCTGGTGCCTTCAGTTGCAAGATGCTGGCGCTCGACTGCTCACGATTCACGGTCGCACCCGCGAACAGGGGTTCAAAGGTCGCGCCGACTGGACCGCGATTGCGGCAATTAAGCAAGCTCTGAACATCCCAGTGATTGCCAACGGCGATATCAATTCCCCAGACGATGCCATCCGCTGCCTTGAGCAAACCAAGGCTGATGGCGTGATGGTGGGACGCGGCACGATGGGAGCGCCATGGTTCGTCGGCCAGATTGACGCCGCATTCCAGGGCAGGCCTGTTCCACGCACCCCCGGTCCTGCCGAACGACTAGCTCTGGCACGTGAGCAGCTGCTCGCCCTGGTCGAGGCTCGGGGCGATCACGGCTTGCTGATCGCACGAAAACATATGGGCTGGACCTGCAGCGGATTCCCAGGAGCCCCGCGACTACGGCATGCCCTAATGCGGGCTCCAACACCGGCGGCCGCACTCGCTTTGCTTGACGCTCAGTGCCTGAACGTGGGTTGAATCTGCGGGCTACCCAGCACCTGAAACAACTCACGCTGAAGCAACCCAATCCGACGCCAAATTCTCTGCCATTTCAAGGCAGAACGTTGGGCCAGTCCTGACGGATCAGCAATAAGGAAAAGTAAGAACGTTCTCCCTCCACCACATCACACGCTTGGCAGAGCGTCTGATCGGGCCAACCGACCCGTTCCGCAAAAAGGGCATCCTCAAGCAATTGCCGCCGCTCCAACAAGGGGCGAACCCAGCGCCATCGCCGTCCAAGCTTCAATAAGGCAAGCACACGTGACTGCATGGCTGCTCGATCCAAAACAGCCTCAAGTTGCTGCAGATCATCCGGGCAAGGCATCACCAAGAACTGGTCCAACTGCAATGCCAAAGGCCATGCGGCAGCAGCAGCAGCCGCTGAAATGGAGGTCACACCAGGAATCACGTTGTAAGGACAAAGCGGATGCCGCTGGCGTAAAGCCATCAACACATAGCTGCCGGTCGCAAACAGGGATGCATCTCCCTCACAAAGCAGCACCACCGTCTGTCCTTCTGCCACCAGAGCCGCTAGAGCATCAGCGGCGGCATTCCATGCCTGCCGACGCGGTTCCGCGTCTTGAATCATGGGAAACAACACGGGCAAGACCCGCTGGTTTGCTCGAACCCAACGCCGGGCGATCTGCATCGCCATGCTTTCCCCATTGGTACGCGCGACAGGACAGGCGATCACATCGGCCTGTTCAATCGCTCGGACTGCTGCGAGGGTCAACAGCTCAGGATCACCAGGCCCCACACCAACCAAGCTGAGCCTGGCGACCGCTGGCTGATCAATGATGGACAACAGATTTGTCGCCCGGGAGCCAGACGGTGAGTCGTCTCAGCATCTTTCCAGAGCGGTCGATCACAGAGGACGCAGACGGACCTCAGCCGGTGCTGGTGATCGACGAGCCGAAGCGAATTCAGCTTGAGCTGGACCGACGCGGCATTGCATTTGAACAGTGGCCGGCCGCCAAAGCGCTGACGCAGGGTTTGGAGCAGGACACGATCCTCGCGGCCTACCAAGCAGAGGTCGCCAGGATTCAAGCCAAGGGTGGATACCAAACCGTGGATGCCATCCGCATGACGCCCGACCATCCCGATCGTGATGCGCTGCGCCTCAAATTCCTCTCAGAACACACCCATGCTGAAGACGAAGTGCGCTTCTTTGTGGAAGGGCAAGGCTTGTTCTCGCTTCACATCGGCGCAGAGGTGCTCGTCACCCTCTGCGAGCGCGGCGATCTGATCAGCGTTCCTGCCGGGACGCGTCACTGGTTCGATATGGGTCATGCCCCCTGCTTCTGCGCCTTGCGCTTTTTCAACAACCCTCAGGGATGGGTGGCCGATTTCACAGGAGATGCCATCTCCTCAAGATTTCCCAGGCTTGACTAGATCGTCCAAGCTGCAATGCGCTGCATGAGCCACCATCGTTCTTGGGTCTTGGTCGCTGGCACGGCCGTAATGCTGATCAGCTCAGCCATCCCCATGGATGCTCAGCCCAACGAACGCCTCGATCCAGCCATTGCTCGCAAGGTCGCCCGTATCGAACTGGCTCGCAGCATTCGTGCTTTCGCTGCCTCAACGCTCGCCAATGGGGAATGCCTTGTCGAGCGAGGTCGTCTGAGCCAGCAGCAGGCGAACCAAGCCATGCCAATGGCTCTCGAGGAGATGGGAATCAGCACGGCCGTCCTCAACAATCCTCAGGTGCGCAAGGCAGCCCAGATGCTGAAGCCCCATCTCGACGCTGACTGTGGCCTCTCTGCCCTTGACGAGGCCAAGGCCCGCAAACTTGTGGCCGACGAGCTGTGAGTCCCGCAGCGCGTCCAGAGGGAGACGCCTAAACAACCGACTTTTTTCTCTGAAAAGAAAAAAAAGTCTCCATACGGTGCGGGTCCTTTTTCTTTTGCCAATGGATTCGGCCCGTGCGGTGGTGGCTGCCCTACTCATCCCGACGCTGCACACCGCTGTCTGTGCCAACGAGTTGGCCGTCTTGCAGCCCGCTGAATCCTTGCTCGTACTCGAACGCACCTCCAAATCCCTCTCCTACACGGGTGACCCGATCTGGACACTCCGTCTTGAACGTCCGGGGAAACAAGTCATTCAATTTGAGGCTGTGAGTGGTCGGGCCCATCGCCAAAACGCAGATCGCGACCGCACCGGCAGTCGTGCACCTCTGCCCAGTGGCTACTACAGCCTCGGCCCCGTCGAACCATTAGGCCCCGCCGACCCTGCCGAACTCGGGCCAATCTGGATTGGGATCGAACCCCTCTTCCCCACAGGGCGAGGCCACCTTGGCATTCACCTCGATCCCAGTGCTAACCGCAATGCCAACAGTGGAACGCTTGGCTGCGTGGGACTGATCCATCACCGAGACATGGTTCAACTCGCCTCACTGGTCCAGCGTCACAACATCCGCGCCCTTCTGGTCAAAGACTGATGTTCTCTGGCTGGGGATTGAGTTGGGGAGGCTGGCTCGACAACCGGAGGGGCGAGTGGTGGCTGTTGGCGCAGATTCTTCTGATCTGTGCCCACCTTCTGCCCGCTTGGCCAGCACCAGCTGTCTGGGGACTCGCCATCTGGCCCAGGCCTCTTTTGGTTCTCGGTGCTGTGATCTTGCTCTGCGGACTGGCCTTAGCTCTGAAGGCCTTCCTGGCCTTAGGCGAGAGCCTCTCCCCTCTACCCGCACCGAAACACAACAACCATCTCGTGATCACAGGGCCTTACAGCCATTGCCGCCACCCCCTCTATCAAGCGATTCTCGTCAGCTCGTTGGGAATGGTGATCGGCTTAGGCAGCATCTTGCATCTCGTCCTGATGATCTCGCTGGCCGTCCTGCTGCGCAGCAAAGCCCACCGTGAGGAGAGATCCCTAATTCCCCTTCATCCCGACTACGCCACGTACCAAGCGACCACGCCCGCCATCATCCCCGGGGTGGTAGGGCTTGACTGGCGTCAATGAACAAGCCAGCCGTCTCCGAAGACCCTGCATGCTGAAATACCCGGACTTTCCGGGATCGGATGGCTCGCAGGCCCAGCTGCCGCAAGGGGATCATTCTGGCTGGCGGCAGTGGCACCAGGCTTCACCCCATCACACAGGCGGTGAGTAAGCAGCTCCTGCCTGTGTATGACAAGCCCATGGTGTATTACCCGCTCAGCACATTGATGCTGGCCGGGATCCGTGAAGTCCTCATCATCACAACCCCTCACGACCGAGACGCCTTTGTCCGCCTTCTTGGTGATGGTTCTGCCTGGGGAATGGTGATCGATTACGCCGTTCAGCCCAAGCCGGAAGGTCTCGCCCAAGCGTTTCTGATTGGAGCCGATTTCATTGGGGATGCTCCTGCTGCACTCGTACTTGGGGACAATCTCTTTCATGGGCATGATCTTGTGCCCCAATTGGCCTCCAGCAATGACCGCGACAAAGGGGCCACCGTCTTTGCGTACCCCGTTCGTGATCCAAAGCGCTATGGCGTGGCGGAATTCGACTCCAATGGAACCGTTCTAAGTCTTGAGGAAAAGCCGCAACATCCGAAAAGTCGTTACGCCGTCACTGGGCTCTATTTTTACGACGAATCTGTGGTGGATCGTGCTCGCTTAGTGAAGCCTTCGGCCCGTGGCGAATTGGAAATTACAGATCTGAATCGGATGTATTTAAACGAAGGTTTATTGCGGGTTGAATTAATGGGTCGCGGCATGGCCTGGTTGGACACCGGAACCTGCGACTCTCTCAATGATGCCGGTGGATACATCCGCACCTTGGAACATCGTCAGGGGCTCAAAGTGGGGTGTCCGGAAGAAGTGGCCTGGCGCCAGGGCTGGATCGATTCAGCCCAACTCGACAAGCTGGCCCAACCTTTGAAAAAGAGCGGGTACGGAACCTACCTTTTGCAACTGCTGGATGAAAACGTGAGTGACCATGCAGCTCTGCAGAGCAGCTTGGAGGTGAACAATGCAACTTGAAACATTGCTGAGCCCCCAGGGAAATCCCTTGCAGGGTCCATTGTTAATCCGCCCACGAGTGTTTGGAGACGACCGGGGTTGGTTCTACGAAAGCTGGAATCAACGTGGTTTCAATGAAGCCGTCGGAGAAGATGTGATCTTCAGCCAAGACAACCATTCACGCTCTATTCAAGGTGTTTTAAGAGGGCTTCATTACCAATTAAGCCCCGAACCTCAAGCCAAATTGGTGAGAGCCAGTGTGGGTGCCATTTTCGATGTCGCCGTTGACATCCGCCGCCAATCACCAACCTTCGGAGAATGGGTGGGTGCAGAGCTCAATGCCGATAACAAACATCAACTTTGGATCCCGGAGGGCTTTGCCCATGGCTTTCTGACCCTCAGCGATTGGGCCGAGGTGCAATACAAAGCAAGAGGCTTCTGGAACCGCGAATGTGAGCGAGCCATCCGCTGGAATGACCCCGAGTTATCGATTGCTTGGCCCCTCGATCAACTCGCCACCGCTTCGGTGAGCCTGTCTGAGAAAGATGGTGAAGCACCAACCTTCTCAACGGCACAAGCCGCAGGAGATGTATTCCCGTGAAAGTGCTCTTAACCGGTGCCGCGGGACAACTTGGCCAAGCCCTCGTAGCAGCAGCACCGCCCAACGTGGAACTGATTGCCACGAGCCGATCCGAGCTGGATCTTGCCGATGCAATGGCCTGCCGAAACTCGGTCCGTCAGCACCGGCCGGACTGGGTGTTGAACGCTGGTGCTTACACGGCTGTCGACCAAGCCGAACGTGAACCCGAACTCGCCCTGGCCGTGAATGCAGGAGCGCCAAAGGCCTTTGCAGATGCGTTGAGAGATAGCGGCGGACAAATGCTCCAACTCAGCACCGATTTCGTCTTCGACGGATCCCAAGGTTCGCCTTATCGAGTCGATCAAGCACGCAACCCCTTAGGTGTTTACGGAGTCACAAAAGCCAAGGGAGAGGACGCGATCGAACAAACTCTCGGCAGTGAGGGGACCGCCGTCATCCTGCGCACCAGTTGGGTGATCGGACCGGTGGGACGAAACTTTGCCCTCACCATGCTGCGTCTGCATCGAGATCGAGAGGAACTGGGCGTGGTGGCCGATCAGGTGGGCTGTCCGACGAGCACCTTGACCCTTGCGACCGCCTGCTGGCGCATCCTCGACCAGAAAGCCCGAACCGATCTGCCACCCGTGCTGCACTGGAGCGATGCCGGTGCCGCCAGTTGGTATGACGTCTCCGTTGCCGTGGGTGAACTCGGTCAAGAGTTGGGGCTCGTGAAGCAACCTGCCCTGGTTCAACCCATCGCCACTGCGGACTATCCAACCCCGGCACAACGCCCCGCCTACTCACTGTTGGATTGCGTCAACAGCCGGATCGCCTTGGGCCTCAGCGGCCAGCACTGGCGGAGCAGCCTCCGACAAATTTTGCAAGTCATTCCACCCAGCAGCCTTAAGTCATGACGATTTCGATGCCCACGGCTGCTGAATTGCTAGGGACGAGACAACGGGTTCTGGTCACTGGAGGAGCCGGCTTCATCGGAGGAGCTGTGGTGCGTCGACTGCTGCAAGAGAGCGAAGCGATGGTCTTCAACCTCGACAAGATGGGCTACGCCAGTGATCTCACCAGCATCGAGCAGGTCGTCAACGGTCTTGGAGACCAAGGCGGGCAGCGGCATCAGCTTTTGCGCGTCGATCTCACTGATGCAGCAGCAGTCGATCAGGCCATTCAGGCCGCCGATCCCGATCTGGTGATGCATTTGGCGGCAGAGAGTCACGTGGACCGCTCCATTTCCGGACCGGGGGTCTTCATCGACAGCAATATCTGCGGGACGTACAACCTGTTGCAGGCGGTTCGAAACCATTACGCCTCTCTTCAAACAGAGCGAAAAGAGCAGTTCCGACTCCATCACATCAGCACCGATGAGGTGTTCGGTTCGCTTGGCGCAGAGGGCCGTTTTTCGGAAGACACGCCTTACGACCCCCGCAGCCCTTACTCCGCCAGCAAAGCGGCCAGCGACCATCTCGTGAATGCCTGGCATCACACCTTCGATCTACCAGTTGTGCTGACCAACTGCTCCAACAACTACGGACCCTGGCAATTCCCGGAAAAGCTCATCCCAGTGGTCACCTTGAAAGCAGCCGCAGGGGAGTCCATTCCCCTCTATGGGGACGGACTCAACGTGCGGGACTGGCTCTACGTCGAAGATCATGTCGATGCGCTACTGCTCGCGGCCTGCCGAGGCCAGTCGGGGAGCAGCTATTGCGTCGGCGGCCACGGCGAGCGCACCAATCGCGAGGTGGTCGAAGAGATCTGTCATCAGTTGGACCAATGTCACGCGTCCAACGCACCTCATCGCAATCTGATCAAACGCGTCCAGGACAGACCAGGACATGACCGGCGCTATGCAATCGACCCAAGCCGCATCAGCACAGAACTGGGCTGGCAGCCACGCCATGACATTGCAACCGGACTACAGCAAACCGTGCAGTGGTATTTGAGTCATCTCGACTGGTGTGATCAAGTGCGCGAACGTGCCCACTACGACGGCGGGCGTTTGGGGACGGTGACGTGATCGATCGCGACTTCTCACGCTATTTCCAACTCAAACTGCACAGCAATGCCAATGCAGCCGCCTATCAACCGCTTTGGCTGCAAAGCGCGACGATAGATGCCGTTCTGTTTGTTCCCGTTGGAGAACGAAGCATTGTCTTAGCGGGGACACCGGATGACTACCAGATCGAATGCCTTGGTCACACCAGCAGCGACAGCAGCGATCGATTCAGCATCCGATGCGATCTCAGTCCTGCCGTCACCTTATTGGAGTTGAGTCATTGGCTCTTTCAGCGCAGTTCACGGCTGAATTCACCGTTGTCATGCGCACAGCTTCGTATCGATGAACGCTTCAACACAGAAGAGCTCGCTGCCAATCTCCACACCATTTATTTCAATCATCTACGGCAACCGGATGCTGCCTTTGAACTTCGCTGTCGGGCAACAACCAGAGATGCCGTGCTGGATGACATCGTTGATCTAGCCCATTACTGCCATGTTCTATACAAGTGCACAACCGATCTGGGTGTGCTCGGGGGGAACAAAGGACAAGCCGTCGATATCATTATCCCAACCTTTGGAAAACCAGAATTTACTCTTCGTTGCATCGCATCAGTCCTTAAGGATCTTGTCATCAATAGGGAGCACATCCGTTCTCACTTCAATGTGAAATTGATCGTTGTCGATGATGCTCATCCGCAACAAGATGGCTATCTTGTTCTTAAACAATTAGCAGACCTAGGTTGCCTTGAGTTCCAGGTCAATACGACCAATCTTGGCTTTCTTGAGAGCTGCAATCAAGCAGTTTCCAAGAGTCGAGAGAACAGTCATGTTGTTTTACTCAACAACGATATTGAAGTCCTCCCTGGCTGGCTTCTCGGCTTATTGGAAACATTTGAGCAGGAACTCGATGTCGGCTTGGTGGGATCAAAGCTGATCTATCCCGATGGACGCCTCCAAGAAGCAGGAGGCATTGTCTGGCAAGACGCTTCGGCCTGGAATTTAGGACGACTCAAACGCCCAGATCATCCCGATTTCAATTACGCCCGCAGCGCGGATTACATCTCCGGGGCCTCAATCATGCTGCGTCGATCCACCTGGGACATGGTGGGTGGATTTGACCGCCGTTTCCGACCTGCTTACTACGAAGATACGGACCTAGCGCTGACCATCCGAGCGCAAGGCCTGAAGGTCATTTATCAACCCTGCTCACAGGCTATCCACCACGAGGGAATCTCCTGCGGTACGGACTTAGCCGAGGGGGTCAAGGCTTATCAGGTAGCGAATCAATTGAAGTTCCTCGAGAAATGGAGAGAACAAATCAGCACTTATCAAGCCAACGGTGAAGCCATTTCCCAGGCAAAACACCGTGGAATCGTTGGACATATCCTTGTGCTTGAGAATCTCCTTCTCGATCCGGAAGGGGATGCTGGCTCCTTGTTCATGATGAATTATTGCTTAGCTCTACAAGAACTCGGATACGCCATCACCTATGTGCCGATGGACAATCTTTGCCGCCTCGAAGACAAGGCACTTCTGATGGGCTCAAGAGGGATCCGCGTCTTAGCTCATCCACAGATCGAATCAATTGAGGATATTTTCACCAAAGAGGAGATTGATTACAGCTTGATCCTTATGGCTCGACCAGGCAACTACCGACACCTAGACACAATTCGACGGCTGGCACCCAAAACACCAGTCAGCTATTTCACGCATGACCTTCACTTCCTCCGCACAGAACGCACAGCAGACAACCTTGAAGATCCCTTTGAACGAAAAAAAATCACGCGAAAGTCGGCCAACCTAAAACAACTCGAACACAACATTTTCAAAGATGTTGATTTGGTTCTTCATATCAGCGAGCAAGAGGAACAAATCGCCCAAGAGCTTCACCCTCATCGCTCCGTCGTCCTACCGCCTGTGGTATCAGCAGCCAAGCAAATCAATCTGAACCGAAGCTCTGATCCACCATTCAAAGTGCTGTTTGTAGGCAATTTCGCCCATGCGCCGAACATCACAGCAGCACATTGGCTTGTTGACACAATCTGGCCAATTGTGCATCATCAACGTCCAGACATTCAGCTTCTAATTGCAGGCAAAAACCCACCCGAAACGCTCCAGACAAATCACAATGTTCAGATCCTCGGATACGTTGAAGATCTGAGCACCCTATTAAACAACGTTCAAATCGCAATTGCGCCACTCCTGGAAGGTGCTGGGGTTAAAGGCAAGGTCTTAAGCGCTTTGGCCCATGGCTTGCCCATGGTCACCACCAGCATCGGCGCCGAAGGAATTATCAATGCAGAACGCCAATGTGATGCCATTCGAGTTGCAGACTCTGCTGAACAAATTGCCACTGAGATCTTCAAACTATGCGACCTTTCAGCAGCAGAACATCAGCACTTATCCCAACAGGGCTACAGCTTCATCGCAACGCATTTCAGCACAGCATCGTTAATCAATAGCTTCAAAAGAATGCTCGATCAACTGTCATTGTCTTATCACGAGAGAACCACAAGCTTTGCCCCCTATCAACCTCGCAGCAGTGACATTCGTTTTGACCAAAACAATAGCTTCAGTCATTGGTCACACCCGTTGGCATGAACAGATCTAACTTGCAACGAAGTTCCTCACCATCATTCTCTTGATGGCTCACAAGCGTCTGATAAAGGTCTTTCGCCCTCGCCAATAACACCTGTTCTTCAGAGGACATCTGATCCTGCAACTCCACGCCTCGCTGGCGTCGAAGTGATGGATCAATGAAACCACTCGCCTCCTCGGCCAAATCACGGGAATCTCCATCCTGATGCAACAGGAGACGGCAACGTGCAAGCACCGAATCAGGACGCTGCATCAAATCCTGGAAGCCGATAATCAAACGTGGCAGACCACGGGTCCAACGTTCAGCTTGAATCACATGAGCCATCCAAAGAGCGATTCCCTGGCCCAAGCTTGTGTTCTGAGCCACCTGCAACGAACGGGCGACCTCCAACGGGTCTCGTACAGGAATAAAAAACGATAGTTGGCATGCCCCAGCATCAATCAGGGGCTGCATGCCCTCCATTAAAACGCACATCCTTGGATCTTTGATCACAGGATGTTGAGTGCCTTGGCAAGTGCGAACAAGCTGACGAATCAAATGTTGACGCCACTGTTTTGCCTGTTCTGTTCTCGACCAATCTCGTGGTAATTGATCGCTACTGGACCAATGCAGTCCTAACTCACGAAACAAACGGTCATTGACCTGCATCAAACCTTCCGACTCCCAATATCCTCTTAAATTGATCACATCATCTGGGCGATCCATTAGATCATCGGGAACATCAAGACCGGCCTTCGCCAACATGCCGGTGAGTGCAGATGTCCCGCTGCGATGCATCCCCAAAACAAACGACAGCCGCCGAGGAAGCCCGCCGAACCTCACAGCAGCCTGCAGCGCAACTTGAGCGGAAAGGACCACTGGAAGCTCACTGAGGAACAAAGCGCGGACCCTTTGGCTCGTCTCCTGCGACAGGGGACATCCCATGGCATTGGATGCCATCAACACCACATCCACAGTTCGCTCCAGCTGTTCACCAGCCTGATTGGGGCGATCTAACTGAAAGAAACGACACGCCAACTGCAAATGCTGGCGAATCATCAAAGCGAACAACTGTTGATCGTGATCCAGCCCCTCGACCCATCGCTGGTCAAGGTCTGGTTCAACAACCATTGGCGGGGGCATGGCTGCCAACAAATCGATCAACGATCGCGGCGGCTGGACTGCCGTCCGAATCAAGGCTGAGCTGGTCTGGTCACACCATTGCCCTTTCGACAGCCGCTGTACAACCTCCAAGACATCCGTGTCGAACGTCATTGGTCCGACTGATCCGCCAGCCAACGCGCCACTAAGTCGGTGAGCAAATTCATCTGTGCTGCTGAGGCACCAGCCATCAACTCCTCTTGCCGCAACTGGCGGTTCCATTCAGCTTCACGCTCCTGCCAACGCTGCCGTTCCTGATCCCATTCGCGTCGATGCTCTAGCAAGGCCTGCTCATGCATGGCTTCCAGGTTGCTGAGGTGCTGCTTCAACTCATCTCTCTCGACAATCACTTGCTCACGAGAGAGATTGATCGAGGCAATCTGTTCATGCATCGTCTCTCTCAGCTGAGCCAATTCATCACGATGATCCGTGCTCTGCTGATCGAGGCGCTCAGCGAGCTGACGTCGACCATTCATCTGATCGTCGCGCTCCACAACAAGCTGTTCCCGCTGATCTTGCAACTTCTCCAGCAGCAGCCGAAGCATCTGCGTACTCGGCCGTTGCCAAACCTGCCCTGCCTGTTGCAACCGAAAACCCAGAGGTTCTAGATAGCGACCAGCAATGCCGCCCCAGCAATCAGGCAAATCTGGACCGGCCAACTCAACAATTTGCAGCGTGTCCATCCAGCTGCCTGCACTTGAGAGAACCGCCATGGGATCACCCTGACGCAACACAAGGTGGCCGGTTTGATACTCCTCGATCGGTAAAACGGCTTGATCCAAAAGATCTGCCAGCGTTCTCCCGTTCAACGTCTGCTGCTGCAAGCAGATCAGGTTCGGTACAGAACGCGAGCGAAGCTCCGGCGACAGAATTCCATCAAAACGAGCATCGTTATAGGAGAACCACTGCAAAGGCTGAGAGGACTCAGCGCTAACTGCCGCACAAAGAAGCACGCAAGGGTGGTGGTGGGGGAACTGATCCAAATCCCCACGCAAGCGCTGAAGACAGCCTTCATCCGCATCGATCACCACGCATGGCCCCTCTGGGAGGTGATCAGCCAACGTCGGAGCTCCGATGAGCACATGAAAGTGCTTGGCTGGATTCATCCGCCTCACCTGCACCGAGCCAACTTAAGGTCTTGGCGCAGTCTCTGACCTCAGGTGAGCAACTGGTCGTCCCCCTTTCCCCTCAGTGCTGATTTACGCAAACAGCTTGAGGTTTGTGGCATCCAGCGGCACAAAGGCGATCCAAGCGCCGTGGAGGATTCGTCGCTGCTGTTGATCTATCGACATCCCGCCTCAATCCTGGGCCACTGGCAATGCAGTGACGCAAAACCATTGAAAATCAGCACGCTTCAGAAGGGATACAAGCAACTGCTCGAACACAGAACCCATGGCCATTTGGTCGCAGATTGGCGACTGCGTGGGCTTAAGACAGATCAAATCTTGAATTGGCTTGATGGCGGCGCAGCCCCGGCCACGATCGCGCGTCCGTCTGTCATCTCGCCACTCTGTCGTTTGGTGCTGCTGGAGCTATTTCGTTCGCAGCCTGAATTGGTCGATCTCTATCAAGATCTTGAACTGCATGCAGAGTTGTTCGGCAGCCAAGCGGATAGTGAACTGCAACAGCGACTGCAACAAAGCTGCGATGCGAATGAATTGCTCGAGGAATGGTGCTCACCCCGACGCGCAGACCAAAGTTGGGGCAATGACGCTGAACGCCTACAACGCCTTGAACATGAACTGGAGCACTATGTCTTACTCAGCCGTGAGCAGCAACAGATGTTGAAAGAACAAAACGAGATTGGAGATCGAGCTTTACACCTGGCCAGCGACATCAAAGGAACCGTAGACAGTGACTAATGAGCAACAAAAGTTTGCTACAACTCTATCGGATGCATATTGCCGAGGCGCAATTTAGCGAAGCAAAGCAACTTCTTGATTTGATCGAGCAACGCCATGAGGCGAATGGCGCCATGCAGCAAATCGTTGCCAACGAACGGGAACGATTGGAATGGAATGGAGTTCTGTTGGCTCCCAGCCATATCAATCAAGACAGCCTTACGACAACTCGACCTACCAACACTGGAATCATCAGAGAGCGTCTAAATCATCAACACAACTGGTATTTCAACAGCAACCTGGAGGCATACTTAATCAAGGAATGGAGCGCCAAGACGCGTCCAGCGATGCTCTGCGAGGTTCGATCCCTCCTCGTCCTGGGCAACAACTTCAGTCTCAGCACCGGTGTCTTCCGACCGATCTCTCACTATCTCAACTTTCTGCATCACCACGGCGGGCCACGACTCCGGTCCGTTCAACTTGACAACAATGCCGAACCGGACGTAATCGACGCACTGTTCAACAACCATGACGCCATTATCATCAATGGACTTCAACAGATTTGCAACGTTGTACATCTAGCCAAGTCGGTCCAGCGTTATTGCAAACAAGGTCGAATCTATGGCTATCTGCATGAAACGCGTTGGATTCTTGATCGTTTACCGGACGACCAGAAACAGCGCGTTCGTTCTACCATTCCGTACTTAGATCTGCTGTTGTGCTGTCAACGTCAGTGTGCTGATTTTGCTCCCTACGGAACACCTAAAAGCCACACGATCCTTCACAACCCCACCCTGCCGGCCACCTCGTCGCGACTGTCCCGACGCAACAGCGGTCAAATCTTGATGAGCGGCAGTGTCAAAGAGCGCAAAGGAGTGGGCTTGTTTAATGCCTGCGCGGAACGACTCACTCCGGAAGGATTTCGATTTCACTGGGCCGGTCAGATCAGGGACACGGCGACTCCTCTCAATGCTGTGGTGACCCATCACGGCCATCTGAGCAGCCATGACTTGCAGCGCGTTCTACGCAACACGGAGATCTTTTTCCTCTCCTCGATTGAGGACACTTTTCCTCTCGCCGCTATAGAGGCCTATCTGCACGGCTGCAAAGTTCTGCTGCCGCGCAGCACTGGTCTGGTGGATGTGCTCGAGGGACGCAGCGGTGTGCTGATTTACGACGATCACCAAGTGGACACGGTGGTTCCGTTACTGCAACAGCTAAAGGATCAGCCCGCACCCGAGGCCAAGGACAGGCAGGTGATCAGCCAACGCCTCGGCCTTGAAGCATTTCTCGACCGCTGCCATCGCGCCATCCAACCGATGCCGGCCCGGCAAGACTCAACGGAGACCGATCAGAAGTGTCCCTCGATCGCAGTGATCGTTCACCTCTATTACACCGATCTCGGTTTTGAGTTTTCACGACATCTTGAGGCCGTCGCGGGCCCTTCAACAGATCTCTACATCACCATTCCCATCCATAAAGACAGCACAGAACTCAGAGCAAACCTTGAGCGCATGTTCTCAAAACGATTCCGAAGCCTGTGTCTTCTTTCCGTTCCAGACCGAGGTATGGACATCAGCCCCTTCTTTGAGGCCATTCGGCATCTCTCCAATCAATCATGGGCTCCCGTGGATTTGATCCTCAAGATCCACACCAAAAAATCACTGCAAGTTTCTGGCGCCAGCAAAGGGCAACGCTGGCGGCGCGGACTGCTCGATGGCTTACTCGGAAACCGTCGCAATGTAAAAACAATTCTGAACCGATTTGAACGCGACTCCGATCTCGGTCTCCTCGCACCGGAACCATTTCTGATGCGCAAAAGCCAGAGGGATCAAGTGGTGGCCGCCAACGATGCCGCCGTTAACAACCTGCTCTCGATCTACGGACTCGCGCCTGATCCGAGCCGTGTCTTTGTTCGCGGCACCATGTTTTGGACCCGAGCGACTGCCCTGCTCCCGAACCTGCTCCAGACCCCCTTACCGACCCCAGAAGCCTTCGAGCCTGGCCATGCCAGGGATGGCTCCCTGGCTCATGCCTACGAACGCGTGTTGTCCTACCTGCCTCAACGCGATCATTCCCTTCATGCCTACCAGGTTCAAGAATCAGCACTTTGATCAGAACCAACACCGCGATCAGAACCAACACCGCGTCGTTGCTCGAGAAGCTCCAGACGTCGCCGATTAAATTCCAGACCAATCCGATGATCTAATAACTCATCCGCGAAAGAATCGCCTTTGCCACGACTGAGGCGCTCTCGCAATCGATTGTTTAGCAACGTTCGACAAAGCTTGAACTCTGGATCATCAATCAGGGCCTCCAGCATCATGTGCTCCGCCTTTTCCTTAGCGGATCGCTTGCCCTGGAGCAGTGCATTGACCTCTTCCAAAAGGGTTTCACGCCTCAACAACCGTTCGGAACGCTGAAGGTTGCTGTGAATTCTTGGGTGATCCAGACCTAATCGAAGCGCCTTGCGACCCAGCGCGATCACCAAAGAATGATTGCCTTGCTGGCGAGCGGCCTGCATCTCCTTCGCACAGGCTTGCTCTACAGCATCGCCAACGGAGTCCGTCAGTCGTAAAGGCGTCACGCCAGCTTTTCGACAGACCTTACGAAGCGCTTCGAGAACACGAGTTGTCTCCTGCCTCGCCTCGCTGTCCTGGGCCTGAACATCTGCTGACTGGCTGGACTGCTGCTCAACCCCATTCCCCTGGGACTTCGGCTGCAAACGCTCATCCTCTACTCCCTGCTGGGCCGCAACCTCCAATAAACAACCGGCAAGGTCCCCCCGACCCGCATCCCTTAAGTCCTGGAGTTCTTTCACCAAAAGATCCACTGGGGTCTCCCCTTCTGCCGGACTTTGATGGAGGTAATGGGGAGTCCATCCCTGCTGTTTGCAACACTCCACCAGGGGTCGACGGCGCATCGGAAACTCCAACATCGGCCGGTCAGTCCGGCTGTGACGTGAGCGTAAGGGGTGGTTCTCCAGAACGGACTTAGCGTCTAAACGTCGCCGGATTGGAGATGGAACGTGCCACGGAACGACTTCAAAAAGCGCTGAACAACAGCCAACAACGCGGTGAGCATGGTCCACTACTGCGACTCTTGCGTCGTTACCGACGCGAACCATGGGATGGGCTGGCCATTCGCAACGCTCTCAAGCCACAGCATCGCCATCTCGACCATCGCTTCCTCCATCCCCAGCTTCTACCGGTCGAGCTTCTGGTGGATCCCGACGGTTGGACCCCCGATCAAGCCGGTTTTCATCTGGATGCTCTCCAAGCGGCACATCCCGATCTGAAGGAACCCGATCATCTGATCAGCAGCGGAATCTTGAATCAAATTCTGCGAGGGGAACGCCCCCTCTATGACGATCTACCCGCTTTAAGCATCGATGCGTATGCAGCCGAACTGCGTCGCTCGCATCGTGCCATCTGCAAGCGCGAACAACTCAGTGCTCTGGCGCATCTGAACAGCTATGGCCGCGATGCGTTCCATCAGGGAGAAGCCGTCGCAACCTGTTTAGATCGCTATCGAATCCAGGTCGAAGCCAAACCGATCTGCGCAGCACGGCGACCGATACAACAGCCGTGGCTTGTTGTGATCGACGCTGAGATCCAGCACGCCATCCGCCTCGGCAGAGCCGCCGGCTGGGACAAGATTGTGGCAGCCCAGAGTCAAGCACTCACGCCATTAGCTCAACGCCTGGCCGAGCTGCACCCAGACACGCCGGTGAGTTTCTGTCATCGGAGCGATCGACTGGCCTTACATGCCATCGAACATCTCTCGATCTATTGGCATCAACATCGAAATCTCGCCCTGTGCAGCAGCGATGAACTCATCGCCTGGACGCTGACGGACCCGGAGGCGATCGGGAACCCTCAATGCCGAGTGGAGCCAACAGCTCCAAGGTTGCTTATGCGAGGAGCACTGGGTGGATTAATCACCATCCGTGCCGGGCATTTGACCAATCTTGATTGGCCTGCATCGACCAACAGCATGCATGAACTGCTGGTCAACCTGACGCTGCAGCTCCTCGACTCAAACGTGTCCTGCGGACATTGTGGGGAATCATTATTAATCAGAACACCGGCACTGAATCCCTCGATCCTTGATGTCGGATCTCCGATGGAGCGACATTGGTTCAACAACAATCAAATCAATGCCATCAACAACATGCTGACCAGCCAGTCAGCCAGGTTTCTCGCCGAAGGCGGTGCGATCCAACCGCATCCTGAGATTCCTGGTTGTCAACGCTTCCGGTTTCAGCCAGAGCAACACATCAAAGTATCAATCATTATTCCCTTCAAAGACAACGTTGAGCTAACGCAAACCTGTTTGTCATCCATTCGATCCTTCGCAGGCCAGACAGAATACGAAGTTATTTTGGCCAATAATGGCAGCGTGAAAGAGCCTACAAAAGAATGGCTAAGTAGTTTACATTCAACGAAGGACATCAAAATCATAGATCTTGCTATCGACTTCAATTTTGCCACAATTAACAATGTGGCACGCAAGCACTGTTCTGGCAATTTCCTCCTCTTCCTAAACAACGACATTGAGTTTCAATCAGCCAACATATTGGAAGAGCTACTGGCCCCATTTGCTTTTAAAACGACAGGCGCCGTTGGCAGCAAACTCCTCTATCCGGATGGTGCCACTCAACACCAAGGGGTTGTTCTGATCCGAGGCGAACGGAGAGCATTACGTGAACCGGGCAAAAGCATTGGCGATCAAGCCATCTTGGATGACTACCTCCCTTTACGTGTTGAAGAAGAAGTCAGCGCCGCCTCTGCGGCTTGCCTCTTGGTGAGAGCGGAACTTTTTGATGATGTGGGAGGTTTCAATGAAGCCTACGCAGTCACTTTTAATGACGTTGATCTTTGCCTTCGGATCCGCCAGCTTGGTTACAAGATCATGATCACACCCTATCCAAAAATCATTCACCACGAGGGAAAAAGTCGAGGCAAGGATTTAGATGGTGAAGCATTAGCTCGTCAACAGCGTGAGCAAGGATTATTACGGGAACATCATGCTGATCTCTATGACAAGGGCGACCCATTAACCAGTCAACACCTCCATCCACACACCAATCATTTTGGGATCCAACCTCGACAAACAGAATCAGCCAGAAAAGTCGAAGAAAAAATAGTTTATAGCTGGACAGAACAGAAGCGTCCGACTAAGAGCCACAGACCTTTGTTGTTTTTTGCACAATTTAGTGCCAATGGTGAATTACGCTCAGACATCATTCCCTTACTACGTGCCTACAAAGGCCATGCGGATGTTGTCTTCATTGGCGCCACACCAACACTTAAACAAAACCGACAAATCATTCAGAGACTAAAAGGCATTTGCCATAGCATTATTATTCGAGACAATGAAGGCTATGACTTCGGAAGCTGGAAAACTGGCATCCGATTCTGCCAGGAAGATATTCAAACAAGAAACGAAATCATATTAACCAACGACAGTCTTTGGGGCCCCGTCAATCCACTCAAACACTTGTTTAAACGCATCCGTCTTTCATCGGCAGATGTGGTAGGACTAACAGATGATCTGATGTACAGCTATCACCTGCAATCGTCATTCCTTGTGTTTCGACAGAAGGCTATCTGCAGCCAGGCATTTCAGACGTTCTGGGAAAGCTTGCCCATGTTCAATAGCAAAAGAGAGCTCGTCAAGGCCTGCGAAGTCGGCTTGTCGACACTGTTAAGCAACGCAGATATGAGTCTCGAAAGCATCTATACCAAAAATTCAAATGGAAATGTTCTCCACTTCCAATGGCGCACACTGATTGAAGACAACAATTTTCCTTTCATCAAGGTAAGTCTTCTGAAAGAGAACCCTTGCAATCAAAATATTGAACATTGGCAGCATCTATTGCGCAAAAAAAATGGCAAGCTCTTAAAATCAATCAAAACGCAGCTAGATTCATAGGATTAGATCAACTTGAGATGCAGACCTAATTTGCATCACTGACTTGACTACTCCTTACGAATTGCGGCCACAACGAAACCTCCAACAGCCCATCCAACAATCACAATACCAATGGATGCAAGGAAGAATTGCCATCGCCAATTCATATCCTGTCCAGATGGAAGCTGAGGCTTACTAAGCATCACAATAAATTTTAATTGTCGCTGACTTTCACGCCGACTATTGTCCACCGCAATACGAGCAGCTTCATAGGATTTAGACGCAAATTCAACATCACTTTTTAAAGCTTCTGATTGTGCTGTTAATTTATTCAGATCTCTCCCTTTAGCCCCAACAGCTTTCTGACGCTCTTCACGTATTTGCCGTTCTAGCTCTTGAACTTGATCAGCGAGATAAGCCACTTCAGGAGAATCTGGATCAATATAACGACGCTTGAGTGTTGCCAACTCAACCTTCAAATCAACTAGATTGGATTCTAATTGAGCAATAAATGTAGATGTTGTCTGCTGTTCAACCTCGGGGCTTAGCTGACCATAACGATCTTGAAAATCCTGCAAACTTTGAGTCGCCTCAGACAAATTTTTCTCTGCGATCTTCAATTCATTTTCAGCAAACTGCTTCTGGTCTGCACTAATGGATTGATTAACCTCATTAACAAATCGTTGAGACTGTGTCAACAATGATTGATTCAACTTTAATGCCTGCTCAGGCTGATAACCAGTTGTTCTGATGATCAGGGAACCAGAGATTGGCTGAGGCTGAATACTAATCTGTTTTTTAAAGAAAGCTAGTTGTTGGTCTGAGGTACTATTAGCAGGTAAACCAGCAAAAATATCTGGCCTTTCAGGTGCATAGAGCTTCTCAAGTTGATCAGATTTTGGATAAAGCCTTGTCTTGATGCTTGGTGACGTCAAGTAAACACTAAGATATTGACCATCAACCAAAGAATTAATCACCTGAGGCACAGCAACACCCGTTCCAAAGATGGAAGACGCTGTTGAATTCAGAGGCGTTGGTTGCTGAATAAAGAATTCAGACGTTGTGGTATAACGACTACGACCAATACTGAACGCATAAATACCAGACAGACCGATAAAAACCAGGACAAAAGTTCGTGCTGAAAGCAAGCCCTTCAAAAAACGACCGACTCTGAGCCAATCAGGAGAGCCGATTTGCAGACGCGATCTCAAATCTCCAGCAAGATGACGTGGAAAATGTAGTGTTGAAGGTTGAGGGTCCTTGCCTGAATCGTTGGAATCCCAGGCGTTAGGACTTTCACCTTTCGGTATCGGAGCTTTAATCATCGCTACTTGTGAGCAGCATGGATTCGTTTACACGGTATAAAAGTAGAGCAAAGCTAGCACACAAAAGCGAACAAGTCAGCAAATAGGTGAAGGAAATCCCAGGAATTGGATAGGAATCATTAATGGAATAACGAAACAACTCAACACCGTGAAGAATTGGATTCCATGTAACGAATTGCCGAAGCTGAGCCGGCACTTCAAACGTTGCAAAGAAGACACCAGAGGTCCACAAAATGATGCGTTGAAGAATACGCTTGACAATTCTTTTCAACGCAGGCAAGTATTGGCCAACAAACAACACACAAATGCCGAAACCAACGGCCATGATTACCGTCAAAAGATAAGCGCTAATTGCCAGACCAGGCCTATCAAATCGAAAGCTCCATGTAAAAAACCATGTTAAAGATAAAATAATCAGAGCCATCGATGCCAATGCCCTAACATCATTCAACGCTTCAGCCAAAACAATATCCAATGGACTGATTCTCGCATAAAAAAGAGGTGCTTTTAACTTCAACCCATTGATTGCTTTTAGAGCAATCATGCGGAAAAGAAAAACTATGGATATGCCCGTCCCAAGGAAGAGAATCGGATTGAAAAACAAATCAGATGTAATCACACCAACCTGAGGAGTCATCAAGCCTCCTCCTTTGAACACAAGCTTCAAGCCAACCCTCAATACAATTAAAAAGAACAATAATTGCAGTGGTTGAATAACCGGCTCCCAAGAACCAAACGCACTATCTGAAGCTCGTCTATTTCGCGCATAAACAGATACCGCAAGAATAATAGAAATTTGGGTTTGGAGCTTGGTAAGAGCTAATCGCAAGAAGTTAAACATGATGAATCAAATGATATCAAGGAGCTCAGGATCTCTGTCTTCATTCGAAAGCTCTTCCAGGAAAACACTTTCATCGACACTATCATCCTCCTCTTTCGATACAGAATCACTGGCCGCTTCAAGCCAACCATAACACTCATTCAAATCACCCTGGAATGCCATCGCTCCTGCCTCATCAATAACAATGCCTTTATTGCAATACTGTTTTTGAAAATCCTTATTGGTTGTCGATGTAATCATACAACGATTTTCAATTCTATCCTCAAACACAGCCTTGATACATTGAACCAATTTATCCTTTACTCCCCCTTGAAGAAACTGTGCCGTAGGAACTAAGAACGTATCGAAAGAGAAAGCAAGAGAGGCAATTGCGAAAAACATCTTTTGATCTTTTGATTTCAAATCTTTCAACATTTGACCAGAAGAAAGGCCAGCAAGATCAAGAAATGTTTGCAAAAACCTTTCAACATTCAATGGAGCCAACAATTCCTCATAAACACCCGCTAAAAATCGCAAATTCTGAATTAAGGTCAACTTTCCATCCAAACCGCCCTTCAAACCAACTGGCCAGCTAACCGTCCCATGACTAACAATCGAGCCTGAGACTGGAGCAACCAAACCGTACAAAGAACCGATAAAAACATCTCTCATTCTGCGACTGCTAGAGAGAATGGCAACATGATCTCCCCGACGAAATGACATCGTCCAAGGTGGTGTCAAAAACACCGTCTCCCTGCGCTTACAACGCAATACAACATTCTCAACGTCAAGAGACACGTTGGCGCCAGTGATGGCATTCAATCGGGTACTCATGCTATGAACGGCTGAATCATACCATTAAAAACAAAGTCTTCTCAACAAAAAGAAGATTGCTTCAAATCTAGATTGAAGACATTCAACCGAGTCACACATCAATCTGACTTGATTCGTTTGTCTTGCCATCTTGTTGAGCCCATTGATGGAGAGCTCTAGGGAGACGACGCTGACAACGATCTTGCAAACGAGCAAAAACCAGCCTCAACGCTTTGCGACCAATCTTTAAAAGCATCGCATCTGGAATGACCGATGCGACTCCAATCTTTTGTAAGCGAAGACTGGCCACGGCATCAGCAGACACCAATAATGGAGCAAGAGTCAACGTGGCATGACAACGGAATTGAACAGTTTTTTCAAACCCACCTAGACCAGAAATTTCGCAACTTTCAAATTCGATCTCCATACGATCTGTATTGGATTTGACCACTAAAACAACTTGAGGCTGAATCTCATATCGCAATATTTTATACGGCCTAGATGAATACAAAAAGCGATGATTAGCTAGATGTTTAAGCTTTTTTCGATGTAGCAAAGCAGCCATTGGTCGATATGGTTCCGCGAAGAAACATCGCAATTGATCCAGAGAGATCTCCTTGAGTGGAACCTCACAACGGTGTTGATCTGAGCACTGAAGCACTGATGCTGCCATGGATCGAATCAGGCGATGACAAGACGAACGGCTACAGGGCCTTTGTCAATTCAAGAACCCTGGACAAATACAGTCCGAATAGACATGACAGCCGCCCCGCTGGCTGTGTCATCCGCAGCCAAACGCAATTGCCTCAAAAGACTCACCGTGCTGGGTCAAATCTTGGCTGCTTGGCAAGATGCGTCCAGCCCCAAAATGCTTCAAACCAGACGCTCGGTGGCTGGATTAAGGCCACCGGACTGTGAGCGCAGATCCTCAGCCTCAGCAACCGGAAAACGATTAATCGCGTTGAGTGCCTCGCGAGCATGGCTCCGCAACTGTTCACTGATTGCTTCGCAATAGGGAACCTGAGCCAGCAGATCAACGGTGCGCCGCATGATTCTCACCACATCCCCTTCATCAAGCGAGGTATTTGCAATCAGATCTGCCCAACCACAACCATTGGCCCACGCCTCCACAAGCCCCATCAACTCAGGCTCCCACCAGGCCGGCACCACAACATCGCGCCGTTCCTGCGCCCGCAACAGTTCCCGACGAAGACCAGCCAAATCGTGCATCACTTCCTCTGCCGCTGGGGGCGGCGGAAAGCCACTCCAGAGGTCCGGACGATTGACTTCGGTGCTGATGGCCTCAAACACAGCCGCCAATTCAGACGGTTGCAATTCATCGAGATGACCGCTCATTAATGCCAAACCAAGCCAGAGCTCGTTATCCCCCCGCAGCGCAGCAACGGTGCGCCCAATCTCTGTTGGCACTAAGTCGTCCAAACAGCCAAACTGTCGCAAAATCTCAATGAGAGCCAAAAACGTCTCCCAGTGGCGGTTGGCCCGATGGTGGAGCACACGTTGTCGCTCCTCGATTTCCCCCTCCAGCTCCTCCATCCGACGGCGATGCTTCTTGAGCTGTTTGCGGTCACCCCAGCGATGGGCAGGATGTTGCTCCTGGTCCTGCTCAAGTTGCTGAACCAAACGAGCCTGAGTGAGCACTTCTCCAGCCAAATCGTATTGAGGTGTCGTCATGTCATGTCGACGAGCCATATGGGCAACGGCAAGCGACAGTCCACCACTGTGCTGATCGCCATGGCGCAGTTCTCCTGAGCGCTGTAAATCAGGGGAGCTGACACCATCCACTTGCAGGCAACTCAATTCAGCATGCAAGCTGACGACCGCCTGACAGGGAAGCAAAATCCAGAGATTTTCATCGGTGAGGCAAAGCAACAGTGGGAACTGCCCAGGGCCATCCACCTTGTCGACAATGACAGCTGGAGTGACCCGTCCGCGCAGCTGCGGTGCCTTCAAACTCACCAACGTTCCATTACTCGCGAATTGGAGTGCGAGTGTGAGTTCATTGGCCAAGGTTTCTTCCGCCTGCTGTTGCAAGATCCGCAGTAAGCGCCTCTCCTCTCGCAAACGGCCGCGAACCTTTTCATAGTTCTCAAAATCCTCCCAGGGGACATCTCCAGCCACACCCTCCAACTGGGCCAACTGCAATCGCAATTGAGCAAGCGTCTCCTCTTCATCCACTAAATCAAGACTGGCCAAATAGCGACCAAAACTGCGCTCCACCAATTCTTTGGCCTTCTCAAGATCGTGGCGCTGCAAAAGATTAAGCACCATGCCGTAGCTCGGCGTGAACTGACTCACCAGAGGATCTGCCGGACTTGTGGCGAGTTGTCCTGCCTCGCGAACCCCCTCGAAACGATTCTGGACAGTGACTACATACCCTCTCGAATCCAGACCACGGCGTCCGGCCCGACCAGCCATTTGCAGAAACTCACTTCCCATCAGAGGTCGATGACCGCGCTCAGTGCGTTTGGAAAGTGATGCGATCACTGTGCTGCGGGCTGGCATGTTGATCCCAGCCGCCAGGGTTTCCGTGGCAAACACCACTTTGACAAGTCCCTGTTGGAACAACTCCTCGATTAATTCCTTCCAGGCCGGTAAAACTCCGGCGTGATGAGCAGCAATCCCACGCAAGAGAGCATCGACATGAATGCCGTCTCGAACCGCTTCGACATTGGCCTCGCTGTAAGCCATCAAACGAGCGTGAATGCGAGCCTGTTCCTCTCTGGTGACCAGACATTGCTTGCCGAGATCACGGACTGCTTTGTCACAACCGCGGCGACTAAAAATGAAATAAATGGCGGGCAACATCTCCCGCTCAGCCATTTGAGAGACCACAAATGCAATCGGAGGAGGCTCAGGCTGCGGCGGTCTTGCCGAGCGACCCTTGCGCTGATGGCCCTTGGGCGCTCGCCAGACCTTGCAGTTCGGATGAAGACCCGTGCCTTGGTCATTCAGGAGGGGATGAAGGCCCTTAGCACTGCAAAAACTGAACCGCAATGGGACAGGCCTGTGATCGCTCAAGATGAGCTGTGTTGGGCCATGAACTTTCTCAATCCAGTCAGTGAGCTGACCGGCATTGGCGACCGTGGCAGATAGAGCCACCAGTTGCACGACAGGCGGACAATGAATGATCGATTCCTCCCAAACTGTTCCCCGCTGAGAGTCGTTCATGTAATGACACTCATCCAGAACAACCGCTTCGACATCGGCTAAGGGGTCATCCTGCTCATCAGCTTCTGCGTAGAGCATGTTTCTAAAGATCTCCGTGGTCATCACCACAATCGAGGCCTCCCGATTAACACTCAGATCTCCGGTCATCAAACCAACGTTATGCTCACCAAACTGATCACGGAAATCACGCAATTTCTGATTGGAGAGAGCCTTTAAAGGAGTCGTATAAAACACTTTCTGCCCATGCGCGAGTGCCCGATGGATGGCGTACTCACCAATCAAGGTCTTGCCTGAGCCGGTCGGAGCGCTGACCACCAGAGATTGGCCTTGATTCAGGGCATCAATGGCTTCAAGCTGAAAACCATCCAATTGAAATGGATAGATACTGCTCGGATCGATGCCAGAGGTCGGAGAAGGCAACTTGGCGTCGGGGAGTGTCGTGACCGGCGCCATTGAACTCATGGGTTAATCCTAAAGAAGCCGTCTCGGAATCAAGGCTGAAACACGCAGAAGCGCCCTAGCCGCTATAAAGGTACAAGCATGTAACAAATCATGACGACCCTTGACCTCTTGACCGTTTTACTATCCTTCAGTCTGGCTTGCAGTGCCCTGTGGCTGTACAAACTGATCGTCAGCGAACCATCACAGACTTAATTCTTACTGCTGCTTAGCTACGGGAAGAGACGTCGTTGCTGCCTTCACTGCGCATGGCATATCAAGCACAGAAGAATGAATTGACGATCATTCCGCACAGATGAAGTGAAAGTCAAAAATGATTCAACTCAAATGTCACAACGCCAAGCAATACTTGGTTTCGATGCCTAATCTGGTTCGTTGTTCTCATTTCGACCATGCAGCTCTTTCTAGCAGACTGTCAATTTGAAGATATTGAACTGCAGAAGTCCGCATATGCAAAGTTTATTGAGCTTTGGGAGAGTGGTGCCATGGCCAAAGAAGACAAATTCGAAGGATTTGAACTTCTTTTTCGCGTCCATGCTCCAGGCGAAGGACGCGTTGTTGTGCTGTGCAGAGCCGAGAGCGACAAACAACTTTTCGCTCACTTTGCACCATGGCGTGCTCAATTCGGAATCGTGATCGAGTTTACTCCAGTAATTAGCTGCCAAGATGTAGTTGACTATCACAAAGATTTATTCGCTGCAATGAACAGCTAACTCACTTTAATCGGCGAGATCTGGATATTCTTACCCTCAAAATTAATTTTCGATCTCGCCGTCAACCTAAACAAGCCTCTCTGTTTGCACAAATCCGCAACCTTATTAACATTGATAGCCAATCACGTTATTCAAGGTTTAATTTTACTGTGTTGACAGAGATACACTGAGTAAATACGACATGCAATCAATCAGCAACACGTCTCCTGAGTATCGTTGCGATCAAGCGGTTCCAAGCATGGAATCTTGTTGAAGCAGATCTTTTCTTCTTCTTTGACCACCAACGTTAACGAAAACATTCATCAACGGCACATCGCTTGATTGACTGCAAAAGGTGACATCACAACGTCGAGATTTCAAACTGATAATCACAAAATTCGACCCACACGTCACATGGGACAGCAATAGAATGTAGACATATTCATCCCATTCCCAACACAATCAGCTACTAGCCAAGCGTGACCCAAACGGCACGCAGTTTGGCGGACAAAGGACAAAGCGATACAGAAAAAGCCTCAATCACCGGCAAGCAAGCCAATAGAAGCGTCAATTCAGACGAATAGATTTAGACGCCTAACAACATTTACCATCAGAATTATTGATTTCGTTTCAACGAGGCAGGGTGGCAGGAAATCTTCAACTCCCTAGCCATTCAATCAACATCAATCCAACATCTAACCACGACACTTCACCACGCTCGTGTTTTTTCAAACCATGGCCAATCACACTGACAAAGCCTGTGCTGAGTCTGCCTCAGACCAAAACACTCTTGTAGCCGGCAGAACAAACGGCTGAAGGAATATCACGCTCACCCCTGAGAGAACACGGAAGACAACGCGGAGGGAACGCAGACTGATCGAATGAGTGACATCCAACCAGCACGTCGTCGCATTTTGCGCACCTGGCGTCCTGGTGCGACGCCCTGGCAACTGGAACCGCAGGGGACACATGCAACCAATCCCCTGCTGGATCTTGCCAGCAATGACTACCTGGGTCTTAGCCGTCATCCAGCCTTAATTCATGCAGCATCAGAAGCTTTACGCTGCAATGGCGTCGGTGCTGGTGGATCGAGGCTGGTGACGGGTAGCCGTCCTTTGCATGACCAGCTCGAGCAAGCTTTAGCCCATTTTCTCGGTCGAGAACGCGTCCTCCTTTTCCCAAGCGGTTTTCAAGCCAATCTTGCCGCTGTCATCGCCTTAACAGACCGCCATGGCACGGTCTTTGCTGATCGATTAATTCATCACTCCCTGCTCGTGGGTGTGAAAGCGAGCGGGGCTCGGCTTCAGCGCTTCGCACACAACGATTGGAACGATCTGGAGAGACGACTCAAAACGAGCAAACACAGCACACCACCCCTGGTGATCAGCGAAAGCCTGTTCAGCATGGAAGGAAGCAGTCCAGATGTCCCAGCACTAGCCCGCCTGTGTGAACACTATGGTGCCAACCTGCTGGTCGACGAAGCGCATGCTCTGGGTGTGCTCGGTGAAGGGGGACGAGGCCTTTGCCATGCCTCGACCCAGCCTGTGAAGCTGATCAGCGGAACATTTGGCAAAGCCTTTGGGAGTGGGGGAGCCTTCCTCGCCGGGGATGCTGCCATGGGGGATCTGCTGCTTCAGACCAGCGGAGCCTTCCGCTACACCACAGCCTTAGCGCCGCCCCTTGTGGCTGGTGCTCACGCTGCTCTTCAACTGATCGAACGCCATCCACACTGGGGCACAACGCTGATCGCCCGCTGCAAGCAATGGCGCAACGCGCTGGGCCAGCAGGGCTGGCAACGCCCAGCAGGAATCGGACCGATTCTTCCGCTGGTTGTTGGACCTGACGACAGCGCCCTGGCCCTTCAACGCCAACTTGAACAGGCCGGACTGCTCTGTGTGGCGATCCGACCACCAACCGTTCCAGAAGGAACCGCAAGACTTCGAGTTGTTTTGCGTCGTGATCTTCCCAATGACACATTGGAACGTCTGCTCGACGCCATCTCCACTGCATGAAGCAGATCAACGCCATGCATGGTTGGGCTGGCGACGCCAGCCAATGGCAGGTCTGGCAGAGGCGATTTGAACCAGAGGGGTGGACCTGGAGCAGCTTGGAACGGGGCTATGGCAATCGAACGCCTCATCAGCCCGTTTGGTTGGAATCCAGCCTGCGTCGTGTGGTCATCTGCCACTCCCTTGGCTTCCACCTGATCAAAGCCGACGTCTTGAACATGGCTACAGACCTTGTTCTGCTGAACAGCTTTAGCCGCTTTACGCCCATCGGCCGGAGAGGCCGGGCCGTACGTGTCGGTCTACAAGGCATGGCGGACGCCCTTCAGACCAACCAAGACAGGGCCATGCTGCAACAGTTCTGGGAACGCTCCGCAGCTCCACTGCCCTGCTCAGCGCTGCCTCCGAACCCTCTGCTCAAAGGATTAACTCCGCTGGGACGTCAACGTCTGCGAGACGATTTAGATCGCCTTGCGAGCTGCGACGGGTTGCCAGATGGATGCCCGCATCACGCCAAAGTTCTGGTCATCCAAGCGGATCAAGACGCGATTGTTTCATCGGAAACACAGCAATATCTCCTGCAGGATTTGAGCTGTCATCTGGCGACACCTGCCACCGTGAAGGCTGTTCCGAACTGCGGTCACGTTCTGCTGACGCCTTCTGTTGTGGACGATGTGTTGATTTGGCTGAACCAAGCCTCATGAGCAGCCGCTGGACAGGCGATGTGCTGCATGGCTTCAGTGAAGCCGCAGCCAATTACAACGACATCGCGATGCTGCAACGTGCGGTGGCACATCGTTTGGCAGGCCACTGCTCCAGGCTGAAGATCGCCCCCGGATTCTGGGTGGATTTGGGCAGTGGGACCGGACTACTCGCCGATGCCCTTGAAGCCAACCATCCAGGTCAGCGCGTGCTGAGAGTCGATGGCAGCGCTTCCATGCTGAGGCGACACCAACGAGGAACTGACACCGCCTGCATCGATCTGAGTCACGGTCTGCCGTACTGGCCAACGCCCCCCAACCTGCTGGCCTCGAGCTTCGCCTTGCACTGGCTGCCTTCACCAGCGCAACGGTTGAACCAGTGGTACGGCGCTTTGGCACCTAAGGGTTGGTTGGCACTGATCGTTCCTGTTCAAGGAAGCTTCCGGCAATGGAACGCCGCGGCCTCAGACGCCCAATTGCCTTGCAGTGCGCTACCTCTCCCCAGCCCATCTGATCTTCTCCGCCCAATTCCCCCAACGGCGATTCGACGCTGCTCTGTGCTTCGGTTCACCCAACGCTCAAAGCACGCCTTGCAGCTACTGAAACCAATGATGCAAGTTGGCGCCGGCACAACACCGACCCCCAAGCAATCCATCTCGTCTTTACGGAAACTATTCCGATGCTGGCCGCGTGAAGGACCATGCCACCAGATGGCTCTGACCTGGAACATTCTCCTGCTGCTGCTTCAGCGATGACACATCACCCATATCGCCTTGTGGTGTGCGGTACCGACACCGATGTCGGCAAAACTGTTGTGAGCGCCCTGCTGGTGCAAGGGCTGCAAGCCACCTACTGGAAGCCAGTCCAAAGCGGGCTCGACCATGGTGGGGACAGCGGATGGGTTCAACGGCTGCTGCAGCTGCCCCCGGCTCGCTGTCTTCCTGAGGCCCATGCCTTCCAAACACCTGTTTCTCCCCACTGGGCCGCTGAACTGGACCACACCACCTTGCACTCCGAGGACCTAGTGATTCCGAATCACTCGGGGCCGCTCGTGGTGGAAACCGCCGGTGGATTGATGGTGCCGCTCAATCGAAACCTGTTGCAAATCGATCAGCTGTTGCGCTGGCAACTTCCGATCGTGCTAGTTGCCCGCAGTGGTCTTGGAACGCTCAACCACACCCTGCTCAGTCTCGAGGCTCTCAACAAAAGAGGACTACGAACACTCGGGTTGGTTTTGAACGGCCCGTTGCATGCCGATAATCCCAGAACACTGGAACAATTTGGAGAGATCCCGGTTCTGGCGCAGCTGCCCCGACTAGACCCACTAACAGCTCCAGCCTTGGCCAATCAGTGGCAGCTCCACGACCTGGGCACTAAATTCCGGCAGCTGCTGGATAAGGGTTTGCGATGAACCGTCGTCAGTCATTGGTAAGCGCACTGGTGATCTTGCTCTGTGCAGGCGTTCTGGTGGTCTTTACAGACGTGGAAGTTCAACTTGTGCGCTGGTTCAACTGCGGACCAATCGCCACAGAAGCGGAGAAATCAAGCGAAGTCTGCCGCTGATTCCCAGATCATCCCAAGAATCGCGAGCGCAGAGGACATGTCCCCATACGTAGGGCTACATGTCTGACCGCCATCGTTAGCGGCCATCCTTGACGAAGCTGTTCATGAATTTGCTCCACGTGAGATGGAGACCAACCCCTTGCCTCGAGCAAACCACGAATAGAAGGCCAGCAACCTTCAGCAAACACCTCTCTTTTCAGAGATTCAGATGAAGCCGCTTGCCCCACTTGCTGAGGAGTCGTGACAAAACGCTTGGAAATTCGCCTGGGTCGCATTGGAGCCATTGATGGATCCCGCTCCTTCACCCTCCAATATGACAAAACAACGGCGCAAGGCCATGGCCCCCAAGGTCCGGCTCAAACACCATCCAAATCTTTGGCCGCCATTCACGCAGCTGGCGATCGCTGACTCTCCACAACGGGTTGTGGCTGGTGATGGGGCTTTACTGCTGCGAGAATCAGGTGAGCCCTTAATTGATGCGATCAGCAGCTGGTGGGTGACCCTGCACGGTCATGCACATCCGGTTCTGGCTGAAGCGATTGCAGAGCAGGCCCGATCACTGGAGCAGGTGATCTTCGCCGATTTCAGCCACACACCAGCGGAGCGTTTGGCGGAGCGCCTGAGTACAAAAACGGGTTTAGAGCGACTGTTTTTTTCAGATAACGGGTCCACGGCCGTTGAAGTGGCTCTCAAAATCGCTTGCCAGTGGTGGCACAACAACAACGAACCCAGACATCAAATCATTGCGTTCGACGGCGCCTATCACGGTGACACCTTTGGTGCCATGGCGGTCGGGGAACGCAACCTGTTCAGCGCCCCCTTCGACGACAAGCTTTTTCCGGTTGCACGCGTGCCTTGGCCAGCGACTTGGTGGGGCGACAACGACGTGGAATCAAAGGAACAGGACGCACTTCGCGTGCTCGAATCCTGCCTGGAGTGCCCAACAGCGGCCGTGATCCTGGAGCCTCTTCTTCAAGGCGCTGGAGGCATGACCATGGTGCGTCCTGAATTCCTGAAGCAAGTCGAACAACGGGTTAGACAATCGAAGGCCCTGTTCATTGCGGATGAAGTTCTGACTGGATTCGGACGCTGCGGTGATTGGTTTGCAAGCCATCGAGCCGGGATCACACCCGACCTGATGGCCCTCTCCAAAGGGCTCACAGGCGGTTGCCTCCCCATGGGGGTCACGATGGCCAGCGAAAAAATCTTTGCTGGGTTTCTTGGAGCTGAACCAAACCTGACCTTCTGGCATGGCCACAGCTTCACCGCTAACCCATTGGGCTGTGCGGCGGCAAATGCAAGCTTCGACTTATTGGAAGCAGAGCCGGAACATTTTCTTTGCTTCGAGGATCGCCACCGCCCTTATTTGGAAGATCTGGCGTCTCACCCTCGCGTACAAAGGCCACGGCTGCTTGGCAGCGTGGCTGCTTTCGATGTTGCCGTCGAGGGTGCAACTGGATATCTCAATCCCATTGGTCCGATCATCAAACGGATCGCCATGGAGCAGGGCGTCTTTTTGCGTCCGCTGGGCCAGGTGGTGTATCTGCTCCCCCCACTTTGCATTTCCGATCTGCAGCTGCGCCACTGCTACTCCACCATTCGCCACGCCCTCGATCAACTTTGATCAAGGCCCCGCTTGGATCGCCGCATCGACATCAGCCCGCGGCAATCCATAGGGAAGGCTGCAATGACGATCCGGTCGACCGGTCTGGTGCCATGTCACCCGAAGATCCTCCCGATCAAGCTCCAAATGCGCAGTCCAATCCTTTTCCACCAAAGTCCATCGACACGGTTCACCCTCAAAGGGTTGAGCCCCCATCTGCTGGAGCCAATGCTCCAACGCGCGCAAAGAATGCTGATTTAAAGGGGTCTGATCCGATGGCAGAGCTGTCATCTCGACGAGGGACTGAAGGTGCGCTCTGAGTCTGCTCAAGATCCAGCCAACCAGGGGAAACCTGCCATTCACGGCCTTGGATGAAGGCAACACCCAAACCAAACACCAGGCTAATCAGCAAAGCCAACAACAAAAGCAGCAAGGAAAACCATTCGCCACCAGAGAGTGGTCGACGTTGTCCAATGCCATGCCAACCATCTCGATCATTCCGTTGAGTCGGCTGAGAGGGCCTTGCAGACGCAGAGGTCCTCTGCTCGTCATAAACGCGTCGGCGCTCAGGATCAGCCAGCAACTCATAAGACTCGCGAAGCAGTTGAAACTGAATCGCTGCCTCCTCAGCTGGCAACATCGTGGTGTCGGGATGCAAATCTTTGCTGCGGCGGCGGAAGGCTTGTCGCAGCGTCTCTGCATCAGCTGAACTCGACACGCCCAGCCGTTCGTAATGGCTGAGTGAAATCTGCAACGGTTGAGACATCCGTTCCTTCATCCTAGGGAGAGTTGTCTCGGTGACCGATGTCTGATTCCATCGGTCGCAGAGACGATCTTTGGCAAGCGCTCAACTGGCAGCCATCAGCAACTCAAAAAGAACAACTGACGAGGCTGCAAGCCCTGCTTCGAGACTGGAACACGAGAGTGAACTTGACCCGTTTAGTCGAGGGGGAGGACTACTGGATCAATCAAATCTTCGACAGCCTCTGGCCTCTGCAGGAGGAATTGCAACACGCAGACCAACCAAGACGATGTATTGACGTTGGCACTGGTGGAGGCTTCCCAGGCCTTGCTATCGCCATCGCTCTGCCAGGGGCACAACTAACTCTGTTGGATTCGGTTGGTCGCAAAACCGCAGCCGTGGCTGCCATGGCCATGGCCCTAGGTCTGTCCCCACGCGTTCGGATCCGCACCGAACGCATCGAAGCAACCGGACGGGATCCAGCTTTCCGCGGTCACTTCGATCTAGCGGTCGCCAGGGCCGTGGCATCGGCGCCGGTCGTTGCGGAATACCTCGTTCCCCTGATTCGCCCCGATGGTGAAGCGCTCCTGTATCGAGGGCAATGGAGTGACACGGATACCCACGGGCTTGAACGTGCCTTAGAACCACTCAAGGGCTGTATTCGGAACGTGCAGCAATGTCAGCTTCCCGGGGAGCGGGGCATTCGCCACATTCTGCGCATCAGTTCTCTCTCAACCTGCCCTAAAAAATATCCAAGGCCCATTGGAGTTCCATCAAAATTTCCTCTCGACATCTTTGAGACTTAACGACTAAACACTCGTCAGTCTCGTCTGCGCTTGTCCCCCAAGACGCTCACTTAAACAACGAAGGATTCCTGGAATACGCGTCTGCCAAGGACTGTTGACCAAAGCAGCAGAGAGTTCGAATTCCGAAACACTGACGTCGAAAAGATCAGCATTAGCTCCAGGGAACCAGTGACTACCTTGTCCTAAAAGTTGATAGCGTGCGCGGGCATAACGTTCTAAATCCCAAGCCTCTAACAAGTTGTATAGCCAAAGCAATACAGGCAAGTTGATCCCTCCAGGGGTTGCATGCCAATCGGGCAGACCTTCTCTCCAGGTTGCCAACCATTCAGATCCCAAAGAAGCTTGAGCAGCACCATATAAACGGGCCTGAATCGGAGGCAAAAGCTTGGATGCCTTAGGGAGCAATTCTACCGCTTTAAGATGTAAATCCAAATCAGATGCTTGAGAAGCACCAACGCTGATGGTATGAATTCGAGAGTCGTGAAGACAAAACAAATCATTGAAAACGATTGGATGCAAAGGAGCACAAAGATCAATCAATCGTGCAGACGGACTGTGCAAGTGCCCTCCTTTATCAGTAGGACTGATGATGAACACTCCCATGTCTTGACGACGGGCTGCGTCGATGGCTGGATTGTTGTCTTGACGGATGTAATACCAGTGAAGGTTGACGTAATCGAAGGCCCCCGTCTCGATCGTTTCTGTGATCAGATCAACCGGGCCATGGGTCGAAAAACCGACATGCCCAATGCGGCCATCGCTTTGCCAGCGCCGAACAACCTCCAGACAGCCCCCTGGACGCATGGTTTGGTCAAGGTGCTCCGGCAGATTGAGACCATGAATTGCCACAAGATCCAACCGTTCGCAGCCAAGACGCTGAAAGCTCAGCTGGAGCTCCGCTTCAAATTCGGCTGGATCTTCCCTAGGTGGCACCTTGCTTTGCAAGATTCTGTTTGGATCAGGAGCTTTCGGTAAAGCCCAACCGAGCTGTCGTTCAGATGTGCCGTAGTGGCGTGCGGTTTCAACATGATGCATGCCTCGACGCAAAGCGTGTTTCAACGTTGCCTCAAGCTTGTCTTGTTGATCTGATTGAATCTCCTTCGCTGGCAAATCAGACCAACTTTGTTGAAAGCGCATCCCTCCTAGGGATAACACTGGCATCTTGAGATTTGTACGACCAAAGCGACGGGTGGGCAGAGCCCCGATCATGAGTTTCGATGTGGATTCAAACGCCGATGACGCTTCTGTTGCGGGAAGCCGAGGGGCTGCATGATCTGCGTGTCGAGTTCGGCACGAAGAGCGTCAAGCTTTTCAAATGCAACCCAATGAATGCAATCCACTGGGCAAGTATCGATCGCTTCTTGAATGCGATCTGTGCTGTCTCCATCCTGACGAACTGCTCGAGAACGGCCATAACTGGCCTCGACAACAAAAGTATTCGTAGCGACATGAGCACAATATCGGCAACCGATGCATACCGATTCATCAACCCAAACCGCTTTTTCTCGAAGAGCACCACCCAACAAGGGTTCATTGCCGTTTGGCTGAACCTCAGGTTGGGCTGTGGCCCTAAAAGCAAGTGAAGGATCGTTCAGCGTCAGGCGTCCCAACGAGTAACGACAAGTTCAATCGAACCATCTTGGGTTTGTTTCTGCTCAGCAACTTGGAAACCTTCCGAATCGGTCGCTGCCAGAATTGTGTTTAAGGCGTAGCGCTGAGTGAGTTGAGCAAGAAAACGCTCAATCGGTACTTGCTGTTTCCATAGATCCAGATCAGTGACCAATTCATACGCACCGGATTCGGAATTCCATCGGAAGCCCAAATCTCCGCCCTGCTCCATCGGCACAGCCAACTCAGCTGTAACGGTTTGACCCTGGTATCCACGAACAGGGCGTGATCCCTGCTCTGGCTTGAAGCCCAAATCAGTCAGGGCTTGCAACAAAGGCTCCAGCTGACGCAGCTCGGTTTTGACAGTGCTGAAGTGCGACATCAGTGCAGGTGTGTAGAAATGGTCTGTGACTGAGTTTCCTGCTGAAGAAAAGCTTCAGAGGTGGGCTCACGACGTTGAACGGAACCGAGAGAAGCTTCCAAACGATCCGTGAGCTTCTGGCACCCGTCGCCGGCGATCCCCTCAACCAGCTCCTCAACGCGACCGTCAGATCGAATCGTGAAACGGATCGTTCGCTGGGGCATCCCGACTTGGTGATTAGTGCCGAATGCTAAGGGGAATGATCAAAAGATGTTGATGGGGTTGTAACACCTGGATGGACCAGTTCATTCAGGCGAAAAAGCCATCCTCGATTAGTGTTTGCAACCGCGCCAGAATCTCTGGGTCCTCAAGCTGCTCCAATGCAGTGCGTGCTTCGTCACGGACAGAGGCTTCTCCGTCATGCAGAAGAGCTGCCACAAAAGCCTCAATGATGTCTTGCTGACGCGGTTCCACCAACTGCTCATACAGGCGGCCAAGCGCCCAAATGCAGTTGCTTCGAACCACTGGCTCGCTATCGATTTTCAGACTGGCCAGAAGCTGATCCGCCGCAGGATCCGCTTGAGCCCTAGAAGCATGACCAGCCTCGGCTAAGGATCCCGGACACCACAAACGCACAGCCGCTACATCGGTCTGGAGCGAGCGGATCAATGGATTCAAAACAGGAGCGTTGGGGTAATTCCCCAAACTCCAAGCTGCCGCCTTGCGCACGTAGGCATTGCTATCAAGCTGAAGCAACTGCAACAGCGGCTCAACCGCTGGTGCTGATGGATTGCGGCCCAGTGCATACACGGCACTCATCCTCTCGACAGGGCAGGGGCGATCGAGCAAAGGCAGCAGCTGAGGAACTGCGCGCGGATCGCGATGTTCACAGAACACGCGCAAGGCTTGTAGCCGTTGATCGTGTCCCTGAGCAAGCCAAATCAGCCCTTGATCACAGGCTCGAGCTACTTCAAGAGAATGATCTTCGTCATCGTCCAGCGCAATCGAGTCGAGAGGATCTGCATCCTCTTCGGCAGCCAGCTCCTGCGCGAGCAGATCCGGATCGATGGAAAGATTAGCGAGTCCTTGATCCCGCTTTGGCCCGGATGCGTCAGTCATGAATGAGATCGTAAAGCTGGCATGAGTGGCTTCATCCCATCGGGGCCGGTGCCAGCATGTCCCCTGGCAACCAAATACGAGCACTCACCGCCACAAGCGCCAGAACGAACAGCACCACGATCAGCACTGGCAACAGGGTGGAACGGAAGAACGCCACAGGATCAAAATATTGACCACCATTCTGAAACCTTCTTCGTCAATACTGCCTTAACCGACACTGCCCCTCAGTCCATAGCTGCGGAGCAATACGATCCCGCACAAAACAGCTACCACGAGCCCCAGCCAGCCGTTCAACGACTGATGCAAGAGGAAGCCGCCGGACCCCAGCAAGGCACCGAACAGCACAGCACTGCTCAGCAAAAAGCGGCGGATAAGTTCTGCGAGTGAGTCCACTATTGGCACACCCAACCGATCCCGCCAACGGCTCCAGCCTGGTCCGGGAGGTTGCACCTGCTGCACAAACCGCTCCAACACCTCGGTGGATTCTGGTGGGGTGGCCAGCATCACCAGAATCCACACCAGTGCTGTGATCCCGGTGGTCACCATCAGGCGAACGCCGTAATCAGCAATGAAAAGGGGTGGCACAACATCAAGTCGGCCAAGCAACGGATCCAACTTGCCCGACGTGCTCAACCCCACCACGAATCCACAGACCATGGCTGCCAACTCGGCAGATGCATTGATCCGCCACCAGAACCAACGCAGGATCAACACGATGCCGGAACCGGTGCCAATGACAACAACCAAGCGAAAAATGTCGCCAATACTCTGATCAAGCAGTGCGACAAGAACCCCAAAACAGAGCAGCAAAACACTGATCATCTGGCCCACAAGCAGCAGTTCCCGTTGGCTCGCCTTCGGGCGCACAAAGCGCTGGTAGAGGTCATGGGTGAGGTAACTAGCACCCCAGTTCACTGCGGTGCTCACGGTGCTCATGAAGGCCGCAACCAAAGACACAACCACCAGTCCAAGCACGACCGGCGGCAGATAACGCACGGCCAGAGTCGGATAGCTGAGCTCCCAATCACCATCGGGGGGAAGCAGAACCAAGGCAGCCAAAGCCACCACCACCCACAACCAGCTGCGCAACAGGTAATTCACCACCAAGAACACCCACCCCGCCAACTGGGCCTGACGTTCATCACGCGTCGCCAACATGCGCTGGATAAATTCACCGCCACCGTCGCTGCGGCGGAAGCTCCACCACTGCACAGTCAAATAAGCCAGAAAAGTGGAGACTCCAATCCCAGCGCCCCCGATCCAATCGAACCCTGCCTCGGTCCAGTGCCAGGGCACCAGCGACAGCAGCTCCGGGCGCCCCAAATTATTGATCTGAGTCAGCATCGCCTCCATGCCCCCAGCAGCATGAACCGCCGCCCATGACACAGCCAGAGCACCCAACATGGCCAGCACCAACTGAACAAAATCCGTGACCACCACAGCCCAGAGACCTCCCGCAACGGTGTAGATCAACACCAGCACCGCCACCACTGCCAGAAGAGCCACGGTGTCCGGCATGCCAGCCAAAGACGACATCGGTTGATTCGAGACGATGCCCAGTGCCTCGCAGACTTTGCGCATGGCGAGAAAGGCATAACCAATCCCGATGCAATTCACCGGAAGCGCCAGTAGGAAGGCTTTGGTTCCCCTCAACCAGGCGGCAGGGGCACCGCCATAACGCAGCTCGGTGAAGGCCGCGTCGGTCAGCACCCCGCTGCGTCGCCAAAGAGGTGCGAACACCACGGCCATGGCCACATGCGCCAGACCAAAACTCCACCATTGCCAGTTACCAGCTACTCCCTGAGTGCCGACCAGACCCGCGACGTAAAGGGGAGTGTCAATGGAAAACGTGGTTGCCGCCATCGAGGCACCCGCGAGCCATCCACTGAGGCTGCGACCGGCCACAAAGTAATCGTCTTCACTGCGGTTGCGGCGGGACAGCCAAAGCCCCAAAGCAAGTGTGCACGCCATGTAGGCGATCAGAATGAGCCAGTCAATCGGGGCCATAAGACCGGGTAGATGGCCGCAGTCTCCCTTACTGCTGACGGGATCGCCTGAGCTGACCGCAAGCCGCATCCTGATCCAGGCCTCGGCTGGCCCTCAGGCTGACTGCAACCCCTCGTCGCTCCAGCACACGCCGAAATCCATCGATGCGCTCACGAGAGGGACGCTGAAACTGCTCCTCCTCAATCGGGTTGTAGGCGATCAGATTGACGTGGCTCTGAAAACCTCCCACCCGGTCCGCTAGCTCCTCGGCATGCTCTGGGCGATCGTTGAGTCCCCCCAAGAGGATGTATTCAAAGCTCACTCGGCGGCCCGTCACCTCGAGATAGTGTCGACAGTCCGCCAGCAAAGCGTCATAGGGGTAGGCGTGCGCTGTAGGAATCAAATCCTCCCGAAGCTGCTGATTGGGGGCATGAAGGCTCACTGCAAGGGTGAACTGAGCACGCCCAAGGGTTTCAAGAGCTAATTCAGCCAGTTGGGGCAGCGTTTTCGGCACACCGACGGTGCTCACGGTGATGCGACGCTGCCCAATTCCAAGATCATCGTTCAAGCAGCGAATCGCTTCAAGAACGGAACGACTGTTGAGGAGCGGTTCTCCCATGCCCATAAACACAATGTGGGAGGGGCGTCGTTGCATGGCCTCTCGCACACTGAGAACCTGATCAACGATCTCGTGTGTCTTCAACGAGCGCTGCAAGCCCCCCTTGCCGGTCGCACAGAAACGACACGCCATTGGACAGCCCACCTGACTAGAGACGCAAACCGTCAAACGCTGATCGGTCGGGATGCCAACGGTCTCAATCGTTTCGCCGTCATGGGTCGCGAGGAGCAGTTTTGTAGTGGCATCAGCCGCCACGCTGCGATGCACCTCCTTCAGACGACCAACATCGACACCCTGCTCAGCCAAAGCTTGCCGCCAGGTCTTGGGCAAGACGGTGATCTCGGACAGGCAATGAGCACCTTTGGCGTAAAGCCAGTCATGCAGTTGCCGGCCTCGAAAGGCCGGCTGCCCTTGCTCTACGGCCCAATCCTGAAGTTGAGCAGCGCTACGACCAAGTAGGGCGCTGCTCACCAGACCAAAAGACCGTGCCCCAGTTTGAACTCAACCACCAACAAGGCAATGAATCCGAGCATGGCCAAGCGGCCATTGAATGTTTCCGTATGGCCGTGGAAGCCATAACGGGGTAGACGACGCTGAGGAATCTCCTTGGGTTCAAGCATGGAATAACACGTTGTTAATTAAGGACAAAAAAGCTGAGCAACCGTCACTCGTCAGAGAGCAAACCTTCTTCCTGAAGCCCCTCGACCGCTTCAGCATCGACCACCTGTTCCTCAGCCAGCTCATTGTCGGCATCCGGACGAGTGAACGCCGCGAAATTGCTACTAGAGGGGTCGATGTTGTGACGTGTACGCGTGGCTTCGAGGTCTGCATCACTGGGATCATCCAGAACCGCACCGGGACTGGTGGCCGATGGCATCTCAACCGTGTAATCCGGTCGCAGATTTTGCATGCGGCGATACCCAGCTGGATCTTCGGAAAGAATGTCTGGATGAGGTCCGGCCTCTTTCTGCAGCTCTTCCTCGAATCCACTGAAGCCGGTGCCGGCAGGGATGAGACGGCCGATGATCACGTTTTCCTTAAGGCCACGCAACCAATCACTCTTGCCCTCAATGGCAGCTTCCGTGAGCACACGCGTCGTTTCTTGGAACGACGCAGCCGAGATGAAACTATCGGTGTTGAGAGAGGCCTTCGTGATTCCCAGTAAGACAGGGGTGAACTCAGCCGGTGCACCACCGGTAATCGACATCGCTTGATTGGTGTCCTCCACCTGGCGCAATTCGATCAATTCACCTGGTAATAAAGTTGTGTCTCCAGCGTCTTCTACCCGAACTTTGCTTGTCATTTGACGGACAATCACCTCGATATGTTTGTCATCAATCGAGACACCCTGAGACTTGTAAACGTTTTGCACCTCAGTTACGAGTCGATGCTGGAGATTGGCAATCGCCTCCTGAGCTGCATCCATAAGTGGTTTACGACTACGTAGATCCTCAAAGAAGCATTCAAGAAGCTCATGGGGATTAATTGGACCATCAGTCATTAATTCTCCAGCAGAGACTTGCTGACCGTCGCTAACCATGACATTGCGACCGAGCAAAATCGGATACTCGCCAATCGCATCATCCGCTTCAATCACCGTGACCGTAATCGTTTCATCGTCCTCACCCTGCTTAATCTCAATCGTGCCAGGTTTCTTACAAATAATCGCCGATTCGCGCGGACGGCGAGCCTCAAGAAGCTCTTCGATACGAGGCAAACCTTGAACAATGTCACCCGTCTTCTGACGCTCAAACACCAACAGTGCCAATCCATCTCCCCGCTGCACTAAATCACCATCGCGAACGTGTAATACAGAATCAGGAGAGACCATATAGGGACGGCCTAAGCGCAAAGTAATGGCATTACCATTCACCTCCTCCACTTCTCCGCAACAATTCGCCGACTCACCATCAGCGATGAGATCACCATCGACGATGCGCTGACCCACGCTCACGCTTGGAGATCCTGAGGTGTGGACCGTCGTGGTGTCCTCAGGACGTTCGACGATCAAACGGCGAATTGGCTCGTCCTCTGTCGCCTCAGGAAGTTGAGCCAAACCTTCCTGCTTGCAGAGAATCTGAGTGGTCGCCACCACTTCGCCGGCTTTGACGGAGACACCATCCTCGACCTGAAGTTCGGTATGGGTCGAGCCATGGCTTGAGTCAGACATGGTGTCTCGACGAACCAGAATTGATTCCAGAATCACCAGGCGCAATCGAGAGATCGTCTTCGCCCGTTTGTCCGGAGCCTTTTCCACATCCACCGTCATTTGCGGTGTTGTATCGAATGTCTCAAGCAGCAGCTGAGTTTTCAGCAGCTCTACGCCTTCAACAGACTTGATCAGTTCTCCGTCTTTAAAAGCAAGACGCTGGGTGGCCTTGATGCCGAGATGCGGTCCATTGGACTGTTTGACGTGAGACAACTCGGGGAGTTGAGCCTCATTAGGAATGCTGTATTCCTCCACAGGCCGCAACAGAAGACCACTGCCTTCAGGTGTCTCTACCGTTTGAACAAACGTCATCGTCTCGACAGACAATCCCTTCGAGATTTCCTCGCCTGGGTTCACCATCTGGCCATCCGCTTGGAAACGCTCCAGGGCCTTGCTGTCACTTGACAGATGGAATTCGCCACTGCGCACGATGATCTCGCGCAGGATGTCGTTCTTCTGAGTGACAGTGACGATGCCTGCGGTCTGGCTGAAAATATCTTTAACGACCTCAGTGCCAGCCTCGATCCACTGGCCATCCTCAATCATCAACAAGGAGATATCCTTGTTGATCTCATGGGTCTCCTGTGGGATCCACAGGAGAGTTCCTCCCTTGCTGACCTCGTAACCGTTCTTGGCCGAACGGGCCTTTTTAATCGCTAAGCCGGGTGCAAAGCGCACCAGACCGCCGGTCTTGGTGCGGAAGCGATCGTCAGCCAGTTCAGCAATGACCTCGCCTGAACCGATTTTGCTGCCAGGAATCGTATTGAGGCGATAACGCGTGCCGTCTTTCGCTTCCAGATTCCAAATTTCTCCTGAATGAGTGGATTCCTCAAGCAGTTTGAAGTCCTTGAGCGTCATCGCTGTAGTGACGATCTGAACCTCGCGGGAATCGCCGATGGAATCACGTAGACGAACCTCTCCACCAAACTCACTGCGCTGGCTTGCCTCTGCCAACACCTGACCTTCCATGACGGTGGTTTCACCACTGACCACAGGTTGAGCATTGGGTGGCAGGTTGTACACATCACCAGCCAGCACCCAAAGACGTCCGAGACGCTGGGCTTTCATGGTGATGTTGCCCTGGCGATCCGTGACCTCTCTGGGCTGAATTTTGTCCTCATAACGAACTTGACCAGCAAGATCGCAAATCACATCTTTCGTGGCTTTCTCAACGCTCTTCTTTACCGCCCCAGCAGCAATCTGCGCCACCGTGACATCAGCATCAATGGATTGGCCGTTGTTAACAAACAAAAGCGAACCCGTGCTGATCTCAATCTTCTGGGCCTTGCCTTTACCAGTTGGCTTGATTGTGAGAGTGAAATCCACCTCTGACTGCTGAGCCTCAACACCATGAGGAGTGCGATAAGGGCGGACACGCGCCTTGGCACCAAACTCGACGTCACCTGCAATTTTGGAGCGGACCACACCCGTTTCGGCGGTGGAGACACCGCCGGTGTGGAACGTCCTCATCGTTAACTGGGTGCCAGGCTCACCAATCGACTGAGCCGCAATGATTCCGACCGCTTCACCAAGGTCAACCAATTCATTGTGGGCAAGAGCCCAGCCATAACACTTGCGACAAACGGAGCGGTTGGCTTCGCATGTCAGTGGAGAACGAACACTCACAGCTTTCACACCAGCCTTCTCAAACCTTTTGGAAAGAGGCGGGGCAATCTCGGTGTCACGCTCGGCCAGAACCTCGCCCTCGCCCCCCAAGACCTGCGCCGCAGTGAGACGTCCAACAAGGCGGCTGCCGAACCTGCCGTCTTCGGCTTCAACAATGATGTGCCTTGTGGTTCCGCAATCGTCCTCGCGCACGATCACATCCTGGGCAACATCAACCAGGCGGCGGGTCAGGTAGCCGGAGTCTGCCGTGCGCAAGGCGGTGTCGACTAAGCCTTTGCGGGCGCCATAAGAAGAAATGACGTATTCGGTGACCGTCAGGCCCTCGCGGAAGTTGGTGCGGATCGGTAGGTCAATGATTTCTCCCTGCGGATTGGCCATCAGGCCACGCATGCCCACCAACTGACGCACCTGCGACATATTGCCGCGGGCGCCTGAGTTGGCCATCATCCACACCGAATTCAGCGGTGCGTTCTCGTCAAAATTTTTCTTGACCGCATCCACCAATCGCTCATTGGTCTCCGTCCAGGTATCAATCACCTTCGTATGACGTTCCACCTCTGTGATTTCACCAAGGCGATAGCGTTCCTCGGTTGCTGTGATCTGTTCTTCGGCTTCTCCAAGTAGTGCTTTTTTGGCTTCAGGAACCCTGAGGTCATTCACCGAAATCGACACAGCAGCCTGCGTGGCGTAACGGAATCCGAGATCCTTCAGGTTGTCGGCCATCGCCGAGGTCACTGCCGTGCCGTGGGTTTTGTAAGCCCAAGCCACGAGCTGCTTTAACGCTCGTTTATCAACGACGTGATTACGGAATGGCGGCGGCGTCTTCGCTAGCTGACGTGATGCTTTCTGAGCTGCGAGAGCTGCATCTTTAGCGGCTTTAGCAGCTTTCGAGGATTTACGGGACTTGGAAGGAGGCATGGGTTGGCTACGCGCGAATCAGAGAATGTGGTCGAAAGAAATTCGGTCGAATCAGGCGACGGCCACCGCTTCGATAATCGTGTGATTCATCACAACTCGGCCGACGGTGGTAAGGAGATAACGGCTGATCAGCGCACCCTCTTCATCAAAACGCTCGCGGCGGTAGGTCCACTGTTCAATACGGGTGCCATCACTCAGCGATTCTGTTTTGATCGGCTCTTCCAAATCGTCGTCATCTTCAACTTCGCCATTGAAGCGAACCCAAATCCAATCGTGAAGCAAAAGTCGCTCATCTTCGAAGGCTTGGATGACATCTTCAAGGCTGGCAAATGTGCGGCTTCGATCACCAAATTCCGGCCTAACTGACTCTGGCTTTAGCGCTGTGAGGTAATACGAACCAAGCACCATGTCCTGAGACGGGGTCACGATTGGCTCACCGGTTGCAGGAGAAAGGATGTTGTTGCTGGCCAACATCAACATGCGTGCTTCCGTCTGCGCCTCAATCGCAAGCGGCACGTGTACCGCCATCTGATCACCGTCAAAGTCGGCGTTAAAGGCTGGGCAAACCAGGGGATGGAGCTGTATGGCACGACCATCCACCAATTTGGGCTCAAAAGCCTGAATACCGAGACGGTGAAGGGTTGGAGCCCGATTGAGCATGATTGGGTGACCATCAATCACCTCCTGCAACACCTGCATCACCTCATCGTCCGCACGTTGAATCAACTTTTTGGCTGCTTTGATGTTGTTAACAATGTTCTGACGGATCAAGCGATGAATCACAAATGGTTGAAACAGCTCAATCGCCATTTCCTTCGGCAAGCCGCACTGATGCATCTTTAACTTCGGACCCACCACGATGACGGAACGACCGGAATAGTCGACGCGCTTGCCGAGCAGGTTTTGGCGGAAACGACCCTGCTTCCCTTCAATAATGTCACTGAGTGACTTCAACGGTCGATTATTAGCACCAACAACAGTTCGACCTCGACGACCGTTGTCGATCAGAGCGTCAACAGCTTCTTGCAACATCCGCTTCTCATTGCGGACAATGATCTCTGGGGCAAGAATCTCTTGAAGTCGCGCCAAGCGATTGTTGCGATTGATCACCCTGCGATAGAGATCATTGAGATCACTGGTGGCAAATCGCCCTCCATCAAGCTGCACCATTGGACGCAGATCAGGAGGAATCACTGGGATGACATCAAGCACCATCCACTCGGGACGAGCATTGGTAGCAATGAAGTTGTCGATGACGCGCAATCGTTTAATCAACTTGGCTCGTTTCTGACCCTTGCTGCCATTAATCTCTTCACGAAGCTGCTCAGCAACCTCTTCAAGATTGAGATCTTCCAACAACTGCTTGAGAGCTTCTGCGCCAATACCAACAACCGGCTCGTTCTCAATCTCTGATTCCTCGGCATAAATCTCGTCTTCGATCTCAAGCCACTCGTCCTCTGTGAGCAGCTGCTTGTACTTCAGATCTTTGTGATCACCTGGATCGAGGACGACATAACAATTGAAGTAAACAATTTGTTCGACATCGCGCAAAGGCATATCCAACAAAATCGCTACATAACTGGGAATACCCTTGAGATACCAAACGTGAGATACCGGCGCAGCGAGCTTAATAAAGCCCATGCGATGGCGACGCACCCGACTTTCAGTGACCTCCACACCGCAACGCTCACAAACAATGCCGCGGTGACGGACCCGCTTGTACTTGCCACAGTGGCATTCCCAATCTTTGGAGGGACCAAAGATTTTTTCGCAGAACAACCCGTCCATCTCAGGCTTCAGCGTGCGGTAATTAATGGTCTCCGGTTTGGTGACCTCACCGACCACCTGGCCGTTAGGAAGGGTGCGTTGCCCCCACTCCATCACCCGTTCGGGTGAAGCGAGTGTGATCTTGACGTAGTCGAAGTGGTTCTCGGTACGGAGGTTGCTGTTGGTCATGGACGGAGGAAGAAGGAAGAGCTGTCAGTCGTTGTGATCAATCGGTCTGTCAGTCCTCGTCGTAATCCGCAACGCCGAGGGATTCATAGGTGGGCCGGCTCGGTGTACTTCGGCGGGGGTTGACGTCTTGCATCAGATCCACCTCTTTGCCTTCATCGGTGTACACCGCAATGTCCAAGCCAAGGGACTGAAGCTCACGCATCAACACCTTGAAGGATTCGGGTGTACCTGGACGTGGAATCGGCTTGCCTTTGACAATGGCGTTCAGAGCTTCATTTCGACCCTGCATATCATCGGATTTCACCGTGAGCAGTTCTTGAAGGGTGTACGCGGCGCCATAGGCCTCTAAGGCCCATACCTCCATTTCACCCAAGCGCTGACCACCTTGCTGAGCCTTACCCCCCAGCGGCTGCTGGGTGACAAGCGAGTACGGACCCGTCGACCGGGCATGGATCTTGTCATCCACCAAATGCACAAGCTTCAGGAAGTGGGAGTAGCCCACTGCAACAGGCTGATCAAAAGGCTGACCGGTGCGTCCATCTCTCAACACAAGCTTGCCGGGATCATCGGGGTAATAAACCCAGCCCTTGCCTGGCTGTTTAGCCGCTTCACGCAAAAAGGTTTCAACGGTTTGTTGTGATTTCTCAGCACCGTGCATCTCATCGAAGGGGACGACACGCACCCGACAGTCAAGATTGGATGCAGCCCAACCAAGCAATAGTTCGAACACCTGGCCAACATTCATTCGGCTCGGCACGCCGAGAGGATTTAGGCAGATATCGACAGGAGTGCCATCAGGGAGATAAGGCATATCTTCCCTGGGCAGAATGCGGCTAATAATTCCCTTATTGCCATGACGGCCTGCCATCTTGTCGCCAACCTGAATTTTGCGACGCTGCGCCACATAAACCCGAACGACCATATTTGCGCCAGGCGGTAATTCATCACCTTGCTCGCGCGTGTAGATGCGAACATCAACAACGCGACCTCGTTCAGTGCCGGGCACACGGAGAGAGTTATCGCGTACATCTCGTGCTTTTTCACCAAAAATTGCACGAAGTAATTTCTCCTCGGGGGGCTGATCAGACTCTCCTTTTGGCGTCACCTTACCGACAAGAATGTCGCCACTTTCGACGAATGCGCCAACGCGAATGATGCCCATTTCATCCAAGTTACCAAGACTATCCTCAGCAACATTTGGAATTTCACGAGTAATCTCCTCAGGACCAAGCTTAGTCTGACGAGCTTCGATCTCATACTTTTCAATATGAACTGACGTATACAAATCATCGGTAACGAGACGCTCACTCACCAACAAAGCATCCTCAAAGTTGTATCCTTCCCAAGGCATATAGGCGATTAAAACGTTTTGTCCCAAAGCAATTTCACCACCCTCACAAGCAGAGCCATCAGCCAGCACTTGCCCAACGATCACAGGATCACCAAATCGGACAATCGGGCGATGATTTAGGCACGTATCCTGATTAGAACGTTGATATTTTTGCAAATAATGCGTGTGTTCGTTGCCTTCTTCGTCTTGAACAACAATGGCTGTAGCGTCAACAAATGTCACTGTGCCGTTAACACGTGAAATCGGCACCATGCCTGAGTCACGCGCAACCTGAGTTTCCAAACCGGTCCCAACAAGAGCCCGTTCGGGCCGCAACAACGGCACGGCCTGACGCTGCATGTTTGATCCCATCAAGGCCCGGTTCGCGTCGTCATGCTCCAGGAAGGGAATCAAAGATGCCGCGACGGAAATCACCTGAACTGGAGATAGGGCCACATAGTCGACCTGCTCCGGTGGCACTTTCTCAAAGTCCTGGCGGTACCGAACTGGAATGAGATCAGAGGTAATGCGACCATCATCTTCAGTCGCAACATCACCAGGCGCGACGCGAACCTCATCTTCCCGATCAGCCGAGAGATAAATCGGATCTCCATCTTTTAGTACCACTCCGTTTTCTACCTTCCAAAACGGAGTTTCGATGAAGCCGTACTCATTCACTCGAGCATGAGTGGCGAGCGAATTAATCAAACCTGCATTCGGACCTTCAGGCGTCTCGATCGGGCATAGACGTCCGTAGTGGGAAGGGTGAATATCACGAACCGCAAAACCTGCACGCTCCCGGGTCAAACCACCGGGCCCAAGCGCAGAGATCCTGCGCTTGTGGGTGAGCTCAGCCAAGGGATTGGTCTGATCCATGAACTGGCTCAGCTGGCTGGAACCGAAAAACTCCTTGATCGCTGCAACCAATGGCTTGGGGTTAACCAGTTGAGCGGGAGTGAGCGAATCGGTTTCGCCAACCGTCATTCGCTCTTTAATGATCCGCTCTAAGCGATTCAGACCAACGCGCACTTGGTTTTGCAGGAGCTCACCAACCGAACGAACGCGACGGTTTCCGAGATGGTCAATATCATCCAGGCTTGCACCGCCAACATCGAGCTCCAGATTGATCAGATAGTCGAGTGTTGAAAGAACATCCTCATGGGTGAGGGTGCGCACCGTATCTGGAATCGTGAGGCGCAACTTCTTGTTGATCTTGTAGCGACCAACCCGGCCTAAGTCGTACCTCTTGGGGTCGAAGAAACGGGTTTGAAGCAGTTGCTGTCCGCCACTCACCGAAGGCGGCTCACCGGGGCGCAATTTTTTATAGAGCTCGAGGAGGGCTTGATCTTCAGAACTAATTCCTTCATCGTTAGCAGCGTCAATCGACTTCTTATAAAATTCTGGGTGGCGCAACTTATCGATCACATCATTATCAGATAGACCCATCGCACGCATTAATACGTGTGCGTTGATCTTGCGGGTCTTATCAACACGAACATGCAGAAGTGAATTCTTATCGGTTTCAAACTTCAGCCATGCACCACGATTTGGTATAACACTAGCATTGTATGTACGCCGTCCATTTTTATCCTGTTCGTCTTTAAAATAAACTCCGGGGCTTCGTACAATTTGGTTAACAATAACCCGCTCAGCACCATTGATAATAAACGTGCCTCGCTCGGTCATCAGAGGAAGTTCGCCGATAAAAACTTCCTGCTCCTTAATTTCACCAGTTTCCTTATTCACCAAGCGACAGGTCACATACATCTGGGACGCGAACGTCGCATCGCGGCGCTTGGCCTCTTCCACGTCATGCCGTGGCCGCTTCAGCCTGTATTCACTCCCAATGAAGTGCAATTCAAGTTTGCCGGTGTAATCGGTGATTGGAGAGAAGCTTTCCAGCTCCTCGATCAAACCCTTATCTAAAAACCACTTGAAGCTTGCCCGCTGCACCTCCACAAGATCCGGAAGATAGGTGGCGGTCTTGGCGACCTGAATCGCGCTGCTGCTCATGCGGGAACCCGACTGAGAGGACGAATGGAACGAAAAACCTGGACGAACGTCAACATCGAAACCAACCGGAATAGAGCCCTAAAAGCGGCGGCTGCCGTCCCTCGCAAAAGGAACGACAGCGCTGCAATCGAGCTCAGCAATCGCGGGTCAGATCAGCTGACGACGACAAAGTGCACCGGAAGAAAATGGACGCTTCGGGCTCCACAAACACGGTGATACCGGTTCATGGCCAGGCCAATACAACATCTTACATTATCGACTGCTCTTTACAGCTGACCACGGATTCATGTCAGGGAAGCTGAAACAACCGCCTAGCGTTAGCCGTGCTGATGGCCGCGACACTCTCGAGATCAGAACCACGTAGCTCAGCCACACGGGCTGCAACCGCTGCCACAAAGGCAGGCTCATTGCGCTTACCTCGACGCGGCACCGGCGCCAGAAAGGGGCAATCTGTCTCGACCAGAAAACGATCCTCCGGCACCTGCTTGGCACAATCGTGGGTCGGAATCGCCTTCGGGAAGGTGACAGTCCCGCTAAAGCTGATGTAAAAGCCAAGCTCTAAAAACCCTGCCATCTCCTCAGGCGTCCCCCCCCAGCAATGCATCACACCTGCGGGGCAAGAACCTGAAGTTTTGCGGACTCGCAACTCCTCGAGCATCGGGTCGGCGGCATCACGACAGTGAACGATGACCGGTAGATCCAACTCCACGGCTAAATCGAGCTGTGGACGCAGCACGCCCAGTTGTTCGTCCAGATTTTTGTCACGGAACAGATCAAGGCCTAATTCACCAATCGCCACAACACGATCGTCATCCAGAGCTGCCCGCCGCAAAACGCTGACTGTGTCTTGCTGCCAATGCTCTGTGTCAAGTGGATGCACACCAACGGAGTAACGCATCTCAGGGAAGCGATCTGCCAACGCCCGGATCGCTGGTATCTCAGAGGGCTCGACGCAGGCATGCAGGAGTGCACTCACACCTGCATCACGCCAACGTGAAGCCACATCGTCCAAATCGTCATCGAAGTTTCGAAAAACAATGTGGCAGTGGCTGTCGATCAGCGTCGGAATAGACGACACGGCAGGATCGAAACGCGCTTTCGACCCCATTCTGCCTGTCCTTGCCAATCAGCTGGCGGGCTCCAAAACTTTTCGGACAGCTGCACTGAGGCGTGATTTCTGATTGGCGCCGTTGTTGCGATGCAACACCCCAACCTTGACGGCTTTATCAATTTTGCTGAAGGCGGCACGCATCGACGCCTGCACCGAGGCTTTCGCATCATCGCCTGGTTCTTGGCTGTAGCTATCACACGCCGTGAAACAGCGCTTCATCAACGTGCGCAGTGCTGATTTGTATGTGCGATTGCGCAGCCTGTTGCGTTCAGCGATCTCAATGCGCTTCCGAGCTGCTTTGTTATTGGCCACTGAGGCAGAAAGGTTGCGAACAATCCAACACTTTACTCATGAGCCCTATGACGAGGCCGAACGCCGATTCCAGGGCCTAATTTGATTGTCGATCGTTTAGGCCTCACTTGCCCCTGAGCAGCTCCGACGAGGTGCCTCAATCCGCACCCTTCCCTCTGCGCGTCATCACTGATCCTGACCAGGCTGAGCAAGAGCTGAAACGTCTGGAAGAGCGAACGCTGAATGAACAGCAGCTCGACGCAAGACGACGGGTCGACTCAATCCTCGAAGCGGTGCGAACGCATGGCGATGCCGCTGTTCGCGACTTCACCGAGCGATTTGATCGCTTCTGTCCCGACCCGATCGCCGTGCCAACCGAGGATCTCTATCGAGCCTGGCAACAGCTTCCCCTCGATTTACGGGATGCCCTCGAACTTGCCTTGCGCAGGATTCAGGAATTCCATCAGCGCCAACGGCCCCATGACATCAACATGGAGGGGCCGCATGGTGAAAAGTTGGGTCGGCGCTGGCGCCCGGTCCGCTCAGCAGGCTTATACGTCCCTGGCGGTCGTGCTGCTTACCCGAGCACGGTGCTGATGAACGCCGTTCCCGCAAAAGTGGCCGGCGTTGAAGAAATCCTGATCTGCTCCCCTGCTGGAGCCAACGGGCAGGTCAACCCTGTCGTCCTGGCTGCCGCTCATATTGCTGGCATCCGAACAGTGCTGCGCATCGGTGGGGCCCAGGCCATTGCGGCGATGGCCTACGGCACGGAAACTGTGCCCAAAGTTGATGTGATCAGCGGCCCCGGGAATATTTACGTCACATTGGCCAAGCAAGCCGTCTACGGCCAAGTCGGAATCGATTCACTTGCCGGTCCAAGCGAAGTGTTGGTCATCGCCGACCACAGTGCCGACCCGATTCACGTCGCAGCTGATTTGCTTGCACAGGCGGAACATGACCCCCTCGCAGCAGCTGTTCTGATTACAACGGATTCAACTTTGGCTGAGGCGATTGGATTCGCCATCGCCGAACAACTTGAACATCACCCGAGACGAGAGATTTGCGAAGCGTCCTTACGTGACTGGGGATTGGCCGTGATCTGCGAAGACCTGGAAACCTGCGCCAGGCTTAGTGATGGATTCGCTCCAGAACATCTCGAACTGGTCGTGGAGCGTCCAGAACCCCTAGCAGAGCGCATTCAAAATGCAGGAGCGATCTTCCTAGGGCCCTGGTCACCCGAAGCCGTGGGTGACTATCTCGCTGGCCCAAATCACACGTTGCCAACGTGCGGAGCTGCCAAATTCAGTGGAGCGCTGAGTGTCGAAACATTCATGCGCCACACCTCGTTGATTGGCTTCAATCGGGCCGCCCTCGATGCCACTGGATCAGCAGTGCGCCAACTCGCGATGAGTGAAGGACTCCACAGCCATGCAGAGTCCGTGCGTTTACGCCTCAGCTAAGTCTTTTTTCAAGGCTGCGCACACCGGCAACACCCTCAGTGATCTCGCCAACCAGGACTTCATCAACCAGATTGACGAACAAGCCATTTTCGAGAACACCTGGAATGTTGTTGATGGCAAGCTCCAACGCTGCTGGATCAGAAATTCCAGCGTCCATTCGAACATCCAGCACAAGATTGCCCTGATCTGTGACGACGGGCCCAGCCTTGCGTTGAGCCATCCGTAATTCTGCGTCGCCACCCATTGCAGAGAGCTGCTGCTGAACCTGTCGCCATGCTCCTGGGAGCACCTCCACCGGCAAAAGGAAACCAAGATTAAGGCGATCAACAAGTTTGGTGGAATCCACCACGACGACAAAGCGTTCTGCCCGAGCTGCGACGAGTTTTTCCTGCACGTGACAAGCACCACCGCCTTTGATGAGCTGAAAACCTGGATCCACCTCGTCAGCCCCATCAATCGCTAAATCGATTTGCTGGACTGCGTTCAGGCTTAACAACGGAATTTGAAGCTCAGCTGCCATCACTTCCCCTTGAAAGGATGTGGTCACCCCGACGATGTCTTTCAATTCACCGCTGGCAAGCTTTGCTCCCAGTGCCTGGATCATGAGCGCGGCAGTGGAGCCGGAACCAAGCCCAAGCACCATGCCATCCTCGATCTGCTGAACTGCGGCATCCGCAACCGCCTGTTTCATCTGAGTTTGTAGATCTGCCATAGAGCTGCCACAGGGTGGCGAGAACGTAGCAAGGGCCTCAAGCGACACCAGGTAGCGCCAGTGGTTTCACGGCCAGGATGAGTTCACGGCCATTGCGAAGAACATGCAATGACAACGACTCTCCAAGACGAGCGCTATCGACGACTTCCAACAAAAGCTGTGGATCTGAAATGGCTGTCTCTCCAACGGCAATGACCAGATCACCACGACGCAAACCCGCCTGTTCCGCTGGACTTTCAGGAAGAACACTCTGCACTAAGGCGCCGTTGCGCTCCGGCAACTGAACCAAGGCATTTGGATCACGATTGTGCTCTTTGGCAATCCGTGCCGTGAGGGAGATCAGCTGGAGACCGATATATGGATGAACAACTTCTCCCTGATCCACCAGCTGATCAGCAACGTGCTGAGCCAAATTGATCGGAATAGCGAACCCTAAACCGGCCCCAGGTCCAGAGCGAACCAGAGTATTGATGCCAATCACATCACCGGATGCATTGACCAATGGGCCACCTGAATTGCCAGGGTTAATGGCGGCATCGGTCTGAATCAGATCGAGACGCTTATCAGAAAAACCAAGCGTGCTGATGTTGCGGTGAAGACTGCTGACGATGCCAAGTGTCACCGTTCGCTCCAATCCGTAAGGCGTTCCAAGAGCGATGGCCCAATCGCCAACTTCAAGAGCTTCAGAATCACCTAACGGAGCCGCAGGTGGAAACTGAACACCCTTCAGCCGAACCAACGCGAGGTCGGTCACAGGATCTGTCCCGATCACATCACCATCACACTGCTCTCCATCAGCCAAGGTGAGCGAAACGGATTCAACACGATCCACCACATGGGCATTGGTCAGGACCAAACCTCGATCATCGATCAGGACTCCTGACCCTTGCCCCCTCTCCCGTTCCGGTCCTATCGGCAGCTCTCCCAGAAGATCCCTCAACAGTGGATCGATCAATGTGGGGTCAAAGGGCTGTCTCTCCACAGGACGTTCCGTGTCAATCCGAACCACGGAGGGAGCGACGCGACGCACCACGTCAGCGACAAAACTGTGTTCCAGGGCCGCGGCAGGTGGTGCGGCCACAAAAAACGCCAGAACCAAAATCAGCAGGGCTCGCACTGAAAATCAGAGCAGCAAGGGGATTCATTCTGGTCCCGATCTAACGCCGATCGCTTCGAAATATGGGGGAACACNGCTGAACGNGTTTTTGCTGTCTAAAAGGAGACAAAGCAGACATCACGACCTATGGCCGTTCGGATTCTGGGTGTGCTCGGCGCCATTGCTTTGTTAACGGCCTGCGCCAGCACACCCGATGAGGGAACAAAGAGTGACAGCCCATCCAGTGCAGAGCAGGGCAGTAGTGAACTCAAAGCCATCATTTTTGAAAGCAAGCCATTCGCGCAAAAGGAGGGAGAGTCCTACGCAGGCCTGGCTGTTGATGTCCTGGAACACGTCAAGGATGAAGCCGGTCTGACATCAGTGCAGTTCGTTCAACCCAAGAGCATCAACGAAGGATTTGAGGCCATTGCCTCTGGTGAAGCTGACATCGCCTGTGGTGTGGCCTTCAACTGGGACCGAGCCAAGATCGTCAACTACAGCCTTCCCTTTGCCATCGGAGGCACTCGCTTGCTCGCTGGAACAGATGTGGATGGCACACCAGAATCACTGCAAGGACTAACAATCGGCGTCGTTAAGGATTCCGCATCAGCCAAGGTGCTTGCGGACATCGTTCCCGATGCTGAGCTGACCACATTCCAGACCCCAGTTGAGGCCCTTGAGGCACTCAAGGACGACAAGGTGCAGGCCATCGGGGGACCCTCACTGTGGCTCGCCGCCAACAAAGGAGACAGCGGAAAACTGCTNGTTCCTGTTCGTCCTTANGCAAGGAGCGGAATTGGCTGTGTCGTCAAACAGGACAACGGCAAATTGCTGTCCTCCGCAAACATTGCCATCGGCCAGATGATGCAGGCCTATGTCGATGGAGATACCGGATCGCGCGAAATGGTGAACCGTTGGGTCGGCCCAGGCAGCAGCATTGATCTTCCGGAAAGCACCATCAGCGCCCTCTATCGGTTAATGCTCTCGACCACGGCCGAGATCTCAACCAATGTGCAAGATCCAGCTGATCTGGCTGCTGTGGAAGAGAGCGAACCTGAAACGAAAGACCTCAAAACCAACGATCAACAGGATGCCGACAATCCTNCCAATTGATCGCGCGACATTGACCAGACACTCCACCCTTCTTTTCGAAAACCAATGAAGCGTTCTCTTATTGCGTTCCAAGCATTATTGGCGTCAAGCGCCGTGCTTTGTCAGACCGCAGAAGCTGCCTCCACTTACAACACTCCTGAGCAGAACTCAAGCAACCTCGAATCCCGCATTGAGTCCGTTCGCAACGGCGAATGGAGCCAACTCCTGAAAAGTTTTGAGGGCGAGAACATCGCCAAAAGCAAATGGGGCAACGGCGGTGGACATAAATTCAAAAACAGCCGTGGCAGTGGCAAATGGAAAAACGGAAAAGGTGGCAGCAGTTGGAGTAATAGCCGACCCAGTTGGGGGAATGGTGTTTATCGCGGTGGCTGGGCCAACGGTGGTGGCTGGAGAAATGGCAGTGGTGGATTCGTGAACTGGTGATGACAACGTGCACAGACGAGAGGCTCAACCTGAACCGTTTCGGGCCCATCGGTCTTGTGGTGGTTCAATCCACCTCTCTTTGCAATCTGGACTGCTCCTACTGCTACTTACCTGACCGGCAAAAAAGAAGGATTTTCGATCTCGAAATGCTGCCTTTGCTTATGCAGCGGATCCTCGAAAGCCCCTACGCCGGGCCAGAGTTCTCTCTGGTTTGGCATGCCGGTGAACCGCTGACCTTGCCAACACATTGGTACGACGAAGCGACTCAACGCATCCATCAGTCGCTCAAACAGTTCAACGCCGAAGACCTGCAATTCAATCAGCACGTTCAAACCAATGCCACTTTGATCAACGATGCTTGGTGCGATTGCTTTCACCGCAATCGCATCGTCGTCGGCATCAGCGTGGACGGGCCAGAGGACATTCACAACGCCCATCGACGTTTCCGCAATGGACGCGGATCCCATGCGCAGGCGATGAAAGGCATTGAAGCTCTACTTCGTCATGATGTTCCCTTTCATTGCATCTCAGTTGTCACCGAAGAAGCGATGGAACAACCGGAGCGCATGTACCAATTCTTCCGCGATAACGGCATCAATGATGTGGGCTTCAATGTGGAAGAACAGGAGGGAATCAACACCACTTCCTCCATGCAAGGCAAGGAGATGGAAGAGAGATACCACGACTTTCTAAGAACGTTTTGGCGTCTAAGTGAACAAGACGGCTANCCGGTCATTCTGCGGGAATTCGACCAAGTCATCAGTCTGATTCAAGGCAATCAGCGCATGACGCAAAACGAGTTAAACAGACCATTTTCAATCCTTAGCGTGGACTGGCAAGGAAATTTCTCAACGTTTGATCCCGAGTTGTTATCAGTTGCTAGCGACCGTTATGGCACATTCAATCTTGGCAATTTACGGGATCTCACGCTGGAGCAATCGATTCATTCCGAGCAATTCCGCCGCTTGATGGATGACATGACCGTCGGAGTTGAGAGATGTCAAAACACATGTGAATACTTTGGCCTCTGCGGAGGCGGGAACGGCAGCAACAAATTTTGGGAACATGGCACCCTCGCGTCCAGCGAAACCCATGCATGCCGCTTCGGAACCCAAATTCCAGTGCAAGTGCTTCTGGAGCGTTTCGAGGAAGGTCCTCCCCTAAAACAACAGGTCACTACTCGCTAATTCTTTTTAACCAACGCCGCAAATTCTTCCGATGCAACNTCAAACCCTTCCATGGATTGGCACAGTTCTGACCGCTGCCTTTCTCACTCCAACTGCTGTTCAGGCTGGATCCTGCAAATTTCTCATGCCTCTGGGAGGCAATGGCACTGGCCCTGAAGCCCATATCGTGAAGAAACGGGTTGAGAGACCGAAAGGCCTCATCGGCAGTGCATTAGGTCGCACCAACTGGAATACCGATTTCGTGGTGGATCAGCCTTATCGGAGCTTCAAGCTGTTTTTCACGGCGGACTCGACGGATGCGGATCCTGGTGCCTACCCAATTCAGGCCTACCTCAAATTCGCTGATGGGGGTTCGATGAAGGTCGTGGACGACATGATGAAACCCCCTACTGGTACAGGGGCCAGATTCGGACCATTCACGCCACCAGTCGGCAAGGGAGTCAGCCAGGTGAACTTCAAAGTGGGTGCTAACAACGATCCGAAGGCCACTGGCTTTAGTTATCGGATTTCAGTTCAAGGCTGCCATTGAAAACGGCTGTGTCCTGTTTGCAGACCCAGATATTCATTTGAATCTCTGGGTTCAACATTGTTCTCGCCAGCGATCTTGGCCAACAAGGCATCTGGCATGGAAGCAAGCACTTCCATGGTCGGATACATTGATCGGGTGTCCGGCGGGCATCTCCTTCGGGGGACAGGTCACAACTCAAATGCCAGTCGGGCAGCGTCCGACCCCTATGAGCATTGCCCCATCCACTTCTCCCTCAGCTCGAAGCGCTTGCCACATCGGTGGCGACAGGCCAAGGGCTTGAAGTTTGTGGCATCCATATGCTCACCCATATGCACCCAATGACTGTTGAGGTCCAAATCCGTCACAGCAGCGGTGATGATGTGAATCTGGACGATTGCGCAAGCTTCAGCAGCATTCTTGGCGATGCCATTGAATCGTCATCCCTCCTAACCGAGGCTTATGTTCTTGAAATCAGTAGTCCCGGCATCGGGGAACAACTGAACAGCGATCGTGACTTTCAAACTTTCCGTGGTTTTCCTGTGGAAGTTCATCACCGCGATCCAAGCAACGCCGAGCATCGCCTGGAGGGTCTGCTTTTGGAGCGCAATGACGACGCACTCCAGATCAACATGCGCGGGCGCATCAAACGCATCCCTCGCGATCGGGTCATTGGTGTTCGTCTGATCACACCCGGTCAATAACCGAACTGCTCGTCCTCTTCCCAAACTGATTCGATGGCCCTCGTTCTTCTTCCCGGTCTTAGCAGCCTGATCGATGACATCAGCGAAGAGAAGAAATTACCGCCTCAAGTGGTGGAGGCTGCCTTAAGAGAAGCCCTATTGAAGGGCTACGAACGTTATCGACGCACCCTTTATCTGGGTATTACTGAAGACCCTTTCGATGAGGAATATTTCAGCAATTTTGATGTTGGTCTAGATCTAGAAGAAGAGGGATATCGGGTGTTGGCCAGCAAAATCATTGTTGACGAAGTCGAGAGCGAAGACCATCAAATCGCACTAGCTGAAGTGATGCAGGTCGCCGAAGACGCGCAAGCGGGAGACACAGTTGTTCTTGACGTAACCCCGGAAAAGGAGGATTTCGGCCGGATGGCAGCGGCCACAACCAAACAAGTTTTGGCCCAGAAATTGCGCGATCAGCAGCGCCGCATGATTCAGGAAGAATTCGCTGATCTCGAAGATCCGGTTCTCACCGCCAGAGTCATTCGTTTCGAGCGACAGTCCGTAATCATGGCCGTGAGTTCCGGATTAGGCCGACCGGAAGTCGAGGCTGAGCTNCCGCGCAGGGATCAACTCCCCAACGACAATTATCGAGCAAATGCCACATTCAAAGTCTTCTTAAAGGAGGTCAGCGAAGTCCCTCGACGCGGTCCCCAATTGTTCGTTAGCCGCTCTAACGCAGGCCTTGTTGTTTATCTTTTTGAGAACGAAGTCCCAGAGATCCAAGAAGGATCTGTCCGCATTGTCGCTGTTGCCCGCGAAGCAAATCCACCATCGCGCTCCGTTGGCCCTCGCACCAAGGTTGCCGTCGACAGCATTGAACGGGAGGTTGATCCAGTTGGTGCCTGCATCGGTGCTCGAGGCTCCCGTATTCAGCAGGTTGTTAATGAACTTCGTGGTGAAAAAATCGATGTCATTCGCTGGTCGCCTGATCCCAGCCAATACATCGCCAATTCTCTCAGTCCTGCCCGCGTTGAGGTTGTGAGATTGGTCGACCCTGTTGGTCAGCACGCCCATGTGCTTGTTCCACCAGATCAGCTAAGTCTTGCCATTGGTCGTGAGGGGCAAAACGTGAGATTGGCAGCACGTCTCACCGGATGGAAAATTGATATCAAAAATTCAACCGAGTACGACCAAGCGACTGAGGATGCAGTTGTTGCAGAACTGATTTCACAAAGAGAGCAAGAGGAAGCACTGCAACAAGAAGCCGAAGAAAGGCTTGCAGCCGAACAGGCTGCACGGGCTGAAGAAGATGCGCGTCTCCGTGAGCTTTATCCGCTACCCGAGGATGAAGAGGACTACATCGAGGAAGGGATTCCAGAGGAAGAAGGCCTTGATCCTGCAGCGACTGTTACAACTGAAGAGCAGGAGTTAGAGGTCGAAGAGGACGATCCCTCGCCCCCCCCCACATCAGATGACGCCATGACAGAGACCGCCAGCACGGAAGCAGACTCCTCTAATGAGCCGAGCCTTGATCCAGACGATCCCCAGGGAACCCGGTGACACAACGAGCCATCCTTCGTCGTTGCGTGGCCTGTCGCCAGCTTCTGGACCGCAGCCTGCTCTGGCGTGTGGTTCGCGACCACAAGGATGGAGTCCTCCTCGATAAGGGCATGGGGCGATCGGCTTACCTGTGCACGAAGGAGACTTGTATGGAGGAAGCACTCCGCCGCAAACGTCTACAGAAAGCCCTGCGTTGTCAGGTGCCTGATTCGATTCTTGCGGAGCTGCAAGAGCGGGTCTGTCGAGAGGCAGATGAATCCGCTGAGGCAAACTGAACATTGGCCCCGTTTTACGTGTGGCCACCGCGGCACACCGTGCCCGGCCCGACCGGAGACCCCATCTGAATGACAAGCAGCGGCAAAGTCAGAATTTACGAGCTGTCCAAGGACCTTGGTCTTGAGAACAAGGACGTATTGGATGCCGCCGAAAAGCTTTCCATCGCCGTCAAGAGCCACAGCAGCTCGATCAGTGACGACGAGGCCGGTCGAATCCGACATCTGCTGGGTCAGGGATCTGGTTCCTCCAGATCAACAAGGGCAGAAGCCAAACCGACGCCTGGTAAAGCCATCCTTTCGGTGAAGAAAGCAGCAGCACCTGCCCCAGCCGGTGCCAAACGACCGACGGCGACAGCAGCCACTCCAGAGGCAGCCAAACCTGTTGAGCCGAAATCGATTTCGGCGAAACCAAAACTTGCCAAACCAGCCGCAGCTCCGATNAAGCCGGCTTCGGCCAAGCCGGTTTCTGCTCAAGCGGGGGCGATCAAGCCAAGCCCTGTCAAGCCGGTAGCGGCTCAAGCCACTCCGGTGAAGCCTGCACCAGTGAAACCTGTTGCCGCCAAACCTGAGATCATCAAACCGGTGGCGGCCAAACCCGTCGCGGCGAAAACTGCGGTGATCAAGCCAAGCGGCGATCTACCGACGGCACCATCACGCCCTTCGCCACCGAGCCCGGCAGCCCAAGCACCACCATCGAGACCGGTGGCAGCTCCAGTCAAAACCAGCCCGGCCAAACCGAACCCAGAAAAAACCGCGCCAGAACGCCCCTCAGCTCGATCAGCCGCCCCGGCGCCTCGCCCGGCAAGTCCAGCCAAACCGACTCCCCGTCCACAAGTGGTGGGCAAGCCAGCTCCGGCTCAGTCCTCGGTTAATCGTCCCCCCCAGCCAGCCAAACCGTCGGGCCCAGGTCCAAGACCTGGAGCGACTTCTGCTGCAGCAAAACCAGCGCCAGCGCGTCCGGCACCGACCCGACCAACGCCCCGACCTGCCTCACCAAACCGCCCAACACCAGGGCAAGAGCAAGGGAAAAAACCCCAAATCGTGNCCAGGCCAGGTCAGGGCACGTCTCAGCGACCTGGTGCCCCTGCACGAGCCGGTGCCCCTGCTCGCCCAGGTGCCCCTTCAAGACCTGGTGCTCCCACCCGCGGCAACAGTCCCACCCGCCCCACTCCACGGCCGGAGTTGGTGGGCAAACCCCAACCACGTCGTCCTTCCGCTGGCGGTCCTAGTGGCGGCCAGCGACCAGGCACCGGAGTTCCCTCCAGGCCCGGCAGTCCCTCCCGGCCTGGGGCTCCACAACGTCAAGGCCGACCAACTGCAGCGGGTGGGCGCCCGGGATCCCCCCCTCGCAGTGGTGGGAACACACTGGAATTGGTCGGCAAACCCATCCGTCGAGATGGCAGCAGTACTGGTGGCGGAAGCCAACGCCCCCCCGGACAACGCCCCAATCCTCCAACCCGGCCTGGCATGCCCAGTGGCATGCGCAAACCGGTGGCTCCCGGTGAGCTCATGCAGCTGCAGAAGCCCGTGGGGCGTCCAGTTGCTCCCCCACCGCGCCGTCCTGAAGCACCAAACAAACCTGCAGGGAGCCCGGAGGCAACGCCTCCTGTTGCACGCCCCACAGCCCCAGCTCCACCGCGTCGCCCCGGCTTCCGCCCAGGGGCCGGCCCCGGTGGTCAACGCCGACCCGGACGCCCCGATTGGGATGACAGCGCCAAGCTCGAAGCATTGCGCAGTCGGTCACCGCAAAAACAACGGCAGAAAGTTCACATCATTGGTGAAAACGATGATGCGCTGACCGCAGAAACCGGAGGCTTTGCTGGCGAACAGCAGGCGATGGTTTTATCCGCCAGCCTGGCTCGCCCGGCCAAACCCAAAGGTCAACAGCGCACCGCGCCAAAGCCAATGGCGGCGATGCGGAAGCGCAAAAAGGAGACGACCCGTCAACGTCAACGTCGCCGGGCCATGGAACTGCGTGCCGCCCGCGAAGCCAAGCANGTCCGGCCCGAGATGCTCGTTGTTCCGGAGGACAACCTCACGGTTCAGGAGCTTGCCGACATGCTGAGCGTCGAAAGTTCCGAAATCATCAAATCCCTNTTCTTTAAAGGGATTATTGCGACGGTCACCCAGACCCTGGACATGCCGACGATCGAGACGGTCGCCCAAGAGTTCGGCGTTCCTGTTCTCCAAGACGACGTCGAGGAAGCAGCCAAGAAGACCGTCGAAATGATCGAGGACAAGGACCTCAAGCACTTGATCCGACGTCCGCCTGTCGTGACGGTCATGGGCCATGTCGACCACGGCAAGACCAGTCTCCTCGATGCAATTCGACAAGCACGAGTTGCTGCAGGGGAAGCCGGCGGCATTACCCAACACATCGGTGCGTATCAGGTTGAGATCGAACACAACGAAGAAGCCCGCAAGCTCACGTTCCTGGACACACCCGGGCACGAAGCCTTCACAGCGATGCGAGCCCGCGGAACCAAAGTCACCGACGTTGCCGTTCTTGTCGTCGCGGCCGATGACGGCGTTCGTCCACAAACGCTCGAGGCGATTAGCCATGCCCGGGCCGCTGAAGTCCCCATCGTTGTGGCGATCAACAAGATCGACAAAGAGGGGGCATCCGCAGATCGGGTCAAGCAAGAGCTGTCCGAGCAGAACCTTCTGGCCGAAGAATGGGGAGGCGATGTGGTGATGGTGCCGGTGAGCGCCATCAAGGGGGANAACATCGACAAGCTCTTGGAGATGATCCTGCTGGTCACAGAGGTGGAAGACCTCCAGGCCAATCCCGATCGTCTCGCGCGAGGAACAGTGATCGAAGCGCACCTGGACAAGGCCAAAGGTCCAGTGGCGACCCTGTTGGTGCAGAACGGCACGCTCAAAACCGGTGATGTCGTTGCCGCCGGCCCCGTCCTCGGCAAAGTGCGCGCCATGGTGGATGACCATGGACATCGAATCAAGGCCGCCGGCCCTTCCTATGCCGTAGAAGCTCTTGGCTTCAGTGAAGTTCCTACTGCTGGAGATGAGTTCGAAGTTTATCCAGACGAGAAATCAGCCCGTTCAGTCGTCGGTGATCGTGCATCTGATGCCCGAGCAACACGTCTAGCCCAGCAGATGGCCTCTCGTCGCGTCTCTCTGACCGCGATGTCTGGCCAGGCCAGCGAAGGCGAACTCAAGGAACTCAACTTGATCCTCAAAGCAGATGTTCAAGGAAGCGTTGAAGCCATTCTCGGATCTCTGGAACAGTTGCCCAAAGATGAAGTCCAGGTGAGGGTTCTGCTCTCCGCACCAGGTGAAATCACCGAAACGGATGTCGACTTAGCGGCAGCCTCCGGTGCCGTCATCGTTGGATTCAATACATCCATGGCCTCCGGTGCCAGAAAAGCGGCAGATGCCACGGGTGTGGATGTNCGTGATTACGACGTCATCTACAAATTGCTCGAGGACATCCAGATGGCCATGGAAGGCCTTCTGGAACCCGAGTTGGTGGAAGAGGCCCTCGGCGAAGCCGAAGTTCGGGCTGTCTTCACCATCGGCAAGAGCGCCGTCGCAGGCTGTTACGTCACGACAGGAAAACTGCAACGCAATTGCAGGGTGCGAGTGCGACGCGGGAAGGAAGTGGTGTTCGAAGGAGATCTCGACTCCTTACGCCGCAACAAGGATGACGTCAAAGAGGTCGCAACCGGCTTCGAATGCGGCATTGGTTGCGACCGCTTCGCCAACTGGGAGGAAGGCGACATGATCGAAGGCTTCCGGATGGTGACCCAGCGACGCAAACTCACCACCTAACCATTAGCTCTACCGTGACATCCCGCAGCGAACCTCTGCTTTGGATTCAGTGCCTAGCCATTGGCGCGATTCCATTGGAGCTTCTGCTGATCAAATTGTTGCTTGCCGGTGCAGATCCAGGCCCTGTACCCAGTCTGGAACGGGTACTCACTTGGGGAGTTGGTGTTGTCGTGCCTGCAATTGGTCTCTGGCGACGCCCAGCGGACTGGGGCTCGTTGCTGCTGATTCGACTACCAACGATGAGCCGCAGTCGGGAACGGCAACTGTTGAGCATGAGACAGGGAGGCATGCTCTCAATCGCTTCCTTAAGCACAGCAATGGTTCTGCTGTTGCTCGCGATGTGGTGGCTCGATCATTCCGCTGTTTTGATCAGTGAGTTTTCCCCTCTAGGGAACCAATCCAGACTGGGGGCTCTGCTGCTCACCGTCCCCCTTCTCGCCTTGATGGTCTGGCAGAGCCAGCAATTGGGGCAAGCATTCTGGTGGCTCCTCTTTCCAGCCCATCTCGAACCCGATGCTGAAGAGAGGTTCGATGCTGTTCGTTTACAGAAGGAACGCTCGAGCTTTGGACTACAACTTCTGAATCTGCAACAACTCGAATGGCCTGTCCCTGCAACAACACAGCCACAGCCACCGGCACCTGAACCATCCCCTACGACGACAGAGCACCAAACGGCCAAATCAAACTCAGCTCGAACGTCCCCGATCGACCCAGAGCAACAAACCGAAGAGAATGAGAGCACCGCCCTGAATACCGAGATCGGAGAGCTCGACGAGTCCTCCAGCGGAGGCGCGAAAAGCCATGGTGAAAAGGCCGAGACCAGCGGAAGCAAAGAGAGCGAACCAAAGAGCACGCCGGAGCCCACGCCAGGGAGTTTGTGATTCTTGAATCAAGCGACGGCGTAGCTCTGGATCGAGATTGGACTGACGCTGTTCGGAGTCGGACAATTGAGTCGGATCCTGTGGATATGAATGTTAAATTCTTTTGAGTGCCGATGTAGCTCAGCTGGTAGAGCAACGCTTTCGTAAAGCGTGGGTCGCGTGTTCAAGTCACGTCATCGGCTTCAGCTCAGATTGAGGAGTGTTGAAGAAACACTTCATCGCGATGCGACATCCATTTCACCACCTCAAAAGCCAGAACGGAGAATCATGGATGGGTCTAATCGATGGCGTTTATGCCATCGCAATGACACTGATTGCGATAGAACTTCCCCAGCTTTTTAAAAACATTATCACCATACCAGCAACAAAGCTAGGCATTAGCGATATAATTATTTTAGCAGCACACGAAACAGTTGCCTATGCAGCCACATTTTTAATCCTTTACGAACTCTGGGTCATGCATAAATCCATCCTGATATTAGGCGGCTTAAAAAGACAAATCCAAAGCTTACTNAATGGCGCAATCCTTGCGTTTACATGCCTCGGCGCAGGAATCATTATCTTCACTTTAAACGAAAAAACAGAGTCTGCCATTCACAAAATCAAAGACATTTCCTCACACTTCCAACCACTTTCTGGCTGGTGCGACATCCATAGCACGTACACATTGAGCATCTTCATCACCATCGCCATCATGTTTCTACTGATGGCACAAATGGCTCGAAGNAGCATCGAGCATACCAACTCGGTCGAAATGAGAATGCTTGCGAGAAGCGCCCAATACAAGGGGTATTTCTTTACTGGTTGCATAATACTTTGGGCACCCCTTTTATTTGGAAAATCTCTACAGATCCCTCCAACATTACCAGTCTTAGTATTCTTCATCGCAAGCTTCGGCCAAGAAGCAATTTTCCATTGGCTGAACAAATTTAGATCAAACAGCTAAACATTGATTTTCACCTTGACACTAAGCTTGCAAATCAACACAAATCATGCAGACAAACTATTCTTCAAACTCTAGAAAAGGATGACCGACACCTCCTAAAAAGACAGGCCAATCGTTCTCCAACTGTTCAGTCAAAATCCTCGGCCTGCCAATCCCCCTAGAACCAAACATTCTTCACGACGAGACCAGCACAGAAGAGTTAACGATGTATCACACACGGAACTTGAAACACGACAAACAAGGCGCCATTCAATACATCAACCAAAAGTTGGATTGACGCAAAGTTGATTCTTAGGGGAGCGATCGCCTAACAATAAGATCAGATCCAATCAATGCCCAATTCATCATCCAAAATGGCACCACTGGTTCCGCACTCTTGGCGCCATGGCNTTGCATTTTTGTTGGTCACAACAACCGATCGAACCGATATGTCACGACNCTCACCACAGCCGTCCTTACACGCGTCATTCTCTGCGGACTGGTGCTGATGCCGAGGATTGATTCCGCAGCCCTACGGATCGGCTCAGCCATCAGCGGCCTGCTGATGGTGCTTTTCCTCGTTTTGCATCTCGTCGGCCTGGTTCCAGCCCTCCTGGCACCAAAAGTGTTTGAGTCTTATGCCATCAGCCTGCACAGGGCTCCTTGGCTTCCGCTGCTTGAAATTGGCCTAACGACCATCGCTTTGCTGCATTTGGTGCTGACTCTCGTCAAAACCATGACGAACCAGCGAGCCGGAAACGTGGCTCAGCTGCGCAGCCGTCGGCTGGCCCCCATCGCTTCACTGGCATCACGAAGCAAAGTTGCGGCCGGGCTGATCACGTTGGCATTTTTGATGGTCCACCTCCAACAGTTGCGCTGGCCACGTCCGGCTGAAGGGGCCGAGCGCGCTGCTGTTCAGGCCGTTTTGCACCAGCCCGCGTCCGCCGCTCTGTATGGCGCAGCCGCATTGGCCATCGGCTTCCATCTCTTGCACGGCGTCGAGGCGGCTCACCGCAGCCTTGGCTGGTTGACACCGATGAACAGCACCACCATTCGCAACGGTGGTCGCCTTTTGGCCACTGTGCTCGCTGGCGGATTCCTCATCCTCAGCCTCACTTTTTCACTGGGGAACGCCTGATGGGTGCCTTTCCGCAACCACGCCTGCCGAGCGGACCGATCGCCGATGCCTGGCGCCGTACCAAGGAAGGACTGCCGCTGATCAGCCCGCTACGCAAAGGGCAGATCGAGGTGCTGGTGGTAGGCACCGGCCTGGCCGGGGCCTCAGCGGCCGCAACTTTGGCGCAACAGGGGTATCGCGTGACAGTGCTCAGCTTTCATGACAGCCCTAGGCGGGCCCACTCGGTGGCAGCCCAGGGCGGAATCAATGCCGCCCGACCTGTCGCCGTGGATGGCGACAGCGTTAGCCGCCTGTTCGCCGACACACTCAAGGGTGGTGACTTCCGCGCCCGAGAAGCCGGCTGTCAACGATTGGCGGAGATCAGTAGCGGCATCATCGACCAGTGCGTCGCCCAGGGGGTGCCGTTCGCCCGTGAATACGGTGGCAGCCTGGCCACGCGCAGCTTTGGGGGCGCCCTGGTCAGCCGCACCTTTTACGCTCGCGGTCAAACGGGACAACAGTTGCTGTACGGCGCCTATCAAGCCCTGATGCGCCAGGTGGAGCTGGGGCGGGTGCGACTGCTCAGCCGCCGTGATGTGCTCGAGCTGATCACGGTGAACGGCGTCGCCCGCGGCGTGGTGGCCCGCCACTTACTCAACGGAGCGCTNGAAGTGCACACCGCCCGCACGGTGTTGCTCTGCACTGGTGGTTACAGCAACGTCTACTTTCTATCGACGAATGCGCTCAAATCAAACACCAGCGCCATCTGGCGGGCGCACCGCAAGGGAGCGCTATTCGCCAACCCCTGTTTCACCCAAATCCACCCCACCTGCATCCCCAGCGGTGATGCCTTCCAGAGCAAGCTGACGCTGATGAGTGAGAGCCTGCGCAACGACGGCAGGATTTGGTTGCCGAAGCAATCCGGCGACACCCGGCCCGCGGAGGAGATCCCTGAGGACGAACGGGATTACTTCCTCGAGCGAATGTATCCCACTTACGGCAACATGACTCCTCGAGATGTGGCTTCACGCCGGGCGCGTGAACTCTGCAATGCCGGACGCGGCGTGGGTCCTGGAGGTCGTTCCGTTTACCTCGATCTCAACGATGCGATCAAGACAGAGGGCAAGAACGCCATAGCGGCCCGTTACGGCAACCTGATGACGATGTATGAGCGGATCAGTGGCGACGATCCCTACCGCAAGCCGATGCGGATCTATCCAGCTCCCCACTACACGATGGGCGGCCTATGGGTCGATTACCAGCTGATGAGCACGGTCCCAGGGCTGTTTGTGCTGGGAGAAGCGAACTACTCCGAACACGGCGCCAATCGCCTTGGAGCTAGCGCCTTGATGCAGGGTTTGGCAGACGGCTATTTCATCGCTCCNGCCACAGTCACCGCATGGCTGGCTGGCACGCCAGCCGAGGCGATCAGTGCCGACCATCCAGACTGCCGCGAGGCCCTCAACAGCTGCAAACATCGCATTGATGCCCTTCTGAACAACGACGGCAGCACCCCAGTGGACAGCTTTCATCGGGAGCTGGGCTCGATGATGATCGATCGCTGCGGCATCAGCCGANATGCCAACGGACTGCGCGACGGCATGGACCAGGTGGCAGCCCTGGAGCAGCGCTTCCACGCGGAGGTGCGAGTGCCCGGTGACGCCAACAGCCCCAACGCTGAACTGGAGAAGGCACTCAGGCTGAGTGATTTCTTCGGACTGGCGCAACTGATGCTGCGAGATGCTTTGGCCCGCGAGGAATCCTGTGGTGCCCATTTCCGCGAGGAACACCAAACCGCGGACGGAGAAGCGCTGAGNGATGACGACAACTTCGCCCACATCGCCGCCTGGGAGCACAACGGCAACGATGAACCCATTCGCCACGCCGAACCACTTCAATTCACGGCACTACAGCCCAGCACCAGGAGTTACCGATGAACGTGACCCTGCGCATCTGGCGACAGAAAGCCAGCAACCAACCTGGCGCTTATGAGAGCCATGTGCTGGATAACGTCTCTCCCGACCTCTCACTGCTCGAGGCGCTGGACCAGCTGAACGAACAGTTGATCAGCGCCGGAGAACGGCCCGTGAGCTTCGAACACGATTGCCGTGAAGGGATCTGCGGCAGCTGTGGCTTCCTAGTCAACGGTCAGGCCCATGGCCCGCGTGCCGCCACATCGGTATGTCAGCTCTACCTACGGGAATTCCACGATGGAGCGGAGCTGACACTGGAACCCTGGCGTGCCCGGGCCTTCCCGCCAATCCAAGACCTGATGGTGGACCGGTCCGCCTTTGATCGGCTGATCGCCGCTGGCGGCTACTGCTCCACCGGCACGGGTCAAGCNCCTGATGGCAATGCTTTGCCTGTGGGGCGAGAGCAAGCCACCAGCGCTTTTAACACCGCCACTTGCATTGGCTGCGGAGCCTGTGTGGCCAGCTGCCGCAATGCCTCTGCCAGCCTGTTCGTTGCAGCAAAACTGGCTCATTTGGGCCAATTACCCCAAGGCCAACCGGAGCGGGCGAGCCGAGCCCAAGTGATGCAAGAACGCATGACAGCAGAAGGATTTGGCAGCTGCAGCAGCAACCTGGAATGCGAAGCGGTCTGCCCCCAAGAGATCTCAGCCGACTGGATCAGCTGGATGCATCGAGAACGTCAACGGTGACTGGTACTCAAAGGTGTAGGGCCTCTGCAAGGATGGTTACGAAGGGGAGACGAAGAACATGACAAGCCTGGCTCAATGACGGTTCTACCTGATATTGAAGTCTCTACAAACCGCACCTAAAAAAGAGGGCCAGCTCAAAATCAAACCTAGACACTCCTGCTCATCCTCTGAAATGAAAGAAATGGGTCAAGGGTGTTCACAAGGTAGCTAGTCAAATTGTTGTAAAGGGTGCTATTAATTCTCGTGAGACGAGCCAAGTTGCAGAGAGTATGTATCAACATATTGACGTATTCGAATCGAGTCTGGCGTCATCAATCCCCTATTCATCAGCAATGGTGTTTTGCGATCCCTGTGACTAATCTCACAGGCACGTCTGATGACGGTCATCGAATCAAAGATTTTTTCGGCGATGGTGTGTTCATCGAAGAGGGAAACGACCTCAACGAACAACACTCAACAACCACAAGGATCCATGGATTTCTACAACCCCGGCAATGTCGTCAAATCAATCGATGAGAAATTTAAAAAAGAGTTTATCCTCAAAGACATAAAGCCAAAGATCCGTCCGATTGAGATGATTGATTTAAGCAAATTCAACATCATTAAAGCAAGTGATTTTGAACCCTACGAACGGATCAATGGCACACCTGCAGCTGATTTCATTTTTGGCCGGATGACGGATGACAGGATCGAAGCAGGCAGAGGTAATGATCGTGTAAACGGCAACAATGGCAATGACTTTATCGATGGCCAACGGGGCTCAGATACCATTTTTGGTGGAAATGGCAATGACTCAATACATGGTGGAGTGCGAGGAACTTACGACGATTCCCTCTATGGGCAAGCGGGTGAAGATGTCCTCTTTGGTGGCTCCGGTGATGATTACCTTNATGGAGGAGCTGATGACGACACGCTGGAAGGACAATCAGGAAATGACACCCTTGAAGGGGGCTCTGGCAACGACAAACTTGAAGGCGGTATCGGCCAAGACATCTTGACGGGTGGCTCTGGAAGAGACGANTTCCGAGTTGGTTTCATTGATCGCAGGACAGGCATGATGGAGGCAGATTTGATCACCGACTTCAAAGATCTTGGAGATACGATCCATCTACGTGCCGTTTGGCAAGAGAATGGGACGTATGACGATGTCTCATTTGCTTGGCAATCTGACGGCACACTCGACATCTCCTTCCGCGACAACCTGATGGCCAGCGTGCATGGCCTGAATNCAACTGCGCCACTCGAGGAGCAGATTAATCATGAACGCCCCTGGGAGATCGAGCTCATCGATCAAGCCTAAGAGAAACAGGTCTACAGCCCTAAAGATNGAAAGAGCATGGCCTTGCTCAAGGTCATGCTCTTGTGGTGTGAGAGCGATTTGTTGAACAACGTGTTCAAACCATTGATTTCAGATGAGTCTCACTCGCTTCTGTTCAGNTGAAGATCCTGCCAATGCAGTTCTCATGAAGGGACTAGACAGAAAAGAGATCGACCCAATTCAGGATTGACTCAGCTAAAACAATGGATCAAACATATCCGGGCTCAAGCCAAGGGCCAAGATCTGTAGTGAGTACCAATTTCGGCAACTGAAGTTCAAAATCTTTGCTCAAGAATTTGAACAAGCTTTACCCACATTGACGATATAAGCAGGTCATCACGATGGGGCCGCCCACTTATAGCCACTAGCATGAATCAACGGAGCGAAAATTCCGTCTCATGTAACAAGATCGGNCTTAAGTCGGCAAGATGCCCACCTGCACTGCACGGGCACACGAACAAAACATGGGGGGCAGTCTTGGCACTTGTACCCTTGGGACACGAGCTCAGGCATTGTTGTGATGTCTTATTCAANATGAAACTCCTCCTATTGATTGGCGCTTTTCTAGTGTTCCAAAACCCTGCATTAGCAGACATTACTGAAAGAGAGTTTAATTTCTTCTTCATGGGTTCGCTCTCCGCCGAATTAAAAAAAACATGCTGGCAGCTATCCATGTCAAAAACATCCAATGAAAGGCTCAATGAATTACTGGAAATNCATACATTTGAGTANCAAAACAAGAGAAGGATATTGCCAGAATCCTTTGTTGAGCNGCAATGGCTGAGCGACAAACAATATTGCAAAAGCATGGGGATTGACCTGGGAGAGTTATAGATCATCAAAGAAGGTTAAAATTCTCACAAGCGAGGCAGTCGTTGGGATCTAAAATGATTCGCCTGCTTTGTTCTCATCAGAACGCTACAAATGCTCGTGTCATCAGATCAATTCATTTTTTAGAATTCGAAAACCACGAGACCTAACAGGGGTTCGACCTATTTTTTAGAATTGTTTTTATGGTGCGTGGTAGCACTAGCGAAAATGAGCAGTATTGTCCCTAACGAGATTTCATTCAGAGCCATTTATAACATTCAAATAGCAGTTTAAAATGGTTACATAAAAGCCTACCAATCAGATGCAATGATTTGTCGATCAACTCAAACGGAATCAAATGAGTAGATCACTGTCCATAGCCACTGGATCACCCACCCGATGATCAAAGCGTGAAAAAGATACGTGAACTGATCAGCCAGTTTCGGCCATTGATGCTTGACCTGACTCATCGAGCCCATGTCCTCTTTGCCTCTACTGAGCGCAAGGTGGGCTCCCCAATTCAAGATGAGCCAAGCAGCAATCGCTTCAACGAAGAAAGATCGGTCGAATGAACTCATAACAGAGCTTACCTATTCTGGCGGCGTCACCAAAATAAACTAGAAGGTTTTTAATGTCTTGACTTTTGATGAGTTGAAGACATCAACTCATAATAATTTTTGAGAGTCAATACCATGACCACCAACCTCTGTCTGTCACATCGAAAAATAGAACCAAAGGCTTACCTTGATTCANAACACATTCGTATCAATTCAAAGAATGACAGGAACTTGGACATCCAAAATGCTTGCCATCGCTTAAGCCTTCTATCTTTAAAGCACAACCAATCATCAAAGGAATGATTTAAGGAATTGGACAGTTTGGATGCTGGTTTTTGCTGACTTCATATCCTTTCANNGATCCAGCCAGGCTGGCACCTTGCTCTTTTGCCTCAACACTTTCCNAAAAACCTTGTATATAAAGGCTTGTTTCCTCTTCCGTAAGGATTCCGCCTTCATACAAAGCGCATACTGTTTTTAATGATCCAGCAGTCATACCAACACTCAAAGCGAATTGTTGTTCATCACTGAGTTCCGCCAAAACATTCGATGGAGCTGCTGCTAACAGAATGAATGCCATTATCGCGCGTTGAATCGCAAACTTAATCGACATAGTCCAAACATCTTTGATCCACCATTTATAGCCATTACTCAGACGACATACCATCTATGTGTATCTAACCACATCAGCGGTATGGTTACTTCATCAGTTGAAGTGCCATGGAAAATCGCATCTCTAAGACGCCACCGCCCAATCCACCACCACATTGCCTGGCTTGAAGGAAAAGACGTGTGGTTTCTGACTGGGTCGGACTATCACGCTGAGACCATGGATGACCTCACCCAATCAGCCCAAGGGAGCGACACACGTTGTGTGGAATAAAAGACCAACGGGAGGGGGCAGGCCTCCCCAATTCCCCCTCCAAAATATCTGCGGCCCTGGCAGGATNNTGATGCGCTAGCGCACAAATCTTGGATCTCATTCCGAGATGATTCAAACAAGCTTGTGCGACCTGAAGCTCAAACTCATCGCTGTGTTAGCCCCTCAAAACGGATGTTGAGGTTGCAGCGTTTCGGGCCCAGAGCTGTCGCCTGGGTCACCAGCACAGCCTGCTTTCCGGAGGCGACACCATCCACGGAGATGCCACTGGGGAGAGCCCAGGTCGCGGAAAATCCCCAGGGCCCGATGCTCGTTCGGATCGGTTGCTCTTGCCAACCAGCCTTGGTCAATGCAGCCTTNACCTTGTCGAACAACAGTGGCGGTGTGCTGTTGAGCTGTCCATTCAGTCCCGTCTGGCCGACTGCATTGCCTAAAAAGGTTGGGGCCAAATTGGCAGTCACAGAAGCTGGCAACATCTGCAGAACCTGAGCAGGCTGATCAGCCCGGACCTCTGAGACCAATGCCATGGCACCGAACAGGATGGATAAAACAAGATTGCGCATGACGATTCTTGAGACCTCTCATTCCGTCATAAGAGGTTTTTTTAGTTGAATTCCACTACCAAGTCATTTCGTATAGAAAATGATCTACGACTGCAACCGATTGAGCTGCAGCCAGCTACCCCAAAGATCGCGAACTGATGCATTGGCATCCCAGACCCTCTTAAAAATTGCAAAGCTGACTGCGGCGTTTTAATCCAACATCTGCAGCACGGTCACAGGCTCGATCCAATGAAGCTCCTCACTGGTGATTGAATTCAAGCAATGGGAGCTTGCAGCTCTATTCACTCGTGCATCACTCGGCTGCAGCTAGGACCTATCTCATGCACGCAAAAGCAGAACTCTCAAGCACCGCATGAGCAGCAGCAACGAGCACGATGACGTCGTTCATCAAGATCAATTCAATCGCTCAAGTCATAGGTCTGATGCGACCAGGGCCGAGTTTCACCTGAAACTCACCAGAAAAACGACCAGTCTGCACCAGCCACGCAAGCAGTCTTCACCAGCAGAGTGATTAATTCTTTAACGTAAAAACTTTCAGAGCAATGCAGAGCATGAGCATCGATGCTGATTATTACCGCGAAGGTTCGGCAGGCATCATGAACAATAATCCTGAAGAACAAGGCCAAGAATAAACGCACCAACAACAGCTCAATATCAACACCGATAGGTTCAATGCCAAACCATTGCGACAAAAAGAATCTCAAGAAGCAATCAATGAGCAGAATCATGTCATATTTATGCTATCCCTGGACGCACCATCAAGCCCTATTCACTGCCTTCATGGCATTNCTCGGANCGCTGGTTATCGCTTACAGCATTTCTCTGATCCGNATCAATTCAACCATCAGAAACAATCGGCAAGATCAAAGCAAAACAGGAGAGAAGTACAAAGAAGTCAGCAAAGTCTTGTCAAAAAACAGCAGATACGTGACCGTGGAAAGCCTCTTCATCTCCAACGGCAAATCAAGCAAGGTTGAGTTGATTGACTGCAAAATGCGCAGAAAAAAAACACTTAGCATCGGCAATTTAACAATACACGCCAAATGGCATGCGATTAAGATTGGCAGTTCTACAGACCNCTCGGCACGATCTTTTTGCTCAATCACCTCAATTGAAACCAGAAGATCAAGNNAACCCATNACAGTCTTCCCATCAAAAANATGACGANTAAAGCGTCTCAAGATCCAGGCGAGAAATCAAGCACAATAATATCTTTGATCGCCGGAAGGAACACATCTTTCAGAGCCAAATGCTTTATCGCGGCGGGCTGAGTCGATGTACCCGTATAAGCATCCCTCGCCGCAACAGAATCAAACATCACAACAACGGAATGAGTGAATCCCTTGCTTAAACCTTCGGGACTATTGTTGGAACCACACTGGACTGAAATAATTCCCTCAATCCCATCACAGCCATTCGGCAAATCCTCAAAAAGGCTCCAAATCTCAGCGATCTTTGCTTCACTCGTTTTTTCAGTGAAGCAAATCAACAAAATATGACAAACCAATGGTTCCGGCTCCATGATAAAAACAGACCATTGACGACATTGACAACTTTACTCATCTCTCTCAACAACCAAGCCAGGTCATGAACAAGCTCATACCAGCCTTTCTTGCACTGCCGCTGTTGCTATTGGCCTGTGTAGCAGAAAAGCAGCCCAACAACGACGAATCCTTTGATTCAGGCTGGAACAAAGGCCATCAAGCTGGCTTTCTACAGGCCATTTGCACTCTTGAAACAGACGGCGTTCTGACACAAGCTCAAACGCAACAATATCTGAAAACATTCAGCGAAACGGAACGCAGTTACGACGAAAAGCATATGAAGACAATTCTAAAAAATTGGATCGGCTTAAAACGATGCTCTTTATCTCGCAATGTGAACACTCAAGGGAGTTTATTTGCACCCTAAAAAGCGAAGGACTGATGTCAATTCAACGACCAGATGATGACCCTGCAATGATTAGGAAACCAGGTTGCATCCATCTGCAAAGAGACCCACGCCAGAATCAGCGATTGACTTAGCGGTGAATTTATTAGCGAATACATCCTCATTTTCCCGGCGTAAGCCAAGAAGAGATCATGGGTTTATTGTCATTTTCGATGACTGTTCCCTTCTAAATCTTATTAGGCATCAACAAACTTCGCTCAACATTGAGACCCACCAGAGCCGTTCAGAAATCGCTAAACGTTCTTAATCCTGAACCAAGGCCCCTGGTGCAGCTCAGAGCCCAGCGCAACCCCTGCCTGTCGTCGCTACATCATGCACAGCCTTTTCACCTCGACCATCGCCCAATTGCTGCATGATCAAATCAGCTTGCAAGCCCAACAACAGGGTCTGACATGGAAAGGCATTGCGTGCTGAAGCACGCCTTTGAAGCGCCTCAGCCTGAATCAACGCTGTTTGACAAGAAGCAAGACGCCCGACCTGCAGACAGGACATTGCAGAGCTTTGGAATGCGTTGAAATCGCTGGCAAAAGCCTGTGGTGCCAATGCTCCTGAAAGAATCAAAAGGGTGGCAACTGTGACGGGTCGACCAATCACGACGTCAGACGGCAGTTTGCTGAGATGATGCCTCAATTCCGCTTGAACTCCGTGTACACCGACTGGACCGCCATCGCCTTGCTGCTGTTCACCGCTGTGCCCTTGCTTGCCGTGGTTGCGACCGCAACCTTTTTCGTTCTCAAAAACAAGGAAAAAGCACCTCTGAGCTAACAGAGGCTCACTCCCAAGGTCAGACCCTTCAAGAGCGTGGACGCGCAACACAACTCAACCTTGGCAGACCCACTGTGTTGGGTGTGAGGTGGTTGAGTGGTGCTGCTTGAACAGCCGGGGCTTGCTGGCCTGTTCCAAGGCATGCGAGGCAAGTGCGGAAACGCTGGCTAGACACACGTTGAATGCCGCTGCCACCACAGATGGTGCAGGTGCACATAGGGATGCGGAATTTGTATGGATTCAGTGTGAGCCGATTTCCTCGATTCGATCCCGAAGCCTTCCTTAAGAATCGGATGCATGCTTGCTGTGATGCGTCAAGCCCTGAAAGTCCTGAAGTAGCTCAGCAGACGAAACGCGTGTCCCTGAGGGAGCCAAGCCCAACTCAGACGCCAACTGGCCGATCACTGCCGCTGCATCAAGCCCAAGCTTCTTCATGGCCTCTAGCCCAGCACTGTCTTCACGTTTCGATAGCTTTCTGCCCGACGCATCCCGAAGCAGCGGCACGTGCCAAAAGTGAGGCGGTTCACAATCCAGCGCGGAAAAAACGCTCCTTTGGGCTGGCAAGGCCTCCCGTAGGTCTTCACCACGCAGAACATCTGTGATGCCGAAGCAAAGCTCATCGATCACAGTGGCGAGCTGATAAGCCACGAAACCATCGGCTCGACGCAACACCACATCGCCGCTCTGATAAGGATCCGTCGCAGAAACGCGCAAACGCCAACTCGGCAGTCGTGATGCTTGCCAGCCCCAGTCCAATTTGGCTTCACGACAATGCCCCGGATAAATCGAGTGATTCAGAAGCATCCGACGCGAGCAGCGACAGGGAAACAAAGCCCCAGAGCGACGAAGCCAGGACAACCAGGAGTAATAAATCCCTCGACGCTGACTTTGGAAGATGACCGGACCATCCCAATCCAATCCCAACCAGCGCAAATCAGATTCGATTGCAGAGATGGCACCCGGCCTATTCCGAGGCGTATCGAGATCATCGATACGCAGCATCCAGATGCCGCCATGCCGACGCGCCTCCAACCAAGACGCCAATGCCGTGCACAAGTTTCCCAAATGCAAGACGCCACTAGGTGAAGGGGCGAAACGCCCGCGGTAGCCCGTGGCCCTCAACCGCAGCCCATCCTCCAAACCACAACGCAGATGATCAGGANGGACCAAAGGCATGCGGAACAAAAAAGGCGGCAACGCNGCCGCCCAGACAACAGACTTAAAACAAGAAGCGATGAGCGGCGCTTAGATCAGCCCTGAACGCGGTCTTTAAACATTTTGCCTGCAGTAAAAGCAGGAACCCGCTTGGCAGGGATTGCAATCTTTTCACCCGTCTTGGGGTTCAACCCTTGACGAGCAGAACGCTCGCGAGGCTCGAAGGACCCGAAACCAAGGATGGACACCTTCTTGCCTTCCACCACGGAATCAATGATCGTTTCAATGGCAGCGTCAACCACCAAGGACACATCGGTCTTAGTGAGCTCAGTGCGAGCAGCCACGAGATTCACCAGATCAGCTTTGTTCATGTTGAGGGGAGAGTGGAGGCGGAGACGGCGCGGAAACGGCGTAAAAAACCACCGATGCCTTCCCCAAGCGAATTAATCGTATGGAGTGCCTGGTAGGCCTGCAAGCGACAAGTCCTGTGCCGCAATGCTTTAGCTGGATTCCTTGTCAACCTCCCAGCCACTAAATGGCACGAGCCGAGCACCACGAAGGGCACCGAGGCCTGCGCCAGATGCCAGATCAGGACTGGCATCTGGAGGAATCCAACGGCGTAAACGCTTGAGGCTCAGCAGCTGTCGCGACCAATGAAAGGTTCGCGCGTGCCGCATCGGACCGAGACGTCCAGGACCGAGTGGCGTCAGCAAACGCCCGCAGAACAACAGGTTGGAACAGCCCGGAGCAAGAACCACACAACTTCCAGGGGTTGGGCCAGGGGTCCAGAGCAAGCGCAGACCACCTGAGGTCTGCGCTTGCTCAGAGAAACTCTCCAGCTGAGCCACGCCGGGTAGGAGATATGCCTCCTGCTCCTGAACTAAAACAGGCCAACCAAAATGGTCTTGAACCCGCTTCAACCGGCCATGGCCTTCTCGGCTGGTCAGCACAATCCTGACGTTGCGATCAACGGTGACACGCTCCAGAAACGACAACGTCGCTCGAGACAGCGGTGGACAATCGATCAAAACCGACTCCTCTGCCCGCTGAAGCCACCAGGAACTGCCTCCCTGACAGTCGCGATTGGGCGGAAATAACCAGAGATCGGGACGCAATTGATGCGGTGGTCGCCCCGCCTCTAAGTCTGCAGTCATCGACATGACGTTTTGCGCCAAGCCAAACCACTAGTTTGAAGGCGTCACGTCCCCGAGCCGTGCGGAGCACGCAATCTGGCAAGCCCTGGCCCCTGGGCAGCAGTCTCACAGCGAGGGGGGTCAATTTTTCAGTCGCCGCTCCAACCGCCGATCGGATGGAGCTATTGCTGTTTGAGAACGGCAATGCTCGATCACCGCAACAGGTGATCGAACTAGACAGCCGTCGTCACCGCTCCGGTGACTACTGGCATATCGAGGTCGAAGGGCTTGGCGAGGGATGTTGCTATGGCTACCGAGCCTTCGGTCCACTCGCGCCTGGGGCCCACGGCTTCCGCCCGTCGAAGGTGCTGCTGGATCCAGCAGCCCGAGCCATTGCCGGCTGGGATGTCTACGATCGTGTGCTTGCCACAGGTGCTTCGACGAATTCCCATGCCTGTCTGAAGGCAGTCGTCACCGAACGAGACTTGTTTGACTTTGATGCTCACCCCAGGCCTCGCCATCACTGGCAGCGCACGGTGATCTACGAATTGCACGTCGGTGGCTTTACTCGCCGTGCCGATTCAGGCGTACCGGAGACACAACGCGGAACATACCTAGGGGTAATCGAAAAGCTGCCTTATCTGAAAGAGCTCGGAATCACTGCGATTGAACTCTTACCTGTGTTCGCATTTGATCCAGCCGATGCACCGCCAGGTCGAGACAACGTCTGGGGATATAGCCCAATTAATTGGTTCAGCCCACATCACGGCTATGCCGCCCATTCAGATCCTCTCCAAACCCGTCATGAACTGCGTCAATTGGTTGGCGCATGCCATGACGCCGGAATTGAAGTTCTTTTGGATGTGGTTTACAACCACACCAGTGAGGGCAACCGTCATGGCCCAATCCTCAGCTGGCGTGGTTTTGCAGACCTGATCTATTACCACCAAAACGATGATGGAGAGTATCTCGATGTAACTGGCTGCGGCAACTCAATCGCNGCCAATCATCCCATCAGCACGCAACTCATTCTTGAGTCGATGCGCTGCTGGGCGATGGAATTAGGAATTGACGGCTTTCGCTTTGATTTAGGCATCGAACTCAGTCGCGGCGAAGCGCTGAAACCACTGGATCATCCACCCTTATTCGAAGCGATCGACGCTGATCCGGTCCTCAGCGACCTGAAAATGGTCAGTGAACCATGGGACTGCGGCGGGCTCTACCGGTTGGAAGATTTTCCAGCCCGTCGAATCGGCACATGGAACGGTCACTTTCGCGATGGCCTCCGTCGGTTCTGGAAAGGCGACGAACACAGCACGTGGACGTTGGCTCAACGCTTCAAGGGCAGTCCTGACCTCTACGACAAGAAACCGGTTGCTCTCGGTAAGTCGGTGAATTTCATCACCGCCCATGACGGCTTTACGTTGGCTGATCTTGTTAGTTACAACCGAAAGCACAACCTTTCCAACGGAGAAGATAACCGCGATGGCGATAACCACAACAACAGTTGGAATCATGGGGTCGAAGGTCCAACGACCAATCCGCATGTGCTGGCACTACGTCAACGTCAACAGCGGAATCTGCTTAGCACTTTGCTGTTAGCACGCGGCGTACCGATGTTGCTGATGGGCGATGAAATCGGCCGAAGCCAAGGAGGTAATAACAACAGCTGGTGTCAGGACAGTCCGCTCAGTTGGATGGTATGGAATAAGGATGATTGCGATCTGAACTTAAAACGTTTCTTGCAACGAGTCTTGCAAGTCAGACGTTCTTTGCCGCATCTGTTCAACCCCCTTGTGCCACCGCGAGAGACAACAAAAAAGCATCCGCATGATCACAGTGATTTGTGGCGTCAATGGCATGGCGTTGAACTCAGCAAGCCAGACTGGGCTGGCTGGTCTCAAACAACAGCGACAAGCCTTCATATGGGAAGTCGTGGAGCACTGCTTTGGATGGGTTTCAATGCTTATCAAGACCCTCTGAGTTTTGAGCTACCGGTTCCCGCATCACCATGGATGCGTGTTATCGACACCTCGCTGCCAAGTCCGATGGATTGCCCTGATCAACCCGTTGCCTTCGATGGAGTTGACATCAAGATGGAGAGCAGAAGCTTCGCGCTATTGTTAGCTCGAGAAGAAGTCTCCGTTTTCAATAAATCTTANATTTTATGCAATTGCGAACGCGAACGCAGCACCTCAANATACAAATTCCAATCCAAAGATGAATCAGGAAAGTCAAAACTCCATACCAACTCCCCACCTCAGCGGACCATCAACCGAAGAGATTCAGGCATAGGAATCAAAAGAACAAGACATTCAAGATCCACTCTTTATCGCGATGCATAGACAGACAGAACAATACTCAGACACTCAACAAAAACAAAAACGAGAAGTTCAACATGAGGCCATTCGAGATTGAAAACATTTTTAATGCAAAGATCCTTCAACTAGCCTCAACACACATGTACAACCTCTTGGGATGAGGCCCAAGGAGCCAAGCCAACAGAAAAAATTCTCATATTTTCAATCAAATAAGGGTTGCTTTCCTCTTGACGAAAGCAAAATGAGGTCATCTCAATCACGGCAAGAAAAACCAAAAGTCATCTCTAAAGGGCACGTCGCGTTGAGCATATTTTCATTATAGTTTGGCCATCAGGACTAGCTCTAAACACACCGTTGCTGACTTCATTCATGTAGGATTCTTGATCGAACAAGCAGAAAATGCCAGCAAATACTTCACAAACAAATTAACTATCAAAAAAGAATGTGTCGGATCAATCAGGTCCTATATGTCATTCTGAATGATTTTTTTTCAAATGGCTTAAAGCGGGCGGCGGGAATCGAACCCGCGTCATCAGCTTGGAAGGCTGAGGTCTTACCATTACACAACGCCCGCAAGGCGTGAAGACACTTTACCATATGAAGACCCTCAAATGCTAGGAAGAAGAAGGGCAAGGAACTAGTTGAGAAAGGGGATAAAAACGCTATTTCTATAGAAATGACTGACGACGAAAAAAACCGACAAGAAAAAGTGTTTTCAACAAAAAGAATAATTAACCATTAAAAATGGCAAATACGTGAAGGATCTCAATGTCATAAGATTTTGAGACCCTTACAACTAAAGATGGCCATGCTGACGAAGGAAGCATTTCTCGCTCCCAGCCTGTGCGGCCATGGAGCTCAGTACATCTTTGTTGACAAGCAGATCAACAAAACGCTGAAATTAAACCAAAAAATAAAATCATCTGAGACCCAAATCATAGAAATCAATCATGATACAGAAAATAATCAACTATACGAGAAAATCAATCAGTTNACTAAATCTAAATATGGCAATATTCACTTAATCGCCCACGGAGCACCAGGATACCTATTCCTNGGCGAAGGGCTATCTCTTCAATATTTATGCTTATTAAGCGAGACTCTTCAATCTCAAAATAGAAAACTTGTTGTTTGGGGTTGCCATGTCGGCAAAGGANCGAACCTTCCAAAGAAAATCACAAAGAACCTTCACCTGAACAAGACACAACTCGGACAGGGAAAAACCATCAGCGGGCATGGCGAATTAACTGAGATCATCGCAAAATATGACGGTATTTTGCAAAAGAAAAAATGGAGCTCGGCTGGGAAAGTGATCCAAGCCCTGACAAGCCCCGAACGAAGTAAGTCAGGTAAATTATGGACAATCAGCCCCGATCTAGAACCTATTTTCGGGAAAAAGATTAAAGCTCCTGGTATCCTATTCAAGAGAAAAATCGAGATACCTGGAACAATAACATCAGCCTCAAAGAACTTTAAAACCTGGTCGTTTTCCCTCAATCCCTCAAAAAGCAATCTAAAATTTTCTTTGCCAGCAGGATTGGCAGGCAAAAACAAAAACGATAATTTCAAGGCAACGATTAATGTAAAAGGGAAGAAAATTACAGACTGGCAAGCATCGATTCGAGGAAGTAGTATCGCCCTACCGAATCTGCAATTGGCTGGCAAAGCAAACATTGGCTACGATGCCAAACAAAAATCATATTCATTGGGTGGAAAATATTCCATTGCTGGCCTTCTGCAGGGGGAGGCATCAATCGACGGTCTTAAAATCAAAGGAAAGGGAAAGAACAAAAATCAACCGCCTAAGAATTGGTCAGTAGAAGGCGAATTACTTACCAAGATTAAAGAGATTGGCTTAAACTCAACAGATGCTATTAATCTTGATTATTCCAACATAAAAGATACATTCACCCTCGACAAATTAGCATTTACGTCAACAAATTCACAATCAATCCTCAATGGACCGATCGAGGGAGAAAATTTTGTGTTTACAAAAAATTCCAAAGGTCGTTGGACTCCTCAATCCTGGACAGCCAATGGAGAACTCAATTTTGCTCCTGCAGGCTTAGAAGCAAAAGCAGACATTAGCGTTAACTACAAAGCAGCCGAAGGTGTCAATCCATCCACTTATACAGTCGATAAGTTCTCCCTAGAACCAACATCAAAGAGCATCTTTTCAGGAGAAGTTGAAGTCACCGATCTTGCTATCAGTCAAAACAAGCAAGGTCGCTGGCAAGCCGATTCGTGGAGCGCGTTTGGAAGTCTTGCTGCGCAACCAGCTGGAATCAATCTCCAAGCAGATGCAAACGTCAAATACTTTTTAAAAGATCCAAGTCATGACCTTAATAGCGTCTTCGTCATTGAATCTGCCAAGCTCACTGCGGGCAGTGATGACCTCTTTGATGCAGGAGCAAAAGTCAATGATCTTGTCATTACAAAATCCAAATCAGATCAATGGCAGGTTCAATCATGGACTGCTACTGGCAGGCCAAAATTAAATGCCGAGGGGATCGCAATAGAAGGCAATGTTAATATTGAATACAACAGGAATAATGGCAGTTTAGGAGAAACTTATACCATTGCAGAAGCATCTCTCAAGCCATTCTCGGATGGCATCATGAAAGCCGGATCTAAGGCCTTAGATGTTGTAATTAACAAAGGGAAAAATGGGGCTTGGCAATTACAAAAGTGGGTTGCCCAAGGCAAGTTAAATGTTCCAATTCAAGGGCTCTCCCTAGCCGGCAATATTCATGTCAACTATTCAAAATCAGATCTTAGCAATGAACCGAGCAATTTTACTGTTAAACAGGCAAAGATTGAAGCCTCGAAAGATGGGCTCTTCCAAGCAGGAGCAACAATTAGCGACCTTATACTCCAGAACAAATCGAGCAAATGGACTCCAATAAGCTGGTTGGCCAATGGTCGTTTGGCCTTTGACACAGAAGCAATCGACATCAATAGTGACGTCACTGTTGAGTTCACATCAGATGTAAAAGAAGGTGATCAGTATCTGATTGAGGAAGCGAACATTAATCTTGGCACATCAGACGAGTCTCTTTTGCTCAAAGGAAAAGTTTTCCTTACTGATGTCGTCATTGTCCCTAATAGTGATAGTTGGGTTTTAAACCATTGGCAGGCTCAGGGAGAGGTCAATATGCAAAATCCAGGCCTTGGCCTGAATACAAGCGTAGACCTCGAATATTTTCGAGATGGCTTTATCGATCCAAGCACCAAAAAAGTCTATACAAAAGATACTGCCAAGATTAATGATGCATCATTCAAAGTAACAGGGCAAAATTCAATTTTTAACGGCAAGGTCTCAATATTGAACATGGAAGTTACAAAAGACAGCAATGAGAATAATAGCAATCAAGATGAGAACAATGAAAATAATGATAACCAAAATACAACCAACGGCGGATGGTCCCCTCAATACTGGCTCGCTGAAGGACAGCTCGATATTGATCTCGATGGCTTAATGATCGCTGCAGCGGACGCTTCAGTAGAAGCGTCCTATTACCGCGCCAATACGCAGAAAAAGGAAGTTCCAACTTGGCCTCGGCTCGATTTACCCAAGATACAAAAAAAGGACTCAAGTAATAGCGAAGAAATTGACAACAAGCCGACTTACGAACAAGACACGATGTTTACATCTGGGGAATTTAGTGTTGAAGCTGGATCTATTTTCAATGGGAGAATTAAGCTTTCGGAAATGCAAATTACCAAAGATGTTGATAATAGCGATGAGAGCGATGAGAGCGATGACAACAATGACGACGATAACAAGACAACTAACGCGAATACAGCTGCCACGACAAGCAGCAGTGAATGGACTCCTCAGTATTGGCTAGCACAAGGTGATCTTGATATTGACCTCAGTGGCTTGATGATCACAGGCAAGGTCAATGCCGCTTATTACCGCAACGGCACTGACAAAAACTCTGTTCCCGAATGGGAGCGCCTCGATTTACCAGCGATAAAAAGTGAAGTTAACGGTGATAGTTCAACCAATGGTGAGGAATTTGATTCGCAAAAAGAATATAAAATGGACACAATGTTTACGTCTGGGCAATTTGCCGTTGAAGATGGATCTATTTTTAAGGGCAACATTGAACTCTCGGAAATGCAAATTACCAAGGGTGTTGACAATAGTGGTGAGAGCGATGACAACAATGACGACGATAACAAGACAACTAACGCGAATACGGCTGCTGCCACAAGCAGCAGTGAATGGACTCCTCAGTATTGGCTAGCTCAAGGTGATCTTGATATTGACCTCAGTGGCTTGATGATCACAGGCAAG
>NZVB01000063.1 GCA_002701375.1 Cyanobium sp. NAT70 | reverse complement strand
TATCTATAGCAAATTCGGAATCAGCACCGAAGCCGTCGCCAGAAGCAATACTAATTTCGGCAAAGTCTGATCCAATAGAACCCCTCAGAAAACTGGCGGGTTGACTGGAATTCCCATCCCACAATTCTCCCACCCCAGGCTTTTGAGAGAAAGTTGCATTAGATGACAGATTCAACTTGAAAATTAAATTGACGTTCTCCGGTATCGCCTCACCAATAGTCCCAGTTAAATCCATAATCCCACTCACGGTATCGTCGACACCAAGAGCAGTCCCATCTGTGAACGTGTTCACAGAATCATTAATCACCGTACTTTGACTTTCAGTTGCATAGATCAAAGGCTCAATCACGCCGTCGACATCAATAGGCTGATTGCCGACGAACCTAATGTAGGGTGTTCTTATAGTCCGAACAAGTTTGTCCTCCGCGAAGCCTGATCCCAGGTTCATAACTGTTATACGCATATCGATTGGTGCAGTATCGACGATCGTAAGCCCCCTAACATCTATCGCCAGACGATTCAAAGGACCAAGGCCATCTTCCGAAGATCCCCGAAAAACAGCTGTGGATTGGCCTACTGCAGTGGAAAAATTTGGCTTGGAGAAGGTCACGCTGGAGTTACCGTCCCAAAGGTCTCCCATCACAGGTTCTGCTAAAAAAGTTGCGCCGCCTAAAAGTTCTATCGTTACTTCTATACTTTGATTTGCTGCCACAGCCTCGTCAGCAAAAATTGCAGTGACGTCAAGATCTCCAGAGACGGTGTCGTCAGTTGACTGGCCGGTACCGTCTGTGATCGCGTCTACCGTGTCACTGACATTTCCTCCCGAGAAGTCTGCTGGAGGACGAAAAATAAATGGCGTTGTACCTTGTTCCGCAGAGACTAATGCGTCGGCCGGCAGACCCAAACAAGCAAGCAGAGTAGCTATGAAGATGAAACGCATAGGATTTCCTCGATCGGCCTTACGGCCATAAATTACCGGTTAATACCACATACTCGCAGACCACAATTCGCTTATATACATTAACACTTTTTGTAAACTGTTCCGAGTGATCAAAACTCATTGATAGTTATTGCAATTTCCTAAAAAGCCGAATCCCCGATGATCTAGACTAACTGTATTTAGGCGTCGTGCTTAAACCCTTTCTAAAACTTTTTGCTCTTCGGGTCTAGATGAATTTTTGATAGCCACCCTTCAATGCTAGCTACCCTCGTCATCCCAAAAGTTCCAGCAGGCGGTTTCTAATATAACTGGTGCCAGCACCTTGCAAAATATCTTCACTTACTAAACGCACACTATTTATATTCTAAACTCTTCCAAAAATCATTACGCGAACGTTATCCGCCTAGAAAAATGATTTCTGCTAAGATAGCTATTCGCCCTGGTAGCTCAGCCGGATAGAGCATCCGCCTCCTAAGCGGAGGGTCGCAGGTTCGACTCCTGCTCAGGGCGCCAGTTATAGTCATTTTGCAATTAAGATGTCTGAAACACTAGATTTACGTCTCGCCGGACAATTTCTGATAAGTTACATCAGTGGCAATTTTAGCCATCCACCGAATTAGGATTTTAAGCACCGACATTTTATGGAATTGTCAGTCTCTATAGTGGTCTACGATCTCGACAAAGTTATATTAGCTAAATGTTTGATGTCGCTTAAGAAAGAATTAGAGGAGGCTCATGCTTCCGGGATTATATCTAAATATAACTTGACGATCGTCGACAATGCACAAAATCTAGATGGGCTACTCGAGTTAGAAAAACAAGTGGATATAAAGTGGGAATACATTAAAGCTGGGAAAAACCTAGGTTTTGGTAAGGCGCATAACGTAGCTATAAGAAATTCTAGAAGTGACATCCATTTGGTGCTTAATCCAGACGTGATATTTGAGCCAGAGGCTATCTCACATTTAGCATCCTCTTTTTGTAGGGATCGCGCCACGATTCTAGCAGGCCCCTTTGGGAAAAAATTATCGGGCGAGAACGCCCGATTGTGTAAAAGATACCCCAGCATAACCGCATTAGCTCTAAGAGCACTCCATATCCGCCCTGTAGGTGATTTCGCAGGACGAATCTTGTCAAATTACGAATATCACGATCGAGACTTCGTCGATCGGGAAACTGAAGTCCTTATGTTAAGCGGATGTTGCATGATAGGAAGAACGAGGGACTTGCAAATCATCGGTGGTTTCGACGAAAGTTTCTTTTTGTACTTTGAAGATTTTGACCTTTCTTTGAGATGCTCTGAACTGGGTAAAGTAATTTACCACCCTAGAGCAGTGATTTACCACCTAGGCGGAGATGCAGCAAAAAAAGGCTTCAGACATGTAATGTTCTTCTGTAACTCTGCTGTTAGGTTTTTTAGGAAACACGGCTGGAAAATTGTTTAGCAACCTTCGTTACTCGCCCGACGGAAAATTGTTATAATTATTCTTTTCCGTGACCAAGCACATGCACTTTAGAGCCTTAGCTTCCCTAACAAAAAAATACTTCCCTGATTTGACATTTACGACTCTAGAAATCGGCGCAAGAAAGATAGGACCAGAACAAGAAGTATTTTATCAGTTACCCGAATATTTTCCTGGTTCAACCGTTTTGGGTTTCGAACCTGACGACTACGAGTGCGAAAAAATGAACAAAGAAGCCTTAACGGGGTTCCGATATTATCCAATCGCGCTAGGGGGAACTGAGGGGAACGTCCCGTTTTATCAAACCGCGGCCCCAATGTGTAACTCGCTATTACGACCGAACAAAGCAGTCAATGCTCTCTATAACAATATGCACTTTGCAGAACTAAATAAAGAATCAGAAGTTTACACGACAACGATCGATTCCTTTGTTGCAAACAACGAAATTAGTAAAGTAGACCTTATCAAAATAGATATCCAAGGAGCCGAACTAAAGGCTTTTGAAGCAGCAACTCAAACACTAAAGGATGTCTCTCTCATTATTTCCGAAGTGGAATTTATGAGACTCTATGAAGACCAGCCTCTTTTTGGCGACATCGAACGTTATTTAGCTTTGCAGGGATTTATGTTCCATAAGTTTGACACCATACATGGCCGTACTTTGGCTCCTGTCGTTTTAAATAATAACCCCAATTTCGCAACACAGCATATGTGGGCAGATGCGATTTTTATAAGAGATCTTTTCCGCATCGAAAAAGTGGACGATGAACGTCTCATTAAAAGCGCTGTGTTGGCTTTTCTCTTCGGCAGCCCCGATGTCACATTTTTCCTATTGGGTCGCTATGACGAACGTAACCCCTCTTCTAACATTGCTGAAGAGTACGCTCATAAATTGAACGCGGGTGCTCTAGAGTAGAAACGGGAAGCTTAAATAATTAGAAGATCTATCATTTGAACGACAATTTCGAAAAGATACACCTCGGCTGTGGCGACAAATATATTGATGGATTTGTGCACATAGACTTACTGGACCTTGATCACATAGATTACGTGGCTGATGCCAGAGATCTATCCTTTATACCTGACGACAGCGCTAAGCTATTATATGCCAGCCACGTTCTAGAGCACTTCGGCAGAGAAGAGTTATTACCGCTGCTTATAGAGTGGCATCGCGTTATTAAAGCCGACGGTATTCTTCGCATCGCGGTCCCTGACTTTAAAGCGGTAGTTGAGGTGTACAAACATGATCCCTCTTATCAGCTTTCTGACCTTATCGGCTTAGTTTGCGGTGGACAAAAAAATGAATTTGATTTCCACAAAACTATTTTCGATGAGCAATACTTAACTACTTTCTTAAAAAAGGTCGGATTCAAAAAAGTGAGTAAATGGGACTGGCGTGATACGGAACACTCTCATGTTGATGATTATTCTCAAGCCTATCTGCCGCACATGGATAAAGAAAACGGTAATCTGATGTCACTGAACCTCCAAGCTCATAAATAAATATACAGATAATAAGCAAATAACTCATTTCTATTGAAACACCAATGAACATTTGAGAAACAATAATGCTCGACTTTGAATCAAATCACCCTTCTCCCCCCATAACGCCCAACTTAAAAGTAGGTTCAGAACAATCGCTTACGGCGATGAGAAGCGCCATCGATCTTGAAGCGAATGGTAAGCATGATCAAGCACTGCAAAAAGTAGAATTACTACTTCATAGAGAGCCTAATAATCCCTCACTGTACTTCCTCGCAGCAAGAATATTACTAAGTAAACGAGATTTAGTCCCGGCAAAGAACACCATCGAACATGCTCTGCGGCTTGAACCGGAAGAGGCAAGCCACTTGAAGCTTTGCGCCGACATCTACGCTGCACTTTTTCATATTACTGAGGCTTCTGAAACGTATCTCAGGGCTCTCAATCTAGATTACTCGAACGTCACAATAATGAATAATTTGGGAGTAATGTACAGACAACTCGGAGAGATCGATAAATCTCTACGGATATTGAACAGAGCGCTGGAACATGACGAATTCTACGCGCCTGCATTGTACAACTTAGCATTCACTTACTGCGAGGCGGATCGCTTAGTCGAAGCAGAGGGTGCTTTAAGCACTTGCTTAGATATAGATGCTGAGATGATCGAGGCGTGGCTCCTGCAAGATGATCTGATACAAAAGCTTGATCGAAGTTTAGATGAGCGAATAAAGCAGATGGAGTTGGCAATAAAGAAGAGCCCAAATGAATTAGTTGCCCGTCTTCAGCTGATTAATATTTTGGAGGAGAATGATTTAGCCGAAAAAGCTCTACCTCACTACAAAGAGATAAAAGATTCGAAACCAGAGCTAACCCGAGGCTTGGCCCTCGATTTTGAAAAAAGATCTCGTTATTGCTTAAACCGTTTAGAGCACAAATTAGCGCAACAGTTTTCAGATATGGCCGTAAGGCTTGACCCATCTCCCGACATTTACCAAGTCCACTTATTTATGAGTGCCTATTTACCGGTGCTAAACAAAGAGAACCGTTTTAGAAACCTTAGGAATTGGAATTCTGAAATCTGTTCCTCTGGCAGAGAACGAAAGTTTACTCACGAATTACCAAGTATAGAACCTAAGAAACTTAGGGTAGGTTACGTCTCGCCTGATTTACACAATCATGCAGTAACTTTCTTCCTGCAAGGTTTAATCGCTAATCACTCTAGAGACTCTTTCGAAGTCTTCGCCTACTCTCAACAACATAAGCGAGACGAGCAAACAGAGGTTATGAGGCGATTGTTCGACCACTGGAGAGAAATTCAATTCCTGGAAGATTATCCCGCGGCAAAACTCATCAAAGATGACGGAATAGATATTCTGGTAGATTGTTCCGGCCACACGGGAGCAAACAGGGTAGGGGTTTTTGCCTACAAACCCGCTCCTATTCAATTAACTTACATAGGTTCGCCAAGTTCTACCGGACTCGATGAGATGGACTACTGGCTCACCGATCACGTCATACATCCGGCAGGCACTACAGAACCAAGTTCTGAGCGTAAATTTCGATTAGATAGATGCTGGATGGCTTATACACCAAAGGAAACGAGCGCAGAAATCACAACTAACCTTAGCGATGCACCCTTCACCTTTGGAGTCATAAATCATATTGGGAAGCACTCCGCCGATTTCATAAAAGCCTGGGTGCGTATTTTGGATCTGCTTCCAGAGTCACGTCTTATAGTAAAGTCACTGGAGTTCGACGACGCAGACCTCAGACTAAAAGTATTGGACCTACTTAAAACAAAGGGACTAGACAGAGAGCGTCTGCTCTTATTGGGTAAAACTCGTACTTTCGATGAGCACCTAGCAACTTACAACCTGATCGATCTTTGCTTGGATCCATTTCCATACACTGGGGGAACCAGCACTTGCGACGCGCTATTGATGGGAACACCATTAATTACGCTTGCCGGCGAGGGCCTCCGAGAGAGAATGAGCGCCAGTATGTTGGCATCAATTAACCGAAACGAATGGGTTACCGCATCACAGGAGGAATATATTGAACTCGCCTATGAAATGTCAACGCAACGCACTTCCTTGGAGCAAAAACAGCTTATCAGAAATCAGTTCCTTAACTCGCCATTAACCGACGTAAAGGACTTAACATTAAATGTTGAAAATGCTTATCGCGCTATGTGGAAAGAATACCAACTGAAAGGTTAGACAGAGATCCCAGATGCCCCTACCCATACAGAACCAAGAAATAAACGTNCTCCTAGAGCACTTAACTACCAACCCCCATGCTGTACTAGACAAGGGAGAAAAATTATTACCGCGCGGCGAGTTTCACAGAAACGGCAATTACTTAATGGTGTTAAATCTCATGGGCGCGGCGGCACTTTCTCTGCGAGATTTTAAGTTGGCCTATCATTATATTGAGCAGGGGCTAAAAATAGATAGAAATGCCCACCTTTTGAACACGCTTAGCTCTATTCAACGTAAGGAAGGATTACACCAAAAAGCTTTAGACTCAATTGAAGAGGGCTTGAGGCTTGATGGCAGCCATTCTGATCATTATATAACTAAAGCAAGGTGTCTTGCGGAATTGGGAAAATGGGACGAGCTCGAATCGTTTACCGAGATTTTTAGTGATCTTAATTTTCCTAATGGTGATCATCTCAAAAATTTCTTTTTGGGAACACTGAACTGGCGTAAAGGAGATAAATTACTGGGAGAAGAGTACCTGAAAGAATCTATCAATTTCTCACCAAACATTCCAGACGCCTACCTTGAGCTAGCGTTGCTTTACAGATCTAATCTTAATTTCCCTGCCGTCTTGGAAACATTGTTAAAATTGGGAGAAGAGAAATATACCAATGAGCACTATTTTGTCGAGATAGGCCAGGCCTATCTTGAGCTTGGTGATACCGAGAAATCAGAAGAAAAATTACAAAAAGCGTTAGCTATCAACGAGCACAATCTCGCTGCTAACACCCTTCTCTCAAAAATAGAATTGCTTAGAAATCCAGAAGATAGGGGATCACGATTAAAAAAAATTCTTAGTTCGGAGCCTCCCAATAGTGTCCGAGCAGAGATATTTAGATCACTGGGGTCCGACCAAACTCTATTTGATGACGAATGCTTCAGATATTTACTTGAAGCACTGTCGATAGAGAGAGACGCTAATAAAAATTTAGCTACCGACTTGTCTGAGATCGACAGGTTAACCTCAGCAGCAATAAATGCGGGGTTCAACGATTCCGATAGAGGTCTGGAACAAGATAACGAGACAAAAGAGAAACGAGTTACTTTTATAGTCGGACTACCGACTCAGGAGCTATCTTTTTTTGTGTATTCCCTCGACGATTCAATGGTTAAGGTGTTGAACGAAGAACTGATACTTACCATGGGCGATCATACAGAGAAATTGCAACCTGGTACGTATTGGCATCCTCACATTCTATTAGCTTTACCTAAACTGCTGAAGTCGAACGAAGCCGCAAACATTGTTTTCCTTAAGCAACACCCGAAAGATAGTTGTATAAGTATTTTAAAAACGAAACCAGAACAAACTTGCCTTAATTCACCGTTTTTTAGCTGGAAAAATATCGTTGACTATAATACCTCTTTACTAGAGATTTGGTTCAGGGTAAGTCAAGGTTCCGAGATCGCGGTGGAGGCTCATTTAGAAGACATATTAAACGGAGAACTAAATAATAGAGAGGAATTAGCAAGTTGGTTACCTCTCTCAGCTAGCGCAGAGAGTAACTTATCCAAATACGAGGCTGGTGATTGGGCAAAAATCAGCGCAGATCTCGCACCGTATAACCGGCAGCTCGACACTTTCTGCAGTAGGCTGGGTTACATTAACGTCTAAGCGAACGGGTTAGTAATTTGATTTGTGTAGCGATAACACAATAGGTCGAATACTTTTGGTTGGATAGTCTCTCTCGTAGTGCAGCTATTAAATCAACGTTCTAGCCGAATCAATACAAGATCACTAACTTACTTTTTATTGGTGGCAAAAAAAAGGGCAGCCTTAGCTGCCCTTTTTCTAGCTTTTCGACTAAAGCTTAGTTTGACGCATCCGTCATCATGATGAAGTTAGCTCCATCAGTGCTTTGGTTGAATGCTGAGAGAACCACGCCTTGGGTAGCTGCCGCTCCTCCAAACTCCGCCACTGCGTCGATACGAAGCTTGTTAGTCNCTCCCAATTCGAAGGTTGCATCTGCCGCCTGAGCAGCCGCGAATACATCTGCGATTGGTAGTAGGCCTGTGCTAGCACCTGCGGCTAGATCAGCGCTCGGACCACCCGCAATCGTAGTGATGTCAAAGGCTGCAGAGGAAACCCCGTCGTCGTTTATCAGTGTCAAGGTAACTGGACCACTTACAGCTGATGGGTTCGTCACCCTAATAAACATCGGGTACGCACCGCCAGGAGTAAGAGCAAAATTCAATCTTGCACTGCTTCCATTACGGGCAAGGGATACGAGAGGAATAGCCCCTGTAATCGTATTAGTGGTGTAGCTTGTNCTCGCAGCTGTCNCTGCAACATTAGCAATCAAGGTCGTTTCATCAATCTTGACTGTGTTGGCAGTTCCTCCACCGACAGTCAGTGTGATGTCATTAGCACTGTTAGCATCACCAGCACCGGCAGGGTTGTACGACGCACAGACTGCGGCTGTTAGGTCCGCTGTACTGATCGCACACTCGGAAGTAGCACCATTTGTGTTACCCGCGAAGACCACCGAACCAAGGCTGCTTGTGCCCTGATTAAAGGCAGCAAAGCCGTTAGCAGCAACAATTGTTCCTTGTACACGCTCACTAATCTCGTCAGTATCAATCGCCGTGCCTGCTGTACTGACCGGAATTGGATTAGTACCTGCAAACTCAGTGATCTGCCAACCGCCAACGTTTATCTCGTCGTCACGTGTGCCCCCAGAGAAGAACAAGGAGTCTTGAACAACGTCGATAGAAGTCGTGGCTTCATCCGCAGTAGAGTCGAACGCTATAGTCGCTGTCGGTGCCCACGTGATGTATGGCTCTGCAGTAAACCCAGGAAGCGTCGTTGGCCCAAAGTTATCAGCAATTTGAATTCCAATGTCCGCAGTGATATCCGACTGAACACCGCCAGTCAAGAGACCCCCAGCTGCCAGCGCCATACGGAAATGAGCCCCGCCCACAAATTCACCGGTGCCCGAGTTCGCGTTGAAGGTGACCGAGCTGTCAGCTGTTCCGCCGCCTGTAAAAACAGCTGCGTCAGGTATTGCAGTAGCAGTGCCCGCAGCGCTTACATACGTCAGGGTGCTATTCGCTGTTGAACCTGCCGCGTTAACGAAAACGAGCGACGGTGCAGCGGCGAATGTGTAGCCACCGTTTAATGTTACGGTAACACGAACGTCAGTGTTCGCCGGAATATTGTTCGAAGTCAGTGTTCCAAAAAGCGCGAAGTTTTCAGCGCCACCAGGTTGAACGACGCTTGCGGCGCCTAAAACCGACTCGTTTGCCACAAAGGCCCCGACACCGGCAGTTCCATCTACATCGACCGTACCGAAAGCTTGTTGACTGACTACGCCAGCTACAAAAGCCCCCGATACCGCGGCCGCGAGGTTGTGTTTAGTAAAGGTCATTATAGTCCTCTCCTTTATTTCTTTAGTCTAGACTAATTAAAAGTATCTACTGTCATCTGGAGAACAGCCATCATCTTGCCGATCGGTTTAGACTAGTTGTCTAATATCCTTTTCATTCGGGTTAAAAGGTCATGACTCCTTCAAACTACGAAACGAATCAAAAGCGTTTATATTCCCTTTTGACCAACTTCCGCTCGCACCCGGGGTTCCCCAGATCCAGTGAGCCCCGCCAATTTAGCGTAACGTCCTTTAATAAGCAACCCTAAGTCCCTAAGAATTTTAAGAAAAACTTAAGGGAACCGTCCTCCTAAAAAAAAAATATTATTCCTGAATAATCCGGAGTTTTTCCCGGTGTGAGCGATAAAAAAATTGCTATTTCTTTCAAAATAGTGTCTAAAACAACTCTTCTTTCAAGGAGTTAGTCAGCTCCACCGCACCTTCGGGTGTATCAATAACGTAGACGCTGAGCAGCATCATCAATTCAGTTTGAAAATCAGTCTGAATATCCGTCCTAAACAATTTGCCAAGAACGGGCAACTGCCCGAGGAGGGGTAGGCCCTGCGCGCCTTCCGATTTGTTTGTCGAGATTAGCCCCCCTATCAAGATAGAGCCGCCATCTTTAATTGACAACTGAGTCGACACTTTTCTCTCTAGTATCGTGGGCGAGCCTGTTAATAGAGTGGCGCTGCTGGTTGTCTGTTCGCTGAGTTGCTGAGACACCTTGATATCTACCAACCCTCCAGACTGAACCACCGGTTCTATTTCCAGGGCCACACCAGTTTTTCTGTATTGTATCGTCTGAATTACTGGAGCTCCGACAGTTTCTGTAGCCTGACTGTTCGACGTTATAACTGGAATACTGTTACCAACATCGATGGAGGCTATTTCGCCGCTCTTAACTAACAATTTAGGCGAAGATCTGATGACTGCCCGGTCATTACTATAAAAAGCGTTTAGTAAAGCGCGTGTTTCCCCAGCGCTATCAAAAATCAGGGAGAGGCCACTTCCACCAAGGCCAGTACCGCCTATTGTGGAACCGAGGACGTCTGTGCCCTCTATTCCATCGCCTCGAAACAACCATTCAGCTCCTGATTCACTAGCGTCGGTCAGCGTTATTTCCGCCAAAAGTACGTCGATGAGCACCATAGGAATAGGCTTGTCGACCTCTTCGAAAAACTCCAGGAGGTCGCCCCAGTCACGACCAGGTCCGTTAAAAAAAATGACATTTCGATTTTCATCATAGACGATATGACCATCTTTATAGCTAACGGCCGCTACGCCTCTCGCAGTGCTACTAGATCCGCTTTGAGGTTCGTTTGACGTATTACTGGCATTTCNATCTGTTCNAGAGGGTTCACCACCTAAAACACTCACCAGTTCAACTATATGCTCCGCCGTTACATTTTGGGCTTCGTAACTAAAAAATCCATCGGTTATTTCTTTCTCGGTACTAATATCAAGGTTATAGGCCCAATCGATCGCGTGCTGAAGTGACTCCTTACTAGCAGCAAAAATCACGATTCTCCGCTGACTCTTCAAGGAGATAATGAGGATGCTTCCAAGGGGTGGTCTTTGACTGACGGCATAACCTTCCGCGGACAGTATCGTGGTTAAGTCCCCAGCCAGTGTGTCGATCTCGACGTACTTGGGTGAAAATGATCTACTAAATTTTCCTTTGAAAAAAGTCTGATCCAGCATTTTCACAGACTCTGCGGCCTGCTTGACCACGTCCAGCGGACCACTAAGGATTAAACTATTTCTTTCCCCATCCTCCTTTACTTCCAAAGTAGTACCCCTGTAAAGATCTTGAAGCCAGGTTCTAACTTGGCTGTTTCTGACCACTTCGAGAACATTGAACGAATAGACCTTCCTTTTTGTCGCTGGGACATCCGGCAAGGTGCCGCCAGTTACCAATAAAGGCACACCCCCTGCAGCTGAGTTATCCCTTCTAAAACGGAGTAAATCGCTTGATTCAATTATCGCGACACCATACTCCGCTAATATAGATCTCGCGACGTTGTAGAGCTCAGAGGGCAGCATCGAATTTCCTAGCGATAGCGTAACCAAGTCTTGAGCATCAGAAATAGAGGGGTCGAGGACAAAGTTCAAACCTAAAATATTCCCAAATACTTGATTTATGAAATCTGGCAGCGGCATGTTTCTGAAATTTATATTGAGTGGCTCTCCTTCCAGTTTTCCCGCATACATGCTCTGACTTTCGGCATACACTGGCGTCCGAGTAAATGGTTGTGGAACAGGCTCGTCGCGCCCTAAGGTCTCTCTTGATGCCGTCGCGTTATCGCCCAAACCGGCATCTAATACTTGGGCAGCATTAGCTTTAGGTGAGCGCAGCATATTTTGTTCGAAAACTGATTGGGGGACATTTGAGCATCCGCCCATAAATCCTAAAGAAAATATGAATGCGCAAAAGACATTTTTAGTTTTCATCGACATCATCTTCATATTGGCTTTGAGAAAAAAGGCGAAGAATATGCTCGCCCTTATCCTCGTCCTTATAAGTTACAAACCCATTTTCAACGGATTCTAAAACTCCACCTAACGCTAATTTAGATCCGGCAGAAATTTCGGAGACAGATTCTCCGGTCTTAATGTAAGCGCTCTTGTAGTCACCCTGAATAACAGTTCCAAGAAGCTCATAATCCGCTTTCCTCTGTTGAGGAATTGCAATTTCCTCAGCACTCAATTCATCATCGCTAGGTGAACTGCTAAACCAAGCGTCTTGAACACTTGATCTTAACCCACTAGGAAAGGCTCCCAAACCTTGGGTCGAGCTAAATTCAGGCTCGACCCAAGTTTCGCTTTCGATACCTCGCCAGCTAACAGGCAACGTAACAAGAGAGAATGCCGCGGCTATAAGACTGGTATATAAAAAATACCTACTTGAGGAAGCTATCCTATTTTTAATAACTTTTAACACCTAGACTATTCCGAAAGATAAAACGCTAAGACATCCATGCTCATAGAACTCCCGCGCATTTGGCCGCCGGTATCAGCATCTATTTTCAGTCTTTCTATTAAAAAGATCGGCGAGGAGCTTTCGATCGACTCGATGAGCCTAAACCCTTCGTCGTTCCTAAATCTGATACTAAGTCGCGATCTTACTTGCTTGATTTTTGGGATTTCATCGTGCCAATCCGGCGTTCCGGTCACCAAAGAAAAGTCCTCAAGGCCAATGTCTGCAGCAAGTTGTCGAAGATTAGATTGGATAGAGGCTAACACCTGATTTTCTGATGGCGCAGACCACAATTTTTTTGAAAGGGCTTCTTTGTATTCAAGTTCTTTTTCGTGCCGAGCCCGCCAAATCGAGTCTTCGTCTACAGATTCTAGATCAAACTTTGTTTCATCTAGAGACCGATATTGCATAGTAAGAATTCGATTAGCATCCTTTAACTCCATGATTGTCGATATCGCCACTAAAGTTAAAACCAAATAGGAGCCTATTCGCAGACGCTGATTGCCTTCAAGCTCTGAGAAGAATGAGTCTATGACATCCAACAATTTCATTGCTCCAAGCTTGCCTTAATTTCTAAAGTGTCCGCTCTGTCATTAGGCACCAAAGAGATATCCCCAAAGAAGCTCACCTGATCGAAAGCAGTAGCATAATCCTGTAAATCTGCTTTTGGTTTGTGAATGCGAAATTGCAACATCCCAGGTTCGGACTGCCAACTCTGAATTTT
>NZVB01000062.1 GCA_002701375.1 Cyanobium sp. NAT70 | reverse complement strand
GCCAACACAGCCACGTCCCATCTCACACTCCCCGCCAGCTTTGGCGGGGTTTTTTGTTGGGAACACAGCTACCACTAGGGCAACTTCAACTCACTAGCGGCAAAAACCCCTGCTGGTTCATCCTTTTTGTTTGGTGCCCTTGCCGACTCTGGTCGCATCAAGCAACGCAAGAACGGCAGCTATCGCATGGTGCTGGATGGTGTAGACGAGATTGATTGGTTCACTGATCGCCCTAACCGTGTCGCTGGTGAGTGGTCGCCCAAGAAGCTGGTGAGGAAGTGGGATGTGCTGTTCAGCGATGGGGATGGTGCACCAAATGCCCAAGCCACCTTCGAGGTGGGCAACAAGCGGGAGCTGGTGACATTTGAAATGTTCAAGCCGAAGCTGGGTAATTCAAATCAAACACTGAGCTTCAAGGTTCGCGGTATTGGTGAGAAGAGCAAAGACTTGCTGACTGGTCTAAGAAAAAAAGGCTATCTGATGCGTCGCTATTTATTGATGACTCGCTTCCAGCATGTTTGACTAATTGTAAAGGCGCGGATCTGTCTAAAGCGGACCTGGATGGCGCGAACCTGGATGGCTCGACCCTGACTGATGCGGAACTGTCTGACGCGTATATGTATGGCACGACCCTGAAAGGCGCTGATCTGACTGGCGCGACCCTGACTGACGCAATGTGGTACAACACAACTTGCCCTAATGGCACCCAAAACGACGGCTTATTACCTGCACAGCAGAGCAACTTTTGCTTGCTTGATTCTTACTTAACCCGTCACAAGGCGGGGTTTCTCATGGCTCTTTCGCAGAGGGGAATACTTCAGGCAGTCATACCTGCACCATGTCCTGCGAGACCCAGATGCACCTGCTGCTTCTGTCTGAGCTGGTATCAGCAATCAGAGCCAATGATTCAGACACCTTCAGAGGATGGCTTTCTGGTGGCATACAAGATCTTGGTCGCCCAGCAGTGGAAGAGCTGATGCTCGAATGGAGGATGAACCCCCTGGTATCCGTTGAGGAGATGGACAGGCTGGTGGGGTGGCATCTGGGGGTGAGTATTTAGTTCCCAGTCATGGGAGCGGTTCGAGCCCCTGTGAGCAAGATCACAAGCAGCGTTGAGCCAGAACATCGAGTGAGCAAGTGATTCCGGAGATGGTGTGTACATCGGAGGGCGACACCCCAACGACACACACCACATACTCTTTAAAACAATGGCTGGATCTAACGAAGCAAGTAAAGCACCAGAAAAGATTGCAGGTTATATGACATGGGGGCTCAATATGGCTGGGCAAGCGTTTACTAAAACAGGGGCCATAAGAACCGCCTCGCTTCTGATTCAAGGAGGCACAGCAGCTGCATCACTGACACCAGTTGGCATAGGATTAAGAGTAGCCTGGTGGCTTGGCTCTGGCTACATAATCAGCAAGGTCTTCGAACATGGAACAGGGAAAGGTACTTTAGGCAATTTCGCCGAGGATATTGAGGCAATGTCGAATGCATCTTATGCAGGCCAGAAATCATATGCAGAAGCATGGGGAGTAAAGTTCAAAGAGAATAATTCCAGCAATACAAACTCAAATTCTGGCGAGAATAATCAAGTCCCAATCCAATATATTGATTTTCCCGATTACGATATTTATGCAGACGGATTAGTTGATGGCCATGCATCTGACGATCAAGCCGATCCTTCCGAGACTAGGACATCCACTCAAAATACCGAAAATAATCAAACAATATGGCATCGCGACAATGGCGGAATGACTGATGGAAGACTGATGTATCAAAATGGATCAGAAAAAGGATATTGGGAAAAAGAATATAATCAAGATGGAGAAGAAACCGGTGGAACAAGGCGTGTAACTTACATGAAGGAAGTTAATGAGGAAGGAGAGGAAACTGGCAATTTTATCAAAACAACAACAACAACTGACGCGGATGGAAAAACTACAACAACTCAAGAGACAGTAGAGGGAAAAGATTCTGACGGCGACGGAGTACCTGACTCTGCTGATGCTGCTCCAAGTGATAGCTCTACCTGGACCCCCAATCCTATGAATGACAATGGAGACACCAGTAATTATGGCGGTGAACATGATGGACTTCGTGGATTCCGNGGAGATATTGATTACGGGCCTGATGGCAAACCTGGCAGAGGATATAACGGCGAACATGATGAATTGTCCGGATTCAATCCTCGCGTTGATTATGGCCCGGACGGGAAACCTGGACAGGGATACAACGGTGAACACGATGGCTTAATAGGCTTCAATCCTCGTATTGATTGGGATCGCGATCACAACAATGATCAGGAATATGAAAGCAATCCCCTCATTGAAAGACTGGGAAAAATTAACCCGCGCGCTATTAAAGAAGCTCTGAAGGAAACTTCAATTGCAAACAACGGCCGCCACGCTAAAAAGATGGGTCGTACGGACTCTGAGTTCATCTTTGACGCCAAAGCTGGACTTCTTTATCACAATGCCAACGGNTCTAATAAGGNTTTTGGTTCTGGAGGTGCCATCGCTGAGTTTGAGGTCGATCAGGATCTTTCCATCTTGAGTGTGGACTTTCTCTGAATCTTGGTGCCGGGGAGCCTGAAGTTCATTCCCAGAACTGAAAGCAATACAAGACTCTTCAAAGGAAAAGCAGGGCAGGTCGTGTGGTTCCTGATCAATCCCCCTGCAAAAACTCACACACACCAGCCCCGCCAAGTGTGGGGTTTAGTCATGCTAAGCATTGCTCTCAAGAAGTATTGCGATGCAGATTGCGCATGAGTGATAATCTGGAATCTCAAGTTCAAGCTATTATNCAGGCATCANTAGACAAGCAGAATCGCCTACTCCNATCACCCCAAATAAATGAAACANTTTCCCTTATCTTTGCTTCTCTAGNNGTTGCTGAAATTTCGCTGACCACTTCTCTTCCTGCAGAAGCCTCAAATATTGAATGCTCTGAATTGGCAAAACATTTTGCGGATGCTGAGGTTAACTTTGACGAGAAGATTGTCTGCAGGACAGGCCCAAACAAGATGACCTATGGAAGTTATTGCTCTCGCACACAAGGCATTGTTTGCACTAAGGGAAAGGGGTGGCATTAAAAAACTTGGGGTGCCTTAGTGTCACTGTCGATCTCTCGACAAAGTAACTCACACCAATCAAACCCGCTGAGTGCGGGGTGTGCTCTTAGGAACGTCAACTAAAAGCTAGAATGGCTACAAATTGAGCTGCAACCTTCATCCATTAAGACACATGAAAAGCATTGTGAATTATCCATTATTTACAGCCTGCTTGCTTGTACAGGCTGTTTTCGCAGTTGTGGCGCTACCGGCAGTGTATTCACAAACGCATTGCATCGATAAGAATAACAAAAGATTGGAGTGCAAGATTCAGCCGATCAATGGTGCGATCTTTGCGGTGACCCATCCCGGGAAGAATTACTACGCAGAGATTATAAATGAAACAGCAAATGGCGCATGCTTCATCACTTTTATTGACAAAGAGACGCGTATTATTAATCAGTCTAACTATTATCAAACAGATGAGATGAGTTGTTCGAAGGATGGAAATCAATACACCACAACAATTGAGGGGGAAGACTTTATCTATGTGTTTCGATAGCTTCATTGATCAATGGCGATATTTATTCAAAAGCAGGCTGTTATCATATCTGCATAAAACCCGCCAGTAAAATCAAGCAATCATCAAATAATATCGCGTCCATGATAGCGCTTGCCCTTGGCCATATATTACTTCGTCTTTCCCTTACAACCAGCCAACTTAAAACACTACTTTAGCGAATGTTGCCATAACTTAATCGCCTGGGCCAGGCACAACCTTGACTACAATCAATAGCCTGATCTCTCTTGCCTCGTGCTTGTTCAGCGCCTACAGTTTCTGAGACATTACAGCAAATTCAAAGCTATTCAGGGTGCATGACCCATGCCTCAATCGTTTCAGGCAGTGATAGGCGTGTCAGCCAACTTACAGCATGTATTGGATCGATGGCTTAAATAGCTTTTTATGGCTTAGGCAAAGATCGCCTCTTGTCCTGATGCCTTTTCCTTTCTTATTGATGCACCAAGCGGGCTTATACAAAGTGATTTAGAGGTGGAGTTGTGCTTGTTTTAAGTCAATTGGTTGTGAATTCTTTTGGGGTTGGTGGAAACCTGTGAGCAAGATCACAAGTTTCCTTGAGAGAGATCAATGAGCATAACGATTGAACCTGCGATGGTGTGTTTGTTGGTGGATACCCTCCTAGCAACCACACGTTTTTGACTTCTTAAACCCTCACACATCAATACCACCATGACCTTCACGACCCGCCATAATCTCGCTCACCGCGCTGCAGCTATCAAGCCAATGCGTGGATTTACAATACCAAATCAAAGTGTTGCCTCGTCCAAGCCTGCAACTGTTACTGAGGCGATCAATGCATTGCCTATGAATTCAGCACCAGTGCTGAATTCATCAACACGTTTGAATACTGATGTGGTGAGACCAATGAATCTTGGTGCCGCAAATCAGCTTGGAGCGATTACTCGCTCATTTAATATTGGCATTGATCGAACTTGGAATGTCGGCAGCTTCCTGGGTGTAGCGAATGAGAAAAGCTACAGTAAGTTTCTTGGCCTGGATAAAAACTTGTCCAATGTGAATTTCAACCCCAGTGCTGGAGTTGCCGGTTTGAAATTCAGAACAGGTCATAACAAATTAAAAGCAGGTTTAGATCTGCAGGCTGGTTATGGCTTGGGTTCATTCTCATTGGAAGGAAGTTTGAATGCTGAGGTAAGCCTTGATGCCGATGGTTTGTCGTTCAGCGCCACCACCTTTAACCCATCGATCAATCTAGAATTGCCCTATGCCTATCTGAATCTAGATGCTGTAGGACAAGTCAAGTTGGATCCCAGCTTGAAACTCTGGTACGACGTCTGGCTTGCCTCCGGTCAAACGGGTAATCTGCTGTCATCATTAAAGACGAATGTGAATGTAAAGCGGTCCTTGGTTGAACTCGATACGCGTAATATCACCGGCAGTAATTATTCTAAGAATTTCAACATTGGTGCCCTATCCGCAACCGCACGTCTACCAAGAATTAGCGATGCCTCTGTTCTGGCATCTGTTCCTAACTCCATCGGCGGTGATCTGGATTGGCGTCAAGGTTTTGGCGATGGTGTCGCCTATGGCGTCAGCGGATCGTCCAATCTGGTCGATCTGGAGATGTCACTTGGCCAAGTTGCAAGTTACTTCGGGATCCCACTGACGTTTAACAAGTCGGTGTGGGGTGGGGCCTTGCGTGCATCGGGGACCTTGCTTGATGCCACTGTGGGCATTGAAGCGGGTCTTAATTACGACGCCAACGTGGCACTGAAACCCAACGTTTACGCCATTGTTGAAGGCAGCACCCGCAAGCACGATATTTTTACCAATGACTTGCTGTCCAACAACCAGTTTCGTGATGCGAACAATGATGGAAAGATTTCGGTCAAAATCGAAGCCGACCCTATTATTGCTGCTAGTGCATCAGCTTCGATCAACACCGATGTGAATGCTGAAGCTGAATTGCTTTCGGCCAGTGTTCGTGTCAACAAATGGGGCATCAAGAAAAACTGGAATGTTGGTCCTCTTTGGGAAGGTGGTCCATGGTCGATTGCCTCCAACGAAATTGAGTTGGTCGACATCAGCAAGACCGTTGCCCTTTCTGATATAGCTCCTGGGCTGCAAAGCCAGCTCTCCACCAGTTTCGAGTTGCCGGTGATCTGATTCGAAATGGATCCATCTCCGGATCGGTTCGTCCAACCCAACCCGCTGCAAGTGTCACCGTTTTGGTGGCGCCTGCGGTGGGCTTGTGTTGTTGAAATCGATCGGAAACCAAAGATTTCCATCCATATAGAACTTCAGGGCTTCTCAAAAAGTGTATTTTTTTGGTGCCCGTTCTATTCGAGAAGGTTTAGCAAGAGATCCTAGAGCAAATCCGTTATTCCAGATGGCTGACATTGATAGGTGACTCTTTAACCACCGCTGCCGCAACGAGGAAGACAGCACAAAGAAACTCAATAAACAAACGATCGCCCCATCGATTCATTCAATCAACCATCTTCTGATCCATCAACACACAGACAACACAGCAACGTTCCATCATCTCACACTCCCCGCCAGCTTTGGCGGGGTTTTTGTTGATGCCACTCTTCAGAAGAAATACTTCCCACGCTTCACTCAGCCTATCAACGTATGTTAACAATAGGCGCCTGACAAGCCCACAATTCTTATTGGGATTCTAAATAGCAATCTGAGGGAATGATTTGCACAACTTCCAAATACTTGTTCCAAAAATCGGGGTTGTCCCACAATGGATTCAGAAGACGTTCATCAGTGAGAATACCGGTAAAAACATACTGAGGCAGCAGCGAACCGCCCGCCAGAGTATCTTTAAGGCTTTGAGACCCACTCCCCATATACGCCTGCTTCAACGCAAGCTCTGAATTTTGCACAGCCAAATCAACCACATAATTGATTAAACTCTCTATCATGTTATACATAGTTTCAGCAGCAAGACCCTCTAGACCTTTGCCTTGCTCTGTGTACCAAAGCACATCATTTTCGTTGGACAATGGCGAATCTTTTTGGTAGTTGTAGATTTCAGATCACTCATCAAGCGAACCAATCCAATCATCAACAAATAAAGTATTTACATCATTACTGATTTCAGCAGCGTCCAGCGGGTTATTATCGCAATTTCCCCAACTACTTGACAATATTTTATCAATGAAAAGCGCAATATCGCCAAGCCTCTGAGTAGAAAATTACTGCATTTCTTCAGCCTGCTTTTTTTAATTACATCAGCATTGACTCTGAATGAAAAGACACTTTTTTGTTGCTATGCCTTGGCCTTGACAATTCAAAAGTGATTAACTCCCTTTCCCCATCAGCCTCAAACGAGACTTGGCATTGGGATCGCTTGTTTTAAAAAGCTGGCTCCACTGATTCACAATGCGACTGGGCCTCCAGGAACCTTCACTCCTCACTGGCCGATCAGTAAACCACTCAATTTCCTCGACACCTCTTATCACCATTTGATAACCACCCTTCTTACGTTGCTTGATGCGACTACTCTCTCCTGTTGACCCAAAGAGCAAAGAAACACCTACAGGGACGGCAGGCATTGACCTTGCCAAACTATTGATCCATTAGCAACAAATAGCAAGGAGGACAATACATTGTCAGGCAATACAGATATCAAGAATCGTTGAGCAACTTAACGAGAGGATACCCTCTCTGAGATCAGCTGAAGATGTAGCGTTAATTGATTTAATCGGGATGACAGGATTCGAACCTGCGGCCCCTTCGTCCCGAACGAAGTGCGCTACCAAACTGCGCTACATCCCGGTCTTTTCATGTTAGGAGCTTGAACCCCTATGACTAATCCTAACAAGCGATGCATCCATCGTTGAGCAAGATCTGAATCTGCCGATCAAACCAGCAGTGATCTGAAACGCGCCGAACCAGCCAGCAACAACACCAATCACTAGGTTATTGGGGCAAGACAAGACAACATTTTTATTGATTCTAATCCACGGGAAGAAGCGAACTCCTAACAGCCAGCAAACATGATCAGCAAAACCATTGCGAAGCCCAGCAACTGACTAGGCGTAATACCGCACAATAACAAATAAAGCAATTAGTTCAATGCGCCATGCTTAGGCAATCCAAAAAGCCAAGACAAACAATTGCACCCTAATCAATCGACAGACACACAATTCAACAGACTTAGACAACAACTCAAATTCATCCAACCATCTCCCCTATCGGCATATCGTCAACGCATCCTTGCTTCTACCTTAGTCAAAGCAGGAATGAGTACAACAGCATTCATCATCGATACAGCAAACTAAATCCTTTCAACATCAAGATCACCTGTTCTAAACCAGACGAATCATGCCTGACTTGTGCGTGTCAAGGCATCTCCTGTACCCAATCGTTTCACGGAGGTCCTCGTTATAAACAAATGGTCATTTCCACTTGATAGAATCAACTATTCCCTGTTCAGCCGTGCTCAAACCCGAGTGGTTGCGCGTCAAGGCCCCCCAGAGGGAACGGATCGGTGCTGTCGCGGATCTGCTTTTGGATCTGAAGCTGAACACGGTCTGCCAAGAAGCCAGTTGTCCGAATATTGGTGAGTGCTTTGCAGGAGGGACGGCCACCTTCTTGATTATGGGTCCGGGCTGCACCCGAGCATGCCCTTACTGCGATATCGACTTCGACAAGAGTGTTCGAGCTCTGGATCCAACCGAGCCACACCGGTTGGGGGAGGCAGTCGCTCGATTGGGACTCAAGCATGTGGTGATTACCTCGGTAAATCGAGATGACCTGGCCGATGGCGGCGCATCCCAATTCGTCGCCTGCATTGAAAAGGTGAAAGCGAGCTCTCCGCTCACCACAATCGAATTACTAATCCCTGATTTTTGTGGTGACTGGACAGCCCTCAGCACTGTGATGGCCGCAGCACCTCATGTGCTCAATCACAACATCGAAACAGTGCCACGTCTTTATCGCAGAGCACGCCCCCAAGGAATCTACGACCGTTCCCTAAACCTGCTGAAACAAGTGCGTGATCACTGGCCGAGTAGTTACAGCAAATCTGGCCTCATGGTCGGACTCGGGGAAACAGATGATGAAGTGATTGACGTGCTTCGTGACTTGCGCAATCACCGCGTCGACATTGTCACGATTGGGCAATATCTTTCTCCAGGCCCCAAACACCTTGCGGTCGATCGCTTCGTAACCCCCGACCAGTTCGCACACTATCGACAGATCGGCGAAGACGAATTGGGCTTTCTACAGGTCGTCAGCACTCCACTCACCCGCAGCAGCTACCACGCTGGCGAAGTGCAACGGCTGATGGCCAGCCACCCAAGGTAGTTAAACCTTCTTCAATCTATAATTGTTTGCGAAAGCATGCTGAACCTTCGTAAACAGAAGAACCACAGATCATCAATCGGTAATCAGCACGACATCAAAATACGTTGATCGGGCCAGCTCAATATTGACCTAGCTAAGCAGAACACATTCATCTCTTGCATGAACACAGTTCAAGAGACAGAATGTTTCAAACCAGTGCTCGTTGAGACAGAGAAGCACAACTCAAGCCAAAGAAATCTCATCAGGCCCATCAAGCTAAATCGACACTTTTGAAGCCGCCAGTAATCATACTAATCCGATAAACTCAATATTCACAATTGAAGCCATGCAATCAATCGTCATCACCAAAAAACTGAACTGGTCTGATTGAAATACTAGACCTTCAACTTTACCAACTTTTCATCAACCACCCTTTCATACACCACCAGACATAAACAGGACGATTCACCAACGTGACTGTGACCTTGCAATGATCGAACCAAACACAGTCGAGACAATGCTCACAAACGACTGACCAATGGAATTCTTTCCAACTTTCCTCAAAAAAGTCATTCCAAGCGTCAATACGGGCGATCATATGCGTTCAGACAAAAATTGACATTAGAACAACCAAGAAAATTACATTCACCTCAGCAGAATAAGGAAAAATGCCTTGGGACATTGGGATATCGATGGTCAATATTTGTTTTCTCAAAAATAAGCAGCTGATGCTGCCGCCATTTCATCCGATGAATGACGTCTGGCAAGGGAAGCCAGTGGTTCACAAAAACATCTATGATTTAAGGTATTTGAATGAGACTAAAACCTGGTGAATTGAATGATTCTGAGCCTAGAGATAAAAAACTAATCCCTTCAAGGCGCTGAGCCATCCTCGCTTCAATCGCATCACCAACCAGCACAATGCTTAATATTTCCTATTATTTTATGGTCACCGATATGAACATCCATGTTTCATAAGGCAGTCGCAAGATAATCAAGCCTAGACTGATTTATACCAGATTGAATTATCGCTGGACATGGCAAAAAAATTGATCAAGTGGAAATGGACGTACCATCATCACCCAGACACCGAAGAAGAGGGATTTAGTGCAAAAGGGAGTTTATGGACAAAAAGAAAGCCCAATCAGGATGGTTTTTTTCAAATCAAAAAGATCAAGGGGATTCACAAAGAATGCCCAGCGAAGCAATGTCGAGAAAAAATCTCTTCACTTGTACCCGCAGGATCATCCATTCCTGGCAACACCGGCTATCCCGGAGATAATTTAATCCGACCAATCAACAAGAGAAAGCAATCATTAAAACAGCTCACTGGCTCTGGTTTTCAGTATGAACTACAAACAGAAACCTATGTCAATGTTTTCTACAAAACCGATATCACGCCCGAGTCCTATCGTGAATTTCACGCTAGGCAGCCTTTCCCTGAAGGCATCACAGGAAACAATACAGAGGCTGATATCATTTTTAATGCGACCCCATTGCAATAGCATTCAGCACATCAAATCAGCGACTTCGAGTCAATTCAAGCCTGTTCTTTCTTAAAAAATAAGCTTTCCGAAAAGAGAACCTATATCGAAAGGTCACACGCTGAAACCAGAATTTCATGGGCCTACAATCTCTCGCACTCACCTTAATCTTGTAACTCTCTTCGGCTTGATCCCATCTCCAGTAGTCCCAGACATTGTTCAGCCGAGCCATGCCTCATTCACCATAATCAACATATCGAGTTGTTGATTATGGTGAATGAGGCTGCAACCGATCTATACGTCTACTAGCTTCCTACAATGAGATCCAAATACGACAAATAACAAGAGTCATTGCTTCGAAGTCAGCCCATCGTGCACTTTGATCCATCCAGATCAAGATCAAAACGACACCTGAGGTAATCACGACCTACAGCAACGCATCTCCACTGACGGGAACCCATTCTTGCAGCTGCCATGTCACCAGACCGCCAAGGATCATTGGATCAGTCTGGACAAGTGCCAAAGCATCGGAATAGGACTGCGCTTCAAACACCAGCAGTCCACCACCACCAGGGCGGCGCTGATCATCCACAAGAAATCCACTGCTAATCCGTTGTCCGCTCTGCTGAAGACGTTCGACCCATTGGCGATGGGCGTCTAAATAAGGCCGCCTCTGATCAAAAGGCAAGGCAGCCGTTTCAGCTGTGAACGTTTCGTGCTTAATAAACCAAGCCATCCACTACCTGTGTTTAAGCCGCCACGGCTTGCTTGTCCATCAATCCCATCGCGGCCCGTTCACTCGGAGGAACGATCAGCTTGAAGCGAGACTTGGCTGCCGCCCAATCATCCAGTAAGGCCGCAGCTCTTCGACTGCCCGTGACGTTCAAGTGAGCTTCGAGAAGTGATTTGAGCACAGCCTCCTGCTCACTGGTCGACAGTTCGCAAACCTCAACGATTTCCAGATTCACCCTCGCGGTGACACCCTCCATTTCATCCAGCAGAAAAGCCACACCACCCGTCATGCCGGCACCGACGTTCCGACCTGTGCCCCCGAGCACAACCACAACCCCACCTGTCATGTATTCACAGCAATGATCTCCGGCCCCCTCAACGACAGCCCTGGCACCACTGTTGCGTACACCAAACCGTTCACCGGCACGTCCAAGCGCAAATAGTTCTCCCCCTGTGGCGCCATAGAGACAGGTGTTGCCAAGAATGACCTGATCACCAGGATTCTGCGTTCCATCTGAGGGCACCAAACCGACCCTGCCACTGTTCATTCCCTTGCACACGTAATCGTTGGCCTCTCCTTCAAGACGCACATTCATGCCCTGCACCAGGAAGGCACCAAAGCTCTGACCAGCTGCTCCACGAAAACGCAAATCAAGCTGCCCTTGAAAGCCACGATTGCCATGACGTTGAGCGATTTCACCGGCCAAGCGAGCACCAACACTGCGATCGGTGTTGATGATCTCGAGCGAGCGACAGATGGAACCGTGATTATCGATCGCAGCGATGAGCTCAGGGTCATGCAACAGCTGATCTTCAAGAATCGGACCATTGCCATGCGCCTCAGCGCTATGGGTCAGCCAAGAACGATCAGATGCATCTCCAATCGGAGATAACAACGTGGATAGATCCAAATAGCGGGTCTTTGCCAGCTCCACAGAGCGGGGCTTCAGCAAATCGCTGCGACCAATCAAATCCTCAAGACGCGCTACTCCGAGCAAACTCAGAAGTTGACGCACTTCTTCCGCGACATACCAGAAGAAATGGACCACATGCTCCGGCAGCCCTTTGAAGCGTTTCCGTAGAGCCTCCTTTTGAGTCGCCACACCAACAGGGCAATTGTTCGTGTGGCAGACCCTGGCCATGATGCAACCCTCAGCAATCATCGCCACCGATCCGAAGCCGTACTCCTCGGCACCGAGCATGGCGGCAACCACGACATCCCAACCCGTTTTTAAGCCGCCATCAGCACGCAGAAGCACCCGGTCACGCAGACCGTTCTGCAAGAGACTGCGATGGACCTCGGTTAGGCCCAATTCCCATGGACTGCCGGCGTGCTTAATCGAGCTCAATGGCGATGCTCCCGTGCCGCCATCGTGTCCGGAGATCTGAATCACATCAGCGTTGGCCTTGGCTACGCCAGCGGCAATGGTGCCGATGCCGATCTCCGCAACGAGCTTCACGCTCACAGGCGCTTTGGGATGAACCTGATGCAGGTCATGGATTAACTGCGCCAGATCTTCAATCGAATAGATGTCGTGATGAGGAGGTGGGGAGATCAACGCCACCCCAGGCTTGCTGTTGCGCAGCCAAGCAATGTAATTGTCAACTTTCGGGCCGGGTAGCTGACCGCCTTCGCCGGGCTTAGCTCCCTGAGCCACCTTGATTTCCAACTGCTTGCCACTGCGTAAGTACTCAGCCGTCACCCCAAAGCGGCCAGAAGCCACCTGCTTGATCGCGGATGATGCCGTGTCGCCGTTCTGCAACCCTCCAATGCTTGGGAACGACTCGGAGCGACCTTCGTTATCAACGTCGTTCAGCACCTGGAAGCGAGCTGGATCCTCTCCGCCCTCACCGCTATTGCTCTTACCGCCGATGCGATTCATCGCAACAGCCAACACCTCGTGGGCTTCTCGAGACAAAGCTCCAAGACTCATGCCCCCAGTGCAAAAACGCCGGAACAAACTTTCAATGCTTTCCACCTGATCCAAAGGAAGCGGTGTTGGAGCTAACTGGAACTCGAGCAGGTCCCTTAACGCCGTGACGGGGCGGTTTTCCAACAGGGTTTGATAAGTCGAAAAGTGGTCATAGCCAGGTCCAGCAGCTACGGCTTTGTGCAATGCCTTGGCCATCTCTGGACTGTTGAGGTGATATTCCCCGCCAGTGCGGTACTGAACAAAACCCATGAATTCGAGCTTGCTGCGATTCAGCTCAGGAAACGCCTTGGCATGGAGGGATAAGGTCTCATTGGCAAGCTCCGTCAAGCTGAGACCAGCCACCCGGCTTGTGGTGCCAGCGAAGGCGATGTCAATCACATCGGCACCCAAACCGATCGCTTCAAAAATCTGAGCTCCGTGATAACTGGCCAGCAAGGAGATGCCGATCTTGGACAAAATCTTGCGGAGGCCATTTTCCAAGGCTTGACGCACATTCCGTTGCACCTGCTTGGCATCAAGAGGAGGCAACTTGCCCTGATCGATTCGCTTTTGAGTCTTGGGATGGCCCAACCAATGGCGGCTGGTCTCCCAAGTCAACCAAGGACAGACTGCACTGGCTCCGTACCCGATCAAACAGGCCAAGTGGTGCGTGCTCCAGCACTGTGCTGTGTCGACCACGAGAGAACAGTGCAACCGCAATCGCTTGTTGAGCAGATGGTGATGCACGGCTCCTACTGCCAATAACGCCGGCATCGCCGCGGTGGTGGCACTGAGCTGAACGGCAGCACCAGCATGGTTCACGCGATCGGACAACACGAGTACTCGCGCACCGTCACGAACCTGTTGTTCCGCCCGCTCACACAGCCGATCGAGAGCAGCCTTCAAGCCACTGGCGCAATCCTCGACAGACACCTGGATGGACAGGTTCTCAACGGACAAACCCTGATCGGCGATCGCCACCAGCTCCGCCTCGTTCAACACAGGGGTGTCGAGATGAATGAGGGCCGCCGCCTGGGGTTGCGGTTTCAAGGCAGGGCAACGTTCGCCTAGATGCATCTCCAGGCTCATCACCAGCTTTTCCCTTAACGGGTCGATTGGTGGGTTAGTGACCTGAGCGAAGCGCTGCTTGAAGTAGTCGTACAACAAGTGAGGCTTGTCCGAGAGCACCGCGAGGGGGATGTCATCTCCCATGCAATAGGTGGGCTCCTTGCCCAAACCAGCCATGTCCTCGATCACCAGGTCGAGATCCTCAGCGGTAAATCCCATGGCCGTCTGCAACCGCAGCAGATCAAGTTCGCTGAGTTGAGGATCACTGCTCCAGGGCTGCGGTGCCAAGTTGCGGCGATGCTCCTCCAGCCAACTGGCGTAAGGGAAGCGAGAGGCCGCATCCTCCTTGACCGCCCAGTTATCGAGAAGCAGTCCACGTTCAAGATCCACAGCCAACATTTGGCCAGGACCAAGACGTCCTTTGCGAACCACGGTTTTACCGCTCAGATCGACCACGCCGGTCTCTGATCCCATCACCACGAAACCGTCAGCGGTTGTGCACCAGCGAGCTGGACGCAGACCATTCCGATCGAGAGTCGCACCGACCCTCTTGCCATCTGAAAACACCAACAAGGCAGGCCCATCCCAAGGCTCCTGCACGCCCGCATTGAATTCGTACATCGCCGTGATCTCTGGACGATGATCTAATTCCGGCTGATTGCGAAATGCCTCTGGCACCAGCGTGATCAGGCTGTCGGTGATCGACCGGCCACTCCGCACCATCAACTCAAGCGTGGCATCGAGGTTGGCCGAATCACTGAAGGCAGGGTTCACCACGGGGTTGAGGTCCACAGCGGCGTCTCCCCACACGCCTGCGAGGCTGGCTTCGGAAGCCTTGGCCCAATTGAGGTTGCCGAGCAGTGTGTTGATCTCTCCGTTATGGCCCAACAGTCGCATCGGCTGAGCCAAGGGCCAGCGCGGCAGAGTATTGGTACTGAAACGGCGGTGATAAACCGCGAAACTGACTTCGAAACGAGGGTCGAGCAGATCGGCGTAAAAGCGCGACAGCACCTCGGAACGCACCATGCCCTTATAAACAACAGTGCGACTGCTAAGGGAAGCGACGTAAAGATCCCGTGATCCTTCAAAACCCCAAGCCTCGCGGGCCCGTGCGCCGATCCGACGACGCAAGCGGAGCAATAAAGCCTCCAGCTCATCGCCCTGAACCTCTGCACCAATCAACCACTGCTCAATCGCCGGCGCGTTCTGCCGAGCCATGGGCCCAAGCACTGTTGGATCAACAGGCACCTCACGCCAGCCAGCCGAGCTCAGTCCGAGCGTGGATGCTTCCTCATCACAAAAACGACGAGCCTGCTCACGACGCTGGTCGTCAGTCGGCATAAACATCATGCCCAGGCCACCGCCCTGAGCGGCCACTGGCCAGACCTGAGCCAAATACGACCAAGGGATGGCACAAAGGATGCCTGCTCCATCGCCGGAATCCCCATCGCCGCCACAGCCACCGCGATGTTCCATGCAATCCAAACCGCGCAGGGCCTGCTGCAAAATCCAATGGCTGGGCTGACCGGAGAGTTGGGCCAGGAAGCCAACTCCGCAGGCGTCTTTTTCACCCGCCACAGCCTCCGGAGCGGCGGAATCCAAGAAAGGCCACGATGCAATGGCGGAGCTGAGGGAGTCAGGCATGAACATCTACCGGGCGGAGGCATGGGACTGCAGCGACTTCTCCTGCAGAAACCATCACATATGTCAATCCTAGGCAGGCGCCTTTCCCGTCCTCTCAAGCGCCATGCTCCTCATCGCCCAATTGCCCCCCCCACTGCCAGAGTTGCGATCCGCTGAAACGCAGTCAGGCGATCGGATTGTGATTGGGGGGCAAACGGTCTCAGCCCCATGGCTATGGCAAGGACGTAATCAGGAGCAGCCGGAACGTCTTTGGTTGCCCATGGATCTACTGGAGTCTCGTCTTGGCTTCCGGCGCAGCAATGACGGAAGCGGCGATCAGTTGGAATGGTTTAGCCGCAGCCAATCACTCACATCCATCCCCAAGAGAACACTTGGCGACGACGTTGCGCTGGATGTGGGGGAATGGCTCCTGAACATAGGAGTTGCAAGCAAACGCAAGGGAACCAGCCTGGAGCTATCTCTGCCGAGAGCCCAGCTTCAGAAACTGCGACGCGGCAAAGGAAGCACGGCTAATCGAGTCGTGCTTGATCTGAATGGCCCGCTGTTCGTGCAACAACTAGGCGATGACCTACTGCTCGACCTACAAAGCACCCGCCAGCAACTGCAGACACTCCAACGGCTGGGCCTCACGCCTCAGCAAACTCAAACAGGCCTAAGACTGCGGGGACAATCCACCCGACTGCGCAGCCTGACCTTGGCAGCACCATGGCGACTTGTACTGGACGGAGTTTCTCCACAGTTCTCAAGGGCCATTCCTCCACGCCAAAACCAGCGTCTGCCGCTGACGAATCCAGCCATTGCAGCACTCATCCGTCGGGGTCTGGTCCTGGAACGGCGCACAGTCAAAGTCGGTGTCAAGCCCCTGCAGGTGGTCCGGGCTGGAGGCGATCTCAGCCAGTTGGGACTGAAGCTTTCACCACTGGCGATGACAGGGAGCCAGCAGGGCCTCCGTTTTCTGACGCAGCTGTCCAGGCCGGCCGGAGCTCTCATCGCCGTTAACGGAGGGTTCTTCAACCGAATTCAGCAACTACCGCTCGGTGCCCTGCGCCTCAATGGGGCCTGGCTCTCGGGCCCCATCCTCAACCGCGGTGTTGTGGCCTGGGATCTTGATGGCGCTCCGGCATTTGGACGACTACTGCTGAACCAAGAGCTCCGCGTCGCCGATGGGCGCCGATGGGGACTGGGCTTCCTCAACAGTGGATATGTCCAGAGAGGATTGAGTCGCTACACCTCAGCCTGGGGCCCGATGTACAGGGCTCTAAGCGGCCAAGAGCAGGCTCTACTGATTCAAGATGGAAGAGTCATCGAGCAATTCAGTAGGGCTCAACTCAATCGTGGTGTGCCCATCCCAAAAAACGGGGATCTGATCGTCGCTCGCGGTCGAGCCCCTTTGCCAGCGAGCCAAGGCGACCACGTCACGGTGGTGCAACGCTCCTCAACCCCTCTCGGGGACAAGCCAAACGTTCTGGGAGGAGGTCCCTTGCTGATTCAGAACGACCGCATTGTTTTGAATGGTCGCAGCGAGGGCTTTAGCCCCGGATTCCTAGCCCTGGCCGCCCCTAGAACAGTGGTTGGCCACGGCCGAACCGGAACCTGGTTTTTAACCCTGCGTGGTGCCGCCAGCAGTGATCCCACTCTTCTGGAAACCGCGCTGGCCGCGAAGCAACTTGGACTTAGTGATGCACTCAACCTGGATGGCGGAAGTTCAACCACCTTGGTGGCCGGAGGACGAACGGTGATGAATGGCAGTGGCAGTGCAGCGCGTATACACAACGGACTCGGTTTCGTTCCTGACTCACCCCTGCCATTGTGGTAATCCATGTTGTCGACATTGATGGCCGCCAATCTGCGACTGACTGCAACTGCAGCTGCTGAGTTGGGACGTCAGGCAGCTGTCGCAGGTACTCCAGGCCAGATGCACTTAGACCTCACACCTGGGGAATGTGCAGAGCACGTGGTTCGGATTCGCCCAGGTCATCTGGCTGGTGTGGCGATTGCCCGAGCCGATGGTGTCACCCTGCACGCCCCGCAAAGCCAACTCAAACTGCTGCAGGGACTCTGTCTCGATTACCGAGGCGACCTCAGTGGGGGAGGCTTTCTGATCAGAAGCGCGAACGGAATTCAAACCTGTGCATGCGGCAGCGCTTTCAACCGCCCCATGAGCTGAACCGTGACCCGGTAATGTGGTGGATTGTCGAAACAGGTCGGGGAGTCCGACCACAAGCCGACCCTCGATGCCAACCATCCAACAGCTGATCCGCACGGAGCGTCAGCGCCTCAAAGCCAAGACCAAGTCACCAGCTCTCAAGGCTTGTCCTGAGAGACGCGGAGTTTGTACCCGTGTTTACACGTCAACGCCCAAAAAACCCAACTCGGCGCTGCGCAAAGTAGCTCGTGTGCGACTGACCTCAGGCTTTGAAGTCACCGCCTACATCGGCGGGATTGGCCACAACCTTCAAGAGCACTCTGTTGTTTTGATCCGCGGCGGTCGTGTGAAGGATCTGCCTGGCGTCCGCTACCACATCATTCGCGGAACACTTGATACAGCTGGTGTGAAGGACCGTCGTCAGTCCCGCTCCAAGTACGGCGCCAAGGCTCCTAAGGAGTAATAGCTCCTACATCTCTTACCCATCGGTTTCCCGACCTCAACGATCTGACTTTCCATGTCCCGCCGCAACGCCGCTGAGAAACGCCCGGTTCTTCCCGATCCGCAGTTCAACAGTCGTCTAGCCACGATGATGGTGGCTCGATTGATGAAGCACGGGAAGAAATCCACGGCCCAGCGGATCCTGTCGGACGCGTTTGGTCTGATCAATGAACGGACCGGAGGGGATCCCCTCGAACTTTTTGAGACAGCTGTCAAAAACGCGACTCCCTTGGTTGAAGTCCGCGCCAGACGTGTTGGTGGTGCGACGTATCAAGTCCCGATGGAAGTCCGCCAGGAACGGGGAACTGCGATGGCCTTGCGCTGGCTCGTTAGTTTCTCCCGGTCAAGGAATGGACGAAGCATGGCTCACAAGCTTGCAGGTGAACTGATGGATGCAGCCAATGAAGCTGGCAGCGCTGTTCGCAAGCGCGAAGAGACGCACAAAATGGCCGAAGCCAACAAAGCCTTCGCCCACTATCGCTACTGAGACTTGCCAGGCCAACGAGACACAATTTGTGCACGTCTGGCCTGTATAGTCTCACCCGCCTTTTAACGACCCACTCCGGAGACTGCACTGTGTCCCGCGCATTTCCCCTGGAACGCGTCAGAAATATCGGTATTGCTGCACATATTGATGCCGGCAAAACCACCACGACCGAACGAATCCTGTTCTATTCAGGCGTGGTTCACAAAATCGGAGAGGTGCATGATGGCGCCGCAGTAACCGACTGGATGGCCCAGGAGCGGGAACGCGGGATCACCATCACGGCCGCAGCCATTTCAACAAGCTGGCAAGACCACCGCATCAACATCATTGATACACCTGGCCACGTGGACTTCACCATTGAGGTGGAGCGTTCCATGCGGGTTCTTGATGGTGTGATTGCCGTGTTCTGCGCTGTTGGAGGTGTCCAACCCCAGTCGGAAACTGTTTGGCGTCAGGCTGATCGGTACTCCGTTCCTCGGATGGTGTTCGTCAACAAGATGGACCGAACGGGTGCTGACTTCCTCAAGGTGCATGGCCAAATCAAAGATCGCCTTAAGGCGAATGCCGTTCCCATTCAGCTGCCGATCGGCGCTGAGGGTGAACTCAGTGGCATCATCGATCTGGTCGGGAACAAGGCATACATCTATAAAAATGACCTCGGCACCGACATCGAAGAAACCGATGTTCCGACCGAGATGGCAGATGAAGTGGCTGAGTGGCGCAGCACTTTGATGGAGGCTGTTGCCGAAACCGACGAAGAGCTGATTGAAAAATTCCTCGAAAACGGTGAACTCTCCTCTGAAGATCTCAAGAAAGGCATTCGTGAAGGTGTGCTGAAGCATGGCCTGGTGCCCATGCTTTGCGGTTCTGCCTTTAAAAACAAGGGTGTGCAGCTCGTCCTCGATGCTGTCATCGATTACCTGCCAGCACCCGTCGACGTTCCTCCGATTCAAGGCATTCTCCCCGACGGCACCGAGGCGGTTCGCCCCTCGGATGACAGCGCTCCTTTCAGCGCCCTGGCGTTCAAAGTGATGGCCGATCCCTACGGCAAGCTCACCTTTGTGAGGATGTATTCCGGGATCTTGGAGAAGGGCAGCTACGTGCTCAACTCCACGAAAGACAACAAAGAGCGCATTTCTCGATTGGTTGTGCTCAAAGCCGATGATCGAGAGGAGGTTGATCAACTCAGAGCCGGTGACCTGGGAGCCGTTCTCGGCCTAAAGAACACCACAACCGGAGACACCCTTTGTTCAACAGACCAGCCAATCGTGCTGGAGACTCTGTTCGTTCCAGAGCCTGTGATCTCGGTCGCGGTTGAACCCAAAACGAAGGGCGACATGGAGAAACTTTCCAAAGCTTTGGTTGCTTTGGCCGAAGAGGATCCAACCTTCCGGGTGAATACAGACCAAGAAACCGGTCAGACCGTGATTGCCGGCATGGGGGAACTCCACCTGGAAATCCTGGTGGATCGCATGCTGCGTGAATTCAAAGTCGAAGCCAATATCGGCGCTCCACAGGTGTCCTATCGGGAGACCATCCGCTCCTCTGCTGGTGGAGAAGGCAAATTCTCCCGTCAAACCGGTGGTAAAGGCCAATACGGTCATGTCGTGATCGAAATGGAACCAGGAGAACCTGGCTCCGGCTTCGAATTCGTCAACAAGATCGTCGGTGGTGTAGTTCCGAAGGAGTACATCAAGCCTGCGGAACAAGGCATGAAAGAGACCTGCGAATCCGGAGTGATTGCTGGATTCCCTCTGATCGACGTGAAGGTCACGATGACCGACGGCTCATATCACGATGTGGACTCGTCGGAAATGGCATTCAAGATCGCCGGTTCCATGGCCTTCAAGGATGGCGTCAAGAAGTGCAATCCCGTTCTGCTTGAGCCAATGATGAAGGTCGAAGTCGAGGTCCCCGAGGATTTCCTCGGTTCGATCATCGGCGACCTGTCTTCCCGTCGGGGGCAGGTTGAAGGCCAATCTGTGGATGACGGCATATCAAAGATCTCGGCCAAGGTGCCCCTTGCTGAGATGTTCGGTTATGCCACCGAGCTCCGATCCATGACCCAGGGCCGGGGTATTTTCTCGATGGAATTCGCTAACTACGAGGAAGTTCCTCGCAATGTGGCTGAAGCCATCATCTCCAAGAATCAGGGCAATTCCTGATCTCTAACCACCTTTTATTCACCCCTCGATTCTTTAACTAAAATGGCACGCGAGAAGTTCGAAAGGAACAAGCCCCACGTCAACATTGGCACGATCGGCCACGTTGACCATGGCAAAACCACTCTGACAGCCGCAATTACAAACGTTCTTTCAAAGAAAGGTCAGGCGGAAAAGCAGGATTACGCCGACATCGACGGTGCACCGGAAGAGCGTGAGCGCGGCATCACGATTAATACTGCCCACGTTGAATACGAAACAGACACCCGTCACTACGCCCACGTTGACTGCCCTGGTCACGCGGACTATGTGAAGAACATGATCACTGGTGCCGCCCAAATGGATGGCGCAATCCTGGTCTGTGCAGCCACTGATGGCCCAATGGCACAAACCAAGGAGCACATTCTTTTGGCGAAACAGGTGGGTGTTCCTGCCCTGGTCGTTGCTCTGAATAAGTGCGACATGGTCGATGACGAAGAAATCATCGAGTTGGTGGAAATGGAAGTCCGCGAACTGCTTGACAGCTACGACTTCCCAGGTGACGAGATTCCTGTCGTTCAGGTCTCCGGTCTCAAGGCATTAGAAGGCGAAGCCGAATGGGAAGCGAAGATTGAAGAGCTGATGACAGCTGTGGATGAAAATATCCCTGAGCCTGAGCGCGAGGTCGACAAGCCTTTCCTGATGGCAGTGGAAGATGTCTTCTCCATCACAGGCCGTGGAACAGTGGCCACCGGTCGTATCGAGCGTGGCATCGTCAAAGTTGGCGAAGAAGTTGAAATTGTCGGCATCAGGGAACCACGCAAAACCACCGTTACCGGTGTGGAGATGTTCCGTAAGTTGCTGGATGAGGGCATGGCTGGCGACAACGTTGGCCTCTTGCTTCGCGGCATTCAGAAGGAAGACATCGAGCGCGGCATGGTGCTGGTCAAGCCAGGTTCCATCACCCCCCACACCAAATTTGAGGGTCAGGTCTATGTCCTCAAGAAAGAGGAAGGTGGCCGCCACACACCTTTCTTTGCTGGCTATCGCCCACAGTTCTACATCCGTACAACCGATGTGACTGGCCAGATCACTGCCTTCACCGCAGAAGACGGTTCCAACGTTGAGATGGTGATGCCCGGAGACAACATCAAAATGACTGGTGAACTGATCTGCCCCGTCGCCATGGAAAACGGCATGCGCTTCGCGATTCGTGAAGGCGGCCGCACCATTGGTGCTGGCGTTGTCTCCAAGATCATCGAATGATCTCCATCGTGTGATCCCCAGTAGGGGAGGGTGAAGGCGGCTGCCTCACCATCCCCTACATTTGTTTGAGAACCTCGACAACCCAATTCAGGCCTTCAAGGCCCTGACATTTAGATCCCATGTCAACTGCCATTGCTCAGCAGAAGATCCGCATCCGCCTCAAGGCGTTTGATCGCCGAATGTTGGATCTCTCCTGCGACAAAATCATTGAAACCGCTGATACCACTGCGGCAACTGCCATAGGCCCGATCCCCCTCCCAACCAAGCGAAAGATTTATTGCGTGCTGCGGTCTCCTCACGTCGATAAAGATTCTCGCGAGCACTTTGAAACCCGCACCCACCGCAGGATCATTGATATCTACAGCCCATCAGCCAAAACGATTGACGCTCTGATGAAGCTCGATCTCCCGAGTGGTGTGGACATTGAAGTGAAACTCTGATCGCGTCGGATCAGTCTTCAGCTCTATAGGATTTCCATGTCTTTTGGACGGCGTCTGTGACCGACTATTCCGTCAGGGAACTTCCCCTGTTTCCCCTGCCGGACGTCGTCCTGTTTCCGCAACAGTTGCTGCCACTGCACATCTTCGAGTCTCGATATCGAATGCTGCTCCAATCTGTCTTGGAGTCTGACAAGAGGTTCGGGATCATTCGCATCGATCCTGAAACACGAGAAATGGCAGACGTTGGCTGTTGTGCAGAAGTTCTTCAGCACCAGACCACTGACGATGGACGTAGCTATATCGTCACCCTTGGACAGCAGCGTTTTCGTGTTCTCAACATCACCCGCGATGCGCCGTTCCGCACCGCAATGGTCAGCTGGATCGAAGACGACCAGATTCAAGATCCCGATGATTTAAATCAGCTCAGTTCTTCTGTTAACGCTGCGCTTCAAGATGTTGTTCATCTCACCGCCAAACTTCAGGGTCGCGATGTAACCCTGCCGGAAGATCTGCCTGACCTGCCTAGAGAGCTGTCCTTCTGGATCGGTGCACATCTCGACAACCGAGTCGCCAAAGAACAACAGTCCTTACTTGAGCTCACTGACACCAAAGAACGCTTGCAGCGCCAATTCGACATGCTCGACAACACCCGTCGCCAACTGGCAGCACGGACCGTCTTAAAGGACACCCTCTCCAACGTGGATCGCGACGAGAGTTAATGCTGGTCATACTTCTCTTGATCACAGCAGGGCTGGGCACGGCGGTTGTGTTGCTTTGGCTTCGCCGCGATCGCCGCTATGAATCATCCGACAGCGTCGCGGCTGCTTACGACGCCTGGACCAACGACCGCCTACTTGAACGCTTATGGGGTGACCATGTTCACCTCGGCCACTACGGAGACCCACCACAACCCTGTGATTTCCGTGCCGCCAAAGCGAGTTTCGTGCACGAATTAGTGCGATGGAGTGGTCTCGACCAGCTGCCACGCGGGGCGCGTGTGCTCGATGTCGGATGCGGAATCGGTGGCAGTGCTCGCATCCTTGCTGAGGACTATGGCTTGAATGTGCTGGGCATCAGCATCAGTCCTGCTCAGGTCCGTCGGGCGACGGAACTCACACCGGACGATCTCAGCTGTCGTTTTGCAGTGATGGATGCACTTGATCTCCAACTCGACAATCACAGTTTTGATGCCGTCTGGAGTGTTGAGGCAGGCCCACACATGCCAGATAAACAGCGCTACGCCGATGAATTGTTACGGGTGCTTCGCCCCAATGGCATCCTCGCAGTTGCTGACTGGAACCGTCGCGATCCTGCCGATGGCGTCATGACTGGCTCTGAACGCTGGGTGATGCGTCAGTTACTGCATCAGTGGGCCCATCCAGAGTTTGCAAGCATCGCTGGTTTTCAAGCCAATCTCGAAGCAAGCCCATACAGCGCAGGGTTGATCAAAACTGGTGACTGGACCCGAGCAACACTGCCTTCATGGTTCGACTCCATCTGGGAAGGAGTGAGGCGCCCTGGTGCTGTGCTCGGCCTTGGTCCGAGGGCAGTTCTTCAGGGTCTTCGTGAAACTCCGACCCTGGTGCTCATGCACTGGGCCTTTGCGAATGGTCTGATGCAATTCGGTGTCTTTAGGCTTAAGGGTTAATTCAATTCTGTACTGGGATACGCACCAAAATGGGCCAGGTGCTCACAAAGGGGAGACAGATCAGACAAAAGATCCTGCAAAGGATCGGAACTATCTCCAGGTAGATCTACATCAATAAAAAAGACATATTCCCCAAGTTCCCGCTTAGAGGGACGCGATTCAATCCGACTCATATTGAGATCATGCTTCGCCAAGCATCCCAATGCTTCCAATAAGGCACCAGGAGCATTGCGATGCAAAGAGAATCCAAGCGTGGCCACATCACCGGAATCCCGACGTCCTTCACGCCTCAGCAGCAGGAAACGCGTCCGGTTACCGACCACATCATTCACGGGATAGGCCAATTCCTTCAGGTCATGCCCCTGACCAGCCTGTCTGGACGCGATCGCCGCTCGAAAGCGACTACCCACAACCATCCTGGCCGCTTCCGCCGTCGATGTCGTCGGCAACTGGAGTGCTTCTGGCAAATGTTTCGCCAACCAACCACTGCATTGAGCTAAAGCCTGCGGATGCGACAGCACCTCAGTAATCCCATCCAGTGGTCCATCGCTCACTAATGCATGACGAATGGGAAGAACTAAGGCACGACGAATGCACAGGTCAGGATGCGACCAAAGAGCATCCAACGTTGCTGTCACGCCACCCTCGACAGAATTTTCAACCGGCACCACTGCTGCATCGCATTCGCAAGCTGCCAAACAATCCACAACCGCTCGAAGCCCAACGCAGGGCATAAGCACTGGTTCGGTCAACGAGTCCAAGTCGATCAGAGCATGCGCTGCCTGCTCTCCATAGGTGCCTTCCGGGCCGAGAAATGCGATGCGTGTCGGCATCAGGAGCATGGACCTTGGACTCGATAAGATCATGACGCGTCGGACGATGTCCATGCCTCTGGCTTTCCAAGCCAGTCAGCATCTTGATTTGAAGGTGCAACGTCATGCCGAGCTTCTGCCCGAGTATTTGAGGCAGGAGCAACGGTTGCTGGAAGCACTGCTCGATTCCCACCAGCTCACACGGCTTGGACCAGGCTGTTATCGGTATCTGGTGACGAGTCTGCAGGTGTTTCAACTGCAGGTCAGGCCAATCGTGTCACTTCAGATCGAACACGGTGATCAATGCCTCGTGATGCGAGCTTTGGACTGCGAACTAGAAGGGCTCGGACTGGTCGACGATTTCAAATTGACCCTAGAAGCCAATCTCGTTGCGACCGCCTCTGGCCTTGTGGGGGACGCGAACTTATCGGTCAGTGTCAGCCAACCACCCTTGCTGAAACTGATCCCCAGGAGAATGCTCGAATCAACGGGCGAATCGATTCTCACTGGAATCCTGGCAGGCATCAAAGCACGTGTCGGGCAGCAGCTCATGGCTGACTTCCGGCATTGGCAGCGCGAGCAGGCCAGCCTCCCATCAGAGACCAGTCGTCGACAATCGCTGAAGAAAACTGCTGCGGTGTAGCGAAGTCGGGCCTGACATCAACAAAGCCTTGCGATGTTGAGCTGTGCCGTATCCGGCATGGCGCTCGAGCCCGTAGCCAGGAAATCTTGTTGCCAAGCGTTGAATCAACGCGTCCCTTGCTTGCTTGGCAATGACACTGGCTGCGGCAATCGCAGGGGAATGGCTCTCCCCAGAAACGATGCTGCGTTGCGGTCCACTCCAAAGCCGTAAGGGCAATGCTCCATCCACCAAGACCATCGCGGGCTGGGGAGTGAGGCGCTGCAAAGCCCGCAACATGGCCAGTTCAGTGGCGATGCGAATGCCAAAACAATCAATCTCACGCGCGGAAGACTGACCCAACGCCCAAGTTTCGCTGTTGTGCTCAATCAAGGGAACGAGCCTCTCACGCCGCTTAGAGGACAATTTTTTGCTGTCCTTGAGTCCAACCTCCAGCAGTTGGGTCGCCGCTTCAACACCTAAGACAACCGCACCTGCAAAGACGGGTCCAAATAAAGCGCCCCTGCCCACCTCATCGACTCCGGCGATTGCCGTCCCCTTTGGAATAGGCTCCACTTCAAGTGGATGTCGTCGCCGAGGAACGACGACGACGACGACGAGGCTCCTCAATCTCTCCTGTCTGAGCTTCATTGGGATCCGTTGTGGTCACCGGCGTCTCACCAGGGAGTGGAGCAGGCAACGGCGAAATGCTGACGGAAAGAGGCTCTGACTGATCCGCCGGTGGTTCGACGGCCAATGGAGTGATCTCCACCATGAGTGGTTGGGATTCCTCATTCGATGGCTCGATCGCACTGACCTGATCGGGCAAAACCGACGACGTGGATCCACCTGAAGCATGCCCATTTCCATTGCGAGCCGTCCCGCGGCCGCCTCGTCCACGACGACGACGGCGTCCGGCATTAGCGGCCAGTTGCTGCCTCGCCTCTTCAAGGACAGCATCGGCATCCTCTCCAGGTCGCACCACACGCACTAAAACATTGTCCGTCTCAGGTGGAGACTCCAGCAACAATGCAGGATTCAAACCGAGCCATCCATATACCTCCTGTTGTTCAGGCGTCATCGACACAGCGATGAGCTCAGGATCCGGCCGGCGACTCGTGACCTGTTGGGACGAGCTCTCCTCTGCCACGTCCTCTGGCGGAAACTCTTCCACCCCTGTGCTTGCAGCCACTGCAGACGTGGGAGTGAGCACGGTCGAATCCGTTGCAGAGCGTGGTCTGCCACCACGACGACGACGACCACCATTGCCACTCTCCGCAGGGGAGGTCACTTCCGCTCGAGCGGATGCAGCCGAACGCACCAAGCCAGTCGCCGTGGCAAGAGGCTGCAACAGATCCTTGCCAGGCAGGACGGCGACATGACCAAGGCCACCGCAACTCGGACAGGCACGTCCGAAAAGCTCATAAATATTTTGACCTTGACGTTTACGGGTCAGCTCAACCAAACCCAATTCTGTGAGCTGCGCAATCTGTGGCCTAGCGGAATCATCACGCACGGCTCCCGTGAAATGCTCCAGCAACTGAAGCTGATCACGGCGAGAATCCATATCAATAAAATCGATGATGATCACGCCACCGATATTGCGAAGCTTCAATTGCCTGGCAATTTCAATCGCTGCTTCACAATTGGTCCACAAGACTGTTTCACGCGCATTGGCAGACCGGGTAAATGAACCCGAGTTCACATCAATAACCGTCAGTGCCTCCGTTGGCTCAATGATCACATAGCCACCGGAGGGAAGATCAACGCGTGGCTTTAAAGCATCACGAATCGCTGCATTGACCTTGTAGTGCTCAAGAAGCTCCGAGGGTTCATTGTGAGCCTCCACCAATACATTTGAGCTCTCCGCACCCAAAAAGCCTGAAACACGATCAATCGCAGACGGATCATCCAGGATGACCCGCATGAGATCAGGGCCCATATGATCGCGAAGGATCCTATGAATAAAGTCCTCATCACGGTTGAGCAGAACCGGCGGAGATGCGGTTTCAGCGGCTTGCTGAATTGCTTCCCATTGGCGAAGTAACCCTTCAAGGTCTTCGATGAGTAGATCATCAGCAATGCCATCCGCCTCTGTACGGATGAGCAAACCAGCACCGGGAGGCTTAATCAAAACACCGAGCGCCCGCAAGCGGTTCCTCTCCGCTTCCGCATTGATCCGGCGGGAGATATTGACGCCCTGGCCATGAGGTTGGAGCACCAAATAACGACCCGGGAGAGCCAAATTTCCAGTCAGTCTTGGCCCCTTCGTCCCGGTCGGTTCCTTCATCACTTGAACCAGAACCTTCTGACGAGGCTCTAATAATTCAGTGATCCCTGCCGCCCCTTTCTTCAATCGCAAAGGGCCAAGATCTGTGACATGAATGAAACCATTTTTTTCACTTTCACCAATGTTGACGAAAGCTGCATCGATTCCAGGCAGGACATTTTCGACCGTTCCGAGATAAACATCACCGATCTGATATCGACCCTGGGCAACGATCAGCTCATCGACTCGGTCATCGGTGAGCACTGCTGCGATTCGCAACTGCTCAGCGATAACAATTTGCTGGGGCATGGATGGTCAAAGCTATAGCCCACCAAAAGCTCTGAACCGATGAATAACCTTCCGGCCATTCGCTTCGGTGGGTGAATGGTTTGAATCAAGGTCACGAGGACCGGAATTGATACGGAGTCGAAACTCCTCTGATAACCCGGGACTCAGGTCGTAACGAACCGCCTCCAGGTCAAGGCCTCAGATTCCAAAGATGGAAGCTGGAAAAACCGGGACTAACTGACTGCTGCAGTAGCACTCTTTAGTCCTGACTTGAAGTTAGCACTGCGTTAGACGCAGGCTCTCTCTGCAGAGACTGCGCAGATGCAAAACAAGACCTAATTGATCTGCCAACCAAGACTGAACCTGTGAAGGACGGATGCTGCGTCCCATCGCATCGACCTCCGCCTCCAACTCAAGCCGGACGTGAGCGGTGTTCTCATCACGCATCACATTCAACCTTTGAAGCGCTGGGCGGCAATCGCGTTGCCGCGGACGTCCCTTCTTATCCGTGTCGTGCCAAATCAACTGCTTCGCAGACTGAATGGCTTCAACGGCCGATAACCATTCGGGAAAACCAAGCTCTTGTTCAGGCTCCAGCGTGAAACTCCAAATCGCGGCAGTGATCTCTTGGGACAAGCTCCGCCCGCTAACGGGAACCTCAACGGCCTCTAGCAAACGGATTTCCGCAGACAACAACGGCTGCAGCGTCTGCAGCAGCCGTTGCGGCTGCAACACCTCCGTGAACTCAAGGTCCATCCATTCGCCATATGCCTCGGCTCCAAGCGGCAGGGCAAGGGCAACCTGAATTCGTGGCAAGGGATGAAAGCCGCCGGTGAAGCTGATCGGCAATCCGCTGCGACGGAGGGCGCGCTCCAACATCCGCATCAGATCGAGATGACTGAGCAAGGCCATCGAGCCGGTCTTCGCAAAACGCAAACGCATCCGACAAATCCGTTCACTCGGCGGAGCCTGAGTTGGAAGCTGCTTTGGCACAACCGGCGGCGCCACTACCACGTTGTGACCCAGATCAGGACCACAAACGCCACAACTACTGCAGCCACTAAAAGAACAATCCGGTACGACACAAGCCGCTAAGGCCCGCTGAAGATCCTCAATCAACCACCCTTTATCAATGCCTGTATCGATGTGATCCCAGGGCAAAGGTTGGCGGCAAAACACTTCTAAATCCTCACGATTCAGAGCTGCCACAGCGCTCCAACTGCCCAGCTCCATCTCCCGATAGCGTCCCTCCAAGCCCGCCTCAGCGATTGCCCCAGTCCATGCGGAATAGGTGCGATCAAGCGAGTCAAACCAAGCGTCCATGCCGGCCCCCGCTTTCCAGGCGGCCTCAATCACTGACGCCAGCCGGCGATCACTACGACCGACGAAATCCTCCATCGCCGACAGCCGCACGTCGGTGAAATTCACTTTCAATCCACGCAGACGCTTAAAAGCAACTCTCAACAGCTCTTGACGACGCTGAAATTCTTCAGTTGAAACGCTGTGCCACTGAAATGGCGTGTGAGGTTTCGGGGTGAAATTGCTAATCGTGATATTCAGATTCAGTCGCCCTAAGTCACGACATTGCTGCTGAAGCATTAAGCATGTTTCAGCGATGCCGAGCACATCCGCGTCGGTCTCGCCAGGCAAACCAATCATGAAATACAGCTTCACCTTTCGGTAACCGTTTTGCATGGCCGTGCGAATGCCACGTAAAAGGTCCTCATCGGTGAGACCTTTATTAACGATGTCCCTCAGCCGCTGGGTGCCGGCCTCAGGAGCGAAGGTCAAGCCGGCCTGTCGGGTTCCACCGAGAATATGAGCGATGTCGTCATCAAAACGATCCACCCGCTGGCTGGGGAGTTGCAGGGTGACGTTTTGATCCGCAAGCCGGTTGCGCAGTTCAACCCCGACCGCTGGCAAGGCCAAGTAATCACTGCAGCTCAGTGACAGCAAAGAAAAATCGCTGTAACCAGTGCGCTTCATCCCGGTTTCAACCGCCTCAATCACAGCGTCTGGTTCCACATCCCGAGCCGGACGCGTCAACATTCCGGGTTGGCAAAAGCGACAGCCACGGGTGCAGCCACGGCGAATCTCAACCGTGAGCCTGTCGTGCACCGTTTCAACATGAGGTACCAGACCCATGGCGTAATGGGGCATCGGCGTTGCCACCCGTCGCTGCACCCGTCGAGGCAACTCCGCATCCAGCGGTTCAAGCGTCACTCCATCCGGACCAGGGCCATAGAGAGAAGGGACATAGACCCCAGGCACCTGAGCCAGATCTCGCAACAGCTGCGAACGGGTCAACCCCGCAGCCTTGGCCTCAGCCACCACCAATCCGATCTCAGGCAGTAACTCCTCACCATCACCTAAAGCAATGAAATCAAAGAACGCGGCATAGGGCTCAGGGTTACTGGTAGCGGTGGGCCCACCCGCAAAAATCAATGGCAGAGCATTTGGGTCGCTCAGCGGCTGGTCACCCCGATCCTTTGCCCAAATCGGGAGTTGGCACAGGTCCAACATCTCAAGAATGTTGGTCGCGCCTAGCTCGTAGCTGAGGCTGAACCCAAGGATGTCAAAGGCCGGCAGCGGACGACGACTCTCAACCGCGAACAAAGCCTGCTGATGGTCGCGCAAGCGAGCCGCCAAATCAGCGGCAGGAAGATAAGCCCGATCACACAACTGGCCTGGAACAGCATTGAGGATCGAGTAGAGAATGACGTGGCCAAGGTTGCTGGAACCCACCTCGTAAATCTCTGGATAGGTCAAGGCCCAGCGCACGTTTGCCCCATGCCAATCCCTGGGCTCCACTCCCAGCTCATGGCCCATATAGCGAGCCGGTTTGTTGATACTGCTATCGATCAACGCACCAAAATCGACCGGAGCATCGATGGCGGAGGCGGTCACGGCGGGCATCTCGTGCGTTTCTGCATCGTATGGAGCGGCCGGCAGGCCAAGATGCCTCCCAAGAAACCCCTTCTGGTCCGTGGTTCAGGTCAACGACAATTACCTCAAGCTCAAGGCGGGCTACCTATTTCCTGAGATCGGCCGTCGGGTGAAACTCTTCGGTGCCGCCAATCCAGAGGCTGCGCTGATCAGGCTCGGCATCGGAGACGTCACGGAGCCCCTGCCTTTGGCTTGTCGCGAGGCCATGAAATCAGCGATCGATGAAATGGGCACTGCCGATGGATTTCACGGGTACGGACCAGAGCAGGGCTATGCCTGGCTAAGAGAAGCGATTGCTCACAACGATTTTCAAGCCCGAGGCTGTGAGATCAGTGCGGATGAAATATTCGTCTCTGACGGATCTAAATGCGATAGCAGCAACATTCTCGACATTCTTGGTGAGGGCAACCGCATCGCCGTCACGGATCCGGTTTATCCGGTCTACGTCGACAGCAACGTGATGGCGGGACGGACCGGTGATGCCGGCGATGAGGGTCGTTACGCCGGGCTCCATTACTTAGCGATTGATGCTGACAACGGATTTGCAGCCGAGATCCCAAGCGAACCGGTCGATCTGATTTATCTCTGCTTCCCCAACAATCCCACTGGTGCTGTGGCCAGCAAGGCCCAACTCAAAGCCTGGGTGGACTATGCCCGCAGCAACGGTTCATTGATCCTGTTCGACGCGGCATACGAAGCCTTTATTCGAGACCCTGAGCTTCCTCATTCCATCTTCGAAATCGAAGGAGCCCGTGAATGCGCGATCGAATTTCGTTCCTTCTCCAAAAATGCCGGATTCACTGGCACGCGCTGCGCTTTAACAGTGGTACCGAAGGGACTGAAGGGAAAGGCGGCTAATGGAGACGAGGTTGAGCTCTGGGGATTGTGGAATCGCCGTCAGAGCACCAAATTCAATGGCGTCAGCTACATCGTTCAGCGCGGCGCCGAGGCTGTTTATTCAGAAGCTGGCAAAAAGGAAGTCCAGACACTGGTCAACTTCTACATGGAGAACGCCGCAATCATCCGCCGCGACCTCAGCGCGACCGGACTAACCATTTATGGCGGTGAACATGCCCCTTATGTCTGGATCAAGACTCCTGCAGGGATGGATTCCTGGGGGTTCTTTGACCACTTATTAAACAAAGCGCATGTTGTGGGAACCCCCGGTAGCGGCTTTGGCGCTGCCGGAGAAGGGTATTTCCGCCTCTCGGCATTCAATAGCCGCTCCAACGTGAACGAAGCCATGAACAGAATCGCTGCCCTTTAAGCCAATCCTCCTCGAACAGCAGTTCGATCAAACAGCCATGTCCCGATTCGCTTTAAATTTCCCCCAGCCGAGATCACTGGCCATGGCTGTGGACACTCCAAGCCGCACCCCCGGCGGTGCCGCGGTGATGGAAAAAGCACCTGAACGCATCCGCAAACAGTCACCTCGATACAAGGTTCTGCTCCACAACGATCCTGTCAACAGCATGGAATATGTGGTGACAACTCTGCGCCAAGTGGTCCCTCAACTCAGTGAACAGGACGCCATGGCCGTCATGCTCGAAGCACACAACACAGGCGTAGGCCTGGTGATTGTTTGCGATCTAGAGCCTGCAGAGTTTTACAGCGAGACCCTCAAAGCCAAAGGTCTCACCAGCACCATCGAGCCGGAAAGCTGATTGATCCGATCTTTGATCAACAGCCTGGACAGGCTGTTTCAGTTGTCGCCGGCGTGGCTCCCTCCCCTGATGCTCATTCCTGTTCTGTATGGAATGGGTTGGATCAAGGCAAAATGCCTCACCTTGATTGGGCTACCAACAACGAGTGTGTCCATCGTGGGCACTGCCTTCAGCTTCCTGCTGTTTGTGGTGGTAATGCCGCGTTGGATCCTTGTGCGCTGGCAGGTGAAGCATCCGTGGAGGGCTCTGGGACTGAGCGGCGGCGGCCGGGAGGGACGAACTCCCTTTTCGATTGCACTGGTTCGAGGCCTGGCCTGGGCACTGTTGTTATTAAGCCTGATCGTTGGACCGATTTTGTTGGGCTCTTGGGGCTATTGGCTGGGCGACTGGTCAATCCTTCGCAGCCTCAATGCCTTATTGCTGGCTCTTGCCGTTGGATTAGCAGAGGAGCTGATTTTCCGAGGATGGCTGTGGGAAGAACTCAATCGACTACTCGGAACGAACGCTGGAATCTTGATTCAGGCTGCCATTTTCAGCTTGATTCATACACGTTTCAATCTTGGTGCCGGGCCGATGCTGAGCCTGCTCTGCGGCCTATTCCTCTTGGGTCTCATTCTGGCAGTGCGTCGCAACCTCGATCGTGGTTCGCTCTGGGGATGTATTGGTTTGCATGGTGGCCTCGTTGGCGGATGGTTCTTACTCGAAAAGGGATTGCTTCAGCTCTCTCCTGATGTGCCGGCCTGGATTGCCGGACCGGGCGGACTGAATCCCAATCCACTTGGAAGTGGCATCGCCATCACAGCACTGCTGGTGCTGCTCTGGATTCAACGAACCGCTTTTGCCAAGGCCGCACGTCCAGACAATGGAGCACGTAACGCCTGTTGAAGCGGTGCAATTCCATAATCTTGTTCAAGCAAATCCATCACCGTTCGTCCAAAATCAGTTGGATTACGATCAAATGCCTCCAAACAAATTCGGCCAAAAGTACTACCCATTGGCTCCGGATTCCATAACAACTTACGAGCTGTCCAAGGCATCATACTCATCGGATTATAGCCAGGCTTAATCAAACCTTGGTCAAATCCATATTGCTCCAAATGTGTGTGGGGCTGTAGGCCGATGAAGAAAATTGCAGGCTCTACAAGATCAGCCCCAAAAATATTCTCCAAGGCGCGATGATACGCCACAGTCTGCCGAATTGTTTCCGGACGTTCATCTATCACATTAAAGGAGTAATTCACCGAAACATGATCACGGAAGCCAGCGTTCGCAAGCATGCGGCAGCTTTCAAGGACGGTACGAAGGTTGTAACCCATACGCATTTTGCGTACGAGTTCTTGGGACCCAGAAGTAATACCAATTTCGAAATAACTCATGCCAGTCTCGACCATCAATTCAGCGAGCTCCTGGTCGAGATTGTCAGCACGAATATAAGCAGCCCAGCGAATATCACTCAATCCCTCCGCCTTCACGGCCTTTAACAATGCCTTGGCATCTTCAATATGTCGTCGAGCAGGAATAAATTGAGCATCTGTAAACCAAAACCCTCTTACACCACGATCGTAAAGCTGGCGCATTTCCTTCACAACCTCCGCAACGGGGTTAAGACGCACCTGCTTGCCCTCAACCACAGTGTAAACGCAATAACAACAGTTGTGAGGGCATCCTCGCTTCGTTTGCACTCCTACATAGAAATCACCAGCTTCGAGATACCAATTCAATTGCGGCCAAATTTTAGAGATGTATGTGTAATCACATGCCGTTTTGGGTCGACTTTGCGGTTGCTCATGAATCAAACCTTGCCGAGGAAGCTCACCAACACGGAAACAACGCTCATCATCAATCGACTGACCATGAAGCAACTTCTCCAAGAGGGGCTCACCCTCTCCGACAGAAACAATGGTTCCCTTGGGAAGCGAGCGACCCAACTGTTCGTAAAACACGCTCACCGCACCGCCACCCAGTACAGCCCTTGCCGTTGGACGGTGACGACGGGCCCAGCGAAGCCCTCGACGCACCAAGCGCTGGTTGCGATTTAGTTCACCGTAGTGGCTCGTCATCAAGCGCAAACCACCGATTGCCCCACGAAGCCGCTTCAGCGGATTCTGCGCATAAAACACCTCAAAAGAATTCTGAAGAGGATTACCTCCACGCCCATCCACCGGCGCATAAATCTGAATATCTCTCCACGAGAACACCAACAAAGTGGGTTGAAACGCATCGATCGTTGCGCGTAGAACCCTCTCGACATCAAGAACCGGCACAGCCGCCAAGTCGAGAATTCTCTGAGGCAGCTTGGGGAAGCATTTGTGCAAATGATCCGCCAGGTAGATCGGACCGATCGGAAAGATTGGATTGCAAGGCAGCCGCACCAGCAGTACCCGTTCCTGATCAGGGCCCAAGTCCACGTCCGGGAAGTGTCGGGACGCTAACAAGCACAAACCCAACCAGTGAAAAAGACGTCACCCCCCAAGCGACGTAAAGACAGCTACACATTCCGCAAAGTCCCGTTACAATTCGAATCAAGCAGGGCGCGTTTGCCTCTGCTCCTTCGTCCCGATTGGG
>NZVB01000061.1 GCA_002701375.1 Cyanobium sp. NAT70 | reverse complement strand
AGTGATGCACGAGCGCAATGCTCATAACTTCCCCCTCGACCTGGCTGCTGCTGAGTCCACTCCTGTGGCTCTGCAAGCTCCCGCCATCGGTTGATCTGGAATCAACTCTGTTCCTCAGGGAATAGAACAACGATTCAGATCCACTGAATCGCAATGCCCCCGCCTCTCAGCGGGGGCTTTTTCATGTGCCGTGCTCAACTTGGCCTGGTTTGACTAAGGATTGCTATGTTGAAAAAAATATCCAACCATGAAACCTGTCATTCTCGGTTTTCAACAAAAGCCGAAGGCACCCTTGATTCGGCCTCTGCTGAGTGTGAATTCAGGACCAACCCCTTTCGCCAATATTGAAAGCTATAAAGACTTGACCAGTGAATATCAATCGGTCGGAGTAGAAGCAATTCGAAGCATTGACTATATGACTGGAGCCAATGATGTGATGTGTTTTTTCCCAGACAAGGATGCAGATGCTCAACAAAACAAAAATTACGACTGGCAAGAAACGGATCGAGTCTTTAAAAGCATTATCGATGGTGGATTTAGGCCGGAGCTTAGGCTTGGAATGGGCTGGCGAAACATGGCCTCATGGGGAGCCTATGGGAACGAATTAACCGGCTTCAATAGTGGATGCCAATTCTGGAAAGGGCGGCAAAGTTTATCCCAAACGATGCTAAAAAGCGGAGCCAGCATTTTCGAGAAGCTTCTTTCTAATTTAAGCAACAAGAAAAAGTGGGGCGCCAATCACCTTGACAATGCTTTGATCGAGATCTGGAATGAGCCCAACATCATTGGAATCAATACAGCCACAAAAATACCATTGCAATGCACCAGTTCCGAAGATTGTGACTACTCAAGCAAATACCCGAATTACATGTGGGACGGCAATCCCAAGCAATTTTACAAATTTTTCGCCAAAACAGCAAAACACTTAAAAGACAAGTTTCCAACCATACAAATTGGCGGACCTGCGATTCACAATGTCGGCCTTGGCATCACAGACGGAGGCGAAATCATTAATCCAGGAGAAACGAATGTCAGTTACAAGAGCTCTCAGGAAAATAAATACAAAAACAAAATTGGACTGCAGTGGACAAAAGACTTCCTAGATTACATGCGAGAAAAAGATGTCCAGCTTGACTTCTTTAGCTGGCATGCTTACGAAAGCGATCCTGATATGATCATTGCGATGCACAATAAAGCCGATCAATTACTCCGAAGTTATGGGTTTGATGACACCCAACAGTACTTGAGTGAATTTAATACGAGTTTTGCAAACGGAAACGTTTCGACAGCATTGGGCGCTGCGCAATCCAGTGCCATCTGGATTGAAATGCAAAAACGTGGCCCGAAAATCTCTCAAGCCTCATATTCAAGAGGAAATGATGGACCATTCGTGCCTGGTGGCGAAGGCTTCCCGCTCCAGATTAATCCTGACGGCTCGTTTTTAGCACCGATGGATTTTGGCAATTATGGCGTCGGCCTATTCCAAACAAATGGCGCACCTAAACCGGCTGCTCATGCATTTTCATTTTGGTCTCAACTGGCCAATCGAGAAATCATCCCAATTGAAAAATACCTACAAGAGAATCCTTCCTCTCAGCCCTCAAAAAGCGTCTACTCTCTTGGAGGCATCAAAAAAGGAACAAATGGACAGGACATTAGCATTATTCTAGCCAACACAAGTTCAATTCCTGAAGAAGGAGCCAAGGAACAATCCCCAATCTTCAATATCAAGAAGTTCATAAAAAACCACAAGCTTGACAGAAATTCTTTGCAGATCCAATCGGTTCAAAGCGACGACGGCCTGCTAAACAACGAAGATAACAACAAGAACCAGGTTACAATCGATCCAGGTACAACGATATACCTGCAAGCCAATACAACCATAAGCGACGATCCAATCACAGTCTTTGCAGACGGTTCCACGAAAGAAGTCGGCCAGATGATTGCGGGTCAAAATAATCTTCAGTGGGGCATTGTCGGCGGAGAAAATGAGAATCTCTTTACGATCGACGCAGACAGTGGGATGCTCGAGTTTGTCGACACTCCAGCAAACTCTCAACCTGATTTAGTTGAGCTTTCGAATCCTATCTACACCGTTATTGTTTCCGCCCAAGGGATCAATGGAGAGTCCGAGCAACGTGTCAATGTTGAAATCGCATAAAATCTCGAGTCAAAAGTCGACCCGCAACGACTTCTCTATCCGCACCAAGAAAATAAAGCTACAATCAATTTTCAAGCCAGCATAAAGAGATGTGGGTCTTGACAACCTAACACCTTGATGACTCAACCGGCAGAAAGGTCAACGCATCGTAAATAAATCTGGGGGGGGGCACCACCCTGAATAGCAACCAAACGAACCCTTGCCATTGAATCATCATGGCATTCGTTCCCAATCATTGCTATGTGGCAAAAAACACGATTCTATCCATGCAAAAAAGCCTTCTCAAAATCAACGAACCAGACTATGAACAGTGCCTTGCAGATCTCTTCAATGGGCATGCCGCAGCAGCCTCACCCTCCTGCATCGTGCAACCTAGAACCAACGCTGAATTACAACAAGCCATTCGCTGGTGTTTTGAAGAAGACCGCAAAATCTGTATTCGAGGTGGTGGACACAGCAAACAAGCGGCGGTTGATGGAGCGGTCATGCTCGACCTCTCTAAACATCTCCATCAGGTGACGCTCCTTGATGATGGTGTACACGTGAAAGTTCAAGGCGGATGCAACATGGGGCAACTACTCCGTGTTTTAAAAGAGTCAAAACGAATGGTCCCCGTCGGCACACATCCAACACCTGGTTTTGGACTGCTGTGTATGGGTGGAATTGGCCATATCGGACGCAGTCATGGCCTTACCATTGATCACATCTGCGAACTTCGCGGATGGAGAAGTAATGGCGAACCCTTCCTGCTTCATGCAGACAAAGAGGATGGAAATGCATGGCAGATGATGCGCGGTGCTGCCATTTTTCTGGGCATCATTGGTGAAGCAACACTGAAAACCAGTACAAGGCAACCTTTGCAGGTCAAGCGAACACGAGACCCGCTGGACCGGTTGTGGTGGTGGATTCAAACAGCCGAATCACTACCCAAGTCTTGGTCCTGCTCCCTGATTTTGGGGACGCCACCCGATCAAAACACCGCAGCGGTTCTTGCCATGGCCGTCAGCACGATGTCCGATGACAGCACGACTGAAACAACAGATCTGCCTCACCAATGGATGGCAAACGTTAATGGACAGGAAGAACTACCGAATTTCAACCTGCCACTCCAAAATGGAGAATCAGAACCAGAGCAGAGTATGACCACCAGTCGCTACGAGCGACTGAAGACACGCAATTACAGCCTTTCGATTCCGAAAGGCCATGGCAAAGAGCTCAGTGATCGATTGACCATGTTGATGCATCAACGCCCCAACCAACACTGCCGTATTGACCTCCAGCACATTGGAGGGGCCATCGGTGAAATCCCCATTGAAGAGACGGCATATACGGGTCGTGGCTGTGAGTGGTCCCTTGTAATTTGTGGTGTCAGTCCACCAGGATGTTCTCAGGACGACACAGATCAAGCCAATCAATGGGCCGACCAAGCATTTGATCTGCTCAGACCAATGGCTCAACATTGTTATATCGTGGAACGGCATCCAGATTCGCCCATTTATCAAGAACAACTTAAATTGGCTTATGGACCGCTATTAGAACCACTCAAGCAGCTTAAGCATCAATGGGATCCCTACAATCGATTAGCACTACTCGAGACACAATAACCAACGTCACGTCCACTTTAATCCTAAACATGAAGGTTCATGCATGATCAATCAACATCCAAAGACGTCATTGATGGCAAGAGGACAGCCTCGTTCAATAGCGAAAAACAACTAACCCCCATGCCTCACATCGAGGACGACCTTTTCATCGCTTGGCTCGAGCTTGGATCGAGAAACCAATTGCGACGTTGACACAGGCTTCCGCATCGAAGGCTTCAAGAGGCCATGTGATCAACCAACACCAAACAAACATCCATACGACAGGAATTGAGAGTCAACTCATTTCACCAAATTCTGGTGTAGCAATCCACTTCTCACGCATTGCTATGTATTTCGTTATACACACAGAAGCAATGGTTCTTTCTAGAAAATAACAATGCTCTGATCCCAAGAGAATGAACGGCTCAGAATTCATTGTGAAAACCCTTGAGGCTCATGGGGTTACACATGTTTTCGGCATCCCCGGCGCCAAGATCGACAGCATGTTTGTTGCGCTGGCCGATTCATCGATCGAACTGGTGCTGTGTCGCCATGAACAAAATGCCGCCTTCATGGCACAGGCGATCGGTCGACTGACAGGAACAATCGGTGTGTGTTTAGGGACCTCTGGTCCTGGAACCGCCAACTTTTGCACTGGCCTGGCCACTGCCACAACAGAAGGAGACCCTGTACTCGCCATCGGTGGAGAAGTTCCAATCGACGATCGCTACAAACACAGCCATCAATCGCTAAACGCGGTCGACCTGATGAAGCCGGTGACCAAATTTGCCGCGTCAGCTCTCAGCGTTCATGATCTGCCAGAAGTGCTCGGCAACGCGATCCGAACAGCAGAACAAAGCCGTCGTGGTGCCTGCTTTTTGGGACTGCCAAAAGACGTTGGTTTAGCCGAGTGCAACGACTGCTCTCCCCCAGAAGCCTTTGGGCACCCCATCCCGATGGGCGGTGCTTCGATGAACACAATCCGAACCGCCATGGAGCGGATCAACCAGCTCAGCCGACCGATGCTGTTGCTTGGCCTGCAAGCCTCTGAACCAAGCTGCTCAGAGGCTTTACAGCGCTACGTCAAGCACAGCGGATTGCCCTACTGCGCCACCTTTCAAGGGCCAGGGGGGTGGGTCGCACCGGAGCAATTTGTGGGGCGAGTTGGGCTGTTTCGCAATCAACCCGCAGACGAACTGATGGCGGTGGCGGACGGCATCATCTGCATCGGATTCGACGCGGTGGAATATGACCCCTTGATCTGGAACAGCGGTAATCCCAGGCCACTCGTGCATGTGGATGTGCAACCCTCTGATCAAGATCAGGCTTACCTCCCGCAATTCGAACTCATCGGAGATCTTGGCGAGACCTTGACTCTCCTCACCCAGATTGATCCTCCAAATATTGATCAGAATTTCACCCTTTTAAGCGAGAAAAAAGCAAAAGAATTAGAAACAACGATGAATGAGGGTGCGGCCATGACAGGCACACCAATCCACCCGTTGCGGGTGTTACATGAACTGCGACAGGTGATCACCCCGCAAACAACATTGGCCCTTGATATGGGCTCACATTCAATCTGGATGTGCCGTTATATGCCTGTCGAACATGCCCGCCAAATCCTGATCAGCAACGGACAGCAAACTTTGGGGGTCGCCCTGCCATGGGCAATGGCAACGAAGATTGTGCGACCAGACGATCCTGTGATTGCAATTTCGGGCGATGGTGGATTCCTCTTTAGCGGAGTGGAGCTTGAAACGGCAACAAGAATTGGAAGCCGTTTTGTACAACTGATTTGGGATAGTCGTTCTTACGACATGGTGGCCTTCCAGGAACAAGCGCACTATGGAAGAACAGCTGGGGTCCAACTTGGTGCGTATGATGTGGTGAAATTTGCGGAAGCATTTGGCTGCAAGGGGTATTCGATTAACAAAGCAGATGAGCTTGCACAGACACTGCGCGAGGCTCTCAACCAGACCGTTCCAGCCCTGATTCACATTCCAATTGATTACTCTGACAATCTAGAATTGATGCAACACGTACATCAATCATTTATCCATTAAATTCACCAATGTGCCAACATACTCCCAAGATTAATATGCCAGCCAGAAGAAACGCACCGAACAGCATGCATGAACTTAACCTCTCGATTGGAGGGGGGATATGGACGGCACTGCAACAGCAATCTCAACGCACTGGCGAGAGTTTGGATCACATCATTCGGCATGCCATCTCTGAAAGTCTCGATCTTGATCATCACACCATTCATCAAGTCTCCACATCAGGTGCGCTTGTGAAAGGTGTTTATCAAGGATGCGTCAACATCAGCGAAGTGAAACGCTATGGCGATTTCGGTCTTGGCACGTTTGACGCGCTCGACGGAGAAGGGATCATGCTCGATGGCATCTGCTGGCAAGCATGTGGCGATGGCCGTGTACTCGTAGCACCCGACGATGCATTGGCCCCGTTCTGGACAACCACATTTTTCAAGGCTGATCGCAGCATCACATTGAATCAAGTCAACAGTTGGGATGATCTCATTCAAATTCTGGATCAAGAGCGCATCAGCGAAAACATTTTCTATGCGATTCGCGTGAGGGGAATCTTCAAAAGTATTCAATACCGAGTTGCCTGCAAAGCAGAGGCTGGGGCTGACCTTGTTGAAGCAACCAATCATCAAGCGGAATTCCATGCCCAATCCATCGCAGGAACGTTGGTGGGCTTTTGGACACCAGCCTATGCGCGAACAATTAATGTTCCTGGTTATCACTTACATCTACTCAGTGATGATCGCCAGCATGCCGGTCATGTTCTTGACGTCGCAGCAGAGGAGCTCACAGTTGAAATCCATCAAGAGACAGAATTACAAGTTGTACTGCCTGAAACAAGCGATTTCCTTCAAGCAGATCTGAATGGTGATCCCGCTGAAGCGCTAGCCAAAGCAGAAGGGAAACACAGTTAGGGCATCACCCACAAGCTCAACAGCTCAACAAAAACTTGAGCCTAAACAATGCGGTGATGCCCATGGTCATGACCAGAGTGGTCATGACCGGAATGATCATGCCCAGAGTGGTCGTCACCACTGGAATGATCATGGCCAGAGTGATCCTCAGCTGGCATCACCATGTCGGCATGATCATCGCAAACCATCCAAAAATCACCCATTTTGTGAGCCCCTTTGCATCCAAAATTCTTGGCGGCTTTTGTGGCTGCTCGTTTGCTTTTGAACATTGTTTGCATGGGGGTCTTATCTCCTCCGTCAAGCTCGATCACCTCAGTTTCTGACGTCAGTGAATCAAAGAAGTCACTATATTCATAGGCGCCATTCTCCGCGCCGCCGGAGACACTTTTACCACCTACCACTTTAGTCGGGAAAGTCATTTCAAAGCGATCAATATTCCCATCAATCACAAATATTTCATCGGAGTAACGTAGCGGCTTAAACTTCATCTTTCCACGCGCCCTTGCTCTCGAGAACTTATCAGCCAATTTCTCTGCGGAAGACTTTGACTCACTGAATGGATCCAATTGAATCACGAAATGCGCGAAAGCTTCTTGATGCCCTTCAGCGATGAAACCGTCTTGATCGCGATCAAAGCCCATATAGATGGAGCTATCATCTTTATTAATAGCAACATAACCTTCTGGAGCTGAGCGGTATTTTTTCCCTTTCAACTTAAACATTGCAACCGTTACGGCATCATCATGCGACTTCAAATCGCCTGAAAACAACTTCAGCTTTAGAGCTTTTGCCATGATACAATCAATGCAATAACTTAATNNCCAAAAAATAGCGCCATTNGCCTTCAATTGCCATCGTCAAGNCATTCTCTTAAGAATCCTTCGAAGNCAACCAAATACANCGAGCAAACAATTGCCGTTGCAAAATCACGTCCAGCCAAGCCAGTAAGCGAAACGAAAGTGATCCTTGCAACCAGAAATTAATGCTCACGCAATACAACCAAGCGACAGCAACAACCCTTATCCTGCACGCGACCAGGGCGAGTCATCGCAGCACCTCTTGTCAAATGCCACAGGAGGCAATCGTTGTGGCCTGAATCAAATCAATCAGCGAAGAGAGACTTGACCTCAATGATCCAAACGCAGCGATACTTATCACCTAATCAGAAAGAATCAAGACGATACGGCACAAACCAAAGTCAATATTGACCGCTTGATCGCTTATGCAAATAACTTGATCTCCAGGATCCATTAAAACCATAACCCTATAAAGCCGTTGCTGACACGAGTGATCGGCGCGTACAACAAACCCTCAATCTACGCTTGCACTCGTGAGTCTTGGACACGACCCAGTGCGTTGTTTCACGTCAGGCCCATCACGCTCAAACAATGTTCAGACAAGTCAAGCGAAAATGGCAGCTTCCTAGGCGTAGACAGTGGCAGGGAGGAGTTCGGCATTGGCGAATTGTCCTATAACTGCCCCTCGGCCAATCCAATCGCAACTTTTCCAGCGGATGCGCTACGCCAACCTCTCTTGGCACGCCCAGCAGGTTCGTCTGGCTCAAGCCGAAGGCAATCTGCGTGGAATGCAAGAGGGTGCCAACAAGATGGAACGCTTTGGCTACTACAAAGAGGCTTGGCGAACGTTCCATCTCATCGCCTGCATGGAAGGTCCAAGGTCGAGTCGTGTATGGCGCGGCCCTCGTGATCAAACGGAAACCTTGTTTGTGCAGCCTCGACAGCGGGACTTAGGAGATGAACTACGGCAAGTTCATCTCGTTGCCAGAGCAGCCCAAGACATCGCCAACGTCATCGTTCAAACAGAGTCGCGATTGGTTGGCTTGTTTCAACGCAGTTTTCCCAACGTTCATTTCATCAGTGACAGTGATTCTTGGACGCCCAACGCAAACATTCCCTCAACGACTTACGAACAACTTGCTTTTTTCTATGCCCACGACGAAGCAAGCATCCGCCAGGGATTTATTTCACTCACCCCACCCCCATGTCCCGATCGAAAGCCTCGCGGATTAGGCATCTCCTGGTATTCAAAAGCGATGTACAAAACGTTGCCAAGCTTGACCGACTGGGCGGAGCTTCTTTCGACAGTCTCAGGACGAGTGCAGTCCTTGCAATACCAAGAAGGGCGGGCGGGCCTAGCCGAGCTCGTCAAAATGAGCGGTCGACCCATCAAGGCCTCGCGGACCATCGACCAGTTCACCGATCTGGATGGTTATGCAGGACAAATTGCATCTCTGCAACGAGTCCTCACGATTAGCAACACCACGGCACATCTGGCTGGAGCACTTGGCATTCCATGCGTTGTGGTGCTCGATCGCGACAGTGTCACGACCTGGCCGGAAGATCGAGACACCTCACCTTTTTATCCCAACACTCGACTGATCCGGCGCCGTTCAGACGATTGGATTCCCACCCTGAACGAAGGTCTAGATCTGCTGCAACAGATCAAGGTCGAACCCGGATCAAGCGCCAGGGGAGGTCCAAAAATTTCATGAAACTAAAGCAACTGCTCTCCGGTATGGCGCAGCGTCATACCAACCATCAAGAAACAGCCCTGTTTTTCCGCCAAGCCTTCCGGCTGCTGCATTTCAACAAGATCGAAGGCGATTACGCGGAATTCGGCTGTCTTCAATATCGAACCTTTCCAATGGCCTGGCGAGCGATTCAAGCTCAACCGATCGAGCGTGAGCTCTGGGGCATTGGCAAGTTCTCCAGCATCACAGAGCCACAAACCGCGAAAGATTTGCATCCGCGTTGGCAGTCAGACACGCCAGTGATCAGTGCAGCTGCCTTCCGAAGGCGATGTCGTTGGTCTCGAATTCCGTTGAAAATTTTGCATCTGATTCAAGCTGACCTGTCAAAGCTTGAAGAGTCTGTCGCCATGCCAGACACGATCGCCTTGGCTTGGATTAATGGTCAGCCTTACAGCGATATCAGTGCCGTACTGCACTGGCTGGAACCAAAACTGACTGTTGGCATGATCCTGGCTTTTGAGCATTACTACTGCTGGTCACGATTTGAAAGTTCCGGCGCCCGCAACGCCTTCCGCGCCTTGCAGAGGCTGAGACCCGATCTCAATTTCATCGAATTTCGTCGCTTTGGCCTAGCCGGTGTCGCCTTTCTGATTGAGGACGCCTGACTGACGGCTGCGTAATCTCCAACCAGCGTGGTGCACTCATGGGCAGCAGCTTCGGTGATCTTTTCCGGATCAGTACATTCGGGGAATCCCACGGTGGCGGGGTCGGCGTGATTGTGGAAGGTTGTCCGCCCAGGTTGGAACTGGACCTCCAAGAGATCCAAACAGAACTGGATCGCCGGCGACCCGGTCAGAGTCACATCACAACGCCACGCAAAGAAGCGGATCAAGTTGAAGTGCTCAGTGGTCTGGTCGACAACACCACCCTTGGCACTCCGATCGCCATGCTGATTCGCAATAAAGATCAACGGCCCGGGGATTACAAAGAAATGACGATGGCTTTTCGGCCATCACACGCGGATGCCACATATCAAGCCAAGTACGGCATCCAGGCTCGCAGTGGTGGAGGACGCGCCTCTGCGCGCGAAACCATTGGACGCGTGGCTGCCGGCGCCATCGCAAAGCAGTTATTGCGCAAAGCCTGCGGAAGCGAGGTGTTGGCCTGGGTCAAGCGAATTCACACCCTCGAAGCAACGATCGACGCGACAGACGTGAGCCGTGAAGCGATTGAATCCAACATCGTGCGCTGCCCTGATCAACAGGCAGCGACCAAAATGATCGAACGAATCGAGACGATTGGCCGAGAAGGCGATTCATGCGGCGGGATTATTGAATGCGTTGTGCGAAATCCCGCCGTAGGCCTTGGCATGCCGGTGTTCGACAAACTAGAAGCAGACCTCGCCAAGGCGGTGATGTCGCTCCCAGCCACCAAGGGGTTTGAAATCGGCTCAGGCTTCAACGGCACCTTGCTGCGTGGGAGCGACCACAACGATGCTTTTCTGCCCAGCGAGGACGGACGATTGCGAACCTCCACCAACAATTCAGGCGGAATCCAAGGGGGCATCAGCAATGGTGAACCGATCGTGTTGCGTGTGGCCTTCAAACCAACGGCAACAATCCGCAAAGAACAGCAGACGGTTGACTCTGAAGGAAATGCCACCACCCTCGCCGCCAAAGGCCGGCACGACCCCTGCGTCCTGCCAAGAGCCGTACCGATGGTGGAGGCAATGGTCTCTCTGGTCCTGGCGGATCATCTCCTGCGTCAGCAGGGACAATGCAGCCTTTGGTAATGACTCAACTCACAGACACCGGAACCTGATCCNTACCACTCACTGGTGTCTCCTGTGTTGTAGGAGTCTGCGCTGAACTCCGCGTTCGCGTCCGACGAGGAGCCTTCTCGATGGCCACCTTCTTCTTCACGGTCCGACGGGGACGTGTGTTGACTCGACTGCGATGACTCAACACCAGCGCCCACTCCTCATCGCTCAAGCTGGATGGCTTGCTGCCATGGGCGTAGGCAAGTTTTGCCGCCTTCTCGATGTCTTTGATCAGATTGGTCCAAGACGTGGCAAATCGCTTGTCAGACTGAGACTTGGCACCACTTTCGACAAGTGTCTCTACCACTCCGGCAGGAGACACCTTCTTGCGGCGACGGTTGAAAATCTCTTTCTGCAGCTGAGCGATCAGGGCATCAGCCTTATCACTCAGTTTGATCGTGAGCTGCGACATGGCGTAAACAACAGCTCTCTTATCTGTAGCATCCTGGTCTCATGTCAACCACTAGGTGGTGTCAACGAGCAGACGTCGACTGCTTCAGCCAAATCAACAAGTCTGGGTTGACACCAGCAGAGCCAATTACGCTGCGACCTAAGGCCACAGCGTGATGTCCGGCTTGCAACCATTCTTCTACATCTGCAATCCCAAGCCCCCCGGCCGCAATCACCGCAGGGAGATCTCCAAGAGGAGCTTTTAAGCGCATCCAATAGCGACAACCAAGCTCAGCCGCTGGGAAAAGCTTGACCAAACGATGGCCGAACCGGATAGCTTGCAGCACTTCGCTGGGACTAAACACGCCTGGAACAACAAGCAAACCGCGATCAAGCGCACGTTGCTGCAAACTTGGATCCCAACAGGGCGCCATGGCATAGGGCGCATCAACCTCCTTGAGATCATCAAGAGCCTCCAGGTCCACGATCGACGCGGCACCCAACTGAAATTCAGGACACCGACTTTTTAAATCAACATAAAATTCACACCAATCAGGGTGGTCTAGCCACGCTATTTCGACGTGACGCAATCCAGAATCCCGTAGTTGTTGCAATTGCCCAAACAATGGACTAGCGGAAAAGGGCCTGACAAAATCATTCAATTGGGCACGCACCACCAACAAAAGTGGCTGATCCCGCAAGGAGGAAATTAATCGCTCCTGTTGGGTCAGCCAATTCTGTTGGCGATCAGGTTCAGACGTATTCGGCAACCCGAACGTCACGGCTAATCAACAATTCTTGCAATTCTTCTGCGTCAACAGTTTCTTGGTCAACGAGCAAATCAGCAAGCTCATCGAGCACGGCGCGATTATCAACAAGAACTTGGGTCGCTCGCTTATAAGCGACGTCTACCAAATCAGATACCTCTTCATCAATTGTTGATGCCGTCTCCTCAGAGAAATCACGCTCAGCAGCAATATCTCGACCCAAGAACATACCCCCTTGGGAACGCCCTAAGGCAACTGGGCCAAGTTTATCGCTCATACCAAAACGAGTGATCATTTGGCGAGCCACCTGAGCCACTTGCTGAAGATCGTTGGAAGCACCTGTTGTGACTTCATCTTCTCCATAAACAATTTCTTCGGCGACACGACCACCAAGTGCTACTGCCATTTGATTTTGCAAATAGGCACGTGAGTAAAGGCCTGACTCCATCCTTTCTTCACTGGGCGTGAAAAAAGTCAATCCACCTGCATTGCCGCGAGGAATAATTGAAATCTTCTGCACAGGGTCGTAATCAGGCATTAAGGCACCCACAAGGGCATGACCTGCCTCGTGATAAGCCACCAATCTCTTTTTGCGCTCACTGATGACAGCATCCTTCTTCTCCGGACCAACCATGATCCGCTCGATGGCATCACTAATTTCATCGTTGCTGACCTCAGTGAGCTCACGCCGTGCCGCAAGAATGGCAGCTTCGTTGAGCAAATTGGCTAAGTCAGCACCTGTGTACCCAGGGGTTCGACGCGCCACTTTGTCGAGATCGACATCCTTGGCAAGCGTTTTGCCACGGGCGTGAACACCAAGGATTTGAAGTCTGCCGGCGTAATCAGGACGATCAACGGTGACTTGTCGATCGAAGCGGCCAGGACGCAACAGCGCTGCATCGAGAACATCCGGCCGATTCGTTGCAGCAATGATGATGATGCCAGTATTTCCCTCGAATCCATCCATCTCAGTCAGTAACTGATTGAGAGTTTGTTCGCGCTCGTCATTACCACCACCGAGACCAGCACCACGCTGACGACCGACGGCGTCAATTTCATCGATAAAGATAATGCAGGGTGCATTTTTCTTGGCTTGCTCAAACAAATCACGTACGCGGCTGGCACCAACACCAACAAACATCTCAACAAATTCCGATCCTGAAATAGAGAAGAAGGGAACTCCTGCTTCTCCTGCGACCGCCTTGGCAAGCAAAGTCTTACCGGTTCCAGGTGGTCCAACGAGCAGACAACCTTTGGGAATCTTGGCGCCAACTGCCGTAAAGCGATCGGGATTTTTGAGGAAATCAACGACCTCAGTTAATTCGAGTTTCGCGCCCTCGATACCCGCAACATCCGTAAAGGTGACTTGNGTGGAAGGCTCCATCTGAACCCGAGCTTTACTCTTCCCAAAATTCATCGCTGGGTTGCCACCTCCTCCTCCTTGAGCGCGGCGGAACAGGAAGAAGAGGCCACCGAGGAGAAGCAGNGGGAAGATCAAACTCCCAGCTGCTTGCTGCCAAGCACTGGGTTGACGCGTTGGCTGGACGGCAATGTCAACGTCATGCTTGGTGAGCATGCCAAGCAATTCCTTGTCCGGAGCGAGATTGACCTCAGCACGTCGGCCGTCGTTCTCCACCACCTGTGCCGTGCCGCGATCTGGAGAGAGAACGACACGACTGACCTGATTCTCTTGAACCGCCTCCACAAAATCGCTGTACCGCATCGTTCTTGCGGCCGTGGCCGGATCGGGTCGATCCAAGAAAGCGGTTCCCACCACAATCACGACCACAACAAGAAGGACGTACAGGCCGATGTTTCGCCAGCGTTTGTTCAAGGATCGTGTCGTACAGATGAAGGAATGTTACTGCTCTTCTGAGAGCTCATGCGGCGCGTAGGACTGAAACGACACTGCGGAAGGCAAACCACTCCGGAATTTCCTCGCCATTACGAAGCATCTTGCGGAATTGAGTGCCACTGAGTTTCTTCACATGTAAGCCGCGTGCCTCGGCATGTTCCGCTGTCACATACCCTTCCTCCTCCGTGTAGACGAGGTTGAGCGATGGAACAGTCTCCATGGTGAGCTCCGGGGCACACTCCTTTGCGAAATTTTGAGCGTCATAGGGACCGTAGAAATCATCGCCAGACAGGGAGGATTTACAGCCCGCCATGTCACGGCCAATGATGAAGTGAGTACAGCCGTAATTGCGGCGAATGATCATGTGCTGGAGAGCCTCTCGAGGACCGGCCATGTGCATGGCATAAGGCAAATAAGCCCAGCGAATGCGGTCGTTATCCACCTCAGCGGCAAGGCGTTCATAGGTTTGAAAACGAACTGATCCAGGGATGTCGTCCTGCTGCGTTGGACCGCAAGTGGGATGAACAAGCACAACAGCTTGCGCACTGACGTTTTGGGCGTGCAGAGCCCGCGTAAACAGCTCGTAATGCGCCCGGTGAATGGGGTTGCGGCACTGGAAAGCAACCACGTCCTCACCGTCAGGCAGACCAGAACGAACTTCTGCCGGCGTTTTGCAGGGGAAAACACGCTTCGGCAGCTCAAGGCCGCTAAGTGTCCCACCGAGATAAAACCGTTTGCGTTCCATGGAAATCATCCGCACAGCCGGGTGCTCCAGCGATGTGGTGCCGTAGCAGCCCTTGGCCTCAACCACCTTGTCTGGCTCCCACTTGTCCTCAACCGAGAGGACCGCCAACTCTTGGCCTTTGTATGTCAACAAAATCTTGTCACCGACCACAACGTCCTCGCGATCGGTGTCCATCACGATTGGAAGACCGAAGAGCTGCCCTGCTGCCGTCCGGTGATCAGCGACAACGGCGTCATAGTCCTCCTGATGCATAAAACCACGCAGAGGAGAGAAACCACCCACCACCAGCAGCTCCACATCACAGGCATTGCGGTCGGAACACTCCAAGCTCTTGACCGCTTCAGCCTTGATGGAGGCCCGCTGATCAACGGGAACCATGAGATCCACCAGAGTTCCTCCATAGGGAGCGATCACACCGGATCGCTGGGCGGAGCCTGTAACGCTGGCGGTCATGTTTTGAAAAAAGAATCGGCGAGATTCTCCCAGATGACTATCAAGAGCACAAAAAAAAGGGGCCAATGGCCCCTCTGATCAACAACTGGAGCAGCAAGCCGAATCAAGCTTCCTCTAGCCGTCCATAAAGATCACCACTGATCTTGATGTCGACGATTTCGCGGCCTCCCATATCGGAGTCCGAGGGTTGGATGGCACTGAAGACCCCAGCGAATTCCCCAGTTTCTGGATCCACTTTGGTGATCGACAAGCTCATGGTGCCGGTGCCGTCGATGTAACGCTTGGTGTTTTCAGCCTCAAGTTTCTCGTCATCTCCGCCGAGAGCAACCAGACCTTGGGCGTACTGAACACCTGTTGTGAGAGCCCGTCCTTTGGGATCAATGAAGTTGCTTGTGCGGTAGCTAGGCGTGCGGTACTCACCCTCGAAATCTGTACTGGTGGTGATGGAACCACCTTCCGCGGTGGCCTTCAGAGACTTACTGGAGAACGTGAATGGGAACTCTTCACCACCAGGGACAAGGACGGTGATCGGCTGGAAGTCCATGCCGCCCTTCTCCTGGAACTGCAAGCCGTCAGACGTGACGGTGAGATCACCAAAGACCTCATCAAGACTTGAGGTGAATCGAGTCAGGATTTTGCCCTCAACAAATTGAGCAACCTGGCGGCGATTGGTGGGTTCCTCCTTGGCGAAGACCTGAACGGGGTGCATGCAGATGTCGCGTAGTTCGTACTTACCGCCAACACTGAGCGGAATGGAACCACGGGCTGAGTCAGGGATGGTGGGGCAATCATTGGCCTTGCCCGTGTTGCGAATGTCGTCATAAGTGACGTTGGAGGCTGCACGCTGAACTGCCTGACTGTCTCCGCTGCAAGCGGTGACCAGGGATAAACAGAGTGCCAGCACAATGGCCAGCAGAGGACGAATGCGCATGGGAGGAGGCCTGAGGGCTATTGGTGTGCGGTCTTGACCGATCCGAACGGGATCCTACAGGTCTTAAATCGTCTCCCCGGCTAGCCTTTCGCAGGTCTCAACAACTTTGCAATTCCCTCGTGTCCTCCCCAGAAGCCAACAGCATGGATCAACGCCTTCAGCCGTTGACCCATGCCTTAAGGGAATTGGCGGACGCGCATCGAAACGACCCTGAAGCATTACTGCTGTTGCTGCGAGACCTGGAATCCCTGCATCGCGAGATTCAGGATGGTCCTTTCAGGCAGAGCCTTCCGGAGAACCGTCAAAAACTTTTTAGCTTGCTACAAACCATGGAACGCAGTGGGGGTTGGCCTTACATCCCCCGTTTACAGCTGCGCACATTTATCGGTTTGCTTGATCAAGATTCCACCGACCTTGCCGCCTGATGTCTGCCCAGCGCATCCAAAAGATGATGCGCCAAAGCCAGTTTTGACATCACGGGTAGACGAACCGGTCTGTCATCACTTAACAGCCAACCCCCATTCGCGTTTTGTCCAAATCCTTGTCCAGCGCGATCAATGGGATTCACCATGAGCAGATCACACCCTTTCTTCAGTCGCTTCTGCTCACCTCGTTCCAAAAGGTCGTCATCTGACCCTGTCAGAGCCGCAAAACCCAGCAAGGATTGACCATCAGGCCGCGTGCGCGCCAAATCTTGCAAAAGGTCTGGTACTTCTTGCCACCCTTCACCAAGCGTTANGGACAGATCTGCTTTAGCTGGTTTGTGCTTGAGCCCCCCATCCCGTCGCGTCAGATCAGCAACAGCTGCAACCATCGCAATGGCATCGACATCAACCTGACGTTTGCTCAGTTCGGCTCCCATCTCAGAAGCAGAACTAACGTCAACAGATTGCAGGCCCTCAAGCCATTCAGAAGGAACCTGAAGCGGGCCATGAACAAGATCCACTTTGGCTCCCCGAAAACGAGCCACTTGCGCTAGTAGCACCCCCATTTTGCCGCTGCTGCGATTGCTCAACACCCGCGCCGCATCAATGCTTTCCAACGTTGGACCAGCACTCACCAGGAGGCGCCGACCACACCAATCCTGGTGCTGCTGAGGACTGCCATCGCCACAGCTAAAGACAGACGCAGCAGCCAGTTGGATCAATTCAGGAGCCAACATTCGACCGTCGCCCAAACGATCACAAGCCAGCAGGCCTGGCGTCGGCTCCAGCGGAATCACGCCTGGAAGTCCTCGAAGCACCTGCCAATTGGTCTGAACGACANCGTTCTGCCACATGGCCGTGTTCATGGCGATTGCCGCCAAAATCGGACACTCGCAAGCCAACAATGTGCTGGCGAGCAACCCATCCGCAAAACCATGGCTCCAACGAGCGAGGCTTGTGGCACTTAACGGAGCCACGATGACCAATTCGGCCCATTCCGCCAGTTCAATGTGAAGCGGGCGCGTGCTTGAGGGATCCCATTGGTCCTCATCTCGATAACAGCGGTGCCGACTCAGACAAGCCAGCGCCACTGGACTGACAAGTCGTTCCGCACTCGGGGTGATCAAGCAGCGCACCTCCGCCCCAGCTTTCACCAGAGCACTGACCAACAGGGGGGTCTTCACAGCAGCAATGCTGCCGCTGACTGCAACGAGAAGCCGACGTCCATGCAATGGCTCGTCCAGCTCAGTCCTCATCAAACGGTTCCTGATCGACGAGATGCACGTAAGGGGCGGTCAGTTCCGGACGATGGATCGCCAGTGCCCTCAGCAGATGCCAATCAGACAGACCGGCAAATGGAGTTGGGTAGTCATCCTCATCAAGTCGCCGTGCCAATTCAGCGACAGCTTCGTCGTCAAAGGAGGCAAGACGTTCGGGTGTGATCGGTTCACCTGAGCTGATCGGCATGTTCTGAGCGGTCTGCATCGTTGGAGGCAGTGACCTTTATTTTGATCCTGGACCAGACCGCTAGCGTGCCGCCATGGGGAATTAGCTCAGCTGGTAGAGCGCTGTGATCGCACCGCAGAGGTCAGGGGTTCGAATCCCCTATTCTCCATCGAAGTGCGGTATCGGCTTGCAAGTTGCACTTCCAGGCCCTCAGATCCGGCGATTCGCTTTGCTGGTTGTGCTCGCAGGCATATCACTTCTGAGCGTTCTCGCACGCCCGACTGCTCTGATCACGTTTGCTCTTTTGGCCTTCGCCGTCGGCATCACGACGCAGAGAGATAACAGTCCTGGCACATCATGGGGTAAAAGGGATGAGTGAAATTTCCTGTTATCGATGTCGCAGTCGAAGCGTGAGCAGGTCGTCAGTCACCTGCGCTATATCCGCCAGGAGCTTCGCGAAATGCACCAAGGCGTGATGGAAGATGGCCTCTTGCCCGAAGCAGGCGAAGTTCGTGGGGTGATGGCCCAAATGGAGGCATTGCTGGAATTGCTCGAAGGCAAGTCTTCGCGCAAGGCCAAAGCGGAATCCACCTAGTTCGAATCCTGGACCGAACGGGTTGCCAAACCTGCGAAGGCAAGCTTTGCTGCGCCAGTCCCCATCACCCGGCTCGGGATCGTCCCGAGCTTTTTTTATTGGGATCCCCTATCAATAGGCTTTGAACCCTGCACAACCACTACAGCTGGTGTAGATAAGGCGCGGCAGGGTCTTGGCCAGGTGATGGGGATCATCGAAATCGATCCCTGCCTCTTTTTCCTTGGAGATGGCGTCCCGACTTCAATCCACTCGTCTCCAGACCAATATCGTCCAGGCGACTAGCCGCTTAGAGGCATGGGCGATGAACCCATGGCGAAAACTATCTCTGCTGGTCCTGGCCCTGTTGGTGAGCTTCTTAATTGGCAGCGCCATCACCTCCGTCGCCGGTGTTCTCAGTCAAATGGATCCAATCGCGGCGCTGTTGGTGGTGCTGACCGCGGAACTGAGCGTGCGCCTACGACGTCCATGGAAGCAAAGCGGCACATCACCGATCGTGCTTGATCTCATCGATATGAGCAGGATTGGCTTTCTCTATGGCCTATTTCTGGAAGCGTTCAAGTTGATCTGACAACGATCTGACACCGGGAAACGGACAAAGTCGACTGGTCTCCATACGCTGCGTGAAAGCCTTTGCAGCAACGCCATGGCCGGCGATCATTTCTTTCTTGAGCTTGAACCCCCTGAGGAGCAATTCCGTCATTCTCCCCACGTTGTCATCGTGGGTGGAGGATTCGCTGGTGTGCATGCCTGCAAGGCGCTTGCGAATTCAAATGTGCGCATCACATTGATCGATAAGCGCAATTTCAATCTTTTCCAACCATTGCTCTATCAGGTCTCAACAGGCCTTGTCTCGCGAGGCGATGTTGCGACACCACTGCGAGAAATGGTCGGAGTTCAAAAGAATGTGCAGGTGCTGCTTGGGGAGGTCACCCAGGTCAATCCTGAAGGCAAGCAAATCATCTTTAACGGTAAGTCCTACAGCTACGACCATCTGGTCCTTGCGACTGGCTCAGGAAGTACGTTCTTCGGTCACGACAAGTGGCGAACCTTCTCGCCCCCCATGAAAATCCTCGAACACGCCGAGGAGATTCGTCGTCGCTTGTTAATGGCCATGGAACAGGCCGAGCAAACCCCTGATCAGCAAGCTCGTCAATTTCTCCAAACAGTCGTCATCGTGGGTGGTGGACCAAGTGGCTGTGAGATGGCAGGAGCCGTCTCAGAGCTGATGCGTTGGGCGATGAAAAACTCGTTTAAGCAGCTTGATCCGAAGAAAACCCGCATCGTGCTTGTCGATCCTGGCGATCGTTTGCTGCGAGCGATGCCGGAATCCCTGTCTGAAGTTGCCCTTAAATCACTCCAAAACGACGGTGTCGAATTTTTGGCCAAAGGTCGTGTCCAAACCATGTGTCCCGGTGAAGTGATTGTCGGGACCCCAGACGGCGATGTCCGCATTCAAGCCGCCACAGTGATCTGGACCGCTGGCGTCAGGGCCTCTCACTTGGGCAAGAAGCTGGCAGATGTCACGGAGTGTGAGGTCGATCGCGGAGGACGCGTTGTGGTGGAACCTGACTTTTCGATCCCGGGGCATCCAGAGATTCGTGTCGCGGGAGACCTGAGCAGCTACAGCCACACCGCCAACGGCAAACCCCTACCAGGGATGGCAGCCCCTGCAAAACAAGCAGGAACTTTTATCGGCAAAGACATTGCAGCGATCGTCGCCAATCAATCTCGGCCCACATTTAATTACTTTGATTTCGGCAGCATGGCGGTGTTGGATCGCGACACAGCAGTGGCTGATCTACGCGGTTTGAAGTTCTCTGGAAAAATTGGATGGCTTCTCTGGGCTTTTGTACACCTGGTGCTGATCCCAGGTTGGGAAAATCGCATCACGTTGTCGATTAAATGGATCTTCGCTCTGCTCACCCAGCAACGCGCCTCCATGCTGCTCACGGGGATGCCCAGCCAACACATGGCTCTCGATGCCGCAGACGCACATTTCCCAATGCAGGCAGGAGAAGGGCCATCGATTGCATCTCCTGGTGCCGCTCTCAAAGCCGCGATGGCTCATTACTCACACCAGCTGAGCGGAATTCCTCAAACCGAGGAAATCATCGACACAAGCGAAGAGACTTCAACTGTCGCCAAATAAATCAATTCAACACCATTTAAATTCAATCAATTTATACGCACACCCGATGAAGTTCATGAACTTCATCGGGTGTAAAATTTATTGCCAACCAAGAAATTCCAGATCATTCAAGAAGATTTCGAAGGCTCAATATGCTTGGCAGCACATGAAAGAGATACGAGGCTTCATAACATTCGAAAATCGATCATTTGATCCACAAACGCACTCGCGCTTTTCTTTTCCTCTCCACCTTCAGCCCCTTCACCACCGGAAGAGAAAACAAATAGGCGGCGAAACAATCGATCCATTCCACCTGCTAATTTACTCTTGCAATAACAAGAAGCTCGATTCAAAACAATTTGAAGCTCGACAACAGAAACATCAACAACAAGCCACAAACCTCTCAAAAAATTACAATCACCCGCAAGACAGAACAGATGTTCAGAGCTTATTCAAGCTCATTGTTGACAAAAAATTGAGCAACTTCTTACAAAAAGAGCAAGCAAGGCTTTCCTCAGAGCTCAATTGATCTCAAGCCATTGCAGCAGGTGTCATGTCTGGAGTTTCGGCCGATGCCATCAGATACAGCAACGCCATGCGGATCGGCACACCATTGCGAACCTGATCCTCAACCAAGCAGATCGACTTGTCATCCAAAAGCTCGCCAGCCATTTCAATGCCGCGATTGACAGGGCCAGGGTGAAGCACAGGAACCGATCGCTCGCACAAGCGCAAACGTTGATGATTGAGCCCAAAATCTCTGTAATAACGCTCGAGATCCGTCAACAATTGCTGCCCCATGCGTTCTTTCTGTAACCGCAATGTCATCACGGCATCTGCGCCGGGAAGTGCCCGCTCCAGACTGCGTTCAATCACAATCCGACCACGATTCGGCACTGGATCCGTGGCTTGCCCTGGAGGCGGCGCATCAACAAATGCCGCGAACGCATCCGGCAACAAACTGGGGGGCCCGCACAACACCACCTCAGCACCACAGGCGGTCAGAGCCCAGAGATTGGAGCGGGCAACACGTGAATGCAAGATGTCCCCAACAATCACAATCCGCTTCCCCTGAAGCGATTCCGGCAACGGATGAGCAGGGTCGAAATATCGGGCAAGGGTGTAGAGATCAAGCAATCCCTGACTGGGATGGCTATGCAAACCATCCCCACCATTGAGGATCACTGTTCGCTCACCCGCCTGCTCCAGGTCTTCAGACAACTGCTGCGGGACACCCGTCGAGCGATGCCGCACGACAAGCACATCGGCGCCCATCGCCACATAAGTTCGAGCCGTATCGAGAACGCTTTCTCCTTTGCTCAGCGCACTACTCGATGGCGAAAAACTCTGCACATCCGCCGAAAGCCTCTTCGCGGCCAGTTCAAAACTGCTGCGGGTACGCGTGCTGGGCTCAAAAAACAATGTGGCCACAAGTCGACCCTGCAACGCCGGCAACTTGCGTGCCCCTGTCATCGGCAAGGAACGGAAGCGATGAGCGAGCTCGAGAACCGCTGCATAGTTCTCGCGGGAGAACGTTGCAAGGTCGATGATGTGACGGTGATGCCATCCGCTCATAGACAATCAACCGCAGAAGGAATCCAGGCTTGCTGCTTAGGCGGCATACGATCCCCCTTGGCACGTCGACTCACGCAACGACTCGACTTGAGGTACCAGCGCAAGGGGAGGTCCTCACCTTGAGATATACCGATACGAGTGGTGGTCACAAGCGTGGGGCAGTTGAGGGTCGCCGATCGGGAAGCCAACCAAACCTCATGTTCACCCGTCACCGGACGGCTGTCATCCGCCCTTGTCAAACCAAAGCGGCGGGCTAGCAAGCCAGGCCCTGCCGCCGCCCGCTCCGGTTCAGCCGGCATAGCAACGGCTCGCAGCAAAACACCGTTGGCCCATTCAGCACGATCAGTGACCACGTTCACGCAGTGGTGGATGCCATAGCTCACATACACATAAAACCGCCCAGGCTCACCAAACAGGGTTTCGTTTTGCGGTGAGCGGCGGCGGTAACCGTGACAGGCGGGGGCGTCCTGTGAATACGCTTCGGTTTCCACAATTACGCCCCAAAGCAAACCCCCATCGCTCTGGCGTTTCACCAACCTGCAGCCCACCAACTCAGGTCCCACCACCTCTGCAGGACGGCAGAAGAAGGAAAAAGGAAGAGCGGGGAAATCCTTGGCGATGCGTTGGGTGGCTATGGGCGTGGCTGGAGAAACAACCTTCTTCACCCAAGTCTGACAACGCTGCTTGCAGAAGAGACAATGAAATGGACTAAGCCCTTGTCCTGATATCAGAAGAACAACTCAAGGCATTCGTCGCCAAGGTCCAAAGCGACACCAGCCCTTCAGGAACAGCTCAAGGCAGAAGGTGCTGATCCTGTTGCTATTGCCCAAACTGCTGGGTTCGAGGTGACCACAGAAGACCATCAACGCACCCTGTCTGATGAAGAGCTGGAAGCGGTGTCTGGGGGAAAGGGAAGGGCAGCCAAGGTTCATCCCGCCAGTGCGCCCCTGCATGTTACTGACCCCAATGTCTTTACCCCATGCATGTAGGCCAGAAACAGCACATGTCTATACCCCATGTGGCTTAAGACTGGGGCAAGCCTACACACTCACAGCCCTTGCATAAGCAGGGGCTTTTTACTTCTTCAACCTCGCCAATAAGCTCATAAATCAGCCTTCAATACCTGGCACCACTGACAACAAAATAGTCATAGCTTTCACCCATCCAGCCACCTAATCAATCCACAAAAAATTCAAGGCAGAACAAATAAAGCCTCAACACTCTTTAAGCCCTATATCTCATATCTCCTCAATGCAACTGCCAAATACTTCGCTCTCTATCACCATCACGGATGCCATTCGCTCGTCTAAATCTCACCGCAACCTGATGCCACTCCTCTGGGATTTGATTGAGCCGAACATCAAAAGCAAAAGGGAGTTGCTGTTGGCCTGGTGAGACCCGTTTCTTCTTGCTTCTGTTGCTCCTAGTGCTCTGAACCAATCGCTTCAGCACCCTTGAGCCCCAATGGCACTTAGCTCCTCGCTTGGCGTGATGGCGATACTTCTGGCAGAACCGCTCATATCGCCTGGAGCATCCCTTCAGGCTTGATGCCAGTTGCAGAAAACTTGGATGCCACTCGCTGATGCCATCACACGCCAACCTGCCGTAGTGCCCATAGTTGGAATAGGGGTTATAGAAACCCTTACGCACTCCAGCTGCTTTCGGGTTGGCGTGGATATACCGCAAGGTATTCAGCACTCGTCTGTGGTCTTTTGGTGCGATGGCAGTGGCGTAATACCTTGCTTCCCAAAAGTGCCCGCAACGACCACTCAGGCGGTTGAGTGCCATCGCTGAATACCAGCCAAACCAGTGCATCAGCTTTGGCAATTCACTTGCATCATCAGGTTTGATGAGCAGGTACAGGAGGTGATTGGCCATCACACACAGCGAATGCATCTGGAGAGGATCTTTCTGTGTTGCCTGCGCCAGAACAACCCATCAAGCTGTTGCAGCCAAGCTCTTGAAGGGCGGGAGGCCATATCCCAACCAAACTTCTTACTTGTACGTCGCCTGCGGCACGTGAACGTGAAATTTACTTCTCATCTGCAAGGAATTTGGCCAACGCTCAGTTTCAACTGGCTGATGCTGAGCTGACGCAGAGGTTGTGGCAGGACGTGAGCGATCGCGATCTTGATGTGGATCGGGTGCTCAACTTGATGTATGGCTGCTGGTTCCAAGACGATGCGGAAGTGATGATCGATGCAGACGAGGCTTATCTTCAGAGTGGACGTGCGGAAGCTTGAGGCCATGGTGGACGCCCTATAGTGAGTCTCTTCTAGTAGAGACCTCTTGCTATCAGATATTTATTAATAGCCTATCGATTTAGCCTTGAGAAGGTAAAGCATCTTCTTTTATCCCCACTCTAAGAGTGCCAGCATGATTAAAGCTGCTATCAAGCAGGCAGAGCCCAAAATCCCTCTTGAGTTTTCTTTTGTCTTTTCAGGCCGAAATTCAGGTATTTCTGAAGATTTCAAGCATTTTTGGGAAGAACATTGTGATTACTTTCATGAGGAGATCAATAGCTATGGAACCTGCCATACAGAAGATTTTATAGATACTCCTAGCCCTGAGACACCTCACAATCGAAACAGGCCTGAAATACTACCTGCTGCTTTGGCTCGTGATTGTTCTGGGGAAATCATTGGAGTTGTCTATGTCACATTCTCTGAAATCGACGTCTCGTTTCTTTTGGGTAGCCATTGCTATTATCAGAGTATGTATATCAAAAAGGAATGCAGAAAGACCAATCCATTTCGCCTAGTTCATCCATTATACCAAACATTTCTTAAAGGCTTCCTGTCTGAAGACTGCCAAAGAGATTGCCGTGCAAAATATCTATTATCTAAAAATGTAAATCCAGATTTACATAGGCCAGCCTCTAAGCGCTATTTTGAAAGGGTTGGTTTTCGGACCCTAGGCAAACACTCGGATGGGTTCGAAACTTGGATTCTTCCTCTTGAAGCCTCTGTGCGCAAGCAAAATAATACTATCAACTCAAGTTGACACATGCATAGAGCAAATATTGATGACTGGCATTAAGAAAAGGCCTGAATAATTGCAGCGAATGATAGCAGTCTCCAATTATAATCATCAGCTTCTAAGCCAAAGGTTCGTGATGCTGACTGAGCACAGGCTTGAACTCATTGCTTTAATTTTAGCTGCTGCAGGATGAGCCGAGCCCCTCAGAATGCCTGAAGGAACTCAAGGCATTCATCGCCAAGGTTCAATCCGACCCTTCAGTACAGGAACAGCTCAAAGCAGAAGGAGTTGACCCTGTTGCTATTGCTAAGGCTGCTGGGTTCTCGATTACCACAGAAGACTTAAACACTTATCGCCAAACCCTGTCTGATAGAGAGCTTGAGGGTGCGGCTGGGGGTGTAACGAACACCATTCGGCCTGAAGGGGGGGTGTGTTATAGCTTTGTCACCTGTTTTGGGTGCTAGGCGGTGTGAAGCCCGTTGATACCTGTAGGAGCTTGGGCGGCTGTTGAAGTGTTGGTTAACGTTGTTGTCGAGTGTCCCTGTAACTGTGGACGCTGCCTGTGTCGGCGGGGGTAGCATACACACTCAAAGCCCCTGCATTTCAGGGGTTTTTTATTGCTTCAATCACCCCAAACAGCCCATCAATCAGCCTTCAATACCTGGCACCATTATCCATAAAACAGTCACTAGTTTCACCCATCCAACCGCCTAATCCATCCACAAAAAACGCAAGGCACAGCAAAACAAGCCTAAGTATCTTTAGCCCTACATCGACTCATATTCCCTCAACGCAACTGCCAAAACCTTCGCTCTCGATCGCCATCACGGATTCCATTCGCCC